>CALUWM010000016.1 GCA_944324485.1 Candidatus Gastranaerophilales bacterium | reverse complement strand
GTTGCTTCCAGAGGATTATGTCCTCCTGTTTTATTAAAACTACCACCAATATAAGCCACATCAACAATTTCATATATTTTAGATAACTCACCTAAAGTATCTAAAATTATAATGTCATTATTTAAAAAATCATCTTTTTTTGTTCTAAAACCAAAAGAAAAACCTGTATCTTTTACTAATTTAACAACATCATCAAGCCTGGTTAAGTGTCTAGGCGCAAGAATCATTTTTATATTATTATTTTTCTCTTTTAGTTTTTTAAAAGCTTTAAGTGCTATTTCGTCTTCTCCTTTGTGTGTGGATGCTGCAATAAAAACTTTTGAAGAAGCTGAATTTAATGAGATATCACATTTTTTCCTTTCAATTTCAAATTTTAAATTTTTCATAACAAAAGCTTTTTTATTTTCTACACCAAGAGAAATAAATCTTTGATTATCAAGCTCACTTTGAGAAAAAACACCATCAAAACAACTCAAAACTGTTTTAAAAAACTTTTTAAATCTTAAATATGAAGGGTAAGATTTATCAGAAATACGTCCATTAATTATATATAAAGGAATATTTTTTTCTTTTGCACAAAATGCAAAATTAGGCCACAATTCAGTTTCAGCTATCAAAATTACTGAAGGTTTAATTTTTTCCAAAAACTTATTAACAGCATCATATATATCCAGGGGAAAATAAGTAATAAAATCAACCAAAGTCGAATATTTCTTCTTTGCAAGTTCCTGCCCAGTTAAAGTGCCTGTTGTTAGTACAATACCGAAATCAGGAAAATCTGATTTAATTTTTTTAATCAAATTCTCTAAAGAAACAACCTCGCCAACAGAAACTCCATGGAGCATTATAATTTTCTTATTTATCAAGGAAAAATCAAACTCTGCTAATTTTTCTTTTATTGGAATAGGAGGCTTATTTTTTAATTTTCTTGCAAAATCAATTAAAGGTATCAATTTTTTTGCTGTTTTAGAATCCAAAGAACGACAAACGGTTTTAAATAAATTTTCAAATTTTTCTTGTTTCATAATTGCTCCTGATACCTGATTATACAATAAAAAAATACCAAGTTGATATTATACTTTTTTGCAATAACAAAAATTATTATTTTTTAAATAATTTATTAAAAAGCGAGGTTAAATTGTCTACATTGGAAACACAAACAAGAAACATAAAATTTGAAAATTTTGTTCATACTTTAGAAAACGAAGATTTATTTGCAAAAACAAAAAGAGTTGATGATGTATTAAAAAGCGGTATATTAACGGGAAACGAAGCACTTGGAATGGTTAGCTTAAACAAACTTTCTGCAAAAGTTAAGCTAAGAGAAAAAAACGGCCACAAGCACGATGTCATTATGCTTGGTTCTAACTCTTATCTTAATATACAAAACCACCCCAAGGTTCTAAAAGCTTCAAAAGAAGCTCTTGAGAGATTTGGAATGGGCATGGGTGCCGTTTCAAATTATGCAGGTATTTCCGACTTACACAGAACATTAGAAGAAAAAATTGCAAAATTCTATAATGCTGAAGATGCTATTGTATTTCCTTCCGGTTATGGCACAAATGTTGGTGTAATATCAGCTCTTTGCAACAATGAAGATATTATAATAAATGACAGTGCAAACCATGCTTCAATTTTTGACGGATGTCAACTTTCAGGTGCGCAAATTAAAATTTACCCCCATAGAAATATGAAATATTTAGAAAAAATACTAAGCAAAATACCTAACAATATTACAGGAAGACTAATTATAACAGATGGCGTATTTTCAATGGATGGAGACATTGCACCTTTAGATGAAATAGTTGAATTAGCACAAAAATACAATTGTAAAATCATGGTGGATGATGCACACGGAGTAGGAATTGTTGGAAAAACAGGAAGAGGCTCAAGCGAATTTTATAATGTTCAAAATAAAATAGATCTTAATGTAGGTATGCTATCTAAAGCCCCTGGGGGACTTGGCGGTTATTGTGCAGCCAAAAAAGAAATCATACAATACTTAAGGCTATATGCAAGAACATATTTCTTCTCGACTGCCATGAGCGCCCCTGTTGCAGGCGGATTAATTGAAGTTTTTAATCTTTTTGAAAAAGATGAAGCAGGAAGAAAAGAACTAATACAAAAAACAGCATATTTAAAAGAAAAGCTTTCAAAAGCAGGGTTTAACACAGGAAATTCACAAAGTGCCATAATTCCTGTAATGATATATGATGAAGGAAAACTTTTTAAATTATACCAAGAGCTAAGAACACAAGGTGTTTATGTAAATATAGTAACTTATCCGGCAGTTAGAAGAAAAGAATGCAGACTAAGGCTTTGTGTTATGAAAGATTTGAGTTATCAAGACCTTGATTGTGCAAGTGAAATAATAATAAAAAAAGGTAAAGAATATAATATAATTTAAAAGCCCCATATTGGGGCTTTTTTAATACGCATTTAAATATGAATCTAATTCCCACTGAGTTACATAAGTTCTATATCTATCCCACTCAATACCTTTTGCCAATCTAAATTCATGATAAATGTGTTCACCTAATGAATCTTTTACAACCTCATCTTGTTTCAAAAGTTCAATAGCCTCATATAATGTTCCAGGTAAAGAATCGATGTTTGCGTTTTTTAATTCCTTAGGAGTCATTTCATAAATATTTTCTTCAACGGGTTGAGGTGGTTCAATTTTATTTTCTACACCATCTAAAATAGCTCCCAATATTGAAGCAAGTGCCAAATATGGATTACAAGAAGGATCTGGGGAACGAAGTTCAATTCTTGTTGCCACACCTCGCTTTGCAGGAACTCTTATTAATGCCGATCTATTTGCTAAACTCCAAGCAAGATAAACAGGTGCTTCATATCCCGGAACAAGTCTTTTATAACTGTTTACAATAGGGTTAGTTATAGCAGTAAAAGCCTTAACATGTTTTAAAACACCTCCTATTGAATAAAGAGCTTCTTTTGATAACTGATAATCATTTTCAGGAGCATAAAAAACATTTTTGCCATCTTTAAATAAAGATAAATTACAGTGCATGCCTGAACCATTTATACCATATATCGGTTTTGGCATAAAAGTAGCATGAACACCGTATTCAGTTGCTATACTCTTAACAACATATTTAAAAGTTATTATGTTATCCGCAGTAGTCAAGGCATCTGCATATTTAAAATCTATTTCATGTTGACCATCAGCAACTTCGTGGTGAGAAGCTTCAATTTCAAAATCCATAGCTTCTAAGCTACCAACTATATCACGTCTTATGTCTTCTGCCATATCAGTCGGGGCAGCATCATAATACCCACCCTTATCGTGCGGTTTTGTAGTAGCTTCGCCATTTTTATCAAGCTCAAAGATGAAAAATTCAGCTTCAGGTCCAACATTCATCTTATATCCTAATTTTTCAGCACGAGCTATCATTCTTTTTAAATTGCATCTTGGGCAACCTTCAAATGGGGTTCCGTCAGCATTATGAATATCGCAAATAATTCTTGCAACATTTTCTCCGTCTCTTTCGCACCAAGGAAGAATTGTAAATGTATCTAAATCAGGGAAAAAGTACATATCTGACGTTTCTATGCTACGAAAACCCTTAATTGACGAACCATCTAACATAATTTCATTATTTAAGACCTTATTTAACTGGCTTATAGGTAATGATAAATTTTTAATTGTTCCGTTAATATCGCAGAATTGCAATCTAATAAAACCAACATTGTTCTCTTCGCACAATTTAACAATTTTTGCTTTTTTTGCTTGGCTGTCTGTCATGTTTCCTCCTAAAATACCTATTTACTACTTTTTAAAACAAGGTTTTAAATATAAATTAAATATTATATGAAAAATTTAAAAAATGGCATTTTTTTTATATAAATTTAATATCTTTTATTTTACAAGATATGTACCTATAAAATCATTTTTAAAATCTATTTCTATAATCTTATAAGCACCAACATTAGAATAATTTTCAGTCAAAATGTGATAAATATCATCTTTCGTTATTTCTAAATTATCATCATAGTGTCCGGATACAATCACTTTAACATTCTTATATTTTTCTAAAATCTCGTTATAATCTTCCATTTTAGATGTTTCCATCCACTTGGACTTAGTCTCCAACAAAGGAAAATGCTGCAATATGATTACATCTTTTTTCTTATTTTTTTCAAGAGTTTTTTCAAGCCACAATAACTCACTTCTGGGATAATAGCCATTTGACGATTGGAAATATTGTTTTGAACCATCCATTACAACAAACAAATTACCGTTTACTTTAAAAGTATAATTAGGTTTATCACTGTGCCGCCACCAAAGAGCTCTTTTTACTCTCTTTAAATAATAGTCTTTGTTGATTCCTGAACTGGATAAAACATCAGAATTTCCCATAAGAACAACTGTTTTTTTATTAATTTTTCTTAAAAGATGAGTAAAAAAATTCAAATTTTCAATATTCGCTTTTTGAAGATTGTTTCCGCCAAAAACAATAAAATCAACATCCTTATAGCTGTTCATTTCTTTAATTGTTTCTTGAAGTTTATAAGCGTTATTTTTTTCCAACCCTATATCTGTTATAAAAATAAACTTAACTTCAGAAGCAAAAGTACAAAAACAAGAAACTCCAAAAAGCAAGATTAATAAACAAATTTTATACATCAATTTCATATAAATAGGATAATATAAAAAGCTTTATTTTGTTCACTAATTTACAAAATGTTAAAATGTTGCCTTTTAAAATAGTAATTTTTATATATTCCTGATAATATAAAACCTGCCCCATATTAAAATAGAAAGGGTTTATTAATTATGAGGAAATTATCGGCTTTAGTTTTAACAACAATCCTTACCATGGCAAATGCAAATGCTATGAATGTTGATGAATTTATGGACAAAAACATCGCACCCATTTCTGATTTTATCGCCGATATTATTTTCTACAAAATTAATTTATTTGGTCAACAAGTGCCAATTATAATATTTTGGATATTATTTGCAGGTATATTTTTTACTATTTATTTCAAAGGAATAGCAATTTGGGGATTTAAACATGCTCTTGAAACAGTCTCAAAACCTGCAGAAAAAAGCGAAAACGGATGCGGTGAAGTTTCATCATTTCAAGCATTAGCAACAGCTTTATCCGGAACAATAGGGATAGGAAGTATTGCAGGTGTTGCAATTTCAATTTCAATAGGTGGTCCTGGAGCTGCTTTTTGGATTTTTGCAGGAGCAATTTTAGGCATGTCAATTAAATTTGTAGAAGCAACCCTTGCAGTTAAATATAGAAGATTTAATGAAGATGGCTCTGTTTCAGGTGGTCCAATGCACTATATAGCACACGGCTTAACTCGCCACAAAATGCGTTGGCTTGGACAACCTTTATCCGTATTATTTGCTATTCTTTGTATAGGTGGCGGAATTACTGGCGGAAATATGATTCAAATTAACCAATCTACACACCAATTCTTATTTATTACAGGTGGAACAGAAAGCTTTATGCACGGCTCAGGTTGGATTTTCGGACTAATTATAGCAATACTTGTTGGTATGGTAACTGTTGGTGGCATTAAAAGTATAGCAAAAATAACAACAATTCTTGTTCCAACAATGTGTATAATGTATATAGTTTCAGGATTAATTGTTATTTTTGCAAATATTTTAAATATTCCGAGCGCACTTGCTTTAATTTTAAGAGAAGCTTTTCATCCAACTGCTGTTGCAGGGGGAGTATTCGGAACAATAATAATAGGTCTAAGACGCTCAGTTCAATCAAATGAAGCTGGAACAGGTGCTGCCGCAATTGTATATGCAACAGCACAAACTAAAGAACCTGTTTCACAAGGTTTTGTCGCCTTGCTTGAAACTTTTTTAACAGGAGTTTTATGTTTATTTACTTCATTTGCAATTATATTTTCAGGTGCTTGCACCCATGCAGCAAAGGAAATATCAGGTATTGAACTTGCATCAAATGCTTTTCAGTCAGTAATTCCATTTTTCCCAATTATATTATCTCTAATTGCAATTATGTTTGCACTTTCAACATTAATTTCATGGGCATATTACGGTCAAAAAGCATGGACATTTTTGTTTGGCGAAGGCAAAAAAAGAGCATTAGCTTTTAATCTTATTTATTGCGTATTTATAGTCATAGGTTCAGTTATGAACGTTAAATCAGTCATAGAAATAACTGATGCAATGATGATAGCTATGTGTGTACCAAATATTATAGCTTTATACGTACTTTGTCCCGAAATTAAAAAAGATTTAATCGAATATTGCAAAAAATACAACGTATGCAAATTATTCAAAAATGAAGAAGAAAAAGTAGCATAAAAATTAAAACATATAATTAAAAGCTCGGGGTAATGACTTCCGAGCTTTTAATTATAATTTCTCAATTTAACTTGTCTATCTTATTTTGAAGTTAATTTATTGATAGCTTTAGTTAATCTTGATTTTTTTCTGGCAGCAGTATTTTTGTGCAAAATGCCTTTGCTTACTGCTTTATCGCAAAGTTGATACACTTTAGATAAAGCTGCGTTTAATTCTGTTTTATCTTCAGAATTCGCAACTGCTAACGCTTTTTTAACAGCAGTTTTAATGCTTGTTTTAAAAGCAGTATTTCTTTCAGTGTTTCTTTGAGCAACAAGTACTCTTTTTTTTGCAGATTTAATATTTGCCATCTTTCTTTTCCTTTCACAAAATTACTAACGTATCTTGCGAGGTTTTGAGTGAGTACTTATATAATACTCAAAAAGAATTTTTTTTGCAATTTAAATTAATTATCCACCATTCTTGTAATTTTAAAAAATTTAGATTTTTCATCAATCATTTTCTCACCTAACCAATGAGCTATCAATTTACCATTTTTATCATAAATAAATTGTTCATCCTTATCTGCTTCAAAAGCTACATTAATCAAATTCCCATACCTCGAATAACCAAATGTCCTTCTTGGATAAGAATTTTTCTCTATTATGTCAAATTTAATAAGATTGCCCAAAATGTTATAATAATACACTTTATTGGGTTCATTTAAATACACAATAGCATATGATAATAATGATTTTCTTAAATAAAATGGACAAATAGTTCTAATTCCTTCAACCAAATGTATATGTTTTTCAATCAATTCAATGTTTTCTCTGTAATCTTTATCTTTTAAATAATCTCTATAAAAGTCTTTTTCTATCTTTAACTCAATATCCTTAAAAGCCTCTATTTTCGCACTTACTTCATTGTATTTTACTCCGGCTTTAACAATGTCTTGTGCAAATACCTGACTTAACAACATAACAACAAACAAATATAAAATCTTTTTCATTTTATTACCTTTATAATATCGTCACAATTTTTTATCAATTTTATATCTTTATTGCTTCTAAAATAAGTTAATTGCCTTTTAGCAAAATTCCTTGTATGTTGCTTGATTTTATCAACTGCTTCTAAAAAAGTTGAATAAACATTTTTTTCAAAATCATAAAACTCTTTATATCCGATAGTATTTTCTAAGATTTTTGAATTAGGATATTTTTCTTTATTAGCACTCCACTCTTCATACAAACCGAGCTCAAGCATAATATCAACTCTTTTATTTATTCTTTTGTATAAATCATCTCTTTCAAATTCCGGCATAAACCAAACTGCATCAAATTTTTCATTTTCTTTTCTTTCGCACTTACTAACTGGCATTTTCAAACTTTCGCACATTTCTATTGCTCTAATTATTTTATCTTTATTATTAGGATGAATTTTTTTTGCCCTGTCTTTATCGATTAAGTTTAACTTTTCCCAAAGAACACTACTATCAAACTTTGACAATTCCTCTCTTAATTCTTTATTTGAGGGGCAATCTAAAAGCAATTTATCTCCCAGCAAATTTTTTATATAAAACCAAGTACCACCGCAAATAATAACGTTTTTACCTTTGTTTTGTATATCATAAATTGCTCTTTTGGCATAATTTACAAAATCACCGGCACTAAACTCAATATCAGGCTCAAGTATATCAATCAAATGATGCTCAATATTATTCATTTCGACTTTTGTCGGTTTTGCTGACACGATATCTAAATTTTTATAAACTATTCTTGAATCAGCACAAATAATTTCAGCATCAATTATCTTGGCAAGGTTTATCGCAAGTTTCGTCTTCCCCGATGCGGTCGGACCCGTTATTACAACAATTTTTTTCATAATAATTAAATATTAACATAATAGAATATGCTGCAAAATATATATAAATAAATAAAAACAAAATTGCAAAAATAATGTTAGATGCTGTAATTGCTCTTAAAATATTTAAAAATCCTGAAATAAAACAAATCAAAAAATAAATTCCAACCACGGGTAAAAATTTCTTGAACGTAAAAAACACAGAATCTTTAAAGGCAACAAATGCCTTTAAAAACATATTTACTTTATTTTCTTTAGCTATTGCCGGTCCCATAAACAAAAAGAAAAAATTAAACACAGCAATAGCAAGCATAAAGCTTAATTGCCAACCATATATCACATAAAGCTGTTCAACAGAAAGAGTTTTAATATAGTCCATAAAAGCATTTTGTTCAGAAGCTAAATTTAAAATATCCTTAAATAAAAAATCCAAACTCCCAAAAAAATATTGAGCAAATTTCCCAGCTAAAAAAAGAATAATCGCAAGCAAAAATACATAAATAAATAAACTCATTACAACAGGTATAAAGTTTTTTCCTGCACCATCAAAAAATATTGCAGAATAATTTTTTTCTTTAATTTTTTCTTTTTCAATTGATTCTTTTAAAACACTTATCCAACCTGCAATAAATACCGCTGTAAATAAAAATAAACAAATCATTAACACAGATGTCGTGATAAAAGATTTTGCCGAAAATATATATGGTAAGAAAAAATTAACTACAATTAAAAATAATACAAAAAATAAAGTAATTGCAGAATTCTCATTTACCGCATCAAAAGATTTTTTAACTAAACCTGAAAACATTTAAATTCCTCTGTCAAAAGCATATTTATACTTAATTTAGATTTACATTTTTTATAATCTAATCTATTATTAATATTAGTATCGAACAATTAAAAAAACAAGGTAAGAAATGTTAAGATTTTCAAAAAAACATACCTACTCGGGCGTGCTAATTTGCGTAGAGGGAATAGACGGTTCAGGCAAATCGACTCAAATTGAATTACTATATAGTTGGCTTAAATCCAAAGGAGCCGATGTAATTTTAACTCAATGGAATTCATCCGAGCTTATTTCAAACACAACAAAAAAAGCAAAAAAGAAAAACTTGCTTTCAGGAAGAACTTTCTCTCTTTTGCATGCTGTTGACTTTGCCGACAGATTAGAAAGAACTATAAAACCGGCATTAAAAGCTGGATTTATTGTTTTAGCCGATAGATACGTTTACACAGCTTTTGCAAGAGATGTTGCAAGAGAAGTTGACCCAAAATGGGTCAGAAATATGTACGACTTTGCAATAAAACCGGATATGACATTTTATTTTGATGTTTCTCCAAAAGACAGTTTAGATAGAATTTGCTCTAACCGACAACCAAAATTCTATGAAGCAGGCATGGATATGAAATTATCAAACAATCCATACAAAAGCTATGTTTTGTTCCAAAACAGAATTGTAGAACAATATAAAAGTATGATTGATGAATTTGGATTAATAAAAATAGATGCTATGGCAAGCATTCATGAAAAACAAAAATTTATACGTCAAAAAGTTCTTGAACTCTTAAAAGAAAACAAAATTACTTTAAAGGATATTTATGAACAATAAAAATTCACACGGTTATGACGGACTCTTAATAGTAATTGAAGGAACAGACGGCTCAGGCAAATCAACCCAAGTCAATATGCTCTCCAATTATGTTAAAGACAAGTGTTTTGGTTGCACAGTTTCTGAATGGAAAACTTCAAGGCTTATTTCCGGAATAATTAACGAAGCAAAAGAGAAAAATCTTCTAAACACAACAACATTTTCACTTTTATATGCAGCAGATTATACTGACAGACTTGAAAATGAGATTATTCCGGCACTAAAAGCAGGTTTCGTTGTCCTTATGGATAGATATATCTATACAGCATATGTCAGAGACTCAGTAAGAGGGCATGATATAAAATGGGTCAAAAACCTTTATAGTTTTGCACCTATACCGGATTTAGTATTCTACTTAAATGTTCCTCCACAAACTCTTATTAAAAGATTAATTGCAAAAAACGGAGCTCTTGATTATTTTGAATCCGGACGAGATATTGGTCTTTCTACGGATATTTATAATAGTTTTGAAATTTATCAAAAAAGATGTTTGGATGAATATAAGAAACTTGAAAAAGAATATAATTTTATAGAAATAGACGGAACAAAATCAAAGGAAGAAATACACCAATTTATAAAAACAAAAGTTGATGAATTATTAAATAGTAAAATTTAAAGGGTAGATTTTCTACCCTTTAAATTATTCTTCATTTTTTTCGATTGAGCTTTCAAAAATATTTCCCTGTTCAATACCTGAATCAATTTCTTCTTTTGCTGCTTTTACTAAAGCCTCTTTATCATTTGATTCATCTTCATCAGGGTCAACTATTTTATTAACAGAAACAACATAGTCATTTCCATCCAATGTTTGCACCCTTACTCCTGTTGCAGGTCTTCCCTGTCTTGAAATATCTGACGCACTTACACGAGTAACAACTCCATTTGCAGTTACCACCATAATTTCATCAGTTTCTTTTACTATTGATAAATCAACTAATCTTGAAGCAGAAGATTTAAACTTAGTTGCAATCAGCCCTATTCCACCTCTATTTTGAGTTCTGAATTCAGAGATTTTTGAACGTTTTCCAAAGCCATCAGATGTTATAACCAATAAATCAGCATCGTAATTTCTTGGAACTACATCACAACCAATTATCTCATCAGATGTGCGCAATTTCATAGAGTTTACACCACGAGCAGAACGTCCCAAAGGTCTCAAATCTTCAATCGGGAAACGAATTGCCATACCGCAAGATGTACCAATTATAATTTCATCATTACCATGAGCCAATTTAACCCAATTTAACGTATCGTTTTCTTCCAAACCTATTGCAATTAAGCCATTTCTTCTAATAGATTTGAAATTATCCAAAGAAATTCTCTTTATATAGCCTTTCTTGGTTAGCATAATTAAATTCAAATCTTCTTTAAATTCACTAACAGGAACTATTGCAGTAATTGTTTCATCCTGCTCAATCGGAAGAACATTTATAATAGGTAGTCCTTTTGATTGTCTTGAACCTTCAGGGAAATCATATACAGATAATGAATAAACAAGTCCTTTTGATGAGAAGAATAGAACTTTATCATGCATCATAGCGGTAAAGAAATGTGCTACGTCATCATCTTCTTTAGTTTTCATGCCACCTTTTCCTCTTGTAGCACGATTTTGACGAACAAAAGTATCGAGCGAAATTCTTTTTATATATCCTTGACGAGTTATAAATACTGCCATTTGAGTATTTGGCGTCAAATCTTCAACAGTAACTTCACCTTCTTCGGGAACAATTTGTGTTTTTCTTTCATCCCCATATTTTTCTTTATCTTCTAATAACTCTGTTTTAATCAAAGATAAAATTTTATCTCTTGAAGACAAAAGTTCTTCATATTCTTGAATTTTCTTTAAAAGTTCCGCATGTTCAGCTCTAATTTTATCTTGTTCTAATCCTGTCAAACGTCTTAATTGCATTTCCAAAATTGCATTCGCTTGTTCAACATCAAGACCAAAACGATTAATTAGACCATTTCTTGCAGCTTCAGTATTTGGAGATTTTTTAATTAGCTCAATCACTTCGTCCAAAGAGTTCAGAGCAATCATTAAACCTTCCAAAATATGAGCTCTTGTACGTGCCTTTTTCAAGAAAAACATAGTTCTTCTTGTGATTACATCAACTCTGTGTTCAACAAATTCTGATAAAACTTCATAAAGGTTCAACAATCTTGGTTGCTGACCAACTAAAGCTACCATATTAAAACCAAAACTTGTTGATAAAGCTGTTTGTTTATATAAATTGTTTCGAACAACATCAGGTTTGGCATCTCGTTTCAATTCGATAACAATTCTCATGCCATCTCTATCTGATTCATCACGAAGATCAGAAATTCCTTTAATTTTGTCATCCTTAACAAGTTCGGCTATTTTTCTTATTAATTCTGCTTTATTAACCTGATATGGGATTTCTGTAACCACAATAGCACTTCTTCCTTGGCGTCCGCCACCACCTTGAAGTTCTTCTATTGAAGAAACGGCACGCATTTTAATTGAACCCCTGCCTGTTTCATATGCTTTTTTAATTTCAGATGTTCCAACAATAGTTGCAGCAGTAGGAAAATCCGGTCCTTTAATATATTGCATCAAACCTTCTGTTGTAATATTAGGATTATCAATCAAAGCTATCGTTCCATCTACAACTTCATCAAGATTATGAGGAGGAATATTTGTAGCCATACCAACAGCAATACCTGATGTTCCGTTTAATAAAAGCATAGGCAATCTTGTAGGTAAAACCGAAGGCTCTTCCAGTGAACCGTCAAAATTCGGAACAAAATTAACTGTTTCACAATCAATATCAGCAAGCATAGCTGTTGTAATTTTGTGCATCCTTGCTTCTGTATAACGCATTGCAGCAGCGCCATCACCATCAACCGAACCAAAGTTTCCATGCCCGTCTACTGTCAAATATCTTGTCGAAAAATCTTGCGCCATACGAACAAGAGCTTCATACACGGAACTATCACCATGCGGATGATATTTACCCAAAACTTCACCAACTATACGAGCGCACTTTTTAAAAGGTTTATCCGGTGTCATACCCAATTCATTCATAGCAAACAAAATTCGCCTATGAACAGGTTTTAAACCATCACGAACATCAGGTAATGCACGTCCAACAATTACGCTCATTGCATAATCAATATAACAACGCTTCATTTCTTCACGAATATTAACGGGAACAACTTTTCCTTCATCAAATAGGTTAGTTTGGGACAAAATAAACTCCTTCTCAACTAGTCTTATAGGTATATTATACAATAAAGGCAAAAGTAAAGCAAAAGGATTAATTTATAGGAAAAAAATAAACAATATCAAAAAATCTGATATTATAAAAATATGAAAGGCAAATACCCAAGAGAATATTTTTTAAACCCAAATATTGATAAACCCATACAAGAAATTTGGGATGATATAGATGCCTATACGGGTGAATTTATGGAAGATGAAACCAATTTACACAAAGAAATTGATTTCATTATACCTATTCCCCCTCTAAAATATAAAAACAAAACAACAAAAGGAGTTTTTTTCACACAAGGTTGCGAATATCTATTAAAACTCTTTCCTGATATTAAAAAAATATTTTTTGCAGGTGCATACACAATGTGGTCAAGTTATTCTTGGTGCGATAAAGCGGATATATACTTTTCATGCTATGAAAATAAAGAACGTGAAAATTACCATAAAAACAAATACCAAAACAAAAAAGACATAATTTTTTTACCATTGCAAGACGCAGATTACACAAATGAATACATTATGGCACCAACATTTAATACTCCCAAAACCATTGATGTACTATGCGTATCAACACCGGCAAAAGTAAAAAATATACCAATATTAGCTAAAGCACTTCTTGAATATGAAAAAAAATACAAAAAAATCTTGAATACGGTTTGGATAATGGGTATTAAAACAAAAACCAAGGATTTTTCAGACATCAGACAAGATTATAGAACTCAAATCAATCAAATCAAAGAAATTTTAAAAAGTGAAAAATACCTAAATATGATTCCCTTTGTGGAACACAAAGATCTTGCAAAATATTATAGCAGAGCCAAATGTTGCGTTCTTACTTCTTTGATAGAAGGCAAAAACAGATCTTTAAATGAATCTATGAGCTGCAATACACCTATTGTAGTTTTTAAAGACCACAATAAATATGCAAGAGGAAATCATCCGATTTTCTTTGGTAATTCGGGTGAATTAGCAGAATTTAGTCCAGAAAGCTTGGCAGATACCATACACAAAGTAATCAATAATCAAGACAACTATTGCCCAAGGGAAAATTATCTAAAATACAACGGCAGAAAAAATTTTGTTGACGTTTTAGCGAATAAAGTCCCATATTATAAAGAAAATATACCAAATTTTGAACAAACAAAATTTCATGAAAATCTTTGGGTTGATCTTGCAACTCAAGACAATTACCAAATAAGTTATCATGATTTTATATACGGAAAAAACCCATTAATTACCCACGTAAGAGGGACTGAAAACATTAGATCATTAATTGAATTTTTCTACTCAAGATTTAATATAAAATAGATTGATTAAAAATACCTCTTTATGTAAAATTAAAGCGTTATGAATAAAAAAATTAAAATAGCACTCATTTTTGGAACACGACCTGAAGCAATTAAAATGTGTCCTTTAGTTAAAAAACTAAAAGAAAACAATTCTTTTGAAGTTTATACAATACTAACGGCACAGCACAGGCAAATGCTCGATAGCGTAGTTAAACTCTTTGGTGTTGTACCTGATTTTGATTTAAATCTTATGAAACCAAACCAAAATCTATGGGAGCTTTCTTCTGAAATACTTCTAAAAACAAAGGATATATTTGAAAAAGAAAATTTTGACCTTGTACTTGTACACGGAGATACCACAACAGCAGGAATTAGTGCGCTCAGTGCCTTCTATTCAAAAACAAAAATCGCTCACGTAGAAGCCGGATTAAGGACATTTGATAAAAATTACCCCTTTCCGGAAGAAATAAACAGAGTTATAGTTGATTCAATTTCAGATTTAATGTTCTGTCCAACAGATAAATCAGCTCAAAATTTATACAACTCTAACATTAAAAAAGGAGTATTTAAAACGGGCAATACTGTTATTGATGCTCTTTTATATGTTGTTAATAACAAACCTTCAAATCTTGATTTTATAGGATTAAATAACAACCTAAAAACCATTCTTGTAACTTCTCACAGGCGAGAAAATTTTGGAGAACCCCTTAAAAACATTTGTTTAGCAATAAAAGAATTAATTGAAAAAAACAAAGACATAGAAATAGTCTACCCGATGCACTTAAATCCAAATGTCAGAAATACAGTTATTCCAATACTTGAAAATATAGAAAGAGTTAAATTAATTGAACCATTGGATTATGCGCCATTTTGCACCTTAATGAAAAAATCACACATAATCTTAACAGATTCAGGTGGAGTACAAGAAGAAGCACCGGCTCTTGGCAAACCCGTACTTGTTTTAAGAGAAGAAACAGAACGTCCGGAAGCCATTGAATACGGCGGAGTAAAACTGGTTGGAACAAATAAAGAAAAAATAGTAAACACTATTCAAGAACTTTTAAATAATAAAGATGAATACGAAAAAATGGCAAAAGCAATCAACCCTTATGGAGATGGGCATGCCTGTGAATATATTGAAAAAATCATTCTTGATTATTTTGCGAATTAATCCATTCCAAATATTTACTTAAAGTCGTCTGATCATCAGGATATCTTGACATATAATCTCTTATATAATCAGACAATTTATCCTTATTGTTAGCTTCAAGTAATATATCAGCAACTATTGTGAAATTTTCAGATGTTGGATTAAGGTTATAATTATCTTCATAATAACTCAAAGCTTGTTCTTTGTTTCCCATTTGCAAAAAATAACCAGCAAGCTTGTTATTTATTTCCATTCTTTCAACATCATTTTCAACATTTTGCAACAATCTATCATAAACATTTATTATACCAGCGATTTCACCTTTTTGTTCGTAACATTGAACAAGATAATTAGCAGCACTTTTTTTAGCCTCGATATCGCCTTTATCAAAAGCTTTTTCTAAATACATAATGGCATCATCTAAATTGCCTTCGCCCATTTTTCTTAAGCCTTCTTTTTCAAATTCATTATTTTGACCTTGGGTCATATCATCAGACGCATTTGCATCATCTGGCGTTTCCTGAGAAGGCTCTTGAGCAATTCTAACTTGTTGTATTTCAGAAGTATTAGAAGAAGTTTCAGCCACATTATTAGATGCAGCATCAATAGCTTGCAAAACCTCTTGTGTTTGTTTAACATTGGATACATTTTTAACATGATTTTTTATAGTAAATGTAGATATTACCATTAATATAATAAAACCTATTAAAATCCTTACATATTTTGATTTCATTTCTTCCATATTAAATCTCACTTACACTACATGTTTCACAAGCAATATTTTTTGCATAATTTAAAATCTTAAATTCTGATTTTAATCCGTCAAATATCATAATCTTGTTTAAAAGAGGCTCACCCTCACCTGTTATAACCTTCATAACTTCAAGTGCTTGCAAGGAAGATATAGTATTTACAACAGGAGAAATCGAAGCATAATTTTCTTGTTCAAAATTTTTCGGTTTTTGCATCACACAAGAAAGGCAACCTGTTTTTAGAGGGACTATTGTTGTAACCTGACCTCTAAAACCTTGTATGGCACCATGAACTAAAACTTTTTTATGTCTTACTACAATCTCATTTAGCATATATTTTGCTTCGTATGAATCAAAGCAATCAACAATAATATCGTATCCTTGGATAATATTAAAATAATTTAACTCGTTTATTTTAATCTTATCTAGCTCTACTTTAATATCAGGATTAAAATCCTGTACCCAATCTTTTGCAGAAATTACCTTTGCTCTACCAATATTTTTGTATTTGTGAATAATTTGTCTATTTAAATTATTTTCCTCGACTATATCACCATCGATTATTTTTATCTGTCCAACGCCAAGTGCAGCAAGATTCATAATAACACCGGAGCCGAGACCTCCCGCGCCCATAACCAAAACTCTTGAATTAAATAATTTTTCTTGAGCTTCCTTGGTTATTCCATCTTTTTCCATATTCTTTTCGTATCTTAAAATATTTATCATTTTATTGTGCTTTTAACTCTTTATTTTCAATTATTTCAACTATTTTTATTCCATAAGAATCTTCTATTGCTACAATTTTTCCTTTAGCAATTAAAATATCATTAACATAAATATTAATTGCTTCATCTTCAACTTTATCAAGAGTTATAATTGACCCTTTATCATACTCAATTATGTCTTTTAAAGGAAGTTTTGCTTTTCCCAACTCAGCGCACAATGTTACTTCAACATTTGCAACCTTTAGAATGTTTCTAAAATCTGTTGTTTTTTCTTGGATTTCTTCGGGCATTTTAAGCACAACTCCTTATATATATTATATTTATAACATATAATTACTTATCCGCCTAATTATTACAAAATTTTACATCAAATACTTCAATTTTTAACTATCAATTCTTCAATTTCACTTATTTCAGATGTCAAAAGAGACTTTTTAAATTCAATTACAGTAATAAATTCATCTTTTAACAATTCAAACAAGGAATTTTGCTTAAACTTTTCATAATCAAAAGATTTTATATATTCAATCTTATCGACATCTAAAATTCTTATTGAACCAATATCTTCCAATATCTCGAGTGAAATTTGTACAAAATTTTCACTGAGAGATAGTGCTTGAGATAATTTTAAAATTTCTATTTTACCGGACAACTTATTTGCACAATACTTTATCATTCCGTTTAATTTTCTAATATAATTTTCAAGATTTTCATCAATCATTAAATTCATAAAATGAATTTTCTCAGGCTTAACATTAGAAATAATTTCAAAAAGCTCTTCTTTAGAAGCAGGATAATCAAAAAACATCAGTCCTTTATGACAGGAAAAATTTTCTATAAATTTTTCTTTTATTGAAATTAGTTTTTCTTTTATCTCGGGGGTCTTCGCCCATACTCCAATATCTTGTGTATCTTTTTTAACGTACTCCAAAACTGAATCTAAAATACCAACTTTTTTCCTATGATCAAATATTTTAAAATTTTTTTTAGCTTTATTGAAACCTTCATAAAAAACATCACAAATTTCAAATTGAATACTAACTTCCCCGCCAAAATTATTCAAACGCGGGTAAAAAGCTATATCACACTTACTTTCGTTTGGAATTTCAAGTAAACTCTCTTTCCACTTTAAACATCTAAATTTCCTACCATCCTTTTCAACAGTAAAACTTAAATGATTTTCATCTTTACCTATAAGTTTTTGTTCCTTTAAAACAACATCAAACATTGCAAATAAAGGTTCTTCATTACCTTCTCCAAAAGGTTCCATTTTTTTTATAGAATCAAAAATATTTAACTCTACATCATCAACCGAAAGTTCAATATCAGCATATAAAGTCCCTGTATTTATAGTTTCTTCCGTTTCTCTTTTAATAGTTTTTAAAAGAGAATTTTTTACTTCTTCAAACGAAATCTTATTTAAATCAAAACTAAAACCACCGGCAAGCCTATGTCCTCCAAAGCCTGTAAATAAATTTTCATTTTCTTTAATTACTTTGTATACATTAATTGAATCATTGCTCCTTATTGAACATCTTGCAAAATTATTTTCATCTATTGTCATTAGAAAACAAGGCTTGCTAAATTCCTCAACGATTTTAGAAGCAGTTATTCCTATAACCCCGATGTGCCAGTTTTGATTGATTAAAATAATTGCCGGTTCGTTTGCCTCTTTTTTATTTTTTTTCAAATAAGAAATTATATCATCATAGGTTTCTTGGCATTTTGCTTGCCTAATTTTATTATAGTTCTCAAGCTTTTCAATAATAATATCCAACTTATTATTATCATTTGTTGTTAAAAATTCAAAAGACAAAGAAGCATTTGCAAGTCTTCCAACCGCATTTATTCTGGGTGCTAATATAAAAGCTATGTCATACGAAGTAATTTCATCTTTGCAATTTCTTGATAATAAAGTATATATAGCTTTTTGCGAGTTTTCTTTTTTTTGATTTAAAAGTTCTAGAGCAACTGCAACCATTGAACGGTTTTCTCCAAGCAAAGGAACAACATCAGCAACGATTCCACACGCAGAAATAATTAAAAGTTCATCCTTTAAATCATTATTATCAACATTTTCTAATAACGCAAAAGCAAGCTTATAAGCTATTGCAGAACCGGAATTATAACTAAGAGATGTTATATCTTCAACTGAAACATCCTCTTTTATAGCATTATCAACTTGGGGATTTATAATAGCATAAGCATTAGGAATTTCACCATCTGCAGTATGATGATCCGTTATAATAACATCAACTCCAAGACCCTTTAAAAGATTTACTTCGCTAATATTTGAAATACCGCAATCGACAGTTATTACTAATTTAACTCTTTCTTTTGAAATAAATTTAATTAATTCTTTTGAATTTAATCCATGCCCATGAAGTAATCTATCAGGTATAAAAGTTATTACATCAGCCTTTAATTCTTTTAGTGCTTTATATAAAATCGAGGATGAAGTAACCCCATCACAATCAAAATCCCCCCATACCAATATTCGCTGATTCTTATCTATTGCATCAAATATCCTATCTTTTGCTTTTTTCATATCTAAAAAAGCATAAGGAGAAATAAAATAATCCCTTGAAGGATTTAAAAACTTATTTACTTCAGATTCTGAAACTATATTTTTCAAAACAAAAAGCTCATCCAAAAGAGAATCTTTTGTTGAGCTTTTTGTTTGTAATTTTTCTTTTATGGCAATTTTTCTATACTGCATCTTATTCCAAACTAATTAATTTCTGCGATTTAATTGTGCTAAAAGTCTTAATATTTCAAAATACAACCAAATAACAGTAACCAAAAGTGCAAACCCGCCATACCATTCAAAATAGTCAGGCAAATTATTTTCACTTCCTCTTTCAATAAAATCAAAATCTAAAACAAAATTTAATGCTGCTATAACACAAATTAAAAGGCTTACTCCTATCCCCATCATTGAACCATTAAAAATTGTCATAGGGTGTCCGAGCAAAGAACCAATAAAACCAACAAGGTAAAATATTGCAATAGCAACTGTTGAAATAAAGACAACTCTTCTAAAAGTATCAGTAGCCTGAATTAATCTAGTTTTATACAAAAATAACATAACAAACATAACTAATAGCGTTATACCAACAGCATGTAAAACAATTCCATCATATAAAGCGGCATAAGCATAGCTGACTGAACCAACCAAAAGACCTTCGCAAATTGCATAAGCAGGTGCAGTTATTTTTGATGATTTTGGATTAAAAGAAGCTATAATTGCTAAAACCAAACCGGCAATAGCAGACACCGTAGCTAAAAGCATTGCTTTATCGGCAAAACCTTGTGCACAAAGTGTCCAAGTATAATATCCGCTCAAAACTACAATGCCCAAAAGAATCATAGTTTTATTTATTGCACCTTGAACAGTCATTGGCTTTGAATCCATCACCACATTTTCTGCAACTCTTGAATTTAACATTGGATTTGATGTCATAATCTCCCCTTCTTTAAAATATTTCATTTGAATTATACACCAATTTTAAGTTAAAATAAAGCTATGTTAAAAATAGGCATAACAGGTAATATTGCATCCGGAAAAAGCGAAGTTGAAACAATTATCAAAAACCTCGACTATAAGGTTTTTGATCTTGACAAAATTTCTCATAATCTCCTTGAAAATAAATGTAAAAATGATATTTTAAAAGAATTCCAAACCACAAACAGAAAAGAAATAGGAAAAATCGTATTTAGCAATAAAGAAAAAAAAGAAACACTTGAAAAAATAATATATCCCCCGTTAAAAGAAGAAATTTTTAAAATCTTTACTCAATATAGTGATGAAAAATTAATTTTTATTTCAGGAGCCTTAATTTTTCAAGCAGAATTTAATGTTTTTTTTGACAAGATTATCTTCGTTGATGCAAACAAAGATTTAAGATTAGAACGCTTGATAAAAAGAAATAATTTAAGCAAAGATGAAGCCATTAAAAGAATCGAAGCTCAAGATGAAAGAGCAAAAAACAAGTCTGATTTTATAATTAATAATGATTCAAATTTAAATAACCTTAAAATCGAAACTATAAAAACTATAAAAGCATTAGAACTTCTCTTATAAGCTTACAAGTAGTAGCAGTCGAAGTTTTTGTAATATCAATATCAGGCGCAAGCTCCATTATATCTGCACCTATAATGTTAAAATCTTTTAAATACAATAACCAATCCATAAGCTCAAGATATGTCATACCGCCTGCTTCAGGTGTTCCAACTCCACTCATAAGGCTTGGGTCCAATACATCAAGGTCAATTGTTAGAAAAATATTCTTATCTTTAAATTTATCAAGCTGTTCTTTTTTAGTTTTTAATGTATCGTATTTTTTTACTATTTCAAATTCTTCTTTTTCACCGCTTCTTAAACCGATTTGAGCAATATTTTCATAACCAATTAATTGAGCAATTCTATACATAACTCCACTATGAGTAAGTTCTTCTCCTAAATATTGCTTTCTTAAGTCAGTATGAGCGTCAAATTGAATAACAGCAACATTATCATATTTCTTTAAAACCGATTTAACACTAGCCAAAGTAATTAAATGTTCACCGCCAACACCCAATAACTTTTTATTATCATTATAGATACAATCAACATTTTCTTCTGTTATATCAAGGGCCTTTTTAGCATTTCCAAAAGGATACTCTAAATCACCTGCATCATAAAAAGAACAATCTTCCATATCAGAATCAAAATAAACAGAATATGTTTCAATTCCAACGCTTTCCAATCTGGCAGCTTGTGGTGCAAAACGAGTACCTGCACGGTTGGAACAAGTACAATCATAAGGGAGTCCAAGCATTACGATTTTTGATGAATTATAATCAGGATTTGCTCCTATAAAATCCTTTGATAAAAAAGGTCCTTTCAACATTACACACCACTTACTTCTTTATTTCTATTTATCTTTTCATTTAATTCAGCAGCCGACTCCTCATATCCTAATCTACCCATAAGTGCATATGTATAGTTTTTAGCTTGTTCAACTCCCGGTTGATTAAATGCGTCTATATCATACAATTCACCAATTATAGCTGTCTGCATTTCAAGCATATAGAATAATTGAGCCAAATAATATTCATTTATCTTGGGAAGATGAATAGTTAAATTAGGACGTTTAAAATCTGATAATGCAACAGCAGTAGCGTCCGCTTCTGCATTTATAAGACGATTAATCGTTTTACCGCCAAGATAATTTAAACCTGTATATTCAAATATATTAGGTATTTCAAGAGTATTGTCAAATTCGTCAACTCTAATAAAAGTTATAACTTTATCATTCTTTCCTTCATTATAAAGCTGAATTTGGCTGTGCTGATCGGTTGCACCCAAAGCTTTTATAGGTGTTGGGCCATTATTTATTTTATTTCCGTTTCTATCAAATTCTTTTCCTAATGACTCTGCCCAAAGTTGAACATACCAATCAGAAACATATTTTAAACGAGACGAATAAGGCATCATTACAGAAATATATTTGCCCTTTTGTTTATCCATTAAATAGTGAATTAGGGCATTTTGAGCAGCAATGTTTTTATTGATGTCTGTATTTTTAAGGGTTAAATCCATTATCTTAATACCCTTTATTATTTCATCAATATCTATTCCAACTAAAGCCAACGGCACTAAGCCAACTGCTGAAAATACACTGAATCTGCCTCCAACATCATCAGGAACAACAAAGGTTTTATAGCCTTCTTCGTTTGCTAATTGTCTTAAAACTCCCGCTTGTTTATCTGTTGTCGCTACAACATTTTTTCTATAATCATCTCCCAGTAAATTCTGCAATCTATCTTTTATAATCATAAATTGGCTCATAGTTTCAGCAGTCGAACCAGATTTTGTAATAACATTAACAAGAGTTTTCTTTAAATCTAATATATCCAACAAGGCTGTTATTTGGTCAGGGTCAATGTTATCTAAGAAAAATATTCTGGGTAAGTTTTCTCTTTGTTCTTTATCTAACAAATTCCAATAGGGTTTTAAAAGTGCCTCGGATAAAGCTTGAGCACCAAGGGCTGAACCACCTATTCCCAAAACCAAAACATTATCAAATCTGCCATCAACCATAGCAGCAAATTCTTTTACATACCAAACGGTTTCTTCATTATATCCTAAATTCATCCACTGAAGCCAAGAGCCTGGTTTATCTTTATTCATATTTAAATTAGTAATAATTTCTTGTATTTTAGGTGCATATTCAGAAAAAACTTGCGTAATATCAAGTCCTTCATCGTCTATAATTTGTTTTGAAACATTTGAATAATCTAGTTTAATCATTATTGCACCTTATTATTAAAACTCCGACTAATACCATTGTATCAAGTGATAATTTTCCGTAAAGACTTTTTAAAAATTTTAACCGTTAAGACTAGTTGTTAAAATTAAATCTAAACTTAAAAATTATACTAAAATACAAAATATATTACCCTGTTGGGTAATATATTTTTCTTCTTTTACGGTTTAGTTTTGTACTATGGAAAAAATATTAGACAAAACACTAACGATCATTAATGAAAATGAAAAACTAATTGCAAATATTTTGCATGACATCAAAAGTCCTCTTTATAGTATCAAAATAGCACTACAAAACAAATTAGATTGCGAATTAAACAAAGATATTTTCGAAACAACTCTCGATATAATAGAATATATCGAAAATTTTTTGGTTAATTACAGCTTTAAAGTAGGAAAATTTGAAAACAAAACCACTAAATGCGACATCAAAAAATTAATAAATAAAAAAATCGAAAACTACAAATATATCTTTATAAGCAAAAACATTCATATAGATATACTTTTCCAAGAAGAGAACTTTACCGTAAATTCAGTTGAAATATTCCTATCAAGCATAATAGGAAATATAATTTCAAATATAGCTTTACACGCAAGTAAAAATCAAACCGCAATAATTGAATTATATAAAAAAGGCGGATGTATTTGTGTCGATTTCAAAAATTCATATGACGAAGTAACTGACAATTTTTCTTTAGGGCTTGATTTCTGTGAAAAACTTTCACGAGCAACAAAAGTTGACTTAAAATTCAGCAAAACAAGAAATACTGCAACGGTTAACTTAAAAATTCCTGAATTAAAAGACGGTCTAAAAAGAGAAATTATCGGTATCTAAAGTTTTTGCAGTAACTTTAGCAGAAATCTCAGCAATAAGTCTTGATATCTCATATCCCGAGACCATCACTTCTAAAATCAACTGCGAATTTATTAAAATTTTATCGCCATATTCCATTGTTTCAGGGTTCAACGCCAAAAATTCAACAAAATCATCACCTACGTATAAAATTTTACCAAATTCCGCATCTGTTGCCCATCTCAAAAAAACAACGCTTTGCTCAAATAATTTAAGTTTTTGTATCATCCTCATATTATCATGATATGATTTATTTTATGAAAGTCAATTTTATAGATGATAATTGTAACATTGTAAACAACGGCAAATTCAACATGGATTTTGACCTTTCAACCCTTGATTTTGCAATAAATAATAAAATTGACTACGCAATTATAAGATTTTATCAATGGTATCCAAAATGCGTCTCTCTCGGAAGAAACCAAAAAGAAGATTGCTGTGATGATTTAGGAATTGATGTTGTCAAAAGACCAACGGGAGGAAGGGCTCTTTTGCATGACAAAGAACTCACTTATTCGTTTGTTTCACCAATTTTTAATCCAAGCATAATAGAAAGTTATAAAGAAATATCAGATGCACTTATTTTAGGATTTAAAAAACTCGAAATCGAATTAAGCTATGCTAAAGGCGAACATAAAAATTTTAATTATTGTATGAATATATCTTCAGGAGCGGATGTATCTTATCAAGGTAAAAAATTTATCGGCTCCGCTCAATTCAGAAAAAGCGGCTATCTTTTGCAACATGGTTCAATTCCATATGAACTTGATTTTGAATTAATTGAAAAAATTTTTAAACAAAAAACAGAAAAAGAAAATATAATAACCCTGAATGAAATAAACCCGAATCTTTCAACAAGACAAATAATTGCCGCACTTAAAGAAGGTTTTATTGAAAAATTTGAAAAAGTAATGCTCCGAAAATAAAATCTTCCGGAGCTTTGATGTTATTGAAAGGAAAAGTATAGAAAATAAATTTTCATATTTAAGCAAACAGATTAACTTCTGTTTCCTTTTTTTCCTCTCTTGATACTTCTTCGCCAGCTTGAAAAGGATTAAAACCATTTGAAGCATTTGAGTTTTTATCAGTAATATTAAATAATTCAATAAAATTCCTATTTGCTTCGAGTTGCTTTGGTGCAGTCAAATCAGCCCCTTGAGCAATACTCTGCGTCAATTCTACATTTTTTTGCACAGTTTGAGCAGAATATAAATTAGCCGCAGCACTTGAATTAAGTTGAGCAACATCAACTGCTTTAGCGTATAAACCAGCTTGAGTTAAAGCAATTTGTTTTTGAAGATCAACATTTGTTCTTGAAGAATATAAATCAATTCCTAAAGTTGCCCTATTAAATTTTGAATAATCAATATGTTGAACGGTTGGCTGAGTTTTTGTTTCCGAACTCAAAATTTCTTTTGCTACACGGCCTACGCTATTTACATCAACACCGTTCATACCATATAAAGCTGTATTCAAATTCAAGCTCATTGCTACCTTATCGCTCCCGCTTTATTGTCTTTTTCCTTATGATAAGTTAATCGGCACCAAAAGCTTAAACTTTAGACTTTATAAGTTTTTTGTAACAATTATTTACATATATTAACAAAGCTTTAATTACTATTTATTAAAAATGCTATTCAATATATAATGATTAAAAGTTGGAACGAATTATGAATAAAAAAAGAATTAGAATTTTTGAATATTGAAGTATGAAAAAGGAAGGCAAAATAAGCATTTTAGCCTTCTTTTTTTAAAGTGAAAAAAATGAAAACTAAATCAAATTTTAAAGGCAAAATATTAAATATCGAAAAAATTGCAAAAGATACCTGCAAAATGGATATTTTGTCCCCCATGGAAAAAGCAGATGCCGGACAATTTATTTCGATACTTTGTCCAAATACAACTCTAAGACGTCCTTTTTCAATCGCAAACTTTGAAAATCAAATCATAACTATACTTTTTAAACTAAAAGGTGATGGAACAAATTATCTTTCAAGCTTAAACAAAAATGATGAAATTGATTTTATTGCTCCGTTAGGAAACTATTTTGATATTAAAAACAAAAAGGCACTTCTTGTAGGCGCAGGAATAGGAATAGCTCCAATGCTATTTTTAAAACAAACATTAAATAAAAAAAATATTGAAAATTACCTCATTACAGGTTTTAAATCTGAAGATGAAATGATAAAAGGAAGTGATGAAACCGTTGTAGGAGGCAGTGTTATTGATAATTTGGAAAAAATTATACAAGATAAAAAAACTGAAATCATATACTCCTGCGGACCTATACCTGTTTTAAAAAAAATATCAGAAATTTCTAATAAATATAATATCCCCTCGCAAATTGCAATGGAAAAAATAATGGCTTGTTCAATAGGTGTATGTAGAGGGTGTGTTATTAAAATACGTAAAAATAATGAGATTATAAACGCATCAGTATGTAAAGACGGCCCCATTTTTGAAGGAAGAGAAGTCATATGGGATTAGAAAATCTAAAAACTATCCTAAAAAGCAATAATCGAACGCTTGAACTTAAAAGCCCAATAATAGGAGCAAGCGGAACGTACGGCTATAATGATGAATTTGGCGATTTTATTAATACAGATTACTTTGGTGCAATTTCAACTAAAGGAATAACTCCGGAAAAAAGATTTGGTAACGATGGTGATAGAATTTTTGAAGTTCAAGGTGGAATGATTAACAGGATAGGACTTGAAAATGTTGGAATTGAGGCATTTATAAAAGAAAAACTACCTGTTTTAAAATCAAAAAATATTGATTTTCTTTTGAACATCGCCGGAAGTACCGTAGAAGACTATGAACAACTTGCAGAAATTGCCCAAAAAAACGAAATCAAAGCGATAGAGGTGAATGTATCATGCCCGAATGTTAAATCAGGCTGTCTTGAATTCGGTTTGAATCCTGATAGTTTATTTGATTTAGTTAAAAAAATAAGAAAATTATATAACAATTTCTTGATTATAAAATTATCCCCAAATACAAGCGATATAAAAGCCTTAGCAAAGGCAACACAAGAAGGCGGAGCCGACTGCATTAGTGCAATTAATACCTTAAGAGGACTTGGAATTAAAATTGATTTTGATGGCAAAAATTTTCACAGAAAAAGTGTTAAAGGCGGGCTTTCGGGTTCTTGCATAAAACCTGTCGCACTTTATATGATTGAAGAAATAAAAAATGCTGTTGATATGCCGATAATTGCAGTGGGGGGAATTTCTAAATTATCTGACTTATTTGAATTTCTGTCAGTTGGAGCAGATGCCTTCCAAATCGGCACTGCAAATTTTATACAACCCTCTATTTGCACTGATTTAGCAGTTGAATTAAGTAATTTTATCAAAGAAAATAATTTTAAAAATATTGAAGAACTAAAAAGAAAAATAAAGGAAACTAAATAATGGCTAATGTTGAAAATTTGCTTATACAAGCACAAGGACTCCTAAAGGGACATTTCTGTCTAACTTCCGGACTACATTCAGATACTTATTTCCAATGTGCAAAATTATATCAATATCCAAGCATAGTTGAAACCTTGGCAAAAGAACTTACACATAAATTAAAAGAAATAGACTTTAAGACGGTTGTTTCACCTGCAATCGGTGCTGTAATATTCGGATATGAAGTTGCAAGACAAGCAAACAAACGTAACCTTTTTGTTGAAAGAAAAGACGGCATTATGCAGCTAAGAAGAGGGTATTCTCTTGAAAAAGGAGAGAAAATAATAATTGTAGAAGATGTAATCACTACGGCAAGAACAATCTTTGAAACAAAAGAAGCTCTAAAAGATTTTGGTTGCGAAGTAATGGGAGTTGCTTGTATCGTAGATAGAACTCAAGGAAAACTGGATAATGAATTTAAAATTTATTCACTGTTAAAATCATCTCCAGTTACATACGAACCTGATAATTGCCCTTTATGCAAACAAGGAATTGAACTAATTAAACCGGGAAGCAGAGTAGGAAAATAATATGAAACACTTAATCAATACACAAAATTTAACAACAGAAGAAATTAATCAAATATATAACCGTGCTTCAGAATTTGAAAAAAGCATAAGAAAAGCAAATCACATAAATGCTCATATAGTAAACATGTTTTTTGAGAATTCAACCAGAACAAAAATGTCTTTTGAAATGGCAGAAAACAAAATAAACGCAAATAAATATGATTTTTTAGCAGATACTTCTTCAATTCAAAAAGGAGAAGACCTTTTTGACACTATAAACAATCTATCCGCTATCGGAATGAATGTTGTTGTTATGCGTCATGAAAACAATGATTTAATAGAAAATCTGTCAAAAAAACAATACTTTCAAGAAATTTCATTCATAAATGCCGGAAGCGGAACGCTCTATCATCCTACTCAAGCACTCCTTGATTTTTATACAATGAAAAAACATTTCTTAACCTTATCAGATAAAACAATAGTAATAGTAGGAGATATAGCTCACTCAAGAGTTGCAAAATCAAATATAGAACTACTTAAAAAATTTGGCATGAAAATAAGATGTCTTGCTCCCAATAATTTAATTGGAGAAAAAATTGAAGGCGTAGAATATTTTACCTCACTTAAAGAAGCATTTGAAGAAGTTGATATTATCATGGCGCTTCGAATTCAAAGAGAAAGAATACAAGAAAAAATCGATTTCGATGAATACATTAAAAATTATCAAATAACAAAGGATAACTTACCGTATGCTGCATTTTTAATGCATCCAGGACCCGTCAACAGAGATATAGAAATAAGCTCTGAAGTTCTTGAAATGCAAAATGCAAGAACTATCTTGAACCAAGCAAAAAATGGAGTATACGTAAGAATGGCGATTTTAGATATGATACTTAATGCTCAAGGTTTATAGATAATGGAAAAAAATTTCAAAATAACCCAAATACCTTCTTTAATTGATATGCACGTTCATTTCAGAGAACCTGGCTATACATATAAAGAAACCATTGAAACAGGTATTAAATCAGCACTTGCAGGTGGTTTTAGCGGAGTTTGTACAATGCCTAATACAAATCCTGTTTGTGATAATCCCAAAGTAATAAAAGAAATATTATCAAAAGCAAAAAAATATAAATTTGATATTTATCCTGTTGCAGCTGTTACAAAAAATCTAGATAGCGAAGAACTTGTTGATTTTAAAGAACTAAAAAAAGCAGGTGCAGTAGCTTTTTCAAACGATGGGCTGCCAATTTTAAATAAAGATATTTTTTTGCAAGCATTAAAAACACAAGAGCTTATCATGTCTCATTGCGAAAATGAAACCAAGGAAGTTGAATGGCAAATCGAAAGCTTTAAGCAGGCAATCAAAGAAGGTTTTAAACCAAGATTGCATTTTTGCCATATTTCAAAAAAAGAAAGTATAGATTTAATAAGAAAAGCAAAAAAAGAAGGTTTCAATATTACCGCTGAAACAGCTCCTCATTACTTTACTTTTACTAATGAAAATATTGACAATACGGGAACATACAAAATGAACCCCCCCTTAGGGACTCAAGCAGACAAAAGAGCCGTCATGGAAGGACTTATGGATGGTACAATAGATGTAGTTGCAACTGACCACGCACCACACAGTGATGAAGAAAAATTAAAGTCCTATTTCGACTCTCCAAACGGAATTACAGGACTAGAAACAGCTTTTTCACTAACTTATATGCTTCTGGGTCTTGAAAAAACATTAGAAAAAATGGCATACAATCCAAGAAAAATTCTTAAGATAGAAAATAAAAAAATGATTAAAGTAGCACTGGATCTTGATTGGATAGTTAATCCCAAATATTTCAAAACCAAGTGCAAAATATCACCATATAAAGGAATGAAACTAAAAGGGAAAATTGTTAATGATTGAAATTAATGAACAAATTAAAAGAAAACTTGTCTTAGCTCTTGATGTTGAAAAAATTGAAGAAGCAAAAGATTTAGTTGAAAAATTAAGTCCATATATAGGAACTTTTAAGGTTGGTTTACAGCTTTTTTGTGGCTATGGAACTGAAATTATAAATTATATAAAAACAAAAAATGCCGACTTCTTTTTAGATGTAAAACTCCATGATATTCCAAATACAGTTGAAAAAGCATCATATAACATAATTAAAAATGGTGCAAATTTCTTTAATGTCCACGCAACTGGCGGGATTGAAATGATGAAAGCAGCAAAAAAAGGAGCTTTTGAAGCGAGCGAAAAATTCGGCTTTAAGAAACCAATAATCTTGGCAGTAACAGTCCTTACAAGTATATCCAATGAAATTTTAAAAAATGAACTTGAAAACAAATGCGAAACTAAAGATTTTGTTTTAAAACTTGCGAAAAATGCGAAACTTGCGGGATTAGACGGAGTTGTTGCATCAGCTCAAGAATTACCACTAATCAAAAAAGAACTAGGAAAAGATTTTATTGTTTTAACTCCAGGAATAAGACCTGTCTGGAGTGCAAAAGATGACCAAAAAAGAATTGCAACCCCGACCAACGCACTAAAAGACGGAGCAGACTACATTGTGCTGGGACGTGCAATAACAAAATCAGACAATGTTATCGAAGCAATCAAAAAAGTTTATAAAGAAATTGAAGGAAATTAAAATAATGGGAACACTTATTTTACAGGATGGAACAATTATAAAAGGAGATTCCTTTGGAGCAATAGGAAGTTACAGCGGAGAAATTGTTTTCAACACCTCTATGACAGGTTATCAAGAAATCCTAACTGATCCAAGCTATGCAAAACAAATTGTAATTATGACATATCCTGAAATTGGAAATTATGGAATAAATGATTTTGATTTTGAATCAGATAATCCTGCTTTAGTTGGTTTTATTGCAAAAAACTTTTGCAAAAATGAAAGTCATTACAAATCAAGAGAAAACTTATCAAATTACCTTAAAACAAAAAACATCATTGCTCTTGAGGGAATCGACACAAGAAGCCTTGTTAAAAAAATAAGAGAAGTAGGGACAATGAGCGCCTTTATTACTTCAAATGATGTTGATAAAGACTTTATTTCAGAAAAACTTGAAGAAATCCAATCATTCAAAATAAGCAGTGATATAATTTTAGATGTATCCTGCAAAAGCAGATACATATTCAATCCTAAAGGAAAAATAAACCTTGCTTTTATTGATTATGGAGCAAAAAAAGGCATTCTCTCTTCTTTAGCTAAAAGAGATTGCAGGATAACAGTTTATCCTGCATCAATCGAAGCCAAAGAAATACTAGAAAATGATTTTGATGCACTGTTTTTATCAAACGGTCCCGGAGACCCCGCTGACTTTACCTTTCAAATATCTCAAATCAAACAATTAATGGGAAAACTTCCTATTTTCGGCATTTGCTTGGGTTACCAACTTTTAGCAATTGCTTCTGGTGCAAAAACATATAAACTTAAATATGGACACAGAGGCGGAAATCATCCGGTTATCAACTTAGAAAACAATAAAGTCATGATGACAAGCCAAAATCACGGTTATGCGGTTGATATGGAAAATATAACAAAATTTATGCGTCCAACATACAAAAATCTAAATGACGACACACTTGAAGGCTTTGAAATATCAAGTCTTGGAATTTATGCTGTTCAATTCCACCCCGAAGCAAATCCCGGACCCGAAGACGCTTCAATCATTTTTGACGAATGGGTAAATATAATGAAAAAAGATTTAAATAGAATTAACGAGGTAAAAAATGAAAGATAAATCCCTTAAAAAAGTTCTTGTAATTGGCTCTGGTCCTATCGTAATAGGTCAAGCAGCCGAATTTGACTACGCAGGAGTACAAGCTTGCAGAGCATTAAAAGAAGAAAAAATTGAAATTATCCTTGTTAATTCAAATCCTGCAACAATAATGACAGATGAAGAGATAGCATCAAAAGTATATATTGAACCCTTAACTGTCGAATGTATAACGGAAATAATTAAAAAAGAACGTCCACAAGGTCTAATTGCAACTCTTGGTGGACAAACCGCACTTAATCTTGCCTGCGAATTGGATGAAGCAGGAGTTTTAGAAAAATATAAAGTAAAACTACTCGGCACCCAAATTGATTCTATAAAAAAAGCTGAAGATAGAGAGCTTTTTAAAAATTTAATGCAAGAAATAAATGAACCTGTGCCGGAAAGTGCCATTGTTTCAAATTGGGAAGAAGCACTTGATTTTTGTCATAAAATAGGGTATCCGATAATAATTCGACCTGCTTTTACATTAGGAGGAGCAGGGGGCGGAATTGCAAAAAACGAAAAAGAATATGAAGAAATCGTCCACCAAGGACTTACTCAATCTCCCATAAACCAAGTACTTGTCGAAAAATCAATCGCCGGTTTTAAAGAAATAGAATATGAAGTAATTAGGGATGCTAATGATACTTGCATTATAATTTGTAACATGGAAAACATTGACCCCATAGGAATACACACAGGGGACAGTTTTGTTGTCGCACCAAGCCAAACTCTCACAAACAATGAATTTCAAATGCTAAGAACAAGTGCAATAAAAATCATAAAAGCGCTTAAAATTGAAGGGGGATGCAATGTTCAATTTGCACTTGATACTTTATCAAATCAATATTATGTAATTGAAGTAAATCCAAGGGTCTCCCGTTCTTCCGCCCTAGCAAGCAAAGCAACGGGCTATCCTATTGCAAAAATAGCAACAAAAATAGCCATCGGATACAATCTACATGAAATCAAAAATTCAATTACAGGAAAAACTACTGCCGCTTTCGAACCAGCTCTTGATTATGTTGTAGTTAAAATCCCAAAATGGCCTTTCGATAAATTTTCATCAGGAGACAGAATCTTAGGCACAAAAATGAAAGCAACAGGCGAAATTATGGCAATAGGAAGAACATTTAATTCTGCCTTCAAAAAAGCTGTCGCTTCGTTAGAAGAAAGGTACACAGGGCTTTTACACAGAGGTTTTGAAAATCTAAGTAATGATGAACTTCTTATGGAGCTTTATATTCAAGATGACAGAAGAATTTTTCGATTAGCACAAGCAATAAGTAACGGAAATGAAATAAACAAACTTTGCGCAATCACAAAAATAGATAAATGGTTTGTTTCAAAAATTAAAGAAATTGTTAATGTTGAAAAAGAATTATCTTCAAAACAACTTAATAAAGAAATGTATTTAAAAGCCAAGCAATATGGTTTTCTTGATGATGAAATTATGAACTTAACCCAATGCACAATTGAAAAAATTGAAAATTTCAATCTTCAAGCAAGCTTTAGACTCGTTGATACTTGTGCAGCAGAATTCAGTGCAACAACCCCATATTTCTATTCAACATGGGGAGAAGATGACGAAGTTGAAGAATATAAATTAAAAAGTCAAGAAAATTACAAAAAGCCCAAAGAAAACATTATAGTATTAGGTTCAGGTCCAATTAGAATAGGACAAGGCATTGAATTTGACTATTGTTCTGTGCATGCAGCAGATGAACTTTTAAAATCAGGATATGAATCAATTATGATAAATTCAAATCCGGAAACTCTTTCAACCGATTTTGATGTTGCAACAAGATTATATTTTGAACCAATGAAAATTGAATATGTCATGAATGTCATAAAAAAAGAAAATCCAAAAGGAGTTCTTGTTCAATTCGGAGGTCAAACCGCAATTAATCTGGCTGAAAAACTTCAAGCAGAGGGAGTAAAAATCCTTGGAACAAGCATAGAAAGCATTAATGCTGTTGAAGACAGAAAAGTCTTTGAAAAACTTTTAAGGGAGCTTAAAATCCCTCAACCTAAAGGATGTGCGGTTACTTCAACAACTCAAGCACTAAATGCTGTTAAAGAAATAGGATATCCGGTTCTGGTACGCCCAAGTTATGTCATAGGCGGCAGAGGAATGCAAGTTGTATACAATGATGAAGAACTTTTAACATATATAACAGAGGCTTTCAAATTTTCAAACGAGCATCCTGTCCTAATTGATCAATATCTTGAAGGTCAAGAAGTTGAGCTAGACGCCATTTCAGATGGAAGAGATGTTTTAATTCCAGGAATTTGTGAACATATTGAACGGGCAGGAGTTCACTCGGGTGATTCAATGAGCATATATCCGAGTCAAAACATTTCAAGAAAAAATGAAAAAATTCTTGTAAAATATGCAACAAAAATTGCAAGAAAATTAAACATAAAAGGTTTAATGAATATCCAATTCATAATAAAAGACGATAAAGTCTATGTAATCGAAGTAAATCCAAGAGCCTCAAGAACAGTACCTATTATGAGTAAAGTAACAGGTATCCCTATGGTAAATATTGCGATAAAAGCAATACTTGGAAAATCTATACGCAGAGGAGGCTTTGGAGTAGGCTTATACAAAAAATCAAAACTTGTCAGCGTAAAAATGCCAATTTTTTCATGGCAAAAACTAAACAGAATCGATCCTGCACTTGCTCCTGAAATGAAATCAACAGGGGAAGTCTTAGGAATAGATACAACATACAAAAAAGCTTTATATAAAGCATTTTTAGCCGGTGGATACAAATTTTCAAAATCAAAACAAAGAGTCCTTGTATCTTTAAACGATCACTGCAAAAAACCGGCGCTACCAATTATAAAAAGATTATTTAAACAAGGCTTTTTCATAATGGCAACCTGGGGAACACATAAATTTCTTGAAAAAAACGGAATTCCATCTAAAATGATTGAGAAATTTATGATTGATAAATTACAAAAACGTATGAAAAACGGACGTTTGAGCTTTATAATAAATACACCAACCACAGGCAAAAACTCACAACATTCCGGTTTTCAAATAAGAACAATAGCACAAATGTATGGCATTCCAAGCTTTACCTCAATTGATACAGCAAGTGCTTTTTTGACTGCATATAAAGTTTTTGACAAAAATACCGTTCTTACGTATGACACAATAACTAATTACCGAAAGAAAAATTTTATGGAACTATTCAAATAAAATTATATTTGGTATATATTAAATACAATGTTTGAAAAATTTACACAAAAAGCAATAGACGTGGTTCAAAGTGCTCAGAATTATGCAGCACAGTTTTGTCATAGCAAAGTCTTATCTCAACATCTTCTTTTGGGGCTTGTTGCACAAACCAAAGGAGTACAAGCTAAAATCCTCAATTTTGATAAAATCAATTTTGGAGAATTAACCATCGAAGTTCATAACAGCACAGAAATCTTCCCCGACAGAAAACAAAATGATGACATACTTTTTTCAAAAGAAGCAAGGGATATCTTAAAAAAATCAGTTGATTTATCCATAGAATTAAATTCTAAGTTTATTATGCCTCAGCATATTGCGCTTGCCATTTTAATGAAAAAAAACTGCGGTGCATACAATATTTTAAAAAAATTTGACATAGATGAAGAAAAAATAATTCAAAACCTAAAAAGAATTTTAGATAAAAGTGCGGAAATTAAATCACTTCATCCTGAAGAAATAATAGAAAACACTGAACTTTCAAACATAAATAACTTTTTTAAAGAAAAAATTATCTCGGAAATTCTTGAAAATGCTAAGGCTAAAGCAACTACTTCAGATTATGAGATTGTAGGAAGCGAACAAATACTACAATCAATTTTAGATAACAACAACTATAAAATAGTTGAAATTCTAAACAAATATGACATCAATAACGAAACTTTTTCAAAAAAATTAAGTAACTTTACGTCAAGAAAAGATGAATTTGAAAACTCCGAAAAACAAATAATTTTTACACCAAATGCTTTTTTAGCTCTTATGCTTGCTCTTGATTGTGCTAAAGAATCAGGTAGCGTAGGTATTTTACCTGAACATGTTGTCTTAGGAATATTAAAATCTAAAAAAGGTATTGCTTATAAAATTTTATCCGAACTAATCCCTGTTTCGGTTGACTTTGAAGAAATAGTTATGAAAAAAATGAATGATAAAGTGCCAGAAACCCTTGCAATATTAAGACTTGCAAAACAGGAAGCACTTAATTTAAACAGTTCAACCATAGGAACCGAAATGATACTCTTAGGAATATTATCATACGGAACAGGAATTGCAGCAGACACATTAAGGCGACTTGGAATAAATTTAAAAGACACAAGAAACGAAATAGAAAAAATAATTAAACCACAAAAAGATAAAAACGGGCTTTCTTACAGCCAAAGAGCCAAAAAGATACTTGAAGTTGCCTATGAAACAGCTCGTGAACATAAACGAAACAAAATCAAATCCGAAAACCTTTTATATGGAATTACCAAAATGCCTAACTGCACAGCGATGCAAGTCTTAAGCAACCTTGGAACAGATGTTCTTGAAATACGTCAAGGAATAAAACAAGAACTTCTGGGCGGAATGGATTTGTAATGGATGAAATTTTTTCAAGAAATATTTTATATTGGGGAAAAGACTTTCAAAACTTTCTTCAAACTAGAAATATTTATGTTTTTGGATTAGGCGGAGTAGGAGGTTATGCCCTAGAAGCCCTTTGCCGCTCCGGCATAGAAAATTTCAGCATTATTGACTATGATACCGTATCAGAAAGCAATATAAACAGACAAATTATTGCTCTAAAATCTAATATCGGTCTTAAAAAAACAGAACTTTTTGAAAAAAGGCTTTTAGAAATCAATCCAAAAGTTAATTTAAGAATATTTAACGATTTTTACACAGAAGAAAAAAACAATGAAATCTTTATCGAACATCCTGATTTTATTGTCGATGCGATTGATACTCTAAAACCCAAAATTAAATTAATTAAATACGCTAAAGATAACAATATAAAAATCATAACAAGCTTCGGAGCAGGAAACAGAATGGACTGCACCAAATTAAAAACAACCGATATATCAGAAATTAAATCTAATGATCAATTTGTAAAAAATATTTTATCAAAATTAAAAAAAGAAAACATTTTAAATGATTTACCTGTTGTTTGGAGCGAAGAAAAAGCAAAGAATTTAGAAAAAATTAAAAATATTGAAAAAATAACAGATAAAAACGGCAATAAAATAGAATATATAAAATTCACACCCGCCTCTACGCCCATTGTTCCGGCAGTTACAGGATATATTATGGCAAATTATATTTTAAATTATTTTTATGTTAATTTTTACAAAACAACTTTATAAGTATAGCAAATAAAATTATTTACAAGTGTTATAGAATTACCAATCAAACTAAAAATTAAGGAGGTATTTAAATGTCAATTTCAGCAATTAATTCAGTTTCTTTCAAAGGAAACACTCAACCGGCTCAAACTACTCAAACAGTTCAACAAGAAAGAAAAACTGGGGGAATAGGTCCAGCTATCGCTTCGTTGGTTATTCCAGGATTGGGACAATTTATTAACGGAGACAAAAGTAATGGATTTAAATTTCTAGGCGGATACATAGCAATTCAAGGCTTAGGTGGATTTATGGCCCTGAAAGGCAAAATAAAGCCTGCAATTGCAGCGAACATAACTTCATTAGCTTTAGCAATAGTAAGCGTCATAAATGCATATAGAGGCAAAGAACCTGAACTAATTGAACAAACTGAAAACAAAGTTGACACCAAAGCATAAATAATATAAATCAATACAAATAACCGAAGCTTAATTACAAATGTAATTAAGCTTTTTAAGTTCAACCAAATGAACTAATCTACGAAGATGATTTAAAAAAAAGCAAACAAGTATATAATCTACCTATGCTGAAGACAACTATTTTAGAAATATGGAATAATTTGCACCCCATGACCCACTTTTGGATTGTGATAAGCTCTGTTGGCATATTAACATTATATGGTCTAATGTTTTGCCTATAAATTTATTCCTTAAATACCCAAAATTTAAATAATAAAAAAGATAAAAGTGCAACAGGAAGCACCAATAAAGCTTGAGAAAGATACTCATTAAGCTCAATTTGAACAGCCAAGATGTTGAGTAAAACGCTGTTTATAAAAAAAGTAATTATATATGTACCAATAAATTTAAATATCAATTTATTGTTATGATTTTTAAATACAATCACACCTGTTGTCTTAAAATTCCACAAAACACCCAATATATACTGAAAAAATAATGCCAAATTTGGAATCAAACCAATCGTAATAAAGAAAGCATAAAGCATATAACTAACAAGGGTATTTAAAAATCCAACGAACAAAAATTTAAAAAATTTTTCATCTATTTTTCTAAACATTCCCCACAAAAATTTTTTGTGAAGATAGTGAAAAGCTGAAGAAAGCACAGCCCTAAAATTTTTATAGGCTGTGCTTTCAAAAATATTTTGCTTTATATTAGCCAACATAAGCCTTTACTTCTGCCGGTGTATTTTTTGCATCCAACTTTATGCCAGGTCCCATTGTAGTTGACAAATAAACTGATTTCAGGTATGTTCCTTTAGCACTTGAAGGTTTTGCTTTTAAAACTGCGTCTGCTAAAGTAACAAAGTTTTTCATTAAATCATCTGTTGAAAATTTCATTTTGCCTAACGGAACGTGTATCATACCTTGTTTATCGGCACGAAACTCAACTTTACCAGCCTTAGCATCTTTAACAGCTTTAGCAACATCAACAGTAACTGTACCTGTTTTCGGGTTTGGCATTAAACCTTTTGGACCCAAAACTCTACCTAATTTACCAAGTTTTGGCATCATGTCAGGTGTTGCAATTAATGTATCGAACTCAAACCAACCGCCTGCAATTTTATCAATAATTTCTTCAGAGCCAGCTTCATTTGCACCAGCATCTTTAGCAGAGGCTACAAGATCTGCTTTTGCTATAACGCAAACTCTGACTTCCTTTCCTAAACCTGCAGGTAGGACTGTTGTTGATCTAATTTGTTGGTCAGCATGTTTTACATCAATACCAAGACGCATATGACATTCTAATGTTTCGTCAAACTTAGACGTTGCGCTTGCAACCTCTTGAAGTTTCTTAATAGCTTCAATAGCCGATGTTGGTTGTACAAAACCTTCCAACAACTCATTTATTTTCTTTTGTTTTTTTGTTAATTTTGACATTTTTATTTCCTTTCGTGGTAATTAGCGGCAAAAACTGCCTCCCATCTCAAACTATTGCGCAACTGTTACGCCCATAGCTCTTGCAGTACCTTTTATCATTTCTACGGCAGCTTCAAGAGTAGTTGCGTTCAAGTCATTCATTTTAATTTTTGCAATTTTTTCAAGTTGTTCTTGTGTAATTTGAGCAACTTTTGTCTTATTAGGAACAGATGAACCTTTTGGAAGATTTAATTCTTTCTTAATTAAAACAGCCGCAGGTGGTGATTTTACAACAAAATCGAATGATCTGTCTTCATAAACATCAATAACAACAGGAATGATATAACCTGCTTGTGATGCAGTTCTTTCATTGAACTGTTTGCAAAAATCCATAATATTTACGCCCTTTTGACCTAAGGCAGGTCCTACCGGAGGCGATGGATTTGCTTTTCCGGCTTCGATTTGAAGTTTAATTTTACCGGTAATTTTTTTGTTTGATTTCGGTGCCATTTTATTCTCCTTTCGTGGTACTTACGG
>CALUWM010000015.1 GCA_944324485.1 Candidatus Gastranaerophilales bacterium | reverse complement strand
ATACTTTAGGTGAGTTATCTAAAATATATGAAATTGTTGATGTGGCTTATATTGGTGGTAGTTTTAATAAAACAGGCGGACATAATCCTCTGGAAGCAACAATATATTCTAAACCTACGGTATCCGGACCTTCAATTAAAAATTTTAGAGATATTTATGCTATTTTGGAGCGTGAAAAAGCAAGTTTTGTTGTGAAAAATGAATCCGAGTTTTATTTAATTTTAGAAAAATTATTTACTGACGATGAATTTTATAAAGAAATATCTAAAAATTGCGAGAATTGTTTTTCAAATCAACAAGGTGCTGTTGAGTTTGTGATTAAGAAATTAAAAGAAATTTTATAATTTAAAAGCTCCCTTAAAGGGAGCTTTTAATCTTTGATTAAACACTAATCTTCAACGGGAGCAGTCGAGGGCTTTTATCTCCCCGAACGTCAACCCGACAAGTTATTAATTCCCATTAATAACTTTTTATAACATTATTTTGTAAGATCTTTTAAATCTTTTATCCTTACAGCTAAATAAGGATTGGTTTTTCCACTGTCTATTAGAAACATTACAAAGGTTTTATCAAAATCAAAGTTTCTTGGTTTTGCTTTTGTATCCATAGGAGGTAAAGCTGCCATTTTAGTCATTATTGCCGCTTCAGATTTAACTTTTCCGCCTTTGTTATTTAGTTCAAGTTGGATTGTTTCAATTGCATCTGAAAACATCAAATTTGTTCCTTTGATTTGTTTATTACAAAGTTCTTTGTATTTTCTTTCTTTTTTAATGTTTAGGTTTGGAACCTTAAGAGTGTCTTGAGCTAGGAAAAATCTGTTTCCTTTGTAATTTTTACTGTCTTTTTGCATTTCATCAAAAAGTTTATTTAATTCATCTTCTTTATCTGTTCTGTAAAGATATACTATATCGTTATTTTTGGTATAAAGTCTTACAGCGTAATCGTTGTCGTTATTGTGAAATAAAACTGCTACATTATCATCAAGAACTTTATTTGAGTCATTGGTTATTCCAAAAAATTCATATTTTTCTTTAGAGTTATTAAATTTAGATTTTTCTAATTTGTCAAATTCGTTTAAAAATTCAAATTCTTTTTTTAACATTGCATAGGCATAGTATTTACCCATTCCTTTTGACCAGTCCATTGAATCAAGAATGTCACTTGTTTCTTTAAATTTTTCAAAAATTGCCTTTTTAATTTCTTCTTTTGCTTCTGGAGATGTTTCACCATAACTTGTAAAATAGCTTTCAGGATTTAACATATCTGCGCTAAATTCTTCAGAATTAAGCCCTTTTAATTCTTTTGTCGGTTTTTCTTTTAGGAATTCAATATTGTGTTTAATGATGTTGTTTTTCATATCATTAAATACTAATTGAAAAGTTCCAACCCAGATTTTATTTTCTGCTTTGGATTTTGATGAAAATAATGTTAAAATGTCTGTTTGGTTTGAAGCACAGAAGGCTGATGCTGAAAGAAAAACAATAGACATTATCGCTAATAGTGTTTTTTTCATATTTTTCTCCTCTTTCTTGTATTTTTAATATAGCATAAAATCTTTTTATGTTAAAATTTAGCTATGACTGAACTATTAATGCCAGCAGGAAGTTTAGAGAAAATGAGATATGCCTTTGAATATGGGGCAGATGCTTGTTATTTAGGTTTGGCTGATTTTTCTTTAAGAGCATTAAGGAAAGGCGAGTTAATTGATGAAACCAATCTTAAATCAGCTGTTGATATCGCAAACTCTCTAAATAAAAAAGTTTACTGTACTTTTAATATTTTTGCATATGATGATGATATAAAAAAATTAATTGAAAAAATTGAAATAATAAAAGATGCTTCCCCTCATGCTCTTATAATAAGTGATTTTGGTATTTATAGAGTAATAAAAAAATATTTGCCGGATATTGATATTCACATTTCGACTCAAACAAATATCTTAAATTCGCAAACTGTTAAATTCTGGCGTGATTTAGGGGCATCAAGGGTAATTTTAGCAAGAGAGTTGTCTTTTAAACAGATTGAAAAAATAAGAAAAGAAGTTCCTGATATAGAGTTGGAGATGTTTATTCATGGGGCTCAATGTATGGCATATTCAGGAAGATGCTTATTGTCTGACTATATGACCTATGGGGAGCGGAAAGCAAATCTTGGGAATTGTGCACAAGCTTGCAGATGGAGTTATAAGTTGCTTGAAGAAACAAGACCTGATGAACCTTATGAAATTATTGAAAATAATAAAGGCACTCATATTATGTCAACAAAGGATTTGTGTCTTGTTAAATACGTAAATGATTTAAAAAATATTGGAATAGATTCCCTGAAAGTTGAGGGAAGAACAAAAAGCTTATATTATGTTTCAACAGTAACTAAAGCATACAGAAAAGTTTTAGATAATAAATGGGATAGCGATTTTGCGTTTACGGAATTAAAAAAGGCAGGAAATAGGGGTTATACAGAAGGCTTTTTCTTAGGGAATAATGACAGCAAAAGTTATTCCTACGATATTTCTAAAGGGCTTGCAGGTGCAGATTTTTTAGGTGTATTTTTGCAAGATTTAGGAGAGAATAAATATAAATTGTTGATTAAAAATAAAATTAGTTTAAATGATGAAATAGAAATAATTACACCTAATTTTTCAACTTTGGCAAAAGTTATGAAAATAATTCATACCAAAAAAGGAGAAGTCGAAGTTGCAAATACAAACGATGAGATAATAATTGAATTTAGTTTTGGAGATAGTTCTTGGCAAAATGAGGCACAATTTGCATTGGCAAGGACAGTGGGAATAAAGGAATGATGTATGTTTTTAGCTCCTGATTATAATATTGAATCAATATATGATATAGATATTGAAGAACTAAAAAAAAGAAGGATAAAAGCTTTGTTTTTTGATTTAGATTCAACTTTAATGAAATCAAAAAGTGGAAAGTTTGCTTATAAAACATTGCAATTTCTTGACGATTTAAAACCGAATTTTAAACTTGCAATAATTACAAATAATAAAAATTTGGATTATATTAAAAAAGCAGAATCTCAGACGGATATTCCTGTTTATTCAAGAGCCAAAAAGCCAAGCACCGTAGTTTTATTCAAAGCTTGTGACGATTTTGATATAGAACCAAGTAGTGTTGCTATGGTTGGAGACAGACCCCTTAGTGATATTTTGGGGGGTAAAAATGCAGGCATGACAACAATTTTAGTCGATTCAATTTCAAAAGATGAGGAAAATTTTATTGTTCGTTTTGCAAGATTTTTAGAGAGATTAACGATAAAAAAATAGTTTATTTTAATAAAAATCCAAGAACGAATGTTGAAACAATAAAAATTCCTACAAAGAAATAAGTTACTTTATTTAAACCTTTTTCTGTTGATTTTTGAGAGGAGAATAGTTGGCTTGCAGCACCAATAGAAGCCATTCCGTCTCCTTTTGGAGAATGTAAAAGAATCAACATTACGCTAAAAATTGCACTTATTATTTGTAGTGTGTAAAAAAATGTAGTCATTTTATATCCTTTATGAATTCTATTTTAAAAATATCATAAAAATATTTTTTTTCTATAATTTGAATTAGAATTTAACAAAAAGTTTTAATTTGCCGTCATTACCCCTGAAATTTATCCAGCCTGTCTTAACTTGGTTATTTAGGTCATGAACCTTTACAAGAAGCCAATTTCCTCTTATTAGCCAAGGACTTATCATTTTAGGAAGCTCAATTGAACCTGTTGTATTTGTTTGTTTTGCTGGCGCTGCATATAGTATTTTATCTGTTTTTTGCAAATCTTTAAATAGGTATATTCCATATTTTTTTCCGTAGATATTAAAAAAATCACTCCAATTATAGAATTTATTTTTTGCGTCTTCTTTAACCCATCCACAGACAGGATTTTGAGATTGATTGAAGCAAACTAAATTCCAACCTTCGGTTTCATCAAGAGTGGTCAGAAGTGCTATTTTTTTTGATTGACTAAAGGCCGCAAAAATTTCGTCTTGTGTGCATCTTGTTTTGTTTTCAATGCAACTTGTTTCACCTGTTGAAAAATCAAAGTTTAATGATTCTAAAATTTTTCCTTCGTTACTTGGTGTTTGACGCATAACTAAAGGGCTTGATACGCTTGTATATCCTATGCCATATCTTCTTAAAGAATTAACATAATACGGTAGAACATCAGCAACAGCAATGCTTGTTAGAGTTATTAATATAAAAAATATAGTTAATGTTTTTTTCATTGTTCCTCAATACATTGTTCGTCAACTTTTAAGATAAAACAATTATACTTAAGGGTTATTTATAGGTAAATCCATCTTCTTTCATACGTTTTATTACTTCTTTTAAATCGTCATCAGAAGCAACAACGGATAATCTTACGTGTCTTGTTGCATTTTTTGCAAATCCTGTTCCTGGGACTATTACTATTCCTGATTTTTCAAGCATATCATTGGCAAATGCTTTGCAGTCAGAATATCTTTCCGGGATTTCAAGCCACAAATAAAAGGTAGCCTTAGGCATTTCAACTTTATAGCCTAAAGAATTTAAGCCATCTACAAATTTTTGTATTTTGTTTTTAAATTTAATATTTTGTTCATCTATATATTTTTGCCCTTCCGGACTTTCTAATAAATCAGCACCTGCATATTGAATTACTTTGAATACACCGGTGTCAACGGTTGATTTTGAACGAGAAAGCATTGTTATAATATCTTTATTTCCACATGCCCAACCTAGTCGCCAGCCTGTCATGGCATAGGATTTTGAGAAGCTGTAAAATTCAATACAACAATCCATTGCTCCTTTACATTCAAGTGCGGAGTGTGGTTTATAGTTTTCATCGTAATACATTTCACAATATGCGTTATCTGAAATTAGTATAATATTGTATTTTTTACAAAAATCAACGCAGTGTTGTAAATAATTTAAATCACAGGTACATCCCAGAGGATTGTTTGGATAGTTAATCAAAAGTGCTTTGATTTTTTTAGGGTCATTACCTTCTTTTATGTATTTTTCAAGTATTTCTTCCATATTTGGAGTGAAATTGTTTTCTTCATTTAATTCAACGCCGTATGCCCTTGCACCTGCAATTTTAATCATTTGGCTATATGAAGCATAACCGGGTGATGGGATTAATATTACATCTTTTTCATTTTCTTCTTGTTTTGCATTTACTAAAGCTTTAACTAAGTTTGCAAGACCTTCCTTTGAACCTATAAGAGAAAAGATTTCTGTTTTTGGATCAAGTTTAACGTTAAACCTTTCTTTCATTCTATTGGATACAGCTTCTAAGAACTTTACTTCTCCTTTTGGGGTTGTATATGTGTGAAGATTATTGACGTGCATATATTCTATCGCCTTTTTAATTACAAAATCAGGAACCGGATCAACCGGAGCACCCATTGAAAGAGGTATTGGAGTTCGGTTTTTTGCCTTTAATTTCGGTGTAAGTTCGATTTGGCGAGCTTTAATTTCAAACATGATATAGTTTTTCATATTTTGGATTTCGTTGTTAAAAAGTTTTTTGATATTTTCTTGCATATAGCTACCCCAATTTCCTTATTTTTGTATTATACAACTTCATAAAAATTAAGTAAATTAATTTTACTTTTGAGATATTCTGCTTTAAAAAAAACTAAAAATAGGGTATAATATATAAATGCGAGATGGAGACAATCTGCGCTAGAAACGGAGAAATTTATGCACATCCATGTAAACGGACGTAACATTGAAATTACTGATGCAATTAAGGCTTACGTCAAAGAAAAAGCGGGAAAAGTAGTTGCTCATTATGAACAAATTGATTCAATAGACGCTGTTTTATCCGTTATTAAGAACCCCTCCGTTAGTGACTCTCATATTGCTGAGATTAACTGCAAAATCGGCGGTGAAACTATTAGAGTCGAAGAAAAAGCTGAAAATATGTATGCTTCAATCGACCTTGTTTGCGACAAATTAGATAGGCAAGTCCGCAAATACAAAGAAAAAGGACTTTCCAAATCAAAAGGCGGTGTTGAATCAATTAGAACAACGCAGACAGAAGCAGAGGTATAGATATCTTAAAAGGTGAAGTTTAAACTTCACCTTTTTTAATTGTTATTTTCTTTAATTTTATTTTTAATTATTTCTTTAAAAAGTATTGCAGGGTAGTAGTCGTCTACCATATTTAAAACTTTATTTATCAACTCCAATGCTTCACTGTTGTCTCCTTTTAGAAAATAACATTGAGAAAGAATAAGGAAAGCTTCAGGGTCGCAATAAAATAGTCTTAAGCTTCTTTTGCAAAAAGTAATTGCCATATCGAAATATCCGTTGGAGTATAAAGCTCTTGCAATAAATTTATAGCTTTCAGGGTTTGCCTTGTATAAAAAGTCGCAACAACTAATTAGGTTTTCTGCCCATTCAATTAAATTATTTTCAAGAAAAAGATTTAAATAAATTTCAAGCTGTGCTCTTGTTTGAAAGAAGCTTGGTTGTTCTTTTGTTTTCAATTTAATTAAATCTAAAACAATTAGTCCAAATTGACTGGCAGGACAGTGTTTTTTGTTTTGTAACCAAAATTTTTTCGCTTCTTTTTCGTTTTTTAAAAGCAAATTGCAAAGCCCTGCTGCATATTTATTATCGCTTTCGATAAAGAGCTTTAGGGCTTTTTTATATTCTTTATTATAAAAATGTTCTTTAGCTTTTAATTCGACTTTAGTCATCTTTATGAATTTTCTTCATTACATCAAAAGAGTTTTGTTTTTGGATGGGTTTTAAGTTGTCTATTGAATCTATATCAATTCCAAGAGCTTGTTTGTTGGATTTTTTGATTTCGTTATAAATTTCTTCTCTGTATATTTGCACATTATTAGGCGCACTAACACCAATCTTGACTGAATTTTTATAACTTTCAAGTATGACAATTTCAATGTTGTCATTAATTATTAGTTTTTGGTTTATTTTTCTTGTTAAAATTAACATAATTATTCTTCCGTATTTTCTTTTTCAAATAATTTATGCCTTACTTCAAAGTCAGTGTTCTTTAAAATTATTTGCATTGCTTTTTTGTTTTTAAGGTTGACTATAATTGGTGCTAACATATTTATTGTTGCACCTTGCGGATTGGATGACGGTATGTTTGCAATATTACAAACAAAGACATCATCTGCTGATTCTATTTCCAATAATTGTGCTTCTTCATCCGGAATATCAAATTGATAATTTATTCCAAAAAAACTGCATAATGTTATTGGAAATGCTAAATCCATATCTTCAATTGACTGGAGCCATTTAAATGGTGAATCAGGCTTATAGTCAACTATTGCGTATTGTTTTAAATCTTTAAAGCCTATAATTGGTGATACAAAGTCAAAAATTGCACTTTTGTCTATTTCTATTTCACCAAATTTGCCTGTTTTTATTTTAAGAGTGTTGTTTTCCATTGTTTATATTCCGTAGTTTGTAAGGTTATTTTGTTGACCTGTTAATGTGTTTAAAAGAAACATTTTTGTAATTTCCGGATTTTGTTGTCCGTTTTGAAGCATAGCCTGATATATATTATTGTTGTTTAAAAGCATCATAGGATTTATTTGATTTAAAGGTAAGCTCATTGGATTTAAGTTGTATGCTGTTTGATTTTGACCAAAGGGATTTATTCCGATTTTAGAAAGAGTATTTAAAGCCGAAGCTATTTCTTCATTTGTTGGCATTGAGGCTTCTGATTTTAATGGTTGATTTTGCTCTTGTTGTTTTCTTATATATTCGCTTTCTTGAAGTTTTCGCTCCATTCTTTCCCTTGTTATTCTATCCATTGCAGCAGGGTGGATTTTTTTACCGGATTGGATGAACTCTGTTATGTCATCAACTTCTTTTTCTTCTTCTTCGTTATTTTTCGTATTTTTCGATACGCTGCATTTTGGATCTTCCGGATTTTCAAGACAATCCAGAGCTCTTTGCGAGTAGTATGTTAAAGTTATATTATCATCTTTATTTACAACTTCTCCGTATAATATTTTTGCTTCTTCTTTATATCCCAGTTTGGTATAGCATAATGCAAGATAGTACTTTGCAAGAGTGTTATTTTTTTCTTTTTTTACTAATGTTTCTAAATCTACCATTGCACCTGTGTAGTTACCTTGTTTATATTTTTGAATACATGGTTTGAGTGAAGGCGTTATATAAGGTGCTTTTGGTGTAACATAATTAGTGTTTGCCAGAGAATTGTTAGTTGAAATTAAACCAACAATAGCAAAGCTCGCAAAAATAAGTAAAAATACTTTTTTCATTTGTAAATCCTTTTATTTTTATTTAATAATTTTTTTAGATATGACAATATTTATAATAATTATATCGTAATACTGTTTTTAATTTTAAGTATATTTATGTTTTTTCCTCTATTTAGTTGAAGTAAAAAACAATAAATTTGTAAAATAGGATTTAATTAGGATATAATCAAATATTATGAAGGTTAAGATTAAAGAAACAGCTAAATCAAAGAAAAATTTTAGTTTATATAGGCTGGCTAAAGAGCTTAATTTACCACAGCAGACTGTATATTCTTGGGCAAAGGGCAGAACGCAACCTTCTTATTTGAATTTAGATAGGTTATGTAATGTTTTAGATTGCAAAATTGAAGATTTGCTTGAAGCAGAACCTTTCCAAAATAAGTTGTTTTAAAAAGCTTAAATGAACCTTAATAATTAATAATGTTTTGTTTTAGTTGCGTGGTCAACATTTGCATTTTTTAAATTTGCTTTAATCTTTCCTTGAATTGTTCTAAATGCAAGTACGCCTAAACCTGCAAATGTAGCAATTGAAGCTGTTGTTTTATTATTTTTTAAATAATCTTTATAGAATTTTACAGGCAATGCTGAAATATCTTTTAAATTTTCAACCGGTGCTTTAGTTAATATTTGGGGAATAAATTTTGCAGTAGACCAAGTAGCTTTTGCTGCATCTTTTATAATTCCCAATGCAGTCTTAAATATATTTGCATTTGTTTCTTTTATATTTTTTCCTACAAGACCTATTATTGCTGTTGCAGCTATACCTTCCGTGATACCTCTTGTAACACCTTTAGTTGTTGATGTAATGTCATTGACTCCTTTTATTACATTAACAAATCTTTTCTTTAAAGATGGCTTATCTTCCGTATTTGTATTTTTTTGTTCGTTAGCTTTAAATGATATGTTATTGTTATATTTTAACGGTTGAATCATATTACACCACCTTTACACATTTTCATATATAAAATAAACACCTAAATATAAAAAGTTGCTTGTATATATACTTATTTTACAAAAATTTACAACTAAAATCAATTAAATAATAAGGTGAAATGAGTTAAATTTTTTTATTTTAAATCCGTAATGAAAGATTGTTTTTAATGAGCTATATCTTGAAAAAAATAATTTTTCTTTATTTCATTTTTTTCTTGATTATGATTTTTCTTTGATACAAAATTATTCTCGTTAGTCGATAAATTAACAAAATAAAAGAGGAAATATGGAGAATTTTTTTATAGGAATTATTGCCTTATTTTTGGGCGGACTAGTTTCTTTGTTTATTAAAAAACAAGATTATAAAATTAAATTTGTGTCTTTTATGACTTTTATTGCTTCATGTTTTTGTATTTTTGATGCAATAAAAGTTTTTATTTCAGGCAAGCTTTCTGAAATATTCTCAATTGGGGTGATGTTTCAGAATATAGTTATTTCTATGGACTATCTTTCTGCGTTCTTTGTCGCAGTCATCTCTGTAATGTCCCTTCTTTCTGTTATCTATGCCAACGGATATTTGAAAGATTATATTAAAAAGGGTAAAAATATCACCGCTCATTGCTTGTTTTTGCCTATGTTAATTGCATCAATGTTATTGGTTGTAACAATACAGAATGCTTTAGCATTTTTAATAGTATGGGAAATAATGTCTTTGTCTTCGTTTTTTCTTGTTATTTTTGAACATGAAAAAAAGGATGTTATAAAAGCAGGAATAAAATATTTGGTATATATGCACGTTAGTGTTGTATTTATTATTGTTACATTTGCATTGTTTTCAATTCAAACATCCAGTTTTAATTTTGCACAATTTATGGACGCATTTAGTGTAAATAGTGCTTTAGCTAATGTAGCTTTTGTTTTAGCGTTTATTGGTTTTGGAATAAAGGCTGGTTTCTTTCCGTTTCATAATTGGCTTCCAGATGCGCACCCTGCTGCTCCGAGCCACGTATCTGCTATGATGAGCGGCATTATGATAAAGACAGGAATATATGGTATTTTAAGAGTTTTAACTTTTATATCCCATCCTGAAGCACAAATAGGATACTTTGTTTTAATAATATCTGTAATATCGGCTTTATATGGGGTTTTATATGCTATAAGCCAGCATGATATAAAAAGACTTTTGGCATATCACAGTATTGAAAATATCGGAATAATCGGTATAGGTATCGGTGTTGGTATGTTGGGCTTAACTTATAATTGTCCTGTTGTTGCTATATTGGGTTTTGCGGGTGGAATTTTACATATCTTAAACCATTCTATTTTCAAAGAACTTTTGTTTTTGGCCGCTGGTTCTGTATATACAAAGACCCACACGAGAGATATAGAAATATTGGGTGGTTTAATTAAAACTATGCCAAAAACGGCTGTTTTATTTTTAATCGCTTCCATTGCGATATGCGGACTCCCGCCTTTTAATGGTTTTATAAGTGAATTTTTAATATATTTTGGCATGTTAAAAGGACTTATGGTTGATAATATAGCTGTATTTATAGTTTTAATTCTTTCAATAGCAGGACTTGCTTTGGTTGGAACAATGGCAATACTTTGTTTTACAAAAGCTTTTAGTATAGTATTTTTGGGCGAACCCAGAAGTAAAAAGGCTATGGATGTTAAAGAAGATACAACTATATCATTTATTTTCCCTATGTCTCTTTTAGCTGTGTTTACACTTCTAATCGGTTTATTCCCTCAATTTGTTTTTGATTTTATGTTAAAGCCGGTTAGCATTTTTGTTGATGGATGTTTGTTCGAACAAAATCAAATAATTTCATTAATGCAAGTTGTTTCTTTGACTGCTTTTGCATTAATTGTTTTGATTTTTGCATTGTTTGGATTTAAATATTTCTTTAAAAATAAAAATGAAAAATATGTTACTTGGGGCTGCGGTTATAATAAACCTACAAGTCGTATGCAATACAGTGCTTCATCTTATGCCTCTCCTTTTATAACAATGTTAACTCCTTTGTTTAAAAAGGTGGTTGATATTAAAAAACCAAAGACAATCTTTCCACATGATGCTCATTTTGAAATGCACATGGAAGATGTTGAAGAAGCATACTTTTTGAAACCGCTTTTAAAATCAGTTGAGGCATTTTTTGCAAAATTCGAAAAAATACAAAATGGAAATATACAGCAATATATAACATATGGGCTTGTATTTTTGGCATTGGCATTAATTTGTGTAGTTATATTGGGATAAGAAAATGGATAAAGATATAATGTTTATTTTGTTTAATATTTTAATTCTCTTGTTTATGCCGTTTTTAGTAATTGGTATAATCAAAAAAACAAAAGCCTTCTGGGCTGGCAGAAAAGGTGTATGCTTACTTCAACCCTTGTTTGACACTATAAGGTTGTTTAAAAAAGATAGAACAATAAGTAACACTACCTCTTGGATATTTAATTTTGCTCCAATTGTAGTATTTGCAACCACTTTGTTTGCCGGACTTTTTGTTCCTATGGTTCAATGTCATTCTATTATTAATGTTGTTGGAGCATTTGTTATTTTTTCATATATACTTGGTTTGGGAAAATTTTTCGCTTTGATTTCAGCTATGGATACAGGAAGTAGTTTTGAAGGAATGGGGGCAAGCAGGGAAGCTTCATTTACAACTATCGTAGAGCCCGCATTTTTTATAATTCTAGCTTCCTTAACTGCACTTAGCGGGAATTATACTTTTGTTTCATTAGCTGATGTTATTAAATCAAACGGCACATTTGGTGTTTTGATTGTTATAATGGCGGTTATTTCTTTATTTATTATGTTATTGACAGAATGTTCAAGAGTTCCTGTGGATGATCCGACAACACATTTAGAATTGACTATGATTCATGAGGTAATGATTTTAGATAATTCCGGTATTGATTTAGCTCTTTTAACTTGGGCAAGCGGTATAAAAATGGTTATTTTGATGGCATTAATAGCAAATTTAATTATACCTTTGGGGCTTAGTACAATGGCAAGTATCGGGTTGTTTTTATTAGCTTTGATATTGTTTTCTGTATTGATAGGGACTCTTGAGTCTGCAATAGCAAGGCTTAGGATGAGCCATGTATTTGAGTTTGTTTTTGTAATGTCATCTTTTGCACTTGTGGTTGCTTCATTGGCAGCTGTTAAAATGTATGGGATTTAAAGGAGTAATATCGTGGAAAACGGATTTATAATATTGTTTGGTTTGACAATGCTTTATCTTTCCGCAACAAGCAGATTGATAGCTCATGTTAAAACAATTATGGTTCAGGGTATTCTATTATTTTTGATTTGTGCAACTGCATTTTCACACTTACCTTGGTATTTAATTGCTTTTTTAACCATTGAAACGCTTGTAGTTAAAGCAATATTGATTCCTTTGTTTTTAAATAAGGTATTAAAAAAGACTCATTCAAATCGTGATACAGATGCAAATATAGCACATTTCTATTGCCTTTTGATATCAAGCATAATTTTATTTGGCGGATTTATGTTGTCGGTTATTGAAATTCCTTCATTAGCGATGATTAATCCGTTTTGTTTTGGTATAGCTTTGGCAGTGATAATAATTAGTCTTTGGTTAATTACAATAAAACACAAGATTTTATCTAACGTTATTGAGTTTATAACTATGGAGAACGGAATTTTTCTTTTGTCTCTTTCTGTTGCAAAAGAAATGCCAATGCTTGTTAATATCGGTGTTTTATTAGATGTATTTATTGCAATTTATATATTAGGTTTATTTGTTTCGCAAATAAATACTGAACTTGGAGATATGGAAGTAGCACATTTATCTGATTTAAAGGACTGTGAGTATAATGATTAGTATAGTTTTATTGGCACCTATTGTTTTTTGTTTAGTTTTGTTTTTTGCAAAAAATAAAACTTTAAATAATATCTTAATTAATATTTATGCAATTTTGCATTTATATTGCGGTATTTGTTATTTTACAAAATCACAATATTTGATGAATAATCAATACTTTAGTTTAAACCCTTCAAATATAATATTTTATTTAATATTATCAGTAGTTTTTCTGGCTGTTGCAATCTACAATAATGGTTATAGCAAAAACCTTGCATTTTCAGATAAAAAAATTATGCATTATGCAACAATGCTTTTAATTTTTGTGCTTTCAATGACAGGCGGCATTTTAAGCAATAATTTAGGTTTGGCTTGGATATTTATTGAAGGTACAACCTTAGCAAGTGCGTATTTAATTTATTTTAATAAAACAAAACACTCTATCGAGGCTGCTTGGAAATATGTTTTTATCTGTTCAATAGGTATTGCTCTTGCTTTTGTAGGCATCATTCTTTTAACAGTTGCAGAAGGTAATTTAAATTCTTTAAATTATATTGATTTGATAAATAATGCTCAATCTTTTAATCATTTTTGGTTAAATGTTTCTTTTGTATTTATATTGTTTGGTTTGGGTACAAAGATGGGTCTTGCACCTGTTCATTTTTGGCTTCCGGATGCTCACTCGGAAGCACCAAGTCCAATATCCGCTTTGTTATCTGCGACTTTATTGAATTGTGCATTTTTAGTTATTTTAAATGTATATAAAATAATGCTTGTTGCAAATTGTTATACATATGCAAGAATCGTTCTTTTGTTTATGGGATTTTTGTCTTTGTTTATTACTGCCGTATTTTTATACCATACAACAAATTATAAAAGAATGCTTGCTTATTCATCCATTGAAAATATGGGTATTTTAGCGATAGCTACTGCTCTTGGTGGCATTGCTTATTATGCTTTAATAATTCATTTAATTGGTCATTCTTTAATTAAAGCTTCTTATTTTTTGACTTCAGGAAATATATTAGAGTTATTTGAAACAAAAAGAATCAAATCTGTTCGTGCTTTGGCACAAATTGACAGAAAAACAGCATGGCTTTGGATTGCTTCATTCCTTGGAATTTGTGCTTTTCCGCCAAGTATGCTTTTTGTAAGTGAGTTTTTAACAGTTAAAGCAATGCTTATTCAAAAACATTATGTATTATGTGTTTTGTTTTTATTTTTGTTGACTGTTATTTTATATGCAATGGCTAAAGTTGTAATCAAAATGGTTTTTGGTGAGAAAAGTGAAGAAAAATCTGAGATTGCAAGTAAAAATCTTTCCAAAGTTACGATTTCAATGTATGTTCCTCAGTGCGTTTTGCTGACTTTGGCGTTTGTTTTAGGCATATATTTGCCTCAGTTTTTGGATATAGTTATTAGAAGTACAATTGTAGGTTAAGGAGATGTCAAATGAACTATTATGTTATGAAAAATAATCAAAGAATCAATCTTCTTGATATACCGACAGTTGATTTTGATGTTTTAAGAGCTCAGTTGGTTGCTACAAATCTGAGACCGGTATCGTTTTTTGGTTCTGATTGGGGTCAAAATATTAAATTATTTGTTGTTTTAGCTGATGATGAAAAAGGTGAATTGCTTGTAAGTTCGTCTTTAATTGATAAAAATATAAAGGAATATGAATCTATTACTAAAGAAAATCACCAATATCATATGTTTGAGCGTGAGTTTTTTGAACAATTTAATATTAAACCGCTTGGACATCCTTGGTTAAAACCTGTTAGAAAAAATCAAGACAATTATGAATTTTTTGAAATGGAAGGTGAAGAAACTCATCAGGTTGCTGTTGGTCCAATTCATGCCGGAGTAATAGAACCTGGCCATTTTAGGTTTATGTGCCAAGGTGAAAAAATTTATAATTTGGAAATCATGCTTGGATATCAGCATCGTGGAGTTGAAGATTTGCTTGTAAAAAAACCTTCAAACCAATTAGCTGAATCTATTTGTGGAGATAGTGTTGTAGCGTATAATATGGCATATTCTCAGGTTATGGAAGAGCTATGTGGCATGGAAATAACTACAAAAGCAAAATTAATAAGAAGGATAGCTCTTGAAATGGAAAGAGCTGCTATTCATATAGGTGATTTGGGTGCAATATTGGGGGATATTGCATATTTAATGGGAAAAGAAGTGTATGGGGTTACAAGAACTCTTGTTATTAATACTATGCTTGAGATTTCGGGAAGCAGATTTGCAAGAGGGTTAATAACAACCGGTGGTGTTAATTTTGATATTAATAAAGAATTATCTGATAAAATTATAAGCACTTTAAACGGAGTAAAAAATACAGTCGAAAAAATGACAAAAGCTGCCTTGAAAAGTTCTACTGTAATGTCCAGACTTGAAAAAACAGGGGTAGTTAGTAAAGAAACAGCAGAAGAATTAAATCTTGTCGGAATGATTGGAAGGTCTTGCGGTATAAATTTAGATACCAGATTTGATTTTTGTGATGAATTTTATAAAGATTTAGAAAGGAAACCTTTTAGAGCAACAAATGATGCTTATTCAAGGTTTAAGATAAGATATAAAGAAATAATTGAGTCAATTTCGTTTATAAAAAAACTTTTAAAGAAACTTGAAAGTTTTGAAAAAGAAGAAATATGTGTAGTAAAAAAAGATTTGATTCCAAATAGTTTTGCTATAAGTATTGTTGAAGGCTGGAGAGGTGAGTTGGTGCATGTTGCCACAACTGATGGTGAAGGTAAACTATCTCGCTATAAAATAAAAGATCCTTCCTTTAATAATTGGTATGGTTTATCTATGGCGGTAAGAAACAACGGTATTTCTGATTTTCCGTTGTGTAACAAGGGATTTGACCTTTCTTATTGCGGGTTTGATTTATAGTAAGTTTTAAAAAGGAAAATAATTATGTTTGATACTTTAAAAATGAAGTTATATCAAAAGAAACAATATATTCCGGATATTAAAAATGCGCCTATGAGAAGCCAATTCAGAGGTTTGCCGGTTTTGAATAATTCAAATTGTGATAAATGCGGACTTTGCAAAAGTGTTTGTCCGACAGGTGCTTTAAATATCAATCCTTTGTCGATTGATCTTGCAAAATGCACTCTTTGCGGTGCTTGTAAAAATATTTGCAAAAATAATTCTATTAATTTTTCTTCTTATTATAAATTGGGTGCGGATAAAAAAGAAAAATTAATTGTAACTGAAGAAATAACACAAGAAGTTTATCAAAAAAGGGCTATTGAAGTAAGAAAAGAAATTTATTCAATATTTAATCGTTCATTGAAATTCAGACAAGTTTCTGCGGGTGGTTGCAATGGTTGCGAAATGGAGCTAAATGCTGCAGGAAATGCAAACTTTGATATGGGGCGTTTTGGGATAGATTTTGTTGCTTCTCCAAGACATGCAGACGGTATTGTTATTACGGGTCCTATTGCAAAGAATATGGCTTATGCGCTTGAAGATTGTTATAAATCAACTCCGGAACCCAGAATAGTAGTGTTATGTGGAGCTTGTGCTTTATCAGGCGGTGTTTTTCAAGAAGCAAGCGAAATAAATCGAGAATTTTTAGATAAATATAAAGTCGACTTGTATATTCCCGGTTGTCCGACTCATCCTTTAACCTTTATAAATGCCGTTTTGGATTTTATTCGAAAGAAATAATTAATTAAGGAACTTTTTAATCCAGTTAATTATATCGGATATTTCGTAAGGTTTTGGTATATATAAATCAGCACCTGCTTTTAGTATTTCTTTTTTGTTTAAAAATGACGAAGAAAAAATTATTTTGACGTCATCTTTTGATATTTTTTTTGCAAGATTTAGATGATTTTCTTTTTCTTTGTTGCCCCAATCTATAATCACTACGTTTGGACTAAAAGCTTTATATATTTTTTCAAAATCTTTTTTGTTTAAAGTTATTTCCGCTTTAATTCCTTCAAGTTCGCATACATTTTTTAAAAGACATGACAATGCTTCGTCAGGTTCAAGTATGAGGACTTTATTTTTCTTTTCTTTTTTTGTAACTTCGCCTTTTAATTTTATTCTGTCTATAACATAAGCAGAGCTATGAGAATCTTTGCAAAGTTCAATTAAATTATTTAAATTGTTCAATATTTCTCTATAATCATTTTCATTTTCGTTTTTTTCGGTTGTTGCAATGTTCAATCGCATTAGCGATTGTTTTGTTTCTTGTTTTGTTTCATCAGATTGGATTGTAAAATTGTTTTCAAATTCATCTGATGAATAAAATTTGTTTAAAATATTATCAAACGCAAAAGTTAGAAATGACGCTATCTTTTCTGCCTGAATAGGGTTGGTTATTAAAATAAAATCACTTTCTTGCAGATGCCCGATAAAGTCATCAGGGCTTAAAGTTGAATTTATGATTGCACTTAGGGTTTGCAATACTTTTTCAAATGCAATTTCACCATGGGTTTTTCTGTATGTATCTATATCTTTTATTCTTATTAAAAGATACGAGAATGGTTTTAATTCAATAATGCTTTTCTTGATAGCTTTTATTGTTATGTTTTTGTTTAAAAGTCCTGTGATAGAATTGATAGAGCTTTCTATATACCTTCGTAAATGAGCTTTAAAACGCATTTGAAATTCTTGTTTTGTTATTTCTTCACCAAGAAAATCGTCAGCACCGGCTTCAAGTGTTTCTAATCTGTCATTTAAGTCGCTGGATTTTGAAACAGCAATTATGATTGGGCGTGTGTTGTATGTTAAAATTCTGGTTTTTTTGATAAAATCACTCAATTTTTCTTTAATTGTGTCTGAAATTATTAAGAATTCAATTTCTTCATTTTGAATTATGGAAATAGCATTTGATAAATCTTTTGCAATAAGCGCATCTTGACCTAAATTTTCAATTAATTTTTTATATTTAATTGAAAATTCTTTTCTGTTTGCAATTATTAAAACTTTTGATTTATACAAAATTTTCTCCCTTATATTCCTATTTTTTGAGTTATTTTCTCTACTTCATAAATAGGCAGAAAAACTTGAAATTCGCAAGATTTTTCTTTTTCTGATGATATTACTTCTATTGTGCCATTCATTTTGTCTGCAAGATTTTTTGCAATATATAATCCAAGTCCGCTTCCTTGGGCAGAAGATGATATGTATGATTCAACTCTGTAAAATTTTTCAAATATTTTTTTAATATCTTCATTTTTTATATATGAACCATAATTTTTGATTGAGAAAACATTATAATCATTTTTATTAAAAGTTTTAACTTCTATTATTTTTGAATTGATTGAATATTTTGCTGCATTATCAAGAATATTTATTAATATTTGTTGTGTTTTATCATTATCGGCAAGTGAAAACAATTCATTTTTAGATTTATTAAATTTGAAAACATAATCTTTATGAGCCATTTGAACAATATTTATGCAGTTTTGCATGATTTGATTAACGTTAATTTTTACAGGTATAAAATTTTGGGAGTTAGAATCAATTTTTGCTACATTTAGTACATTTTCAACAAGATTAATTAATCTTTGTGATTGGTTTAAGATTATAGATAAAAATTCTTTCTTTTTTTCATCGGATAATTTATCCCAAGAAGATAGCATAGTTTGACTAAAGCCTTTAATACTCGTTAAAGGGGTTCTTATTTCGTGGGATAGCGTTGATATAAATTCTTCTTTAATATTTTTTTTCATAGTTTTATTATACCAAATCTTTTAGATTGGGTTTAATAAATTCTAAAATTTCATTAAGTCTTTCTTTGTTGTTTATGTATAGATAGCCGATTAAAACTTCAAAAGAAGTGGCAAGTGTGTGGATTTTGGGGTTAGATTTTTTGTTTATTGATATTTTAAGATTTCTTCCTCTTTTTTGAATTTCTAATTCTTCATTAGATAATTTTTCGATTACCAATTCTAAGATGTCTGCTTGTGCTTTTGCATTAACATATTTTGTTGATAATTTATGCATCAAATCTTGCTTTTGGGATTTATTGATGACGAGTTTGCGAATAAATAATTCCCATACTGCATCTCCGATGTACGCATAGTGTTTTAAATTGTATTCCATTTTATAAATTTTAACAAAAAAAATTTTTTGAGCAATTTTTGTCTTAAGAATTACTTTATAAATTTAAGGAGTTTTTATGTCAAACGAACAAGTTCAACAATCAGCTGCGTCAACTGCGGCTTCATATCTGGCTTTTCCTGTTATTACAACAGGCGCGGGTGCTATTGGTTCTATTAAAAGAAATCATGGTATAAAACAAGCACTTTCTGCATGTAGAAAAAGTGATTTTAAGAAAATGCAAGGCGTTCTTGATGGTGATTGTTTTACAAAAGCCAATGCTTTGGCTGAAAATTATGATAAATATAGAGATTTATCAAAAAAAGTAAGTAAACTTGATAAAAAAGTAGGCAAAGGTAAATTGTCATTAACTCAGAGGTTTTTTAACTTATTTAGAAAACAAGATAAGAAAGTAACATTTGAAGATATAAGTAAGCAGCTTGAAGATGCGAAAATTGCTAAAAGTAGTGCCGAGGCTACTCTTAGCAACGGTAAGCTTTTGGTGGAAGAGGCTGCTGAAAGGGGTTTGAAAAATAATGCTAAAAAATTCTTCAAAAATGAAATTAAAAATCCTATCGTTATTGCGATGACAGCTCTTGAGGCGTTGCCTGAAATTACCGGAAAAATCGTACCTACATTTAAAGAAAAAGGTTTTGTCGAGGGTTTGAAACAAACAGGTAAGTCAATTTTAAAAATTGGTTCAAACTTCTTATCATATGCGGCAGGTAGTGCTTTAGGAAGACTTGTTGGAGGAGCAATAGGAACTATTATTTGTCCGGGGGCAGGAAGTGCCGTAGGTGCTAAAGTTGGCGATATGTTAGGCAGTATGTTGATAGGTTCTAATGTAACAAAGGTTGTAAATAAAGTAATAGGTGAAAACGAATCTGAAGCTAATAAGCAACAAACTCAAATTGCACAAACAATAGAAACCCAAAATCAACTTCAGCAAAGAGCAATGACGGACTACAATGCTTAGTTTATTATAGAACCAAGAGCAAGTAAATTTTCATAGGGAACACCGGCTTCCGATAGTTCTTCTGCTGAAATTCCAAAAAGACTAATTGTGTTTAGTGCTTTTTTAAACGAAAAATCACTTTTTTTATTGTTTTTGGTTGAATTTTCCGTAATTGTTCTAAGTATGTTGTTAACTGCTTTTTCTCTGGTCATAAAAGATATATCTGAGGAAAAATTTGACCTGTATAAAGTTCTTTTTTTACATTTACCCATACCATTATTCTGCAATATTTTTTTGCTATTGTAAACAAGATGTATATAATTGTAAATTTTTATTTTGATTAATTAGCAAAATTATTAATTTTGTAGTTTTGTAGGCTTGGAGGAAAATCAATGCAAATACAAAATCATATTTATCCTTTTTTGCGAATTGTAGGTAAAAACAAAAACGCTGTTAACAACGATAATTTAAAAGCAAACAGATATCCTAATTTATCTCCTCTTGTTAGAGATACTGTTAGTTTTACAGCTTCTGAAAAATTAAATAGAAGTTTGTTAGAGGCATTTGATAATAGGGAAACATGTGCTTTTGTATATGAAAATGCTGATGTTCCTTCTGAATATTTAAAAAAGGCATTAAGAGAATCATTGACTCTTTATATGGTGTCAGAAAAAAATCCTGATGCACCTATTCAAAGGATTTCAACAAGAGTTAAATCCCCTGATAGTATAAGAGAAAAAGCTGCCGGTAAGTTAGGAAGTGCTATAAAATCAAAAAAAGTTTTTGACCCTGAAAATCCTGAAGACATAAAAAGAGTTTGCTCAGATATTATTGGAGCAAGGGTTATTTTAAGACAATCTGACAGTAATAAAACAAAAGAAATTATTGATGCTTTAATTAAAGAAGTTAAAGCAGGAAAATTAAATATAACAAAAATTGAAAATTACAAACCAAGCGATTTGCCTGAAAAATGGGAATATTTTAAAATTGAAGATTTACAAAGATTATGTAAGGCTGTTAATGAAATGCGTGTCGGATTACCTCCGATTGAAGTTTCGCAACGTTCAAAAGAAACAGGGTATATGGCTTTACATTTGGATGTAGACTTATCAAATCCTGAATTCAAGGCAAAAAATAATGGCTATAAAGGAGAAATCCAAATAGTAGGATATGATGTTGCTAATTTAAAAGAAGTGGAAGATTTTTGTTATAAATTAAAGGATAATAAAGATATAAAGAGCGGTCATGTAGCTTATAAGCCTTTTTCTGATTATTTTGTAAAATTGCTTAGATCAAATCCTAAAATAGAAGATAGGTTTATTGAATATACTTTAAAAGCCTATTTGTATCAAAGAAAAAAAGAGCCTGTGGATAATTCTCATAGAAAGAAAAAAGATAATAAATTGCCTACTTTACAAGAATGCGGAATGGAAGGAAAGCTTCCAAAGGGCTTAGATTTTAATATTCTTTCATCTATAAAATATTACTGCGATAAGATTTATGATTTGACATCAAAAATTTAAAAATTAAATTTAATTAATTAATCTTGTAATTATGCTATATTTATCACATTATAATAAATATAGCATTTTATTTTGGAGGAAATATGACAAATTCAAGTGTTGAAGTAGTTAAAAAATGTTGTTGCGGTCAATTTAAAGAGTTCGCTTCTAGAGCAGTTGAAGATATTAAATCTCGTGCAGGAAAAGACGGTATGTTTTTAAATTGGATTGAAAAATTACCAAATATTCAATTAGCAAATTTAGATAAAATGGAAGAAATGGTAAAAACAGCAAAAGCTGATAAATATACAGATATTGCTATTTTAGGTATAGGTGGTTCTCGCCATACAACAGAAAATATTACAAAATTATTAGGAATAGATGAGCGTGTTCATTTCTTTTCATCAGTTGAACCTTTAAGTTTTGACAGATGGATTAAAAGACTTGATTTAGATAAAACATTGTTTTTAGTTGTATCAAAATCAGGAGGAACATTGGAAACCACTGTTGGTTATGAAAAAGCAAGAAAGGCTGTTCAAGACTATACAGGAAATACTGATACATCAAATCAATTTGTTGCTATGACTGATAAAAATTCAGAGAAATCTGCTTTAAGAAGAATTGTTGATTCAGGAGAAATTAAATTATCAGGTTATGTTCATGATGATGTAGGCGGAAGATTTTCAATTTTTGATGATGCTACAATATTTACACTATTATTCTTGGGCGTTTCAAAAGAAGAAGTCAGAGAATTAATGAATGCTTCTTTGGATGCTCAAAAAGAATTTTTAAATAGTAATATTGAAGAAAATGAAGCTCTGCAATTAGCTAAATTTAACGTAAAAGCTAAAAATATGGGCAAAAATAAACATTTTGTAGAATATTTTGGAGATGAATTTTTTGGAACAACCTTATGGGAAAAACAATTAAAAAATGAATCTTTAAAAGCTGCAATCTCTACTGATACAAATGTTGGCCCCGGGTATTTGCATTATAATGCTGAAGCAGATTTAGATATTAATAATAATGACTCATTCTTTACTTTTGTATATGTAAAATCAGATGATAAAGTTATGAATGCTGTTATGGAAGGTGTAATTAGTGCTTATAGTGCACAACATCCTGTTTCTAAAATTGTTTTAGAAGATTTATCAATGAAATCAATAGCAAGATTTATCGAATTAAAACATTTTGAAACATTATATACAGGTTGGATAATGAGAGCTCAAAAAGGTAACATTACTCCATCTGATATTGCTTTAGATGAAGTATTACAGCCTAATGTAGAAAAATATAAAAAAGAAGTTAAAAAAGCGTTAGCAAAGTAGTATAAAAAATAAATAAAGAAATTTATGTATTAAAAATTTCTTGATTATAATAATAAGGTGCATTGTGCACCTTATTATTATATGTAGCAGTATGGAGCTTAACAACAATGAAAATAAAACTTGCGTCTTATTTGACATTTAGACTGGTTGAACTTGGAATAAGTGAAGTATTTGGACTTCCCGGTGATTATAATTTTAAAATAGTTGAAGCAATAGAAGAAAATAAAAATATTAGTTGGATAGGTTCAACAAATGAATTAAATGCAGGATATGCAGCAGACGGATATGCAAGAATTAAGGGGTATGCCGCTATGGTTTCTACATACGGAGTTGGAGAATTGTCTGCTATGAATGCAATAGCCGGTTCTATGGCTGAAAATGTACCTGTGATAAAAATTGTAGGAATACCTAATACTAAAGACATTGAAAATAGAACACTTTTGCATCACAATCTTGATAATGCTGACTATCATGCTTTTGAGCGTGCGTATTCAAATATTGTTGAAACAACAGCTTTTTTAAATAAAGAAAACGCAAAAAGTGAGTTGGATAGAATATTTGAGGTTATGATTAAAACAAAAAAACCTGTTTATGTTGCAATTCCTGTTGATGTTTGCGATGTAGAGGTAGAAGTTGAATATAAAAAAATAGTTTTGAAATCAAAAGAAGAAAATTTAAATAAAGCAGTTGATAAAATAATAGAATTAATCGAAAAATCAAAAAAACCACTTTTTATTGCAGGAATATTGGCAAACAGATTTTTGGCAAAAGAGACAATAAATGATTTTTTGAGTAAAACGGCAATTCCTTCTTGTTCTTTTGTTAGAGGTATGGACATTATTCAATCTAATATGAAAAACTATATGGGGGTATATAGTGCAAAATTAGCAAACAAAGTTTGTTATGATTATATGAATTCTTCAGATTGTATCATTCTGGCAGGATGCGTATTATCCGATCTTAATACAATGGGTTTCAAGTATAATTTTAAATTGGATGATGTTGTAGATATTCAGCCTAACAGCGTTTCAATAAAAGGTGAAAGAATAGATGATGTTTTGATTAAAGATTTGTTAGAGGCTTTACTTGAAAAAATATCTTATATTTCAAAAGAAAATATAGTGCCTGAATTTGGCTATAAAAACATACCTGTTGCAGATGAAAATAAGCTTTCTATGAATTATCTTTATCCGCGTATTCAAGAATTTTTAAGGGAAAATGATATTTTGATTACTGAGGTTGGCTTGGTTCCTTTTGGAGCAATACCGATGAAATTTCCTTGTAATGTAAGTGTTCAAAATCAAATGCTTTGGGGTTCTATCGGTTGGGCAACTCCTTGTGCTTTTGGTTGTTTTATGGCTGATAAATCAAGAAGAACAATATTAATAACAGGGGACGGTTCTCATCAGTTAACTGCTCAAGAACTTTCAACAATGATGAGAAATAAAGCAAGACCTATAATTTTTGTTATTAATAATTCCGGATATACAGTTGAGCGTATTTTATGCGATAACGTAGATTATGATTATAACAATATTGCAAGTTGGAATTATTCTATGCTTCCGAAAGTTTTTAAGGGCGATTGTTATGTTGCAAGCGTCAAAACAAATAAGGAATTTGATGAAGTTTTATCAGTTATTGAAAAAGAACAAAAAGAAAGAATGTGTTATATTGAATTGTTTACGGATTATCTTGATATACCATCCCTTGCAATGAATATAGTAAAACACCCTGAACAATTAAAGAAATAAAAAAGCCCCAAAAGGGGCTTTTTAAATTTTAAAAATTAATTAAAATATCTTTTTAATAAGCCTTTGAATGCAGCGCCATGACGTGCTTCATCTTTTGCCATTTCATGAACAGTATCATGAATTGCATCAAGTCCTAGTTGTTTAGCACGTGAAGCAATTTCTAATTTAGCGGCACATGCTCCGTGTTCCGCTTCCGCTCTTAATCTTAAGTTTTCTTTTGTTGAAGGAGTTACAACTTCGCCTAAGAGTTCAGCAAATTTTGATGCGTGGTCAGCTTCTTCGTATGCTATTCTTTTGTATGCTTCTGCTACTTCAGGATATCCTTCTCTGTCTGCAACTCTTGCCATTGCAAGATACATTCCTACTTCAGTACATTCTCCCATAAAGTGATCTTTTAATCCTTGAAGAACAATAGCGTCAACATCTTTTCCTTCGCCAACTTTGTGTTCACAAGCCCAAGTGTTCATGTCGCCTGCTTCATTGAATTTTGTAGCATTACATTGCGGACATTTTTCAGGTGCTTTTTCTGCTTCAACTGTATAGCCGCATACTGCACATACCCATTTTGTCATTTTTTTCTCCCTTCTTTAAAGTGTTTTTATTTTTTTTATTATTTCTTCGCTAAATTCTTTTGTTGTAGCATTACCGCCTAAGTCAGACGTTAATTTTTTACCTTCTTTAAAAACTTCAAAAAGTGCTATTTCTATTTTTTTAGCTGATTCTTTCTCTTGAATATATTTTAGCATTTCTATTGCACTTCTTAAAAGTCCTGTGGGGTTTGCTAAATTTTTTCCGGCAATATCAGGAGCAGAGCCGTGTACAGCTTCGAAAATTGCAAAGTTTTCTTGTTTGTATATTCCAATATTGCTGCTATATGCAAGCCCCAGCCCTCCGACTAAACCGGCACATAAGTCAGATACTATGTCTCCGTACAAATTTGGCATTACAAGAACATCAAATTGTGAGGGATTTGTAACTAATTGCATACATAAATTATCTATTAAAATTTCTTTTGCTTTTATTTCAGGGTGTTTTTGAGCAGCTTCCCTAAAACAATTTAAAAACATACCGTCAGCGAGTTTGGAAATATTTGCTTTTGTTGCTACGGTGACTTCTTTTCTTTTGTTTTCTATGGCATATTTAAAAGCAAAATCGCAAATTCTCTGACAGCCGTTTTTGGTTGCCAGTTTTATACCGTGTATTGTATTTTCATCAATTTTATTTTCAATTCCTGCATATATGTCTTCTGTATTTTCTCTTATTATAATTAAATCCACATCATTAAAAGGTGTTTTAATGTTTGGTAAATTTTTTGAAGGTCTGATATTTGCGAATAAATCAAAATATCTTCTTAATTGGACATTAACTGATGCAAACCCTTTTCCTATTGGGGTTGTTATTGGGGCTTTTAAGACGATTTTATTTTTTTTAATAGAATTTAGAGTTTTTTCGGGTAAAACTTCACCATATTTAATATATGCTTCATTTCCCGCTAAACATTCATCCCAATCAATTTCAACTTTTGTTGATTCAATGATATCAACAACACTATTTGAAATTTCAGGACCTATTCCATCTCCTTTTAATAAAGTTATATTATGTTTCAAGGTTGAAATCTCCGTTTTTGTTTAAGTGATTAACAAGACCCCCGTCTTTTAATAGTTTTATCATTACATCCGGAAGTGGAGTTATTGATAGTTCAATATTTTTTGTTAAATTTTTTAAAATGCCTTCTTTGAGGTTGAGCTCCAGCTCATCGTTGCTGTCGATTTTATCAGTGTCACATTCTATTGCTAAAAGTCCTATATTTATTGCGTTTCTGTAAAATATTCTTGCGAAAGATTTTGCTATAACAGCACCAACTCCAGCCAGTTTTATGATTTGAGGAGCATGCTCTCTGCTTGAGCCAAGTCCAAAATTATTTCCTGCAACAACAAAATCTCCTTTTTGGACTTTTTTAGCAAATTCAGGATCGGCATCTTCAAGTACATGTTTTGAAAATTCAGCTAAATCATTTCTTAGGTGAAAAAGCCTTCCCGGTGCAATATGGTCGGTTGAAATGTTATCACCAAACTTAAAAGCCTTACCTTTTTTTATGTATTCATCAGACATATCAAACTCCTTTATGTTTGAATTGATTATATAATAAAAGTTAAGATTATAAAATTGGAATTACAACAAAATTGAATTTATTATATAATTTTTTTATGAATAAAAAGATAAAAGTTGGCATTGTCGGGCTTGGTTTAATTGGGGCTTCTTTATTGAAGGCTTTAGCTAATAAAGTTGATTATGAGATATATTGTGTGTCTTCGTCAAGTTTTGAAAAAGCACTTTCTTTTTGTGATAAGGCCAGTGATGATATTAAAATTTTAAATAAATGTGAAATTGTCTTTGTTTGCTCTACCATTCAAAAAACACCTGAAGTTTTAGATAAATTAGATAATATTGTATCTTCAAAGACAGTTGTTGCTGATGTTTCTTCAACAAAAGCAAATTTAAAATCAAGAAAATATAATTTTAATTTTATATTATCTCATCCTATGGCAGGTTCGCATTTGTCGGGTTTTGATGCTTCTAAAGATGACTTATTTAAAGGAGCTAAGTGGTTAATTGAAAAAAATAATAATCTTTTAGAAAAAATTATTGTTGATGTTGGAGCAACCCCTTTTGTTTTTGATATGAAATATCATGATGAGTATTGTGCTCAAATTTCACATTTGCCAACCATTATATCTTTTTTGCTTTTTGATATTGCATCAGATAATGCAAAAGAAATAGCTTCAAGTGGTTTTAGAGATACAACAAGATTAGCTATGACTAATTTTGGACTTGTTTTGGATATGTTAAAAAATAATTTTGAAAATATTGAGCAGATGTTTCATTTGTTAAATAAAAGATTTAATGACTTGAAAAATTATTCTGATGATGAGAAAATCAAGTTATTTAGTGCAATATCGCAAAAAAGAGCACAAATGTATGACAGTTACGGGAAAAATATATTCAAAATATAAGGATATTAAAGCTTACTTTAAAAGCAAGTGGGATGATTTAAGTATTTTAGACAGATATATTCTAAAACAACTTATTGATGTTTTTGTTTTGGGTGTAATCGTTTTTACTTCTATAATTTTTGCATCTGAAACGTTTACCCAATTAATTAAACAAATATCGCTTTATGGGATTCCTTTTCATATCGCAATTATGATGATTGTTCTTAATTTGCCTCAGGTTTTTGTGCTTACAATTCCGATTTCAACATTGTTTGCAACAGTTATGACCGTGAACGATTTAAGTTTAAAGTCGGAAATCACTATTTTTAAAGCATGTGGTATCAGCATAGAGAGAATAAGTCGTCCTATATTTTGTTTTGCACTTGTTATGACTTTGGTTAGTTTTTTGATTAATGAGCTTGTTGTTCCGATTGCTTCTGTTCAGTCGAAATCACTTGCTATATATTCACTTGAACAAAAACATATCCCTGAAAATAAAATGAACTTCACTATAAAAGATATTGATAAAGAAGGTAAGTTAAAAAGGCTTTTTTATGCTCAGTGGTGTAAAGATAAGACTTTAAACAATGTTACAGTTGTGGATATTTCAAACCCTAAAAATATTCAAATAGTTCAGGCTCAAAAAGGATCTACCTCTGATTATGGTTGGAAGTTTGATGATGGAGTAATTTATACGATTTCAAAGGATGGTAAAATATTTAATACCAGTCTTTTTGAGGAATCAAATGTGAGCTTTGGCATTGGTGATGTTAACGAGATGGTCAAAGAAACAACCAGTGAATTTAACTTTTTTAAGTTAATGCGTCATATTAAAAAACAAAAAAATAATTTAGAAAAAAAAGTTCGCTTAGAGTATGAAATTAATCTTTTTGATAAATTGGCATTACCGGCTACAACATTTGCACTTGCTTTAATTGGTGTTCCGCTTGCAATTACACCCCCTAGAGTTAGGTATAATCGTGGTTTTTTGTTTAGTATTTTAATTATTTTTATATATTATGTAATTAGAGCACTTTCATTAAATCTTGGTGCAACGGGTACTATTCCCCCATTTTTGGCAGCTTGGCTTCCTGTTGTTTCTATTGCTTTGTTGGGCGGTCTTTTGTTTTATAAAAAGGCTTATAAGATTTAAGCTGCCATATTTGAAAATAAAACAACAGATGAAAGCACATCTTGAAAGTCTCTTGCAAGTATTTCAGAGAAATCTCTGGGGTCAATTTGTGTTAGAACAATTTGAGTTAAATCTAAGGGTAATTCTTGAATCATTGGCACTAAAAATTCTGCATCTAAAGTCGACATTAGTTTTACTTTGTCTTCCTTCATTAAAAGCTCCATAGGCGCAATTAAATCTGTTGGTTCTAGCAGATAAACTAAATCAGGTTCTTGAGATGTAATTCCGTTTATTAAATTGATTTTATTTTCTCTTTCCATAGAAAGTAAAAATCTTTTATAATTTTTAAAATCAAGGTTTTCCAGATGTTCTAAGTATTCATCTCTGTTTTTTCCTTCAAAATCTGGACCAAATGAATACATCATGATTTTTTCAAGAGTTTTTATATCCAAGCTTTCAAAATAATTTTGTGCATATTTTCTTTCAACGTCCGGTTCCATAATGAAAGCATCCATTGAATCTTCATTCATTAGAGAAAGTACATCTAAAAGGGAAAATTTTTCAAAAATCATTGCACAAAGTTCTTCAATTGGTAATTTGCTTGAAAATTCCAAAAGTTTTTCTTCTGTAAAAAAGTTTAATCCTTTTGCAAGCTGTTCGGATGTCAAATAAGGCAATAATTCATCCAAATCACTTTCGGACATATTTTGAAGAATTATCAGCTTATTTTCAACGTTTGCAAGTTTAAAAATTTCTAAAATTTTGTCGGGGTCTGAAAGTATTTTTTTGTAGTCCGCTGCTTTTTGGTTACCTTGTGCAGCCTCGAGTTTCATTATTTCTTCAATATCTTTGTTGGCATATTGAAAAATTCGCTTTATCGGTATTCCAAAAAATTTATTTAATAATGTAAAGTCGACATTTAATTGAATCAATTTTTCACCTGATTATATACAAATTATATATTTTTATATATAAAAAGTTTTTTGAAATGCGTAAATTGTCCTTTGTTTAAAAAATGAAACAAAAGTTTACATTATTTTCAACATTCTATCTATGCAATTAATTGCTTTTTTTGCAATATTTTCATCAACTTTAACTTCGTTATTTTCATTTTCAAGAGTATATAAAATATCTTCCAGAGAATTTTCTTTCATTGAAGGGCAAAAGATGTTTTTTGATATTGGAATTATTTTTTTGTCTGCATAATCTCTTTGTAATCTTTGAGCTACGCCGAGTTCGGTTGCAATAATAAATTCTTTTTCTTTGCTTTTTTTGCAATATTCCATCATCTGCGTAGTAGAGCCTACAAAATCTGATATTTCTGTTACTTCATTTTTGCATTCAGGATGTGAAAGAACTATTGCATAAGGATATTCTTTCTTTTTGTTTAAAATATCATTGGCACTGATTTTGTAATGTGTGGGGCAATAACCTTGATATGCAGTTATCTTGACATTTTTCAGATTTTTTTCAACCCAATTAGCTAAGTACTTATCGGGAACAAAAAGAACCTTGTCGCTTTTTAGAGATCTTACAACTTCAATAGCGTTTGAACTGGTGCAGCAAATATCACATTCGGATTTTACGGCAGCAGTTGAGTTTATGTAGCATACAACCGGTGTATCAGGATTATCTGCTTTAAAGTTTTTAATTTGTTTTAAGTTAATCATATCTGCCATATCGCAACCTGAAATATTCGGTAGATAAACTTTTTTTGCCGGATTTAAAATTTTAGCCGTTTCAGCCATAAAATATACTCCTGCAAAAATAATTTTATCGGCATTTGTTTTAGATGCCAGTTGTGATAAGCCAAGAGAATCTCCGACAAAGTCTGCAACTAAATCTATTTCAATATTTTGATAGCAGTGTGCAAGAATTATTGCGTTTTTTTCTTTTTTTAATTTATTAATTTTTTCAATAAGTGCTTTCTTATCCATTTTTTTATTTTCTTTATAAATTGGTTAATTTTTATTTTACAACAAACAAAATTAAATGAATTTGTGTTTAAATGATTTTTTACCTGTTGAGTAGTCATTAACTACGTTATTTTTGCCGAAAAGTTTGTATTTGTATATTGTTAAACCTTCAAGGCCAACGGGTCCTCTTGCGTGGGTTTTGTTTGTTGAAATTCCTACTTCCGCTCCAAAACCGTATCTGAAGCCATCCGAAAATCTTGTGGAGCAGTTTGCAAAAACAGAGGACGAATCAACGTATTTCATGAATTTTTCTATGTTTTTATCATTGTTGCTCAAAATTGAATCAGTATGACCAGAGCCATATTTATTGATATGGTTGATTGCTTCATCAACATTTTCAACGATTTTTACAGATAAAATTTTATCTCCGTATTCAATAGAGTAGCTTTCAGGATTTTCAATTATTTCAATTTCAACTTTTTTGAGTGAATTTATTAGTTCGTTTTTGTATTTATAGTTTTTATGAATAAGCAATGTCTCTACTGCATTACAAGCACTCGGATATTGTGTCTTGGCATCAATTATTATTTTTTCTGCGTCTTCGAGGTTATAATTTTCATCAACAAAAATATGGCAAATTCCGGAAGCATGTCCGAGAACGGGTATTTTAGTATTTTCTTTTATGAATTTAACAAGTGCATTCGAACCTCTTGGGATTATAAGTTCAATATATTCGTCTGCTTCTAACATTTTTTTAACATCATCTCTTGAAAAAATGAGATTAATAGAATTTTTAGGAAAATCTTTTATTTCGCTTAGTGAATCTTGGATTATTTTATAGATTGTTTTATTTGTGTTTATGCTTTCGCTTCCGCCTTTTAATATGGCACAATTTCCGGATTTAATTATAAGAGAAGAAATTTGCACTATGCAATCAGGGCGAGCTTCAAAAATTACGCCTATAACTCCTATTGGTGTTGAAATTTTTTTTAAGATTAAATCTTCATCTAATTCTTTTTGCCAGATAATTTGATTAACCGGATCTTGCAGTTTGATTAAGTCAAATATTCCTTGAATTATGTCTTTTAATTTGTTTTCATCAAGTTTTAATCTGTTGAAGGTTGATAAATTTATTTCTTTTTTTTCAAGTAGTATTTTTGCTTCTTCAAGATCTTTTTTGTTGGCTTTAAATATTTCATCTTTATTTTTTTTAATGTTTTGCGCTATTTTATTTAATGCTTCGTTTTTTGTTTCATTGCTAAGAGTCATTGTTTTTAAGAAGGCTTCTTTAGCATTTTTTGCAATTTGAATAATATCTTTTTCCATAATATTCCTTAAATTAAAACCAAGTTGTCTTTAACAATTACATCATCGTCAAATTTATAACCTAAAATTTCAATGATTTTATCCGAGTGTTCTCCTTTGATTTTTTCTATGTCGGTTGAATCATAGCAAGACACTCCTCTTGCAAATTCAACACCTTCCGTGTCTGTAATGGAGACAATTTCTCCTCTTTTAAAATCGCCTTTTACTTTTTCTATACCGACTGACAAAAGGCTTTTCTGATTTTCAATTATTGCTTTTTTGGCTCCGTTATTTACGGTTATTTCTCCCATTATATTTGTTGCATAAGCAATCCAGCGTTTTTTGTGCGGAAGATTTTTATTTGGGTAAAAAGTTGTTCCGATGTTGTCATTGAATATCTTTTTGATTATTCCCGGTGTTTTTCCGTTGACGATTTTTGCATATAAGCCACTTGAGGTTACTACTTTTGCACCAGTTAACTTTGTAACCATGCCTCCTCTACCACCTAAAGAGGCTCCGGATGCAAGTTTTTCGATAGCGGGGGTTATTTTTTTAACTTTTGAAATTAACTTAGCATCCTTGTATTCTTTTGGATTTTTATCAAATAAACCGTCTATATCCGATACCATAACGAGCAAATCAGCATCTAATTTTGATGCAACAAGTGCAGAGAGTTTGTCGTTGTCTGAAAAACTTACATGTTCTAGCTCGGATGGAGAAACTGCATCGTTTTGATTTATAATCGGGATTACTTTATTTTCAAGTAATTTGTGTAAAGTTAATCTTAATGAAAGATATTTTTTTCTGTTTGAAAAATCATCTTCCGTTAAAAGAATTTGAGCAGTTGTGATTCCGTATTTTTCAAATCCATCTTGCCAAATTCCCATTAACATTGGTTGACCAACGCTCGCTGCTGCTTGTTTTAAGGTGGTTGAAGAAGATGTGTTGATTTTTAATTTTTTAGCACCAAGTCCAACGGCTCCTGAGGTTACAATTAAAATTTCCTTACCTTGTTTATAAAGATATGAAATATCTTCAATAAAGGAGTAAAGATGTGAAAGTGAAATATCGCCATCTTCGTTTCTTAATATGTTTGTTCCAAATTTAAAAACAATTCTTTTTGAATTTTCTATCATTTTAGTTTGAAACCTACCATAAGTTCTATTTGCGTGTATTCCATATCTAAAGATTGAGCGACTGCTTTGTTTGTAATTTCACCATTAAAAGTATTTACACCGTTTGAAAGTTCGTGCTTTTCTTTTATAGCATCTATTATGCCATGTTCTCCAATTTCTTTTAAGTATGGGTACATTGCATACGAGTAAGCATATGATGCAGTTCTTGGAACGGCAGATGGAATGTTTGGTATTGCACAATGAAGTATACCATGTTTTTCATAGGTTGGATTTTGATGGGTTGTTGTTCTGTCTATTGTTTCGACATTTCCGCCTTGATCAATTGCTACATCAACGATTACAGAACCTTTTTTCATTTGTTTTATGACGTTTTCAGGTACAATTTTGGGTGCTAATTGTGAATGAACAAGCACAGATGTAATTAAAAGGTCTGCTTTAGGTACTTCTTGTTCTATTTTAGCAGGATTACAGTAGTGTGTTTTGATTGATGTACCATAAATTCCATCAATTTGAACAAGTTTTTTAGGATTAACATCAAAAATTGATACATCGGCTCCCATTCCTATTGCTGTTTGAGCTGCGTTAAAGCCAACTACTCCCGCACCAATTATTATAACTTTACCCGGTTGAACTCCGGGGACTCCGGATAATAAAACCCCTGAACCTCCATTATGAACTTCCAAAAGGTTTGCTCCTATTTGAACGGCAAGACGTCCTGCTACTTCTGACATTGGTGTTAAAAGAGGTAGCTGTCCGTCTTCAGTTTCAACAGATTCGGAAGCTATTGTTGTTACTTTTTTCTTTAAAAGTTCCGTTGTAAGTTCTTTTTCAACGGCCAGATGAAGATATGAAAAAATCGCTAAGTCAGGTCTAAAGTATTGAAATTCACATTTTTGTGGTTCTTTTACTTTTACGATTATTTTTGAATTTTCCCAAACTTCTTTTGCATCTTTCGCTACCGTTGCTCCGTTTTTTATGTATTCATCATCCGAAAAACCGCTTTTTTCGCCTGCTTTCGATTCAATAATTACGCTTAATCCGTCCGAACAAAGCATTGCAACAACGTCCGGTGTGATTGCAACCCTTGTTTCCCCTTCTTTTAATTCTTTAACAACACCGAAATTGTATTTCATAAAAACCTCTCACTTATTTATTATCAATGATTTTAACACTCTTAAAATATTATTGCAATTAGGATTTAGGTTAAAAAATATCTGAACCAAATTTGAATTTAAAGATGTTGGTATTGATGATAAGTTGGATATTTTAATTGTGGTAATGTGGTTTAAAAATAAAGATTAAAAATATTATATTCCACTAATTTCTTCATATAAACTTGATGCAATATTAACAGGTACGTTTCCTTCAGGGATATTTAAAACCCTGAAGGATTTTAACATATTTTTATATTCAATTGAAATAATATCACCTATTTTTAATTGTTTAGCTGGTTTTGCAGGGTTATTATTAACAAAAACTCTGGCTGAATCGCAAACATCATTTGCAACAGTTCTTCTTTTTATTAGTCTTGAAACTTTTAAAAATTTATCTAAACGCATATTGTTCTAACTTTAAAATCAGGTTCTTTTTTTAATTTTTCTTCTATTTCTTTAAAAGTTAAAAATCCTTCTTGAGCACCAAAGTTGGTGCATACTGAAGCTGAATTAACAGAAGCATATTTAAGAGATTTTTCTATATCCCAGTTGAATTTGTCCATTGAAGCACAGAATGTAGACGAGAAAGCGTCTCCCGCACCAAGTGTAGAAACGACAACCGCGGGAAATATTGGGCAGATGTAGATTTTTTTGCCGTCATAACAATATACGCCGTTTTTACCGTCTGTAATTGCAACTATGGTTTTTGTATCTCCCCTTAAGGCTTTTAGCATCGCAACTATATCTGGGTGTATGGTCTCTTTTGAAAATTTAACTTCTTTGGTATCGGGTCTTACTTGAATTTTTGTAACAAGGGTTGCTTCTTCTTTATTCATTACAACTATTTGAGCGGTTTTTAGTATTTTTGAAAAATACTTAGCTCCTTTTTTAAGGGCAGTTGTGCCTGCATTAATTGCAAGGTTAATTTTATTTTCTTCGCAAAATTTTGCTATTTTATCTAGTATTTTATTACTGTCTCCTGAAAGTGGTGAGACATATACCCAGCGTGAGTTTTTAATTGCTTCAAAATTTACTTCTTTTTCATGAACATGAGCATTTGCACCTCTGTGTGCTAAAACTGTCCTATCACCTTGAAAACTTACAAGTACAATTGAAAAACCGGTCAAATATTTACTTGAATCGATAATATTCATAATATCAATTCCTGATTTTGCAAGCTTTAATTTAATAATATTGTTGAGTTCGTCATTTCCGAGCTTGATTATGGTTGAAGTTTTACATCCTAAATTTGCAAAATTAGTTGCAGTATTTACCGCACCTCCGCCCAAATTTTTTGAAAAATCCGCAATTTCTGTTTTAGCCCCGTAAGGAAAAGACATAAATTCGCTTTTTTTGGCTATTTGGCTAACTGAAACTATGCTTGCAACATCTGATTGAACAAAAACATCTTGAGTGGCTGAGCCTATTGTTATAAAATCGTACATTTTCATTTCCTCTAAAAAAATAATAATACGGGCAATCTTTGCATTTTTATTATACTATAAGAATATGAAATTAAAGAAACTAATTTTAAAGAATTATCGTAATTATGAAAATTTTGAGTATGATTTTTTAAAAAATAAAACCTTAATAATTGGTAAAAACGCTCAAGGGAAAACTAATATATTGGAGGCAATATATTATCTTTGTGCTCTTGATTCAAACAGAATTAAAAAGGATTCAGAACTAATAACTTTTAATAAAGATTTTGCTTCAATTTTTGCAAGTGTTGAAAAGGCGGGAATTGATCTTGAATTAGAGGTTGTTTTAAATCCTCCCAAAAATAAAGTTTTAAAAGTAAATGGACTTAAAAAAACAAAATCCACAGATTTTTTAAGAGTTTTAACCGGAGTTAATTTTTCAGTTTCTGATTTGCTTTTATTAAGAGGAGAACCTCAAAATAGACGCAGATGGCTTGATATGGCTATTTATCAGGTTTACCCATTGTATTATGAGAAGTTGTCTAAGTTCAATAAAATCAGATTACAAAAAGCGAATTTTTTATCTCAGCATATTAATAATCCTTCTATGTTAGAAGTTTTTAACGAACAGTTGTCTATCGCTTCTGCAAATGTTATATATCTTAGGATGAAATATTTAAAAGAGCTTGAGCGTATTGCAAAGAAAAAGCATGGCTATTTGGCACCGGATGAAAATCTTTCAATAAAATATAAAAGCATTTGCGATGAGAATTTATCTATCAGCGAGCTTAATAATTTAATTTATTTAAAAATGAATGAATTAAAAGATGAAGAAATAAGAAGAGAACAGTGTTTAATTGGAGCGCACCGAGATGATATAGATTTTTTTATTAATGATATTGATTCTAAAAAATACGCTTCGCAAGGTCAGCAAAGAACAATTGTGCTTGCGCTTAAGCTTGCGGAGTTGGAAATAATAAAAGATAAAACAGGCGAAACCCCTTTGCTGCTTTTAGATGATGTTTTAGCCGAATTAGATAACTTAAGGCAAAACTTTTTATTAAATGTTATAGAAAACGATGTTCAAATGATAATAACAAGCGTAGATACACTTGCTTTTGAAGATGAGTTTTTAAAAAATGTTGATGTTATGAAAATTCAAAATGGGAAAATTGTTAAGTAGCAATTTTTTTTATTTTGATGTTTTAATAAGATAAAATATTTTATAACTGTTTGGAATATTTTAAAAACCACAATTGGATTGATTTATCTAATTTGCATAAATGTAGAACTAACGATATAATTAAGTGATATATGAAAAAAATTAATATAGCTTTTATTTGGCATTTTCATCAGCCAAATTATCAACAAAAACCTGATAGTGATTTTTTGCTTCCTTGGGTTAGGCTTCATGCTACAAAAGATTACCTTGATATGTTGAAAAAAATCGATGAATGTAAAAATCTAAAATTAAATTTTAATTTTTCACCGATTTTGCTTGAATCTTTGAATGAATATTTAAATGGTGCAAAGGATTTACATTTAAAGCTTTTGCTAAAAAATCAAGACGATATAACGACAGATGAAAAAGTTTATATATTAAATAATTATTTTGATTTGAATTATAAAAATATGGTTTTAAAAAGACCATATTATACAGAGCTTTATAACAGACGTGCTAATGCACTAAAGCTTAATGTAGATATGTTTTCTTCTCAAGAGTATGCTGATATTATGGCTAATTTTACTTTGTTGTGGATAGATGAAACATTTAAAAATGTTTATCCGGAACTTGATGAATTGCTTTTAAAAGAAAAAGACTATACTCTTGAAGATAGAAAAAAAATATATACAATTCAGCTTGATATAATAAGAAGAATATTGAATGAATATAAAAAATATCAAGATGAAAATAAAATTGAAATATCAACAAGCCCTTGTTATCATCCTATTTTGCCGTTGCTTATTAATTTAAAAAATAATGAAGTTAAAAATCATGAAAATTTACCTGATGATTTTTCTGCTAAAGAAGATGCTGAAGAACAAATCAGGCTTGCAATAGAAAAATATGAAAAATTCTTTGATAGAAAACCAAAGGGGATGTGGCTTTCTGAGCAATGCGTCTCCATGGAAACTATAAATTTGCTTCAAGAAAGCGGTTTTTTATGGACTGTTTTAGATGAAGGGATTTTATCAAAAACAACCGGAAAAGAGTTTATTAGGGATTTTGAAGGTAATTTAGAAAATCCGTTTGCTTTGAATATTAATTATAAATTTTCTCAAAAAAATTCTTTAAATATTCTTTTTGCAGATTCTTTTTTTGCAAACCTTTTGAATTTTGGTTATGGCAGTTATGATTCAAAACTTGCTGCAAATGATATGTATGAAAAAATTAAAACCATACAATCAAAACTACAAAATTCACCAAAGGAAAATCATATAATAACAATTGCTTTGGATGGTGAAAACTGTTGGGAAACGTATCAAAATGACGGGAATGATTTTTTAAGTACTTTGTATAAATTAATTGATGAGGATGATACAATAAATACAGTTCTTGTCAGTGATTTTTTGAAGTTTGAAAATAACAAGCCGGAAATTTTAGATGGTATTAAATCAGGTTCGTGGATAAACAGGAATTTTGATCTTTGGGTTGGTGAATCTACTAAAAATGTTGCTTGGTTGTATTTGGCAAGTGTAAGGAAAGATTTTGAAAATTATAGAAAACAAAAACTTGAAAATATTGATGAATTAAAAAATAAAGATGAAATTTTAAACAGAATAGAAAAGGCTTATCGTGAAATTTTAATTTGCGAAGGCAGTGATTGGTACTGGTGGTACGGCGAGCCAAATGAATCAAAAAGTGATTATATTTTTGATTTTTTATTCAGATCGCATCTTATAAATGTTTACGAGTTTTTGGGAATTGAAGTTCCTGAGTATTTAAATTTGCCTTTAAGTGTCGTTACAACAAAACCTTTGAGAAATCCAACAGCCAGAATTTCTCCAAGCCTTGTATGTGATAAGGAAGATAAGTTAAAAGAATGGGAAAACGCTGGTTATATTTTTATTCCGGATGGTCCAACTTCAAATATTTCTAGATTAGTCAAAAATATTCATTTTGGTTACGACAGAGAATTTCTTTATTTTCGATTTGAGCTGAATAAAAATTCTATGAAAATGTTCATAGAAAATATAGAAAATCAAATCGCAATATATTTTATAAACGAATATAGCAATAATTTTTCTTCTATTCGTTTAGTTAATAAAAATGAAAATATATATCCGATTTTAAAAAATCAGTTTTCACATGAGCTAAGATTTGTTTTTAATTCAAATTATATCTCAAGGATATTTTTAAATAAGGCGGCGGACTTTAATTTGTGGAATCAAATAAGTTCGAAAAAATCTTCGATAGCATATAAAGACGTCATAGAATTAAAGATTTCTTTTGAAGATTTGGAAATCCCTAAAGAGGATGTAGGACAACTTTCTTTTTGTATATTGGATGCAACAAATGAATTAATTAACGAAGTATATCCTCAAGATGTCCTGATTAACATCTTGAGCGAAGACAGATTTTAATTATCTCTTACTTCAAAAGTTATTTCCCATTCATCTTCTTTTTCAGTTTTTTCTTCTAATGGCGGAATATCTTTAATTTTTTTTATGGGATTGTCTTTCATTATTTGTTCAATGTTTTCATTTTTTATTTCTTCAAATATAAGCGGAGCTGGTTTTTGAAGCTCATTTTCTTCTTTTTGTTTTTGATTATTTCCGACAAATTCGTTATCCAGTTGTGTTTTTTTATTGTAATCTTCTATTTTTTCTATTTTATATTCTTGATAACTGTTTTCTTTTTTTGTTTCTATTTGATTGAGACTTCTTTCTTTTAGTTCTTTTAATGAAATATCTTTAATGTCAGCCTCATCCAAGGGAAGCCAAAAACCAAATGTAGATCCTTCATTTAGCTTCGATTTTACAAAAACTTTTCCTTGATGGTGTTTTTCTATGGCGATTTTTACAAGGTGCAAGCCAAGACCCGTTCCTTTGATTGTGTGGACTTGGTTTTCAATTCTGTAAAATCTTTCAAAAATCATTTTTTGATGTTCTGGTGAAATTCCGATACCGTTATCTTCAATAGTTACTTCAAGATATTTGGGGTCTCGAGCAATTTCGGCTCTTACTTTAACTCTTGAATTATTTGGAGAATATTTTATTGCATTAGTTAGAAGATTGCTTAGGACTCTTTCTATGCTTTGAGTGTTGTATTTTAATTCAGGCAGATTGTCTTCTTTGATAAATGAAATTGAAATGTTTTTTTCGTCAGCTAGGACTTTATGACTTTGGGTTATTTTTTCAATTGTTTTTGTTATATCTTGTTTTTCTTTTTCAAGTTCTGTGTCTGATTGAAGTTTTGAGAAATCCAGAATATCATTAACCATTTTGTTTAATCTAATAACTTCGTTGTTAATAGTTCCTATAAATTCTTTTTGTTCTTCAAATTTAAATTGATCACCGAAGTTATATAAAGTGTCGGCGTATGAGCTTAAAATCGTAACAGGGGTTCTTAATTCGTGTGATACATTTGAAATGAAGTCATCTTTTAATTTATCAACTTCAGCTTCTTTTGTAATATCAATAAGGACAATAATATATCCTAAATAATCATGCATTTTTGAATACATTGGAGAAATTATTGCTTTTATTATTCTTTTATCAACATTCACATTAAATTCAAGTGGTTTTTTCTCTATTATATCAAGAGGAGTGTTTTTGAATAATGTGATTTTTTCTTTAAAACATAACTCTCCTGTTGAATCGCAATAATTTTGAATTGATGTATTTAATATTTCATCATGGCTGTCGTTGAGTATTTTTTGTGCAGCGGAGTTCATCATACAGATTTTATCGTAGTTATCACAAACTACAACACCATTTGCGATACTCATCAATACCGCTTCAAGTTTATTTCGCTCAACTGTTAACTGGTCTACGTTTTGTTCTTCATAGTTATGAAGTTTTTTAGACATATCATTAAAAGCATCAAAAAGTTCTTTGATTTCACCTGATGCTTGGTTGTAATCCAATACTGTTCCAAATTTTCCTTGTTCTATTTCTTTTACTCCATGATGCAATAAAGTCAGTTCTCTCCTTATTAAAAATGCGTTACCAAGGATGACAAGTGTAAATACCAACCAAACTGCACTAAATACAGTTAGCATTGAGTTTTTTGTTGTTAATGTAACATTTTTTGCAAGATCTGCTGATAAACCAACTTCGACTACGCCTACAACTTTGCCGTCTTGGTCCAACATTGGTGAAGATATGTTAGTATCTGCTTTTTGAGCACGTTTGTTGTAGGTTTCTATTGTTGTGTATATAATGTCTCCGACTTTGTTTTTAAAAGTAATATACGAAATATCATTAGTGGATGATAAAATTGAATTTACATGAGCTTTGATAAAGCTCAGTGCCGTTGGAGAGGTTGCATTTTGTGTGATTTCATAATTTTGTACAGCAAGTGTTTTTGTTAAAAGTTCGCCAAAGCTTCTGTAACTTTCATCTAATTCTATCTTTATTTTATTTACTGCCCAAAAGGCTATTAAAACAATCAGAGCGGTTGAAATAACGAGAGCAGAAATTATTAGTTTGTTTTGCGTCGTTAAATCAATATTGAATTTCTTTTTCATAATGAGATTGTAACATAATTAAATTTTTTAATGTATACTAATTATATGAAAAATACTGAAAAACTTATTTCATCCAATAAAAAAGCTTTTTTTGATTATACGTTATTTGATAAATTTGAAGCCGGAATCAGCCTTTTGGGTACTGAAATTAAATCTATAAGAAAAAACGGTGCAAATTTAAAAGACAGCTATGTAAAAATAACGGATAATTTGGAGGCTGTTCTTATAAATTGTCATATTTCCGCCTATGAATTTGGAAATATATATAATCATGAGCCTTTGAGAGACAGAAAGTTACTTTTAAATAAGAAAGAAATTTTAAAAATTTTAAATAAAATTAAACAGGAAAAATATACCTTGGTGCCGACAAAAATGTATTTTTCTGGACGTTGGGTAAAGCTTGAGATTGCTTTAGCTAAAGGTAAAAAACTTTATGATAAAAGAGATTCTATAAAGAAAAAGGATATAAAGAGGGATTTAGAAAGGTTGAAATAATGCCTGATTTACTTTTTTTAGGCCCTAGAGGAACATATAGTGAAGTTGGTGCAAAAAAAGCATTGGGTTTTCTTGGTGAGGATTATACATTAAGACCTGTTTCAACAATTCCTAAAATAATAGATTTAATAAATAAAACCCCTGATTTATTAGGTGTTTTACCTTTTGAAAATTCAATTGAAGGTATTGTTCGTCCAACAATTGATAATATATATTTATCCAATGTTAAAATTGTAGCGGAGATAGATATTAAAATAGAACATTGTTTGTTATCCAGATTTAGTGATAAAACAAAAATAAAACACATTATTTCTCATCCTCAAGCATTGGCTCAGTGTCAGAAATATATAGTTGAAAATTTTGATGAAGATATAGATTTGATACCTGAGGCTTCAACTGCAAGAGCTGCAAATAACCTTTTAGATAAAGATGAAACATATTGCGCTATTGCATCTAGTGATATTGCTCATGAATTAAAATTTAATATTTTAGATAAAAATATTGGCGATATTAAAGAAAATAAAACACGTTTTGTTCTTGTTTCAACAAAGAAAATAAATCTAGGCAAAAAAAACCGTACTTCAATAGCATTTAATACTAAAAATGAACCTGGGGCTTTGTTGAAAATTTTGCAAATATTATACAGACATAATTTAAACTTATCTTTTTTAGAATCTCGTCCTTCTAAAAAAGTATTCGGTGAATATAATTTTTTTGCAGATGTAGATTGTTCTTATGAAGAACAAGGACTTGCATTTGAGGAGATTAAAAAGGAGTGTAATTATTTTAAATTTTTAGGGAGCTATCCGTTTTTGTAAAAATGTAGTATTATAATCCTATGTTGGATTTTTTGATACCAAAATCTAAGATACAAGCATACGGATTAAGAGAGCTTCCTATTGAGTCTTTTGAAATAATAGGAGTTGGTCAGGTTAATCCATATTGTAGCTATGAATATGATAGCGAAATTTATTTTACTGTTGTTAGTTTTGCTTTTGAATCAAGTAAATTTGATGAAAAAGAAGGTCTTGTATTTTCTAATTATTTTAGTGTCAAACGTTGTCCAAGGTGCAAACAAAAGGTTTTATTTCCAACAAAAATAAAATTAAATTTTGATTCAACTTATATTAAACACGAAGAAGAAATTGCCTATAACGCTTTTGAGGAGTTCCCTTCAAGAAGACATTTTCCTTCAACGGTGGAGGCTTATTGTAAAAATTGCTCAACTTGTTTTGAAATGAAAATAAAATCTAAAGATTGTTGGGTTAAGGAAGCAAAAAAAATTAAAGAAAAAGATTTAATAACGGGTTTTTGGGAAGAATATAATATAGATTAAGTATTTTTATAAAAAATGCTTGCAATTTTTTTTTGATGTTTTATTATCATGTTCACAAGCGATTGCGCTTAAGAATTTTGAAATATTTTAAATTTTTTAAAAATATATATTGACAACATCTTTTGAAGTGATAATGTATAAATTACGGCAGAAATTCCTCAAGAAAATGCCGTTTATGGCAGGAAG
>CALUWM010000014.1 GCA_944324485.1 Candidatus Gastranaerophilales bacterium | reverse complement strand
ACAAATAAACAATATCAGCCTTTATATTATCTTTTGGCATGGGAAGAAAATTGTTATCTTGATTTGCTTCTAAAAAAACAATTTTTCTGTTTTGCATTGTATTTGTATCAACATATACAGGATAAACAGGATCAGGTATTAAAACAGTATTATCTTCAGAAAATAAATCTAAGATATTTCCTAGGTCTGATTTTGCTCCATCGGAGATAAATATTTCGTCAAGTTTAAGTTTGACATTTATTTTTTCATAATATTTTTGGATTTTTTCTTTTAAAAAGTCATATCCTTGTTCGGGTCCATAACCTCTAAAACCTTCTTGAGTACCCATTTCAGCCACGGCTTTTTGCATTGCTTCAACTACGCTTTTGCATAAAGGTTTTGTAACATCTCCTATACCAAGCTTTATAATTTTTTTGTCGGGGTTATTCTTTGAGTATTCATTAACTTTCTTTGCTATGGTTGAGAAAAGGTAGCTTTCTGCTAATTTTTTGTAATTTTCATTAATTTTCATTTTACCCCACTTTCATTATTGGAATTATACTTTTTTTAAAAGTGTTTTGCAAGCGAGGCTTTAAATTAGTTCATTTCAGCTGTTAATGTTATGTTAATTGGTCTTGATATAATCCCATGGCTTGGGGGTTTCATATATGTAAGAGTATCTGTAATAACTTTTTTAACTGAAGCATCAATTAATTGAGAACCTGATGATGTGGTTATTTTAATTGAATCAATATCTCCATTGGAAGCTATTTTAATGTCTGCTTTTACGCTTTTGTTTACCGGAATATCATTAACAAGTAAAAGTTCGTTTTGCAGATTTAATTTTATGTTTTTACCTGTAAGTTGGAGATATTTTTTATAAGCATCTTTTTTTGTAATGCTTTCCGGTGCTTCCCAAGCTATTCTTGTTATTGTTGGAGCGTAGGCGGGTTGACTTGGTGCCGGTTGTCTGATTGAGAAATTTTCCAAGTTTTCTTCTTTTGGTATTAATTTTGCTTCTCCTGTCGGAAAATCATAACTTTCCGGATAGCTTTCGTTTAAATCTTCAAAGGGTTCTTCAAAAGAAGCCATTTCTTTATTTTCTTCAATGATTTCCGAAGTTCCCTTTATCGAGATTAATGCAAAACTACTTAAAATAAAGAAAATTACAACAGCAATCATTAATGTGCGTTTATTTTTGGCACTGATTATTGTTTTAATAGGCGGAAGTTCGACTTTTGGTATTTCATCAAAAATAGCATCAATTACTTTTTTACTTGCTTGTTTTTTATCATTTTTATCTATTAAATCAAACATTTGAACTGTTTTTGGCGTATTTTTTATAGTATTTGTTTCGTATTCAGGTCCTACATTTATAAAACTTTCAGATAGATTATTTGTTGGTTGTTCTTCAATAATGACGCTATTTAAGCCTTCTTCAAAAGATTTGAAATTATTTTGTTTTTCAAATGAAGTAGATACCGCCATTGCAGGAATTTTTTGTTCATTTTTTCTTAATAAATTAGGATAAAATTTTATGTTGTTTGCAAGTTTTTCAAATTCAATTGCATCAATAAAACGTGCTCTGCAAGAGTCGCAGTTCATTAAATGTTGAATTAGTTGCCTTTTATATACTGAAGATAAGTCATTGTCTATAAATTTTAAAAACAGTCCCATACAATCAACATGTTTTCCAAGTAATGTTTTTGTTGCAATAGAGTGTTTTGTTAGTGTTGCGAATTTTTTAATATCAAAAATCATATCCAAAGTTGGATAATAGAATTTTGAATCATGTGAGCATGCCGAAATGTTTTTGGCATCAATAAAGCCAATCATCTTGGCTTCTTTTATTTTGGCGCCGATTTGAACAACAAAATAAAAATTAGGCATAATATCCATATCAACATGGACTTTTGGTATCTTAATAGTTTTTTCTTTATATAGAGTTATAACATCAATTCGCCAGTTGCCGTAGTATATATCGCTTAGTTTAAATTCTTCAAATAGAAGAGGTATTTTATAGACGCTTCTTCTGGTGTCAATTCTGAATTTTCTGGCATGTAAGTAACTTATTGCACAAGAAATTCCAAGCATTTCAATCATGCCCCTTTTTCTTGTTTGAGCAGTCGATAAGGAGCTTGCTAAAAGCTTGGCATCATGCGCTTGTTCGTCATTTATTTCAATAATATCTACGTCCAACATTTATCTTAAAACCAATAACTCTTTTATTTATAATTTGACACACATAAGAATAATTTTCAAAAAAAATTAAGCTATTTTTTATAATTTGTTGCATTTTCTTAATAATAAAAATTAAAATTATATTCCGTTTTGAGTTTTTTTATACTACAATTTTGAATTATGAAGAAAGATTTTTTATTGGAAATACAGGTTGAAGAGCTGCCCTATAAGTTTATTCCTTCTGCAATAGAACAACTTAAAAACTCTTTTGAAAAACTTTTTAAAGATAATGCACTTGACTATGATAAAATCACAGTTTATGGCACACCAAGGCGTTTGGCTGTTATTGTGAGTTCTTTGGCTGTTAGCCAAGATAATATTCAAAAAGATTTAAGAGGACCTATTTTAACTATTGCAAAAGATGCAAATGGAGATTTTTCTCCTGCTGCGCTCGGCTTTGCTAAAAAAAATGGGGTGGATGTTCCGGCTTTATATGAAAAGGATAATTATATTTGGGCAAAAGTTGAAATTAAAGGAAATTCAGCTATTGAAATTTTAAAAAATAATGTGGAAAGTATAATCTTAAAGCTTCAAGGTTCCCATTTTATGCGTTGGAAGAATTTTGATGAAAAATTTTCACGTCCCATAGAAAATATTGTCGCTCTTTTAGACGGTGAAGTGGTTGATTTAACGGTTATAGACAAAAAAGCCACAAATAAAACCCAAGGACACAGATTTTCTTTAAATAGAGAAATAACTATTGATAAACCTAAGAATTATGTTGAATTAATGAGAAAATCAAATGTCATTGTCGATCAGGAAGAAAGAAAAAATATTATTATTGAAAGTGCCACAAAATGTGCATTAAAAGAAAATCTTAAAATTAATTTCGATGATATGCTTGATTTATTGGAAGAAGTTACTTATATTACAGAGTGGCCTATTCCTGTTATGTGTGAGTTCGATAAAAAATATCTTGAAATACCCGCAATAGTCACAACAACTGTTATGTCTTGTCATCAGAGGTATTTTCCGTTATGGAACCTTGATAGCAGTTTATCGAATAAATTTATAACCATGGCGAATTATGTTGGAGATGAATTTTCTAACATTAAAGCAGGAAATCAAAGAGTTATTACTGCTCGTCTTGAAGATGGTATATTTTTCTATAATGAAGATACAAAAACAAAATTAATTGATAAATTTGATAAATTAAAGGGAATGACTTTTCAAAAGGGCTTAGGAACATTGTTTGATAAAACTCAAAGAATGTTAAAATTGTCTGATAAAATTTGTGAATTGTTGAATATTCAACAAAAAGATGATGTTTTACGCTGTGCAAAGCTTGCAAAATGCGACCTTTCGACAAGTCTTGTTTTTGAATTTACAGAACTTCAAGGTTTTATAGGCGAAAATTATGCTCTGAAGGATGGCGAAAAATCAAATATAGCAAAAGGAATATGCGAACATTATTTTCCATTGGGAGCAAACTCTGATTTGCCATCTTCTATTGAAGGACAGATAGTTTCTATCGCAGATAAAGTTGATACCATCTGTGCTTTGTTTGTATCCAGTCAAGGCGATAAAAAGAAAAAGCGTCCTACCGGCTCTAATGACCCTCTTGGGGCAAGGCGTGCTGCTATTGGTATATTAAGGACGATAATCGAGAAAAATTTGAAGATTGATCTTGAAGAGATTATCAGATATTCATTGGATTTGTTATCTGATGAATTTTCTATTGCTCTTGAAGATCAGATTATGGACGAACTAAAAGAATTTTTCATTCAAAGATTGAATGTTATGTATGAAAAAGATTACAGTTCAAAAATTATTTCTGCATTGGAAAAGACAAATCCTTTAAGTGATTTAGTTGGTTTTATAAAACGTGCAGAAATTTTAGTAAAATATCAGAATGATGAAAACTTTAATAAAATTAAAGAAAATGCAAACAGAGTTTCAAGAATTCTAAAAGACGTTATTAGAGTTGATATTGATAGTTCTTTATTTGTTTTAGATGAAGAAAAGGCTCTTTATGAGGCTGTAAAAAAACATAGTACTTCCTCTGAGGATTTAGATGAATATATAAAATCTTTAGAGTCTTTGATTTGTCCTACATCAGACTTTTTTGAGAAAGTTCTTGTTATGGACAAAGATGAAAAAATCAAAAATAATCGTTTGGCATTGTTAAATCTTCTAAAAAATAAATATACAGTTATTTGCGATTTTGAAAAACTTTAGATGAAAATTTTAGTTGTAAGTGATTTATATCCTTTAATATCTGATAGGTCTATTCCTTTTGTGGTTGAGGATTTTGCGCTTGCATTGAAACAAAAAGTTGAAAAAATTGAAGTTATTAGGCCAAATTTTTTATTAAATACCTTTTTGAGAAAACATAAATTTGTAAAAACAGGTATATATCTTAAAAATGGTATAAAAGTATATAACAGAAATTTTATTTTACCTTTTGTTTGTGAAAGTAAAAATTTTATAAATAACCTTAAAGAATTTAATCTTATAATTTCACATATGCCATCAGGGCATATATATTCTGATTTAATAAATAAATATCTTAATATAGCACATGTTTCTATTGTTCATCAAAGTGATTTAAAAGTTTTGGAGAATTTTAAATATAAATTTTATTTTAAAAAAAGATTAAAAAATGCTCTTTTGAATTCAAATTTAGTAGGGGCAAGAAATATTTTTCTGATGAATAAATTTAAAGCTGATTTTGTTCTACCTTCTTTTGTTTTGGAAGAAAATATATTGGAAGAAAAAATTTTTAAGGGTGATAAATTAAGATTAATTACATTGTCAAAGTTAATAAAAAGAAAAAATATAGATGTTGTCATTAAGGCTTTAAGTAAAATAGATTTTGATTTTGAATACAATATATATGGCGATGGTCCTCAAAAAAAATATCTTAAAAATCTTATTTCGGCTTATAAACTTGAAAACAAAATTAAAATCAATGGTTTTATTGAACACAATAAAATATATACAAAATTAGATAAAAATGATGTTTTTATTTTGCCTTCTGTGGATGAAACTTTTGGAGTTGCTTATCTAGAGGCATTATCCAGAGGTTTAGTTGTTGTTGCAACTAAAAATACCGGAATAGATGGAATTATTCAAAATGGAGAAAATGGTTTTTTAATAAAACCTTCTATTGATTCGGTTGTTGATGTTTTATATAAAATAAAAGGAACTAATTTGAAAGAAATTAGTGAAAATTCTATAAATACAATAAAAAATTATGAAAAAGAAAAAGTTATGTCAAAATATTTTGAAAATCTTGTAAAAATTTCTATGAAATAAGATATTTTTAAAATATAATAATTCTAAAGACAAAAAAGAAGGAATATAAAATGCAAGCAAGAAGAGCAAGCAGAGAATTAGCTTTAATATTATTTTCGCAATTAGATAAAAATTTAGAAAAATATAAAGATGAAGACTTTACCCAAATTGTTTTAAAATCAGTTAGGACTTTGGTTTCAAGCTCTTATGACGAAGTTTCTTTGAGTGTTTCTGAGTTGAACAATATAAAAAACCAAATTATAGAATATGAAAATAACCATGAAGATAATCTTTCTCGTCCGATTGATTGCGAAAATATACCTGTAACGCTCCCTCTTACTTCGGATTTGGAAGGAAAGATTGACGTTTTATTGAGTGCAGCAGAAAAAACATTATCTGCTCTTGATGTTGCTGAGCTATGTACATTGGCAAATAAAGAAGATGTACGCAATTATATTATGGAGATATGTTTTAACTATCAAAAACATAAGCAAGATATAGATAAAATGATTAGCGACTTTGCTTTTGGTTGGGATATAGATAGGCTTTTTAAAATTGATAAAGATATTTTAAGAATTGCTATAACTGAACTTGCATATATAAAAGACACACCTCATAAAGTTGTAATAGATGAGGCTTTGGAATTGGCTAAAAAATATTCAACCGATGATTCCCCTTCTTTTATAAATGGTATTTTGGCAAGGGTAGTCGAAAAGAATGTTTAATTTTTTCAAAAATAAAGATGAACAAAATAAGGAAAAGTCTCAAAATAATTCTAATTTTGGGATTTTGAAGAATATTCTATCAAAAACCGCAAATTCTTTGGTAAACAGTGTTACGAATTCTATAACAGGTGATAAACTTGTTGATGAATTTGAGCTTGAAGATATTGAAACTATGCTAATTAAAGCTGATTTGGGAGTTGATTTAGCTGTCGAGGTGGTAAATAAAATAAAAGATGAAAAAGTTAAGTCATCTCAATTAAAGGAGTTTTTGAAAAAAGAATTTAGTGAAATTCTTGATGTGGATAAGGAAGAAGATTTAAAATTTGATAAAAATAAATTAAATATTTATTTTGTAGTTGGCGTAAATGGTGCAGGAAAGACTACTTTAATAGGTAAACTTGCAAACAAATTTAAAAAAGATGGCAATAAGGTTTTATTGGTAGCGGGCGATACTTTTAGGGCGGCCGCTGAAGAGCAACTTGAAATTTGGTCAAAAAGGGCAAATGTTGATATTTTAAGGGAAGATAAGGCAGATAGTGCTTCTTTAGCTTATAGAGCAATAGATTTGGCAAGAAAAGAAAACTATAATGTAATAATTATAGATAGTGCAGGGCGATTGCAAAATAAATTTAATTTAATAGAAGAACTAAAAAAAATTAAGAATGTAATTTTAAGAAAGCTTGATGATGCTATTTTAGAGACTATTTTGGTTCTAGATGGTTCACAAGGACAAAATGGTTTAAGTCAGGCGCTTGTGTTTAAAGAGGCTGTTGATATAACTTCTATTGCAATTACAAAGTTAGATGGAAGCTCTAAGGGTGGCATAATTTTATCTATTGCAAAAAATTTAAAGATACCTACAAAATTAATAGGAACTGGTGAAGGTATAGATGATCTTGCAGAATTTAGCAAAAATGATTTTATAAATGCTATTTTTGATTAAGAATGGAAGAAAAATTTTCATATACAAAAATATTTACTATTTTATTTTCAGTATTTTATATATCTGGTCTTTTTGCTTCTTTTTATAACTGTACACTTTTGGTTTCAATCATTGTTCTTGTTGTTTTGATTTTTGTTACTTTGTTTTCGAATTTCGGTTTTAGAAGAACTGTAATCTTATATTTGATATTTTTTCTTGGAATTATAAGGGCGACAGATAGTGAAAACTTAGATAAGTCATTAGAAAATGTCAATGCAAATAATGTAGTACTTACAGGAAGAGTTGTATCTTCAAAAGAAATTTCAAATAAATATAAAAGAATAAGATTTAATATTAATGTTAATAAAGCAAAAATTTTAGGAAGAAATTTTGATAATCTTAATTCAAAAGTTTTGGTAAGTTACATTGATGAAAACGATAATAAAAATACTATAACAATCGGAGATTATATTGAAGTTGAAGGCAGATTGTCTTCGCCTAAGGAAGCCAAGAATCCTCATCAATTTAATTATAGAAGGTATCTTTTGAATAATGATTGCATAAATGTTTTGTATGCAGAGCCTGAATCTATAAAGAAAATAAAAGAACCGAGTTTTAATATTTCAAATATTAATGACAGTTGGTATTTTATTTTAAAAGAATTTGAAATTACAAGACAAAAAGTTATTGATCGTCATGCAAAGTATATAAAACATCCGGAGCTTGAGATATTAGGAGGAATAGTTTTTGGAAATGAAACAATAAATCCTGATGAAAAGATAAAAGAAGATTTTAAAAATTCAGGTTTGTTACATCTTCTTGCTGCAAGTGGTTTAAATGTGGCTTTGATATTTGGAATATGGTGGTGGATTGCAATGCTTTTTCGTATTCCATATAATTTCTCAATTTTTCTTGGAGCAGTATTTGTTATCCTATATACTTTTATGACAGGTTTTCCTCCTTCTATTTTAAGAGCATCTTGTATGTTGTTGTTTGTTTTGTTTGGTAAGTTGATAGACAGAAATGTTAATCCTGTTGCTTTAGTATTTTTTGTTGGTTTTTTGATTTTGTTATTTAATCCTAAGATGATTTTTGATGTTGGATTTCAATTATCTTTTATCGTAACTTTGGGTTTAATTATTTCTTGTCCTGTTATAGTTTCAAAAATTCTTGATAAGGATAAGAAATTTAAGGAAAAATATAAAAATTCAAAAACATTTGTTAAATATTTAGCTTATGCTTTTTCTCCGGTTAACGTTGTTTCGGCACTTATTGTTCCTTTGGTTGCGCAAATTTGGGTAATACCATTACAAATGCACTATTTTAATAATTTTGCGTTGTTCAGTGTTCCTGCTAATATTGCAGTTATTCCTTTTATAGGAATGTTAAGCTTTATTGGTTTTGTTAGTTCAATTATTTCCCTTGTTCCTTATTTGAATGAACCGATGGTATATTTGTTTGATTTAATTGCAAAACCGATGCTTACTTTGCTTGTTAAAATTAGTGAATTCTTTGCTTCTTTTAAATGTTCAATGTTAAGTGTTACGGGATTAAATGTGTTTCAAATGTTTGGGGTTTGGGCTTTAATTTTGCTTTTTCTATTAAATTTAAAATATGACTTCAAGAACAGAAGATTAGTTTTTGTTTTTGTTTCTTTTATTTTGATATTTGCTTTGACTTTTATTAAGTTTGATAATTATAAGAATAATTTTGAAATAAATATGTTTGATGTTGAAAATGCTGATAGTTTCTTAATAAAAACTCCTAAAAGAAATTATATTCTTATTGATACAGGCAAGAAACCATATAAGGGAATATCAAGTGGTGAAATAATTTTAAATCGTTATTTTAAAAATGAAAGAATTTCAAGATTGAAAAAGTTAATAATAACACATTTTGATATGGATCATTGTGGTGGTGCGATTGATGTTTTAAAAACAATTAAAACTGATGAAATTATAATAAGGAAAAATTCGGCAAAGTCTGAATTGGCAAAGGAAATACTGAATTATATTAAAGAAAATGATTTTAATTATAAAATTGCAAATAATAATGAAATTATTTATCAAGAACCTGATTTAGAGGTCAGGACTTTTGTTCCTAAAATCAACACTAAAAATAATGGTGATGATGATAAATTTGAAAATGAAACGTCAATTATTGTGCTTGTAACTTATAAAAACAGAAATTTTCTTTTTATGGGTGATGCCGGAATTTTAGGGTTTAAATCCATTGAGAAATATTTGCCTGAAAAGATTGATGTTATAAAAGTTGGACATCATGGCGCAAAAGATGTATTGAATAAAGAAATACTAAACCGTATTAGACCTGATTATGCTTTGATTTCGACCGGTATCAATAAGTTCGGTCATCCTCATTACTCAACTATTAATCTTCTTAATGAATATAAAATCAAAACAATTTCAACCAGAAATTATGGCTTTTGCAAACTAATCATAGATAAAAATTTAAATTACAAGTTTTATCATTTTGAAAATTCTAAAAAAAGACTAGAAAAAGTTATGTTTGACAGGCAAAATCCTGTCCCCTTTCACAAAACAAAATATGTTCAGGATTTTATAAAAGCTAATCAATAGCTATTTTGACAATGACTTTTTTAATTTGTTCTGGATTTTCAACACATAGCATTGGAGCATGTACATCATTCGGATAAAAAATAACAAATTCATTTTCTTCGACATTTATATAGTTATATTTTTCACCTTCTAAGAACTCTACATCCTTAATTTCATCATATTTTTCACTTGTTTTAAAGTCTTCATATATTCCATATCCCATACATTCTTTTCCTGATATTACATATTGGATATCTATATATTTTTTGTGTGCTTCCCATTTTTTTTGAGATTTTTCTTTTGTTGTAAGACTTTGAATATTTGCAAAAACTTCATCGCCTTTTATTTGATATTTACCGTCTTTAAGCGATTTTAAATCATTATTTAAAAGAAATTCAAATCCTATTTTAAAGTTTTCATTTAATTTATAGTATTGTTCCATATTGTTTAAATTATCAAATATCATAATTACTCCTTAGTTTTTCAAGTAACATTACTTCAAAAATAAAGCTTTTTATTGCTTCTTCCTTTGCATATATGTAACCTAATTTTCCGTTTAAAAATGCACCTTTTATAAAATAATTATATAAAAATATAAGCATTGGTTTTATAAAAACAGAGGCTTTTTTTGTTTTTGTATTTTTTAAGAGACTTTTATTTTCATCAATATAGTCATTGATTTTTTTTGAAATATCAAAATTTTGGTATTTCAAAATATATAAATTTTTTATTTTAAAATTTTTATTCAGTTTATAAAGTTTTCCCGAGGTTATTTTTAATTTTATACTGTTGTTTTTGTTGAAAATTGCAAATCCTTTTTTAAAAAAACGTAATTCTTGATTGATTCTTGCAGCTTTGATTTCCTTGTTTAAAAGAAAAGTTTTTTTGCTTATGGTTATAGCAAATTTATTTTTCTTTGGAGCTTCAATATATTTTTCAAGTTCAAAAATTAGTTTTTGAGGAACTATTTCATCATCTTCTAAAAAAAGAATCCAATCAAATAAAGCTTCATCAATAGCATTATTTAAGGTGTTTTCTAGATTATTTTTGTCTGAATATATTATTTTTGCTTTATATTCTTTTGCTATTTCTATTGTGTCATCCGTTGAGTGACAATCAACAATAATAATTTCAGCAGAATCTTTTATTGCTTCAATTACTTCACAGAGAGTTTTTTCTGAATTATGTGTTGTAATTATTGCGCTAATTTTAAAATCATTTTTTGCCATAAAAAAATTTTAACAAAAAATTTTTATTTAGGCTAAATTATTGTTTTGGAATTTTTATACTTCCTCTAACGTCTTTATTTATTCCGACTGTTTCAAATAGTGAATTAGAAAGATCTTGTTCATTTTGAGCACTGAGAAATTTTCCGCTTGTCATAAGAGCGGTACATCTGAGTTGGTTATTTGCTTCTATGTCTTGAATATCAAAGGCTATTACATCGATTTTAACATCATCTCTTGTTTTCATTAGATTTATTACATATGTACAAGGACTTTCATCGCAATTTTCCCCTCCGTCAGTTAAGAGAATTATGTGCTTTTTTCCTGTTGTTCCGATGAAATCATTGTTAATCGCTTGTTTTAGAGAATATGTAATTGGAGTCCAGCCGGTTGCATTTGTTTTGTATAAACTTGTTAAAATTTGCTGATAATTACTTGTTCCTAAAGGGACAGTCAGGCTAGAAGCTTGACAACCTTGCAGATATGTAAAACCTGCCTTGTGTCCGTATACTCTAAGACCGGTTTTAACATTGGCAGGAATTTTTGGTAAAATTTCAGCCAGAGTGTTTCTTGCCATGTTTATTTTTGTTTTTCCATCTATTGTATCATTCATTGAGTTTGAAAAATCAACGATGAATATAATTTGAGAATCTTTCTGTGCTTTTGCGACACTTTGAGATACACCTGTTATATTATTCGGGGCATATATTTTGTAATCGTAATTTGGCTCAGTTTTTGCTTTTTGGCAAAAAATTGCTGTTAAAAAAAATAAAAATATTATTCCCGAGATTATTTTGTTTTTCATGGTTTTATTATATATCTGATTTTTAAGTATTTTTATGTATAAAAAGGTATTGTCGGCTAAACTTAAAGCTTAATTAAAGCATCATCGGATAATTCTTGCTTTAATTGTTCAACAGTAACCATTTCAATCGGGGAATTGTTGTCTTTTCTTAAAAATATGGTTTCAATTCCTGATTGTACTATAAATCTTTTACATAAAATGCAAATAAAGTTATGTCCCCAAATGTACATAGTTCCGTTTTGGCATCTGTCTTGACCGGCTTGAATTATAGCATTTTGTTCCGCATGAATACTTCTGCAGGTTTCATATCTTGTTCCTGAGGGTATATTGTTTTTAATCCTGTAACATTCTCCAAGCTCCATACATGAGACTACTTTTGAAGGGACTCCATTGTAGCCTGTTGCTTTGATTTTTTTGTCAGGTCCTACAATTACTGCACCGACTTGTGCTCTTAAACAGTTGGAACGTTTTGCAACGGTATGAGCTATTTCTAAAAAATATTCGTTCCATTCGATTGGTTTATTGTTTTCCATTTTAAATTCCTTTACTTAATAAAATGTTACCATAGAAGCATGCCAAAATAATCCTGAAATCCTATCATATTAAGAAATATTACACAAAATGTAACATGCTAAAACATGCACCATGACATGGTTTTAGCATGTTTTTTAATTTAATAAAACTTGTTTAAATAAATTTTTTGCAAGTTAAAAACAATATTTTATAATTAAAACAAGGGGCAGTTAGTTCCTTAAATGCGAATAATTGGGAGTATTATTAAGGCTTTTAAAATGACTGTTAAAGATAATTTAATCAAGGTTTTAAAAGAAACAGAAAAATATAGACCAAAAATTATCGCAGTTAGCAAATATTATAATATCGATAAAATGATGGAAGCATTTGAAGCAGGATTGCGAGATTTTGCGGAAAGTAGAGCACAGGAAAGTATCGAAAAAATCAATAAAATAGATGATACAACCAAAGCTCAATCGATATATCATTTTATAGGACATTTACAAACGAATAAGGTTAAGTACGTTGTCGGTTTTTTCGATTATATACATTCGGTAGATAGTTTGAAGGTCGCACAATGTATAGACGAAGTGGCAAAACAGAAAGGCATTGTTCAAAAAATTCTTTTGCAGGTGAATAATGCACGTGAGCCTCAAAAATTTGGAATTTGTCCTGAGCAACTTGAAAATTTAATCAGTGAAGTATCGAAAATGAAAAATGTTAAATTGGAAGGATTAATGAACATTGCTCCTTATACAGATAGCATTGGCGAACTTCAAAAGCTTTTTTCCGAGATGAATACTTTAAAGCAAAAATATTGCTTAAAGGAGCTATCTATGGGAATGAGTCATGATTATAAAATCGCCGTTGAGAACGGTGCAACAATGATTAGATTAGGCAGAATTTTATTTGAATAATTAAAGGAGAAAAGATGGCACTTTCAGAAAAAATTAAGGAAATTATCGGAGCTTTAACGGATTCTTTAAATCCGATGGGTGAAGATGCTTATGAAGAAGAAATTGAAAATGGATATGATTCAGACTATCCGACAGACAGAAATGCTGCACTTCAACCAAGCTTTACTGAAACAAATCCTATTAGAAAAAATAGAGCAAATCTGAGAGTTTTACCCCAACCAAAAGCAGGTGCTTACGAAGTTGTTGTAATTGAGCCAAAGGCGTATAACGAATCAATTACAATAGTGGAAGCATTAAAAGAAAGAAAAACAGTAATATTAAATTTACAACTTCTTGATAGAGAACAATCTCAACGTATAGTTGACTTTTTGTGCGGATGCACTCACGCTCTTGACGGTTCACAAAGAAAAATCGGCGAAAGCGTATTCATCTTTACTCCATCTAATATAAACATTTCTCAAGAATTTGTTAATTCAAAATTATCATCAGATGCTATGTGGACAAAAGCCTAAGTGTTGGGTAAATAGCATTACGGATTTAAATAGAGAGTTAATCATTAAGGAAGGCACAATTTTGTTTGTGCCTTTTATTTTTGTAATTACTTCTTTGGAGCACTCGACATTGTTTATTCATATTTTATAATATTGTTAGATTAAATATTTTTATAAGGAGGAAATCATGGAAGAAAATAAAAATCCTTTTCATGAAAACGAAGAAAAAATAATCGAAGAAAATAATACTGAAGAAAACACTAAAATGGAAGCTGATTCCGTAGAAGAAGATGTTGAAAATCAAGAAGAAAATAAAGAAGATTTTGAGCAAAAATATGAAGATTTAAACAATAAATACATCAGACTTGCTGCTGATTTTGACAATTATAGAAAAAGAACAGTGCAAGAAAGACAAGAGTTATTAAAGTATGGAGCTTCTGAAGTTTTATCAAAACTAACTTCTGTTTTGGATACTTTTGACAGAGCAAAAGATTCACTAAAAGATATTGATAATTGTGAAAAAGTTAAAGAAAGCTATGAAGTTGCTTATAAGCAATTATTGGATACATTGAAAAAAGTTGGTTTGCAAGAAATTGAAGCATTAGGTAAAGAGTTTAACCCTAATGAGCATGAAGCAATTACGCAAGTTCAAACAGATGAATTTGATGAAGACCATGTTGCAGTAGTGGCTCAAAAGGGTTATAAATTAGCAGATAAAGTTTTAAGACCGGCTTTAGTCGGCGTTGCAAAGAAGAAGGAAAATGAATAGCACAATGGATTATTATGAAATACTTGGTGTAAATAGAAATGCTACTAAAGATGAACTTAAAAAGGCATTTCGTACGCTTGCAAGAAAATATCATCCTGATGTGAATAAAGCTCCGGATGCTGCCGAAAAGTTTAAAGAAATCGGAAAAGCATATGAGACTTTGTCTGATGATAATAAAAGACAAATATACGATAGATATGGTGAAGAAGGGCTTTCAAATGCCGGTTTTAATCCACATTCATTTAGCATGGATGATATTGATTTATCTGATATTTTTTCTTCATTTTTCGGGGGATTTGGCGGATTTTCAAGGGGTTACGAAAGAAATCCGAATGCACCTATTGATGGCGAAGATTTGAGATTAGATATAGAAATCGATTTTCTTGAAGCTTGTTTTGGACTTGAAAAAGAAATTAAAATTAAACATTTGGAGCCTTGCGAAGCTTGTAATTCAACAGGATTAGATAAAGACGCAAAAGATACGGTTTGCCCTGTTTGCCATGGGCAAGGCAGAGTTCAAAAAAGCACTCAAACTATTTTAGGTTCTTTTACGTCTGTTACAACTTGTCCTAATTGCCATGGTAGTGGCAAAAATCCGAAAGCTTTTTGTAAGGTGTGTAATGGTGAAGGCGCTGTTGCAAAAGAAAAGAAATTAACTATTAAAATCCCTAAAGGTATTGAATCCGGCTCAAAAATGCGTGTTGCCCATGAAGGTAATGCAGGTAGAAACGGTGGTCGCCCCGGAGATTTGTATGTAGTTGTTTACGTGAAACCTTCAAAAGAGTTTGTAAGACAGGGTTTTGACATATTTTCAGAGGTTGAAATTTCTGTTCCTCAAGCTGTTTTAGGGGATGAAATTCCAATAAAGACAATATATGGAGAAACACTTGCTAAAATTCCATCAGGAGTTCAAAATGGCGACAGGATTACTTTAAAAGGACAAGGTGTTTTCTATCTTGGTAGCGACTCGCAAAAAGGTAATCATTACGTTACAATAAATATTGGTATTCCAAAAAGACTATCAGACCGTGAAAAGACTTTATATAAGGAACTTTTTGCAATTTCAAAAGAACAACAAAGTGGTTTATTGGATAGGATGAAATCCGCTTTAGGCAAGTAAATTCCAATTAAAGGAGTCTATATGAATATAAAAAAATATATATCTTGTTTGTTTTTGTTTGTAGCATTTTCAAATTGTGCTTTTGCTTCAAAGCTTCCTGATGATGTTTGGAAATTTATAAAAGCCCAAATTCCTGCTGCGAAGCAAAGATTTGACAGTGTTGTTACAATTTCTGATGATGTTATGTATATTCCTCTATATCCTCCTTCAGAAAAATCAGTAGATAAAATTTCTGTTGAATATTCGTATCCTGAAAAATCATTAAATTTACTACCTGAAGTTATTTTGTTTAATAATGGATATTCTTTGCTTAAAGTTTTTAAAGATAAAGATGGTAATTATACTTTAACAAAAAAGGATGATTTGCCTGTTAAAGTTCGTCTTGGTTTAATGCCACAGGATATGTTAACTCCTGCGGGTTTAAAAATACCGGAAAGTTTGAAACTTACTTTGGGTGATCTTTTGATTCCTTCTAAAGAGGATAATACATTAACATTAAATGACTCAGAAAAAGAGAAGATGAAAAGTCCTTATAATCCTGTTGTAAAAAGGAATGAGTTTGTCCCTACCGTTGAATTCAAAAATAAAAAAACCTTTATTAATCCTAAAAATTCAAAATTTTTGGAAGTGTATGATAGCACAAGTCAAAGCCCTTTGTATGAATTAAAATTATCATCAATGCCTTTAAAAATATTAACTTCTGAAAAGACAAAAGTCGCGCTTGTATTGTATTGGAGTGGTAAAAACCTTGAAATAATTGATTTAAAAGATGAGCGTACAATCGCAACAATTCCTATTGATGCAAATGCAAGTGATGTAGCTTATAATAAAAAGGAAAATATAGCTTATGTTACCAGTCAAAATGCTAATTCTATTTATGTTATAAGCTTAGATTCAATGGCACTTGTTAAGGTTATCAGGGTTGATCAGAAGCCTTCTCAAATAACTTACTGTGAAATGGATGAGTCTATTGCTTTTTATGACGAATTTTTGCAAAAAGTTTTTAATGTAACAAGAAATGGTGATGAATATGTAGTACAGCCGATGGGAACAGTAAATAATGTTTCAAAAGTTATGGCTGATGTTGCGAATATATATGCAATTTCTAGAACACAAGACCAACTTTTGGTTTTTGATAAGGTTCATGGAAAGTTAATTAATACTGTTGAATTAGATAAAAAGCCAACAGATGCTATAATGTATGGCACAAAGTTGTTTATATTGTGCTCAAAAGAAGGCTATATGGATATTTTTGACACGGTTGAGGGGAAAGTTATATCAAGAGAACAACTTTCAAAGGATGGTTTTTATTCAAAAATGACCTTGATTCCGAACGAAAATAATATTTTAATAACCGGAATTAATGCAAAGAATTATCTTTTGTATAGTCTTGATAAAATGCAAATAGTTAAAAAACAAGAATCATACATTGATGTAGCAAATATAATAATAATTGATAAAGCACAAAGACTCTAGATTATGTTAGAAACCAATGTTAAAAAAATAAATTCTTCTTATTTTGATGAAAAAACAGAAAGAATACTTGCTTCTCTTGAAGAGACGAGAGAAAATTTTTGGAATTTAGATAGGCCAAGTGCCAATTTTTTGAATATGTTAATTAAAATCAATAATTCAAAAAATGTTTTAGAAATAGGCACTTCGAATGGATATAGCGGTATTTGGATTTTAAAGGCACTTGAAGAAACTAAAGGAAGGCTTACAACTATTGAATTTTGGGAAAAAAGACAAAGTGTTGCAAGAAAAAACTTTGAACTTTGTGCTGATAATGTTGAGGTTGAACCTAAAATTGGTTCTGCAATTTTAATTCTTGAAGATTTGGAGCAAGAAATTAAAGATTTAAAGCGAGATAAATTTGATTTTGTTTTTATTGATGCAAACAAGAAGGAATATATTGAATATTTTAAAATTGTAGATAAAATTTTAAAGTCGGGCGGAATAATCCTTGCAGATAATATCTTAACGCACTATGAAAAAACTTTGCCATATATAAATACCCTTTTTGATAATTTAAATTATCAGTCTCAAATATTAGAAATTGGCGCAGGGATGATGATTTCAAGGAAAAAATAAAGGAATTTATAAATTCCTTTATTTTCAATTATTTGATTATTTAGCGTATTATCCGCTAAAAGCTGAAATTGCGGTTGGGGGTTGTATTGTATTTGATGTTTGAATATAGTTTATGGTCCATATAAATATTGTGCAAGAAATTAATACCAGTGCTCCTAAAAGAAGGTTTGTTAGTCCGGTTTCTGTCATCTTATTTTCCTCTATTTTAATTTTATGCCATTGCAGAAAAAGAGCCCGATGTTGAACTTGGTGCTGAACTTGCAATTGAACCTGCTGTTTCTGTTGAAAAGATTGATGGTGGATTTGAATTAACTGCTATTGTTCCTGTTGTTTCAGGTTTTGCGTTGGTGTTTGTGTTTAGGTTTACAGTGTTTACCATTTTTATCTCCTTTGAATAGATACATCGTGCATTACATTTATATAAAAACGATATAAAAGTTTGAATTTCAAAAGAGATTATTTTTGTTACATAACTTAATATATATTATATTTTAAAGTTCGAATAGCAGCTGCTGTATTTCGTTTTCTGTTTTTGCCGCTTTTATTCTGGATAACATTCTTCTTTTTTGTTCTGCTGATTTTTCAAGATTTTCGATTCTTGCATTTATGTTTATAGAATCAAAAATAACTTTTATTTCTTCAAGCTTTTGTGTCAGCATATCGATTTCTGATTCAATTTCTTCTTTTGGAGTCAGGGAATTAAGTTTTTCAATTAACTCTTTTCTTTTTGATTCTGCGATTTGTTTTTTGTTTAATAAATTATAATCATTATTCAAATCTTTAAGCATATTTGATATTTTGTCTAGATTTCTTTGAATTCTTACGGAACCGTTTGTTTCTGTTAGTTTTGAAATGACTTCTTCGGCTTTTTGTTTTGCAAGTTCGTATACAAGGCTGTCTATTCGTGGAGTTTTATTGTCCTTTTTGATTTCTTCTGCTCTCTTGATTACTTCTGTCATTTTTTGATAAGTATCTAAATCATCCTCGTTACTTTCAGAAATGTTAGTATTTTGGTTTTCTTGAAGCAATACTTGAATTTGAGCTTCTTTTCCTTTTATTCTTTGAAGGATGTCTTGATTTTCATTAATTGTTGCATCCAGCATTATAATTTCTTTTTCTATGGATTCTATTTCGTATAGTTGGTTTTTGAGTAGTTCAATTTGTCTTTTAATATCATCAGGAAAATCAATTTTTTCTTTTATTGCATTTATTCTATTTTCTGTTTCTCTTAAATTGTTTTGAATTTCTGCCAGTTCTTTTTGCGCCTTAACTAATTGTTCGTTAAGAGCTTTTGGATTTTTTGAGTCTAAGAACGATTTAATTTTATTTATTTGAATTTTTATGTTTTCTTTTTCTCTTGTAGTTAGATTTTTATTTTCAAGCTCTTTTCTTCTCTTTTCAAGTTCAGATAGTTTATTATAATATTTGTTTAAAAAAGATTTCTTTTTGTTTACCTCATCTTTTTTTGCTTTTCTTTGTACTTCAAGATTTTCCCTTCTTGATTTAAGGGCTATATATTCTGATATTAATTCAAATTGTTCGTTTTGTTTTATTCTTACTCTTAATTTTTTTGCGTCTTCTAAATTTTTTATCTGTTTTTTTAATGCTTGTTCTATTTGTAATATTTTTTCTTCTATATTGTTTTGATGTGTGTTTTCTATATTTTCTATTTGGGGCGGATTGATTTTAACTTTGCCTTTTGTTTCTTCTGCTATGGTTTTTGATACATCTTCCAAGTAAGTTGAATATTTTTCTGATACTTCGCCAGACTGTATTTTTGATGCGACTACATCAAAATAATTTTTTAAGTTTTGGATAAAATTAGGTATATTTCCTACCCACTGAAGCAGAGGTGTATTTGTTCTTTTTGAGTTACATTCTTCGCATTCTGCAAGGTAGTTTTCAGTGTTATCTTTTCCGCCTTTTGATTTTGGTTTAATATGATCACAAGTTATAAAAGATGGGGTAACCAGACGTGAAGCAATTTCTGCCTGACTTTTTTGAGCGTATTTTATGAAGAATTCAAGATTATCATCTTCAATATCCGGCATATTTTGAATTGCTTTTATTATTTTCTTTTTTGTAGAATATTCACATTGTATTTGTTCGTTTAGTGCTTGAATAACCGCTTTTTTGTTTGGATTACCGTTGTTTTTAAGTTTTGTTTCATACTCTTCCAGAATAGAATGTGTTTTTTTTCTATATTGTGTTGGAAGGTTTGTTGCTATTTTTTTTGCTCTTTCAAGTGCATATTCTTGTTGTTGTCTATATTTTGAAAGATTTTCATCGAGGTAGATTTGAGCAAGTTCTGCTATGTTTTTATTTGGGTGTTTTTGTGCTTCAAAACTTAAAATATCTGCCGCATTTAATTCTTTTTGATGAAAATATTTTCTATATTTTGATAATATCGAAATAAGTTCTTCGCCTTTTGCATTTTGAGCCGTGTTTACAAAGTTATCAATTTGATTTCTTTGCAACATGGTAATTGAACATACAGGGCAGGGAAGCTCGTATAGATTTTTTATTTCAAAATCAAATTCTTTGCAATCAAAGCCTTTAAAAATTTGCTTGTTTTGTGGTTTTGAATATAATTTATTAAAGTTGTTATAGTTTGCTATTTTCATTTTAACAATATATTAGGCTCATTAATTTTCTGTATTCTTCGTTGCTAAGGGCTCTGTATTTCACTCTTAGTTTTCCTAGGATTTTTTGATTATAAGATAATGTATCTTGAAGATTTTGAAGTTCAGATGTTAATTCTGATATGTTTAGGATTTTTTGTTCAAGTGTTTGTTGTGATTTTAAACTTTCATATAAAGATTTAATTTCATCAAGGCTTCTGTTTTGGCTGATTTTTGCATATTCAAGGTTTAATTTTTCAAGTTCCGGAGTAATTTGTTTAATTTCTTCCAGTCTTATTCTTATAATTGCTTCTTCTTCTTGGTTTTCTGATATTCTTGCAAGATTCATAAAATATCTCACATCATTTCTTTGAGAAAGTTTAATAACTTTTTTCCTTATTTCTTTTTGGGCAATATCTGCTATTTCTGAAGCGTTGTGTGGTGAAATTTCTCCATTTCTTAATGAATGATACTCGCTAATTTTACTTGCTGCTTCGTATAACTCTTCGAAATGACAATATTTTAGATATTCTGTATTATTTTTTGGATTTATTTTGTTTGTTTGAAGAATTGCAACATTTTCATTTTCAAGTTCTTTTCTTTCCTTTTCAATTGATTTCAGTCTTTCTTTTAAGATTTTTTCATCAAATATTGAATTTTTAATTGTATTAATCTGTTTTGTTAACGATTCCAGTTGTCCTATCGTAGTTTCAAGTGCTTCAAGCGATGTTTTTGTTTTATCTTCTGATATTAATTTTTTGAGTGTGCTTAATTTATTTGTTAGGTTGCTAATTTGATTTTCAATATCATTGAGCTCTATTTTTAATTTAATTATTTTATTATTGCTTTGTTCAAGTTTTAGAGATTCGCCACTTCTATCAAAGTCTTGAATTTGTGCTTCAAGTTCTTCTGAATTTTCTTTTTTTGCTTTTTGCTCCAATCTATTTATGTCGGCAATGGTGTTCATTGAAGCTTCTTTTTCTTTTTGAGCAATTTCAAGCTCTCTTCTGAGTTCGGCTTCTTTTTCTTTTAGTTTTTTGATATTTGTTTGTGTTATAGAGTATTGAGAAATATTTTCAAACTGAGGATTTTCTTTTAATTGAGCAATTTCTTGTCTGAGAGTTCTTATTCTTTCTATTAATCTAATCATTTCGAGATTGACTTTGTTGATTTCATTTCTTCTTTTTTCAAGTATTGTTTTTCTTTTATCGTCATTATATGTTTTTGGAGCAGATAGCTTGATTTTTCCATGGCTAATTTGTGAAATGGTTTCTATAATTTCATCAATGTAGCTATCGTATTTTGGATTAAGTTTTCCAAAATCTAAAGCTTTTTGGACTTCTTCCAAATATTCTTGTAAACCTTTTTGAATGTCTTTTTTGTCTTTTATCCATTCATCAAATAAAATATTTCCTCTTGAGGAATTACAGTCTTCGCAGTCGCAAATGTAATTGTTTGTTTTATTGGGTCCTTGTTTTGATTTGGGTATTAAATGTTCAGCACTTGGAGTGGTTTGTTTTACTAATTTACTTGCGATTTCTCTGTCTGAGCGTTTAGAATCTGAATATTTTACAAAGAAAGCATCAACTTCTGTGTCTGAAGTTGGAATTTTACTTGCGATTTTTGTTATTTCTTGTTTAATTGCAGGGTCTTTTATTGGAGTTTGAATGTCATGTATAAAGCTTTTCCTTTTAAATCTGGTTTCTGATTTTCCAAGGACTCTGTTTTTGTATTCATTTAGAACTCTAAAGAATGCTTCTTTTTCTTCTTGCGATATTTCGGATGTATTGATGTAGTTTTCTAATTCGTTAATTACAACAAATTGCTTATCTATTAATCTTTTAAGACATTCTTCTGATTTTATTCTGACAAGTTCTGCGATACTTAATGTAGGATACGCTAGAGCTAAATCTTTTAAAATATTTACAACTTGTTGTTTTTGAGGTCTGTATATTGTTTTTTTTCTATTGTTTTCTTGATTTCTGATAAATACAGACTCGTCTTCATATTTTTCAAGTGCATCTTTAAGATTTTGTCCTCTTTTGTTTGTTACATCGTCTATAAATGCTTTTTGTTCATTGTCATTTAACATCAAAAGACCGCAAATTGGACAGTGTAAATCTTGTATTTTTTTTATTTCAAAGTTTTTTTCACTGCATTTCATTGCTTGAAAATGTATTATGTTTGTTTTTTTAAATTTTGGATATATTTTATTTTTTATTGTTGTTGTTTGAAAATTTATTTTCATAAAGACATCTCATCATAAATTGGGTTTTGTTTAATTAAAATCATTGCAAGTTGAGCATTTTCTTTTAACTCTGAGTAGTATTCTTGATTTGGATACAGTTCTTTGTTTTGGATTGCGAAATCACATATCTTATCAATTTGTTTTAAAATACTAATCATTTGGGAAATTATACCATAAACAGTTCCTTCAGAGCTTTTTCTTAAATATTCATATGCTGAATCTTTCATATCGGCAATTTGTTTTTGAGTTAAAGGATTGTAACCTGAACCGGTTATTTTTCTGAAATTGGAAATTGTTGAATCATCGTTTTTATCGTTTAAATGTGCCCAAAGATAGCCGCAATATCCTGAAAAGCTATCTGAATAAACGATTTCTTTTGGAGAAATTTTGCTTTCCATTAAGCTTCTAATGATTTTATTTTCTGTTTCTTCATATATTTTTCTTGCTTCATCGAAATCAGTTTTTTGGCTTTCAAAATCAGCTTCATATTTTAATATACCGGAAAGCCTTTGATCGATTAAAATCGGCATTTCTTCCGTTTCTTTTTGTTCTGATGAACCTGCAATGTAGCTTATTATTTGACATAATTGTGCATAGTTAAGATTTTTTAATTTTTCGTCATATATTAAACTTGCAAGCATAAGAGGATTTAATCCTTGACTAAGGGTTAAAATTCTTCCTTTTGGAGTTATTGTAATTTGATTTTTGTTGTCTTTTTGGACAAAACCTTGTTTCAAAAGAACTTGTTTATAATTTTCAAATTTGTTTAAAAGTGAACGTTTGGTTTTTTCGGGGTCTTTTGATAAATAAATTTTAAATGAAGAAGCAATTATTTCTTTTAGTTTATCCATATCGGAGTTGTCTTCAAAATATTTAGCAAGTATTTGCCAATCGGGTTTATAGTAGCTTCTTAAGTTGTCTGCTTGTGAATTAATTAATTCATATGCTTTTTGAAGTTCATCAGGTTTTTCTTCTTTTTGTTTTTCTGTTTGTTTATTTTTAGGTTTTTCAAAGCCATAATCAGGTGTTCTTAAGTTATACAAAACAGCGTTTCCTAATGAGTCAATTCCTCTTCGTCCGGCTCTTCCTGTCATTTGATGAAAATCATTTGCAGATAGGTCAAAATATTCAATTTCTTCTGTGAGCGGGTTATATTTTTTAAATGAAGTGTCTGAGATTACGGTTGTTTTAGCAGGCATGTTTATACCTGTTGAAAGTGTAGAAGTTGCAATTACAACTTTTAATAATTTTTTTGAAAATAGTTCTTCAATAAGTTTTTTGTATGAAGGTAATATTCCTGCATGATGAAAAGCAAAACCTTTTAAAAGCATTTCCTTATCAAAATTTACTCCAAGATAGATATTTCTAGATAGGTAATCTTGTATGATTTTTGAAATTTGTTCTTTTTCTTCGTCTGTTGTAAGGTCAACTTTTTCTTCTTTTAAAGTTTGTGCAATATCACTGCATGCTTTTTTGGATAATTTAAATATTAAAGCAGGTAGCATGTCGCTTTCTTGTAAATCTTGAATAAGGCTTTTATAGTTGTCTTCGTGATGTTTTGGGTGTAATTTTTTGATTTGTTGGTTTTCTGTATCAATTAAGAATTGTATAATTTCTTCTTTTTGAACTTTATTTAGTTTTGGATAGTTGCTGCTTAAAAGTTCTCTAAAATCATCTTCGTTGATTTCTCCTTTGTTTTTAAAGTATGATTTTAGTTTGTTGGCTTCTTTTTCATATTGTTCAAAAGTCATTTCATAGTATTCATCTATGTCGTTTTGAGCTTTAAATATTACTTCAAGTGCTCTTTTTTGTCTTTCTGTTGGATTTTTTGAATCTAAATTATCTAAATTAATAAACCCCTCTTTAATTGGTATGAATTTAGGGGCATTTATATCTTCATTTTCTTGGTGTATATACCAGACAAGAGGGACAAATCTTTCTTTTGGATTGACCTCTATTTTTGATACTTGCCTTTTGGTACTTAAGGATTGTATCCAATTTGTAAGTTCATCGCTATTTCCTATCGTTGCAGATAAACATAAAATTTGAATTTTATCAAAAGGAGTGTTTATAATTGAATTTTCCCAAACGTTACCCCTGTCTTCATCTGAAATATAATGAGCCTCGTCAAAAATGACAGTTCCAATGTTTTTTGAGTTTTCTTTTAACTCGCTTGATTGATTGTTGTATATTTCCGTTGTCATTATTTGGATAGGTGCGTTTGTGTTTATTTTTATGTCTCCGGTTAGAAGCCCTACATTGTCTGTTCCGTATATTTTTCTAAATTCTCTTAGTTTATCATTAGCAAGTGCTTTTTGGGGGGTTGTGTATATTGTTTTTTTGCCTTTTTTTAAGTTTGATGTTATTGCATAGTGCGCTACTGCGGTTTTACCTGTTCCTGTGGGTGCACAGAAGACCACAGAGTCGCCTTTATATAATTTTTTTGCACATTCAAGTTGGTGTTGGTCAGGTCTTAATTGATAAGTTGAGCCATCTTTAAATTTAATTTTTGGTAATTGAAAGTAGTTTTCATTTAATGTGTCTTGAAAACTGGGTTGATGTGGTTGATAATATCCTTTAAAATTAACGTTTTTTGAATATATTGATAAATGTAAAGGAGTGCATTCTTTGCATATTTTTTTGTTTTTCTTAGGTTGTCTTTTAATTCCTGACAGCGTAAAAGTAATGTTTTGTATTGGTGTTAGCATAGTTTTTCTCTCGTTTTATTTATTTAATACTTGTGAATAATATTTTTTGTTAATTAATTTCGTATAAAATAAAACTTTAAATTTATATTGAAAAATACTTGAGAAAAAAGTGTTTTGATATTCATTTCGGATAATTTATAAGCATTAAAAGAATGTCCACGAGAGGATTCGAACCTCCGACATTCACCTTAGGAGGGTGACGTTCTATCCATCTGAACTACGTGGACATTTGACTTGATTTTAACACAAACTTATTTTATAGTATACATGTTCTGGGTTTGTAGCTCAGTTGGTAGAGCAGTTGACTCTTAATCAATTGGTCGTGGGTTCGAGTCCCACCGGACCCAGATTTTTATTTTAATATATATGATTAACTTTGATTTATTTTTTATTGTAAGTTTGTTTAGTAACATTTCTTAATGTACGTTTGAATTGTTTATAAGTGCGTTTTAGGTGTTTATATTATATAAAAATATAATTTATATAATTTAGTTATTGCATTTGTTTTTGATTTCTATTATTTTTGTAATATGAGGTTTGTAGTAAATAAAGAGAGGTTGTTAGGTTATGAGAATTTCACCGATTTCAATGAATAGGTACAATCCAAAAAAAGTAAGTTTTGGGAAATTTAGAGACGAAGAAACCAGAAACAAAGCGGCAAAATGGGTAGAGAATGAAGGCTATTATCCACAAAAATTTTTTAAAAGTATAGATGAAGCTGAGTTTATTGAAGCATATACATTGCCTGACGGAAGAATAGCAGCTAATATAGATGCAGAATTTCTTATTAAAAATGGACTTGAAGTAAGCGTATCCGATTTGTATAAGAATTTACCTATAAAAGATAAAGAAGGATTAACTTTATTTGGATTGAAAACAAATACGATTAATGAAATTTTAGCAGAACCGCCTGAAGAAAGATTTAATAATGGTAAGCGTAGATCCTCGAATATAAATTCTGAACCGGAAAAACCCCGAGTAACGGCACTAATGGAACTTTGTGATTTTTATTTTCCTGATTAATTTTTAATTTGTTAATATTTATTAATAAATTGTTATTTTAATGCAATTTATTATATTTACATACATTATAAAGCTTGTAGAAACTTTAATTTTCGATACAAGCTTTTTTATGAAAAACGTTAATTTAAATTTTAGTAAATCTAATATGCAATTTAAAGGCAAGGTTGTACAAAGTGCTGATGATTTGCTACGTGTAAAAAATTCTATTAATAAGGGGATGGGTGGACTATATGATAGATTACTTGAAAGGGTAGGTAATAATACCCAAACAATCGATGGAAATAAATTTATCCTTGATGATTCAAAAAAAAGAAAAGTAATAAGCGGATTAAAATCTTTTTTGGGTATACCTATGGATATAATTGATGCCATAGGTAAAAAATTTCCTGATTCTGCTTTAAATAATTCTAAATTTTTACAACAATATAGAGAGTCTGTTGAGCTTGAAGATACAATAAGGGCTCTTCAAGGGATGCAAGAAAACGGTATAAATGCTCTTAAAGGGATTTCCCCATCAGAGAAAAATTTTGAAATAATGTGTAATAATGGCTGTAATCAAGCCAGTATCAAAATTAACAGTAAACTAAATGAATTATTAAATAGCTCAATGGCGGATGATAAGGCAGTTTATGATACTAAAAAAGAAAGATTTTGGGCAAGGATAGTTTCAGGCTTTACTGCTGCTTTGTTTTTGGGAAATGATTTTTATAATAAATCTATTCAAAAAGGAAAAACCAAAGAAGAAGCAAGAAAAGAACAGTATTTAAAACAGGGTCAAGAAATAAAAGAAAATATTTGTGAAGCATTGACTCAATTTGCAGTGTTTGCTTGTTTTTCAAAAACAGTTAATAAGAGCATTTGGGGTTCTGCTGTAATAGGTACATTAATAGGTTTAGTATCTCGTATAGTTTCAAGAAAAACAAGTAAAATGCCCATTAGGAGAATTAAAGTAGCTGAGGATAAAAATAATTCTTCAAATTTGACTATGAATGAATATATGAATGCAGCCAGAGAAAATAAAATAAAAGAGTTAGAAGAAAAGAAACAAACTTTAAAAACTAAAACGAATAATAAAAAACCTTTATTAAGTTTTAAAAATATTCTTTTATTTTGCGCAACAAGTATTGCAGCTGGGTATTTTTTAAGTTTTTTAAAGGGTCATACAAAAGTCGGAGAAATTATTGGTAATAAATTAAAAGAAAAATCTAATAAATTTAATGAAAGTGTAACAGAAGATATAGTTGCAAAAAAAGAAGATTTAGAAGAGTTAATGAATATATTAGGGGGTAGAAAAGAATATTGTCTAACTACAAAATTTAATCGTGCATTATATGATATTAAGTCTAATTCAAATGAAATCATTATCGGAAGAGATTATAAAACTAAAAAAATATTTGGTATAGAAGTTAAACTTAAGGACTTAAAGGCATTAAAGACTGCTCCTTTTAGGTTTGTTAAAGAACTTGTTTCATATCCTTATAAAATGTTTTCTAAGTTTATTGATGCAATAAGAAAAACTCCTGCAAAGCAAAAGAGTGAATATATAAAAGATGAATATGGAATAAAAAATATATATAAAACCTTTATGGAATTTAAAGAAAAATATCCAGATAAAGATAAAGCTAAAGAAGAGTTTATGAAGTATTTTGATAAAATGCGTTTATTATCAAATAATAATGTTACTTCATCATCTTGTAATAATTCTAAAATAGCAGTAGCAGCACAGACTTTGGGTACTTTATCCGGCATGTGGTTTAATATGAATGATGAATTTAATTCGTCTATAAGAAATGGAAGCACAAAATATGAAGCTCAAAAAGATGCCAGATTAAGAGGAATAAATAAGTTCTTTAGAATGACAGTTCAAATAATAATATCAGGCTCACTTAACAGTTTATTCCAAAAACAATACAACAGTTCTATAAAATCTGCTGCTATTGTGGTTGCATTGAGCACGATTTTGACTGATTCGGTTTCAAGAATACTTACCGGAATGCCATCTAGGAAAATGACCAAAGAAGAACTTGAAAAATATCAAAAAGAACATAAAGAAGGATTTATGTCCGGATATTATAAGTTTATTGATAAATTGGCATCTTAGCAGATGAGTAAATTATATACTTTAAATTAATCATTTTAATTATTTTGCCATGTGCTATAAATTATATTAGGAATAGTTTTTTGGGTTAGTATTATGAAAAAAATAATATATTTTTTGATGTTAATAATGATGAGTCCTGTTTTTGCGGCAGATAAATTACATGTTAGTGCTATGAATGATTTTAGTACAGTCAACCCCACGGCTAATTTTCAAGTTATGTTAATTGAAGATGGAATTTTAAACGATGTTTATATGCTAAGAGGAGATATCTTAAACTGTACTTTAAAAAAAATAACTAAACCAACAAGGGCAAAAAGAGATGCTAAGATTTATTTTGATGTTGTAAGTTATTCTGATAAAAAAGGAACACATGAAATAAAGCCTAAAATGGTTGCAAAGTACGCTCAAAAAGTTTTATCTGTTGAAGAAGTGAAAAAAACTCCTCCAAAAAAAATAGCAAAAAAAGCAGTGAGCACAGTAGGAAATTTGTTTGTTACCGGATTTTCATACGGAGTGTCTTTTGTTGATGGAGTGAAAGAAAATAAAGAAGATAACAGGCTTAAATCCGGAGTAAAACAAGTTTATGATGATTCTTTTTTATCTTATGTTGAATATGGGCATCAAGTAGATATTAAAGAAGGACAAGAGTTTTATTTGATTGTAAAAAAATCAAAAGAATAATGTAACAAATTGTAAAAAGATTTTTTTGAATCCTAAAGTTTATTTGAATATTTGACGATACTCCTTATGTAGACAATAAAGATATAGGAATAAGGAGCTTCGACAATGGACATTAATCAGGTGAGATTTGGCAATTTTTCGATTGGTAATTCTGGTGCAAGACAGGCAAAAGAAGAAAGACCGGAAGAAAGCAAAGCGGAAGAATTAAGAAAGGAAAGCATTAGCACATTTAATCCTGAAAAGATGCTTGGTGCTATGGAAACGCAGGGACTACAAAATTTGGCACAAGTTAATATTGTGTCTAAAAAAGAAGTAAATCCTGCGGAATTTTTAACGGAAGACAGAATAGCAGATATTGAAGCCATGATGGGTGAATTTGAAACCGGTGTAGGCAAAATAGCAGACGTACTTGAAGAAGAATTTCCAATGCTATCAGCTGATAACAGACTTGCTTTTGCAGCTCATATATTTGCTGCTGAGTAAAGTCAAGAGAAGTTTTCCTTATTCTCCTCTATTGTTTAATTTTATGCCGTTAAAGAAATTTAACGGCTTTATTTTATATTTTTTATATAGTTAATCGCATCTTCTTTTGTTGTAATCTCTCCCGATAGTTGCGCTTCTTGTATCATTTGTATTATTATTCCAATTTTTCTTGAAGGCTTTATGTTTAAAATTTTCATAATTTCATTGCCGTTTAAAAGACTTTTTGGATTTTTGATAATTGATTGAATTTCGATGTAGTAATTTAAAAGCTTGTTTAAGTGGTCTAAAGCCATATTAATCATTTCTTTGCTTACTGCTTCACCTTGTGCTGCAAGCCTATCAGCTCTTGATAGTTCTATAATATCCGGTGTTTCATTACCAAGTTTTCTTATAAATCTTGCATATGCTTTTTTGTTGTCGTTACAGTTTATTAGGCTAGCAGGATAAATGTGGTATTTTATCATTTTTGATATGTATGCAATTTGTTTGTTTGAAAATTTGAGTTCGTATAATTCTTTTTTTGCAAGCTCAGCTCCTTTTATGTCATGACCTATAAAACGGTGTCTTCCTTGGGGTTCAATTGTCCATGTAGAGGGTTTTCCAATATCATGATAAAAAGCCGCTATTTTTAGCAGTGGATTGTTTGTTCTTATATTTTTTACGGTTTCTATTGAGTGATTGACTAAGTCAAGATGATGATGAGAATTTGGGGGAATTCTTTTAATTTCTTTGACGAAAGGAAAAATTACTTCCAGTTCATTGTTTTCGTGCATTTTTAAGAGTGTTTCCGTTAAAAAATTGCCTGAAAAAATTTGTAAAATTTCATAATTTATTCTTTCTTTGGCACAAGTTAGGACTTTTTTAAAATTGTTTTTTGAATATATTTCAAGATTTTTTTCTATGCTAAATCCTGTTTGCGACATAAAACGATACATTCTTAAGTATCTTAGAGGATCTTCGTCAAGATTGTTTAAATTGGATGTTTTTATTATTTTGTTTTTAATATCATTAATGCCATTGAGGGGATCGTAGATTTCTTTTTTGTTTATGTCATAAAATATTGAGTTTATAGTAAAATCTCTTCTTTTGGCATCTTTTAGAATATCATTTTCAAGCGCATTAGAAATATCAAAATAATTTTCTTTATCCTGTAATACAACTCTATATATCTGATTTTTTTCGTCAAGTTCTATAAATGTTGCATTTAGTTCTTTTGCAATTTCTTTTGCAATTTCTTTTGCATTGTTTATACAAACCAAGTCTCTATCTTTTGAAATTTCTTTTTTTAGAAAGTAATTCCTTAAATAACCTCCTACAAGATAAATTTCTTCATTTTTTGTGATTTTATTTATAGAATTTAAAACATCATCTTTAAACATATCTATTCAATTCTTGTTATAATATTTGAAATTGCCGCCGTAATGGCATTTGGTGCTTTGTATATCATTTTTCCCAGACTTATTAATTTATAATTTTGTTCTTTAAAGTAGTTGAATTCGCAGTCTGAAAATCCGCCTTCAGGTCCTATTACAATTGCTATTTTTTCATTTTTGTTTATGTCAGCAAGACAGTTGTTAATGTCTGTGTTTTCGAATTTTTCTGCAAAAATTAGAATGTTTTCTTTTTTGAAATTTTTGAGAACTGTTTTTAAATCAGAAACTTCATGGATTATTGGAATATCTGCTCTTTCGCATTGTTTAAAATTTTCGAGAGCTATTTTTTCCCATTTATTTGTTTTGTTTTTTGTTGAGTTTAATGGTGCAGAGACATTGTCTGAAAAAGCGGGATAAATTTCTTTAACTCCAGATTGAGTTGCATTCGCGATTGCTGAGTTTTGGGCGTCTGACATTAGAATAGATTGAACAAGACAAAGCTCGGTTTTTAAAACCCTTTCACTTTTAGATTTTTCAATTATCTCTGCTTTTATAAAGTTTTTTTTAATATCTATTATTTTAGTTAGATAAATTATTTGGTTGGCATCTATAAATTTAATTTCTTCACCAATTTTAACTCTTAGTACTTTGGTTAGATGAAAAAGGTTTTCATTATCATTTAATTCAATAAAATTTTCTTTAATTTCTTCTTTTTGTATTAAAAAATGTGGCATAACGTTATAATTTTAACACATAAAATAACTTTTCTCATACATTTGTAGGATATTTTAAATTAATTTTAAAGTTCTTAAAAGCATTGCTAGTATTGAGTTTTGCTTATTTTTTTATACTAAAGTATGAAAACAATATACTAAAGTATAAAAAAATATTTTCGATATAGAAAGTGTGGAAAAAATGGAGAGAAAAAAATGGCTATCACATTAGGGACAAATGTACCTGCATTCGTTACCCGCATGAAACTTAATAGCGTAACAAGTGATTTAACTTCCACAATGGAAAGATTATCTTCGGGTTTAAAAATTAACAGGGCAGGTGATGATGCAGCAGGGCTTGTAATTTCTGAGAACATGAAAGCATTTATCAGCAGTTCAAGACAGGCAATGAATAATATTCAAACAGCTGAAAGTTATTTGAATGTTGCTGAAGATGGAATGGTATCAATTGGCGATCATTTTCAGAGAATTAATGATTTGTTAACTAACATGGCAAATGACACAAATGACATTAATTCAAGAACTGCAGCGGTAAGAGAGATTGTAGAGCGTCTGGATGAGATCAACAGATTGGCTGAATCAACAAATTTTAATGGCAGGACAATGCTGGATGGCTCCGCTGAAAATGCTCAGATTATAGTTCAGATGGGACCAGATGAAACAGAATTATCAACATTAGATATTTCACCTGCTTTAACTGATTGTCACGTAAGTGCTTTAGGTGCATTGCTGCCGGATAATTTAAATCCTGATGATCCTGCTTTTGATCCGTCTAATGAAAATTGTAGGAATTATTTGGCGGCTGTTCAAGATGCAATTTCTGAGCTTGCAACCAGAAGGGGCTTATTGGGAGCTTACGAAAACAGAATGGAAAGTTCATACGATAGTTTGTCTACTCGTATAGAGTCTCTTGAATCAGCCAAAAGTCTTTATACCGATACTGATATAGCTGAAGAGGCGACAAACTTAACTTCGCAACAAATAATGCAACAAATTAATGTGTCAATTCTATCAGTTGCAAATAGTATGCAGCAAACAGCACTTTCTTTACTTGGCGGCTAAAATAACTAAACAGTTATAACTTTCTCTCCGCAAGGCTTGCTTTTGAGGATATCAAAGGCAAGCCTTGGTTTATAAGTTTTTATATTTTAATAATAAAATGCTACAAGGTATAACTCTTGTAGCATTTAACTTGAAATTTATTTTTAATTTTAACCTCTGATGCCTAATTCTTTTATTAATGCACGGTATTTTTCAAGATTTGCATTTTTAAGATATGTAAGCATACCTTTTCTTCTTCCAACCATAACTAAAAGACCTCTTTTTGCTTGGAAATCTTTTTTGTTAGTTTTTAAGTGTTCTGTTAGTTCAGAGATTTTTTGAGAAAGCATTGCAATTTGAACTTCAATATTGCCGCTATCTTTTTCGGTTTTTCCGAATTTTTTGATAATTTCTTGTTTGTTTTTCAAGTTGATTGACATTTTTGTTTCCTTTTTTATTTTGTTATACTCGCTTATAAATTGTAACAAAAACATGATAAAACAAACAAAAAAATTTAATAAAAGTTAAAATATTTTTGATTTTTATACAATATTTTCCTTGATGTTATAATTTTATTATGAACGATTTTATTGAAATTTATGGTGCAAACCAGCATAATCTTGATAATGTAAATTTAAAAATAGCAAAAAATGAGTTAACGGTTTTTACGGGTGTATCGGGTTCAGGGAAAAGTTCTCTTGCGTTTGATACAATTTTTGCTGAAGGTCAAAGGCGCTATGTGGAAAGTCTTTCAACATATGCAAGGCAATTTTTAGGTCAAATGGATAAACCTGATGTTGAACGTATTGATGGGCTTTCTCCTGCTGTTTCAATAGATCAAAAATCAACCTCAAATAATCCTCGTTCTACTGTTGGAACAATAACAGAAATTTATGACTATTTAAGACTTTTGTATGCTCGTGTTGGCGTTCCTCATTGCCCTAAATGCGGTCGAAAAATTGTAACTCAAACAATAGATGAAATTGTTGAAAAAATAATGAGCTTGCCTGAAGGAGAAAAAATCCTTATTTTGGCTCCTGTAATTCGTTCGAAAAAAGGCGAATATAAACAAACACTGTCGGGTCTTTTAACGGAAGGATTTGTTAGGGTTAGAATAGATGGAACTATTTATAATTTGGAAGAGGATGAAATTGATTTAAACAGAACTCAAAAGCATACAATTGAAATTGTTGTAGATAGAATAATAGTCAAAGAAAGTGCAAAATCAAGAATTTTTGACTCTGCTCAAACTGCTCTTATGCGTGCGGATGGACTGTTGATTGTTAATAAAATCAATGATAATAAGGATATAATATTTTCTGAGAAATTAGCTTGTCCTGATTGCAATATTAGTTTTGAAGAGTTGACTCCGAGAATGATGAGCTTTAATAATCCTTATGGAGCTTGTCCTGTTTGTCATGGAATCGGAGCACATTATGAAATAAGTCCGGATTTGGTTGTGCCTGATAGCGAGAAATCTTTAAAGCAAGGAGCAATATATCCTTGGGCAAAAACAACAAATCCTTACTATTCTGATATTTTAGAAAGTGTTTGTGAACATTATAATATTGATTTTGATAAACCATTCAAATCATTGACTCCTGCTCAAAAAGGGATAATTTTATATGGCAACGGTGATGAAAAGATTAAAATAAGGTATGCTGATTTTGGTACAAAAAATTATAGGACTCATGTTATGAGCTATATGGGTGTCATTCCTTATTTAATGAAAAAATACGAGTCTGATTCAGATATTGTTCGTGCAGAAATAGAAAAATATATGATTTCAAACCCTTGCAAGGCCTGTGGTGGTGGTAGATTAAACAGCTTTGCTTTGAGTGTTAAAATACAAGAAAAGAATATCTTTGAATTTTGTTCGATGTCTATTGTAAAAGAGTATGATTTTATTCAAGAATTATACTTAACTTTAGATGAATTTAAGTTAAAAATTGCAAAACAAATACTTGATGAGATACGTGCAAGATTAAAATTTTTGATGGATGTTGGTATAGGATATTTGACCCTTGCTCGTTCTTCTGGAACTTTATCGGGTGGAGAGGCTCAAAGGATTCGTCTTGCAACACAAATTGGCTCGGGTTTATCCGGAGTTTTATATGTGCTTGATGAACCTTCAATAGGCTTACATCAAAGAGACAATAATATGCTAATCTCCACCCTTTTAAAATTAAGAAATCTTGGAAATACTTTGATTGTTGTTGAACATGATGAAGACACCATGAAGGCTGCTGATTATATTGTAGATATTGGACCTTATGCTGGTGTCAAAGGCGGAAAAATTGTTGCATCAGGTTCGATTGATGATATTAAAAATTGTTCAAAATCTTTAACGGGTCAATATCTTTCAGGAGAGAGAAAAATTCCTGTTCCAAAAAAAAGAAGAGAAGGCAGCGGAGAGTTTTTGGAAGTTAAAAACGCCCATTTAAACAATTTAAAAAATATTGATGTAAATATTCCATTGGGTAAAATTGTTGCAATAACCGGTGTTTCGGGTTCAGGTAAATCAACTCTTGTTGGCGATATTATTTCTGAATATGCTCGTCATGAACTCTTAAAAAATAAACCAAAGCCCCAAGGTGTTGATATAATCAAAGGTTTTCAGAACATAGATAAGTTGGTTATAGTTGATCAATCACCAATCGGAAGAACTCCGAGATCAAATCCTGCAACTTATACAGAAGTTTTTACGCATATAAGAGAGCTTTTTGCTCAAACCCCAGAAGCAAAGATGAGAGGTTATAAACAGGGTAGATTTTCTTTCAATGTTAAAGGCGGTAGGTGTGAAAAATGTTCCGGTGATGGACTTTTAAAAATTGAGATGAATTTTTTATCTGATGTTTATGTTACTTGCGATGTTTGCAAAGGAAAACGTTATAATCAGGAAACTCTTGAAGTTAAATACAAAGGTAAAAATATAGCTGATGTTCTTGAGATGAGTGTTGCAGAGGCATTAGATTTTTTCAGAAATGTTCCAAAAATTGCAAATAGATTACAAACTTTATATGATGTTGGATTGGATTATATAAAACTTGGACAAAGTGCAACAACTTTATCAGGCGGTGAAGCTCAAAGAGTAAAATTAGCTCTTGAATTGAATAAAAGGGCAACGGGAAAGACTTTGTATGTTCTTGATGAACCTTCAACAGGGCTTCATTTTTACGATATTGATAAATTAATGAAAATGCTTCAACAGTTGGCAGATAACGGAAACACCGTTTTAATCATTGAACATAATATGGATATAATTAAATGTTCTGATTGGATTATTGATTTAGGACCCGAAGGTGGAGATGCTGGTGGCAATGTTGTTTTTAAAGGCACTCCGGAGCAAATTATAAAATGTAAAAATAGTTACACAGGTGAGTATCTTAAAAAATATTTGTAAAAATATATCAATATTTTAGCTTGTATTTAAATATTTACCCGTTTATCTGGTTAAATTATATTTATTTGGTGTATAATGATAAAGACCGTTGGTTTTTGGAGGAAAAATGAAGAAAATATTTTTTATATTAGCTATGATGTTTGCATTTTCAACATCGGTTTTTGCCGGAGATAAAGAGGATATATTGGCGGTTTTTGATAAATATGTTCAGGCTGCAAATACATATTCTACTTCTCTTCCTTCTTATTATGCACCTAATGCAAAAATTTTACGTGTAGTAAATAAAAAACAAGGTGGGCAAAAAGTTATAGTTATCCCTTTTGACAGATATTTAAATGAGTTAAAAAGTCGTGCTGCGCTTGCTAAAACAGTAAGATACACAAACAGATATGAAAACCGAAAAGTGCAAAAGGTTGATAATGATTATAAATTAACAGCAACAAGACTTCCAAGAAATGATAAAGATGGTTTGCCTTGCTATTTTATATTTACAAAACAAGGTGATAAGTGGAAAATTAAAGAAGAAAGCCTGACAACAAATGTTCAAACATTTTTAAATGCTAAGTAAAAAGAGCCAAAAGGCTCTTTTTATCTAACTTTATTTTCTTCACCTTTTACAAGACGTTTTATGTTTTCCCTGTGCAAATATACTATATAGATGGCTGCAATAGCGCAGTATATAATATAACAAAGCGGGTTTTTAAATAAATACATTAGAATTGGTGACAAAATCAAAGCTATTATTGAACCCAATGAAACATATTTTGAAATATAAGTAATGATTCCCCAAATTATAGCTATTGAGATTCCTACAAAAGGATTAAGGGCTAAAATTGTTCCAACTCCGGAAGCAACTGATTTTCCGCCTTTGAATTGAAGAAAAATTGGTTTTGAATGACCTATGATAACAAAAACAGCGCAGCAAACAGCAATGATGCCTATTTTGTCATTTGTATAAGGTGTTAGAATTTTTCCTATAACAACAGGAATTGCTCCTTTTATTGCATCTAACAGCATAACTATGAAAAACCATTTTTTGCCCAGAACTCTTTTAACATTAGTGGCACCCGTTGAACCTGAACCTATTTTTCTTATATCGTCTCCGGTTTTTGCTTTAACTATAAGATATCCTGTGGGAATAGAGCCGATTAAATATGCAATTATTGAAAATATTAGTATATATATGGTTAAATTCACTGTTTATCTCCTTTTTGTCTGTACGAAACAACAATAGGTACGCCTTTAAAACCGAAGTTTTCTCTTAATTTTTTATTTATATATCTTTTATAATGTTCTTGTATTAAATCTTTATTGTTTATGAATATTACAAAAGTCGGAGGGTTTATTTTTGCTTGAGTTGAATAATATATTTTTAAAAGCTTGCCTTTGATTGACGTTGGAGGATTTAAATCAAAAGCTTCATTTATAACTTTATTCAACAAACCTGTTGAAATTCTTTTTTCACGTTCTTTTTGAACTTCGATTGCCATTTTAAATATCTGTTCAAGTCTTTGACCTGTTTTGGCGGAGATAAAAATCTTTTGAGCATAATTTAAAAAGGGCGCTTCTTTTTCTATATCTTCTTCAAATTTGTGAGTCTGTACATTTTTAATTAAATCCCATTTATTAAATGCCAAAATTAAACCACAGCCTGCTTCTTCACATATTGAGGCAATTTTTTTATCTTGGTCTGATAAGCCTTCTTTAGCGTCAATTACAAGGAGTGCCACATCGCATTCCCTTATTGCTCTTATTGCTCTATCAACTGCAAACATTTCAACGCCATAATCTACTTTGGATTTTTTTCTGATTCCTGCAGTGTCAACTAAGCGAAAAATCTTATCATCATATATGATTTCTTCATCTATGCTGTCTCTTGTAGTGCCGGAAACATCGCTTACAATTGCTCTTTCTTTTTTTAAAAGATTATTTAATATTGAACTTTTTCCTGCATTGGGTTTTCCCACTATGGCTATTTTTAGGGGTTTATTTTCTTCTTGTTCTGTTTTTTCTTCTGTTTTTATATCCTTTGTAATAACATCTAAAAGATCGCCAACGCCACAATCACCATGGAGTGCGCTTAAGGGATACATATTGTCAAAGCCGAGCGCCCAAAATTCGCTTGCTAAATCATTTTGCGAGTTAGAGTCAACTTTATTAACGACAAGTAGAATTTCTTTTTTTGTTTGTCTTAATTTATTTGCTATATCATAATCATAAGGATTTAATCCTGATTTAGCATCAACTATAAACAATATTGTATCTGCTTCTTCAACTGCAAGGTTAACTTGAGAGTTAATATTTTTGACAAATTCGTCATCATTACCTTCAACAATACCACCGGTATCTATTAAGATAAAATTTTTATTTTGCCATTGTGCATCGATATATATTCTATCTCTTGTGATGTTTGGTTTATCATCAACGATAGAAAGTCTTTTTCCTGCTATTCTGTTTACCAGTGTGGATTTTCCGACATTAGGACGTCCGACTATTGCTATAATTTTTTCTTTCATAAAGAAATTATAATATAAAATTTTATATTTTGAGCAAAAAAAATGATGTTTCGGTTTTGTTATTATTGTGTTATACTACTTGTAGTAAGTGTGTGCTTTTTAAGCAAGGGAGGCATTATGATTCAACCGCTTAAAGCAATCGCAGGCAAGACAATGGTTTCAAATCCAATTGCCTTGAATCCCCAAGGAGCTTATAAAAATACTACAAATTTAAGCAAAGGGGAAAAGTTAAATATCAACTGTAACGAGGTTCGTTCATTAACTCGAGACGGTTTAAAACTTGATATTTTAGCTTAAAATTCGGGTCCCGACTGGGACCTGAATTATTTATATAAAATAAATTGTTAGTTTACATATAAATTGAATTGTCAAGTATTAATTGATTTTTTATAAATTTGTAAAGATATTATTTACTTCTTTAAAGAAATTTTTTTGTTAAACTTATATTATGCTTATAGATACTCATGCACATATAAATATGTTAAAGAATCCTGATGAAGGTATAATTGAAGCGAGAAAAGCCGGAGTGGGTGAAATAATAATACCTTCTGCATCAGAAGATGATTTTACAAATATTCTTGAGATTTGTCATAAATATGATAAAGTTTATGCTCTTTTAGGAGTTCATCCTGAAGACTGTGAAAAATTTAATGATGAAACAGCAAGAAAAATTATAAGTCTTGCTAATGATAAAAAAGTTGTTGGAATTGGCGAAATCGGTTTAGATTACCATTATACAAAAGAAAATAAAGATATTCAAAAACATTGTTTTATTAATCAAATAGAAATAGCAAAAATGTTGAACTTACCTATTGTAGTTCATGATAGGGATGCTCATTTTGATACGCTTGAGATTTTGAAATCTGAAAAAGTAGAAAAAGTTCTTCTGCATTGTTTTTCGGGTTCATCTGAATTTATGCTGGAATGTACTAAATTGGGTTATAAAATTGCACTTGGCGGAGTTGTTACTTTTAAAAATGCAAAAACAATTAAGGAAGTAGCGTATAATGTCGATTTATCGGATTTGATGCTTGAGACAGATTGTCCTTATCTTGCCCCGCATCCATTTAGAGGAGAGGAAAATTCACCTAAGTATATCGGCTTTGTTGCGAAAGAAATTGCTAAAATTAAAAATATACCTTATGATAGTGTTGTAACGCAGACAGCAAAAAATGCAAGAGAATTTTTTAATTTAGAGGAGGTATAAATGTCTCAACAACAAATTCAAGGAACAATCAAGACAAGAATGGCAGTTTTAGTTTTTTGTCGCGATGTAAGTAATCCTATGGTTTTATATTTTGATAATGCGCAAAAAGTTTATGAGGATTTAAAAACTTTAATTAATTCAACAGAAGTAAAAATGGTTGAATTTGAACCAAACGGACCAATCAAAAAAGCATCTTTATTATCCAGTAATATAGTAGGAGTTGCCCTTCAAGAGGAAAGGTATCTTTCTCAAGAATAGTTAAAATGACAAAGAAAAGATTAGATTTAATACTTTTTGAACACGGTTTTTTTGAAACAAAAAGTGCTGCCAGTGCTAATATTTTGGCACATAATGTTAAAATAAATGGTGAAATTGTAACAAAATCTGGCACAATGTTTGATGAAGACATTTTGTTTAATCCTGAAAAACCTGCAAATATTGAAATAGATTCAATTCCATATGTCTCAAGAGGTGGATTGAAGTTGGCTCATGCAATAAAAGAATTTAACATTAATTTAGAGGGTAGAATTTGTATTGATATGGGAGCTTCAACAGGCGGGTTTTGTGATTGCATGTTGCAAAATGGCGCTAAATTTGTATATGCTCTTGATTGCGGGTACAATCAGTTGGCGTGGAAATTAAGAAATGATAAAAGAATTAAATCTATTGAAAAAATAAACGTAAAAAACTGTTCTTTTAAAGATGTATACGGAACAGATGAACTTGATGATAAAAATCTACCTACTTTTATGAGTATGGATTTATCTTTTATATCAATAAAAAAAGTTTTGGAAAATTGTGAAAAGTTAATTGCAAAAAATTCCGAGTGTGTTCTTTTAATTAAACCTCAATTTGAAGCTGGAAAAGATGAAATTGATAAAGGCGGGGTTGTAAAAGATGAAAAAACAAGAATGAAAATAGTTAAAGACATAAAAGAATATTGTGAAAATATTGGTTTTTTAACCTTAGGGTTAACAGAAAGCCCTATTCAAGGTGCAAAAAGTAAAAATATAGAATATTTAATCTATTTAAAGAGGGGAAATTAATGGCAGGAGTTATTGATACATTAAACATAATTAGCAAAACAATGGAAAGTATTTTGGATTTTGTTGCTAATGATAAAGTCTTGGCTGATGATTTTCAGCAATATCTTGAAATAAATGGTATTGAGATAGAATCTGAAAAAGAATTTAATAATGTAATAATCCAATATGTTTTGGATATGAAGATGCAAAGCGGCCTTAGGGTTTTAGAATATTATAGAAGAAACAATAAGACCTATGATGAAGTTATTGATGCCCTTTTGAATTCTTTTTGCTCTGTTTTTAAGGTTAATAAGATTTTATCTAATGCTTTTGATGTTACTTGTTTAACTTCTAATGTTGATTTAACAATTATACCAATGGTTAAAATGAACCATTTAAAACAAATTGGTAAATTTGATTATATACAAGCCAGAATAATAGAATTAAACAATGTTCAATATATTCTTGAAATTTACGATGTTATTTCTGAGTTTGATGTATATAAAGCTACATCAACAGCAATAAAATATATGCTTCAAAATCCTAAAACTGCATACTATAAAAATGACAAAAAGAAACTTGAGCTTGAAAAAAGCGTAGAGGATTTTAGGGAAAAATTTAGTGAATGTTTTTCATCAGAATTTGTTATAACAACAAATAAAAAAGTTGATAATTTGATTGAATTTTTTAATACATACCGTTTAACAGGAAAAAAGGAAGAATATAGTCAATTAATTGAAGATGTTAAACAATATAAGTATATGAAAATCGATGAATTTAATTGTGATGACGATACTTTTATGCAAAATGCAGTTGGTGGTTTTGCTTCGCACAAAGAAATCTATGATGTTGCTTTATGGATGGATAAAAAAAGAGGTTTATATATAGTTCCTTTTTTGAAAACTTTTTTTAAGTGTTTTGAAGAAGAGGTTGAGGGTAAAAATGAATGCGTGAGAGAGTTTTTAACAAGTGATAAAATTCCGCCGAGCATTATAAAATACGCATGTGAAAAATACGAAAAATTTTTTGATGTAGTTAATGAAGCTTTGAATACAAAATTTGATAACCTTGAAGAGTTATTGTTTAATACAAAAGCTGCATATATAGATTCAGGTGTATATTCTCCGGTTGTTGTTCTTTTTAATTCGGAATTGTTTTCTGCTATGTTAGGAATTGAAGAAAAAAAAGAAGATAAACAGAATTCACAAGTCGGGAGAAATGATTTATGCCCATGCGGTTCGGGTTTAAAATATAAAAAATGTTGCGGAAAGAATTTGTAGATAAAAGTCTTTCAAAAAATTAAATTTTATGATATAGGTAAATTGTTATTTTATTTTAAGGAGTTTTATATGTCACAAGAAAATCAAGTTGAAGAAAAAGTTGAAAAAAAATGTAAGTTTACCTTGCTTGTTGTATTGGTTATAATTTCACTTTTGTTTTCAATTTCTTCGTTAATTTTATCGCTTATTTCTTTTAAAGGCGGCGCTGTTCCTTCGGAACCTAAAGCTGTTGTTATTTCAAAACAATACGATAAAGGCAGAAGTCTTGATAAAGCTATTGCAACAAAGAAACCAATGATTGTATTTTTCTATACTGATTGGTGTGGTTTCTGTCAAAGATTTATTAAAACTTTTGATAAAGTTACAAAAGACAAAAAAATTAAAGATAATTTTGCAGTAGCGTATGTTAATTGCGAAGATCAAAAAAATGCTAAATATGTTGAAGAATATGAAGTTCAAGGTTTCCCTACTGTTTTTGTTGTAACTAAAGATGGTAAGAGAATTCATCTTGATAATAATACATTCTTTAATGATGATAGCGTTGAAGTGATTAAAAATAATGCACTCGATGCAATTAAATAATAGATTTTATCTAATAAAAAACACTCCCTGAATTCAGGGAGTGTTTTTTATTATGTATTTTTTACACACTAACTGTTGAATTTACTTCTTTAACACATTCAATTAGCGTTTTAGCTACTTCTTCCTGTTCTTCCTTTGTTATTTCTGCAAACATTGGAAGTGAAAGAACAAGTTTTGTATTTTTTTCGGTTATAGGTAGCATGCCTTCTTTGAAGTTATATTTAGCATGTACTTTTTGTAAATGTAGAGGAATTGGATAATATATCATAGCTCCTATTCCTTTGTCTGCAAGCATTTGATGAACTTTATCGCGATTTGGAACTTTGACAGTGTATTGATGATATACGCAATAAGTATTATCAAGTTCTTTTGGTGTTTCTATTAGATCGCATTTTGAGAATAATTCATTGTAGTATGCGGCATGTTCTCTTCTTGCTTTGTTCCAAGAGTCTATATATGGTAATTTTACTCTTAATATCGCTGCTTGGATTTCATCAAGTCTTGAATTTACTCCAATTTCATCGTGGTGATAACGAATAGCACCGCCATGGTTTCTGAGAGCTATAACTCTATCTTTCAAGTATTGAGAATTTGTTGTAAGAAGTCCGCCATCACCCATTGTGCCAAGATTTTTGGTAGGATAGAAGCTAAAACATCCTATATCACCTATTGTACCAACTTTTTTACCTTTGTATTCCGCACCTATTGCTTGGCAAGCATCTTCGATTACAAAAAGATTATGACGTTTTGCAATATCTGTAATTATATCCATATCACATGGTTGACCATATAAATGAACAGGGATTATTGCTTTGGTTTTTGGTGTAATTGCTGCTTCAATTTTTGATGCGTCAATATTAAATGTGTCAGGGTCAATATCAACAAAGACAGGCTTAGCTCCAACTATTCCGATTGATTCTGATGTTGCAACAAAAGTAAAAGCTGTTGAAATAACTTCATCGCCTTCGCCTATATCAAGAGCGCGCAGTGCTAAATGAAGTGCATCTGTTCCTGAATTTAGAGTTACTGCGTGTTTAACATCGAGGTATTCACACATTTCTTTTTCAAATTCTTTATTGTTAGCACCAAGAATATAAGAACCGCTTCTCATAACATCAAGAACGGCAGCTTCCGCTTTTTGTGCTATTGTTTCATACTGTCTTTTTGAATTAATAATAGGAATTTTCATATTTTTCTCCTCATCTTTTCCCTGATTATTTTATATTAGCACGATTTTATTATTTAATTTATAAAGATTAAATAAAGATTTTAATTATAATGCGTTATCATCAAGCAAAATATCGTGTCCTATATTTTCCATTAAGTCAAGATAGGAAGTGAAAAAGAGCTTCATTACACTTAAATAATCGCCTACTGTGTTTTTATATTCATTTTCAATTTGAATAACGCTTAAAAGGCTTGTTTCCCCTTTTTTATATTTATTTTCATATAATTTTACCATTCCATATGCGTCTTTTAATATTATTTTGTAGTGTTTTAGATTGTCTTGTGCGTATTTAAATTCATTGTAGTCTTTTTTTAGTGCTATTTTTAAGTGACATTCATAGGATTCTTTATTTATTTTTGTTTTTTCTATAACTTCCTTTGCTTTGTTTATATCAGGTTTGTATTGGTTTAAGATAGGTATATCTACGTATGCTCCTACAAATGCGCCGGGGAGGGCTTCTCCCTTTGTTTGATGCGCTGTTTGATACGCAGTCCCGCCGGCTAATGCTATATCAGGAATTACTTTATGTTGTTGGATGATTAAATCTTTATTAGCTATATCAATTTCGCTATCAGCAATTTTTAAAGTATGGCTGTATTTTAAAGCTTTTTCTTCGATTGTTTCATATTTGGGGACAGTTATATTTAAAATGTCCAAGTTTTCATCAAAAAGACTATTTTCAATGGTGTCATACATTTTTGAATCATCTTTTAAGTTTAAGACATCATTTAAATTAAATTGTGCCATAAGTAGGTTAGATTTGGCTCCGTTAATAAAAACAAGTTGTTTTTTGTGTTTAATGTCTGATTGTAAAAGTTCGGCTTCATAATTTTTATTTTTGGTTTTAGTTTTTGATATATTTTGCATTTGATTGAAGAGTTTTTCTCTGTCTTGGTATACTTTTAAGATAGATTTTGCATATAAAACGTCAAAATATGCTTTCATAACTTTGATTTTTAATTGATGTTCAAATGCTGATATTTCTTCTTGGGATTTATTTAGTTCTGCAATAGTTAGGTCTTTTCTTGGTTTTCTCTTAAAAAGTTCAATAGGTAAAAAGCCCCCGAATTGGCTTGAATTACCTCTTGTAACTTTTCCCATTAAAAAATTTGATTGAAATTGCGGATTCTTAAGTTCGTTTGCAATTTTTATTTCTTGATATTTAATTTCAATATCTTTTTTCTTTGATTTAAGTTCAAGATTATTATTTAAAGCAATATCAACAGCTTCTTGGGCTGAAATTTTAATAATTTCAGCATTTGCAGTTTGAATAAAACAACTTATTAAAATTAAAAAAAGTATTTTTTTCATAACAAATTATAATGCTAGCATTGTAGTTTGATTATTACAAGAAAAATGATTAATTTATAAAGATTAAATAAAGATTTTTTATAAAACTTTACATAAAATTTTTGTGATATAATTTTTAGTAAAGTGAAAGTTAAAGAAGGAGAAAATAATGAATTTTAAACCTGGTAAATGGCAAACGGAGATTAATGTTCGTGATTTTATTCAAAAGAACTATACGCCATATGATGGTGATTCCAGCTTTTTGGCCGGACCAACAGAAGCTACAACAAAACTATGGGAAAAATGCTGTGATCTATTTAAACAAGAAAGAGATAATGGCGGCGTTTTAGATATGGATACAAAAGTTGTATCTACAATCGTTTCTCATGGTGCAGGATATATAGATAAGGACCTTGAAACAATTGTCGGTCTTCAAACAGATAAACCTTTAAAACGTTCACTTCAACCTTTTGGTGGTATCAGAATGGCTGAAACTTCTTGCAAATCTTATGGTTATGAAGTTGATCCTGAAGTTTCAGAAATTTTTACAAAATACAGAAAAACCCATAACCAAGGTGTTTTTGATGCTTATACTCCTGAAATGAGAAAAGCTCGTCACGCTGCAATTTTAACAGGACTTCCTGATGCTTACGGGCGTGGTCGTATTATTGGTGATTACAGACGTGTAGCACTTTATGGTATTGATAGATTAATTGAGGATAAAAAAGAGCAACACGCTTCACTAGATGGCGAAATGACTCCTGAAAAAATCCAATTAAAAGAAGAGATCATGGAACAAATCAGAGCACTTGAAGAAATGAAACAGCTAGGTGCAATATATGGCTATGATATTTCTAAACCTGCTCAAAGTGCTAAAGAAGCTATCCAATGGCTATATTTTGGTTATTTATCAGCAGTAAAAGAACAAAATGGTGCTGCAATGTCAATCGGAAGAACTTCAACTTTCCTTGATATTTATATTGAACATGATTTGCAAAATGGAGTTATAACCGAAGAACAAGCTCAAGAAATGATTGACCATTTCATTATGAAGCTAAGACTTGTTAAATTTGCAAGAACTCCTGAATATAATTCATTATTCTCAGGCGATCCTACTTGGGTTACTGAATCAATTGGCGGTGTTGGAGTTGATGGTCGCCATATGGTTACTAAAAACTCATTTAGATATCTTCATACACTAGAAAATTTAGGAACTGCTCCAGAACCAAACTTAACAGTTCTTTGGTCAAAAAGATTACCTCATAACTTTAAACAATATGCGGCTCATATTTCAATTAAAACTTCATCAATTCAATATGAAAACGATGATATGATGAGAGTAACTCACGGCGATGATTATGCTATTGCATGTTGTGTTTCATCAATGGTTGTAGGTAAAGAAATGCAATTCTTTGGTGCTCGTGCTAACCTTGCAAAATGCTTATTGTATGCAATTAATGGCGGTGTAGATGAAAGATTAAAAGAACAAATCGGTCCAAAATATCGTCCTATTACATCTGAATATTTAAATATTGATGAAGTAATGGAAAGATATGAAGATATGATGGAATGGCTTGCAGGTCTTTATGTTAATACATTAAATGTAATTCATTACATGCACGATAAATATTGTTATGAAAGATCTCAAATGGCTCTTCATGACAGAGATGTAAAACGTTATTTTGCAACAGGTATCGCTGGTTTATCAGTTGTTGCTGATTCACTTTCAGCTATTAAATACGCTAAAGTTAAAACAATTCGTGATGAAAATGGTTTAGTTGTTGATTATGAAGTTGAAGGTGATTATCCAAAATATGGTAACAACGATGATAGAGCTGATCAATTTGCAGTAGATATCGTTAAAAAATTCATGGCTATGATTAGAAAACACTATACATATAGAAATTCTATTCCTACTATGTCAATTTTAACAATTACATCTAATGTTGTTTATGGTAAAAAGACAGGTAACACTCCGGACGGAAGAAAAGCAGGTGTTCCTTTGGCACCGGGTGCTAACCCAATGCACGGACGTGATAGCAATGGTGCTGTTGCATCTTTGGCTTCAGTTGCAAAACTTCCGTTTAATGACGCTCAAGACGGTATCTCAAATACATTCTCAATCATTCCTAATGCTTTAGGTAAAGACGATGTATTTATGGGAGATTTAAATATTGAGCTTGATTGCGGATGTTGCAGCGGTAGTGTTCAATAATAAAATAAAGGGGTGAAATCCTGTTTCACCCTCTTTTTTGGTTTAAATAAAAGAAAAGGAATATAAAAATGACAACACAACAAGAAGAAAACCTAATTAATCTTTTAGATGGTTATGTTGAAAAAGGCGGACATCATTTAAACGT
>CALUWM010000013.1 GCA_944324485.1 Candidatus Gastranaerophilales bacterium | reverse complement strand
AAGCTGTCGCTAAGCTCGCTCGGCACTTAAAGGGTACGGTCTCCGTGCTCTGCGCCAAGCTCACCGCTTGCCGCTTTGGTACGGTTTCGCTCTGTCTGTCAGCCCTCAACGGTCTGACATCACGAGCTCGCACACCTTAGGCTTTTTCATTCTCGCCGACTCCAGTCGGAGTATGGCTCGAATTTCAAAAGTGCTTCGCACACCTTTGCCCTCGCCTTCGCTTGCTAAGCTGTCGCTAAGCTCGCTCGGCACTTAAAGGGTACGGTCTCCGTGCTCTGCGCCAAGCTCACCGCTTGCCGCTTTCGCACTTCGCACACCTTTGCCCTCGCCTTCGCTTGCTAAGCTGTCGCTAAGCTCGCTCGGCTCGGGTTGCGCAATTATCAGCCGACTTTTTTAATATTCTACCACAATTAAAACTTAACTAAAACTTTCAAAGTATCTTTTTTAGAATTATTGTCAAAAGCTTCAATAAAATCCTCAATATTATAAACCTTTTCAACCAAAGGCTTTACATCTATTTTTCCATCCTCAAGCAATCTTAATATAGGTGCAAATTTACCACAACGAGACCCAACTATATTAATTTCATCAACCACTATTGAAGCTAAATTTAACCCTTCTTTAGCAGTAATCGTACTTTTTAAAACCAGAACCCCTCTAGGTTTTACAAGAGAAACACTTGTCTCGAATCCACCGGTTGAGCCGGTTGCCTCAATCACAATATCAAAAGCTTTTCTGTCTTTTTCTGTTAATTCAGATAGCAACTTTGTTTTAACACCTAAATCTTTAGATATCTTAAGCTTATTTTCATGTTTTCCTATATGAACAAAATCAATATTTAAAGCCTTAAACACCAAAGAAATACAAAGACCTAATTTCCCATCACCCAAAAGTGCAACTTTTGAATCAGGTTTAATGTGAACTTGCTCAAGAATTTCATATGCTGCCGCAAGAGGTTCAGTAAATGTTGCTGTTATATCATCAATATTATCTGATATTACAAAAACATTCTTGTAAGGTAGTGTAAAATATTCACTAAAACATCCGTCTTTTTTATATATTCCTAAAGTTGAACGATTTGGACAATGCCTTTGTAAACCATTATGACACCAGCTGCATTCTTCGCATGCACAATTTATCTCTCCTACAACCCTTTTGCCAACAATATCTTTATTAGCATTTTTTCCAACTTCTACAACGATTCCCACAAATTCATGGCCTAAAACACCTTTATAGCCCATATATCCCTTTGTGATTTCAAAATCAGTATTACAAATCCCCACCATAACAGTTCTAATTAAAACTTCTTCATCCGAAAGAACCGGCTTAGGATAATTATCAACTAATTTTAACTTTTCGTCATAGACAAGTGCTTTCATCTTTATCAATTCCTTACTGTTTCTTTTATATTCATTAAATACTTACTAACTTCAACTCCAGCAACTGCACCATCTGAAACTGCCGTAATAACCTGCCTTAGAGGAGTATTTCTAACGTCTCCAATAGCATACACGCCGTCAATATTAGTTTTCATAGTGCTATCAGTCAAAATAAAACCGTTTTTATCTTCCTCAATTTGCCCTGAAAATAATTCTACATTAGGTTCAAGCCCTATGTAAGGAAAAATTCCGTCAACCTTGTATTCAATTGTTTTTAAAGTCTGAGTATTTTGTAGTTTTATTTTCTCAACTTTATCTTTTGCAATAATTTCAAGCGGAATATAATTTAAAAGCAGCTCAATTTTTTTATTCTCTAAAACCCTTTTTTGTACAATATCATCAGCTCTGAATTTATCCCGTCTATGAATTATATATACTTTTTTAGCGAATTTTGTTAAGTACAAAGCCTCTTCCAAAGCAGAATTGCCACCGCCAACAGTACAAACCGTTTTATCCTTATAAAAAGCACCATCACATACGGCACAATAACTGACTCCACGACCTACGTTTTCGTTTTCTCCTTTGATATTGAGTTTTTTTGGCTTAGCACCGGTTGCAATTATTACCGTTCTTGCTAAAAACTCGCTTTCTTTTGTTTTGATTTTTTTTATTGGAGAAATCAAATCTACATTTTCAATTTCCTCAAACGGAAACTTTTGAACATCAAAATTATCAACATGACCTTCAAATTTTTCGCATAATTCGAAACCTGAAATTTTTCCCAAGCCCAAATAATTTTCTATTTCACAATAATTTACAGGCGTCCCACCCAAAGCTGATTTATCAACAATAGCACAACCAACATTAGCACGCTTCAAATATAATGCTGCCGACAATCCGGCAGGACCTCCGCCCAAAATTACGCAATCAAATATCTTATCTTGCATTTTTCAACCCTTTGACTACTATTTTAACATAAATCCTTTCTTCTTAGACGAAAAAACTAAGGATTTGTTCCTGAAATCCTAACGCCTGAAATAATATACTTAGCAGAATCCTTTTTTACAAATTCGTTATCCGAATCATACCTTTCTACAATAAAGTCATCTGTGCCTGAAAAATTATTTCCATATAAAACAAAACACACGGTTTCTTTATAAACAACTTTTTTACCATTTTCATTCACAGTTTTTTCACGTTCAAACTTCAGTGTTTTTCCATCATGCGACTTATCTTTAACTTTTATTTCAGATCTTGCACCTGACTCCAAATTCTCTAATACCAAAGTGTCTCCATATCCCGAAAGTGTCCAAATATCTCTGCTTTCATAATTAAATAAAGAAGGATTATTAGAATTACTTAATTTAGAAATAACTCCCCAAGAACCAAAAAAACCCTTTGGTATATAATCCTGCGATACGCCACCTTTTAAAGTCTGTGCGCCGACAGATAAAAAAGAAAATAAAGTCAAAATCAAGAATATTTTTTTCATATAAATGATTTTAATTAAATTCAAAGAAATTTCAACCCGAAGATTGAGGAATTTTTAAAAAGTTATTGTAATATAAAATTGAGGGGAGAAAAATTTGAAACAAACTTTATCAGTACTTATTCCTTTAATGCTAATTATAGCTCTTGTGGTAAATCAGGCGCTTCCTGCCGATGCTGCCAAAAAAAACGTAAAGAAAAAAGGAATGAGCCAAGAAGCCCTTACTGAATTAACCGAAAGCGTTGACTATTTAACAAAAAAAATATACGAAAGAGAATTTTATTCCCCCGAAGATTCAAAAAATTTGATTGCACTTAAATTAAAACTTGATGAACAAATGGATGTTCTTCCTGAAGCTGCTTTTGCTCCTATATATTATAAACTTGGAAACATCTTTAAAATGCGTGGCAATGAAAAAGATGCAGTTGTCTGCTATCAAACAATTTTAGAAAATTTTGCAGACACAGCATATGGGCCCAAATCAAGAGATATTTTATCTGAAATGGGTATAGAAATAAAACTTCCAACTGATGAATCAGAAGAAGATTTAGAAGAAGAAATATAATTTCATTTTTGTTGTATAATTGAAAAAAAGAATAAAAACAGGAAATAAGGGTGCGATTCCCTAACCGGGCCGCGGCCGTAAAGTCGGAATACTGAAATTTTGCGTATTTTGCGTAATTCCAAAATCGCTATTTATGTATTTAAGTGCCCAAAAAAGGCGCTAATATGGTAATACCTTTAAATCAAACAATTCAAACAGCAGGAAAATGTCCGCATGGTCTCCCCATTGGAGCATGCCCTATATGCTCAGGCATGGGCGGCGGCGGAATAAGAAAAGATAAAAATAAGCCAAGAGTAGCAGGCGAAATGAGCTATAACGAATGTATGGCAGAATGGATGAAAATTCTTGCAGCTAAAGATGCAAAAATCCAAGCAAGAATTGACAAAATTGAAGCAAGCCAACAAAGACTTTTAGAAAACAGGATAATGCTCGGGCTTGACAAAGTGCAAAAAAATTTAGATAAACTTATACAAAATATTGAAAACATGCCTGCAATTATAAAAGCTCCTGTAAAACTCATTGTAAAAACATTTGTATTGCCTATAATAAATTTAATATCGAAAATTCCAAATGTTATAAAAAATGTTCAAACATTTATTCAAAATACAACAAATTCTATTGTCAACTTAATTAATTCAACGACAGAAAAGCTGGCTATGATATTCGGCGAAATAAAAAACTTTATTTCAGCTTTTAGCTCAAACAGTATAAAAAAAGCCTTTAAAACAATTCTTTCTCTTTTTGTTGAAGATGAAGACGAAAACAATGAAAATGAAGAAATAGAAAAACTAAAAGCAAGAGAGTTAAAAAAAGTCTTAAAAGGAATTTTTAGAATAAAACGCCATCCAAAGGAAGAAAAAGATGAAGAAAGTATCATTTGATATATACAAAAAAAACATAAATAATAAACCTTCAAAGCAATCACCAAGGTTTGATACGGTTAAAGAAAATAAAAAAACAATCGAAACAAACACAATTCAGGGTGTTTTATTAAACAATTACATAAAAGATAAAAAGCAAGAAGATTTTGACAGCTTTGACAGTATATCAACCCAGCTTTTAATTCCCGAAAATATTAAACCTCAAGAAGATAAAAACCCCAATGAAATCGAAAATAATTTTGATTATAAAAAAGCTATAAAACCAATAGCCATAGCAACAGGGCTAACTTTAGCATCTATTATCGGAATAAGCTTTTTTATGAAAAATTATTCAAAAGCAATTTCAAAAGAAGCAGGAATGGTAATCCCCGGAGATTTAGCAAGAAACATTAATATCGTTGAAGAACCCCATTTTGCTATGTATAGAGCGCTTAGAGACCCAAATGCCAAAAACATATTCGGTCTTATAGGAGTGGGTTTAATGACTGCTATTACAGCTTGTGCAAAAAACTTTACTCAAGGAGTAAAAGAAATTTGGATTAAAAAACAAAACTGCGACATCGAACATGACCTTCAGAAAAATTTAATAAATGTAGAAGCTGAAGCATTTTCAGGCAAATTAAAAGTTGTAAACACTTTATTAATAGACACGACAAATTATTTTAAATCTGTTTTAAGCAAAGAAGGCGATAAAAATACAAATTTTAAAAGTTTTTTAAATTTTAAAGGAAAAGAAAACGAAAAAAATGAAGATAAAAATAAAAAAACAAACACCAAATTAATGTTTGGAATGATAGGAGCAACAGTAGGTATAGTTGCACTTTGTTTTGGATTATACAAGAATTTTCAAAAAACAGCGGTAAATTTAAATTCATTTTATGAAAAATTTGAAGATAAAAAAATAAGAAGTGAAATTGAAAACGCAATCAATGAAAGCGATAAAGAAAGAGGATTAAAAAAATTAATTGCAATTTTAAAAACAATTAATGCAAAAGAAGAAACAATGGAAACAAATCTTTCTAGAATAAAAGATATAACGCCTAATGAAATACAAAGTGCAATTAAAGAAATTAAAAACGCACAAATATATGCACAAGCACCGGAAGCACTCGGTGGCATAAGCGAAAAAATACAATATTATTGCTATATAAATGAAGAAAGAGGACATTTATACAACTGGATTTTAAATCCTGAAAACAAATTTAACAAATATTTATTTCTTTCATTCTGTGCAATAAGTGCAACAGGTTATATGTTAAAAAATACAGCTGAAGCCATTAAAGATGTCATGGTTGGAAGAGAAAATTCAAAAAGTGAACTCAATTTACGAAAACAACTTATTCAAGTAGAAATTGACAATTTTAAAACAAAAAAATTAAGTGCAATAAACCCTATGCTTGAAAATTTCAGATATCAAGCACAAAAAGGAAAATCAAAACAAGAACTTAAAGAACTAGCGGAAACCATACTTATTGAAATTAAAAATGGCCCGCCGTATGTATATTCATAAAAACTATATCTGCATAGATTTAAACTCATTATAAGCATTCAACATCTGATTTCTTAATTGAATTGCCATCTGCATTGCAAGACTGGATTTCTGAGCTGAAATCATTACTTCATGAACGCTTATATCTCCACCGGAAGCGAAAGTTTCAAAATCAACTTCTGCTTGTTTATCAACAGTATTTAAATCATTTATACCCTTAGAAAATCCTGAACCTATGTCTTTCGCCATTTTTGCGACAGGAGAAATATTTTGATTTTCTTTTGCATTGTCTATCAAATTATTAAAGTCATTTATTTGAGTACCGGCTTGAATAGGTGCCATATTTTGAGACATAGAATTAAATATCTCATTAAAATTTGAAGCGTTATCTAAAGTTCTATCGGCACTATTTAACGAATTAGAAAAAACCTTATTAAAATCATCAATGGAATTATTAAAGCCACCCATATTAAAATTTGGATTTATTGAAAAATTACTTCCCATATTCAAACCTCATTATATATTTATAGCACTTTGTATCATTGATTTTGTTGTTTGAGCAATTGTAACATTTGCTTCGTAAGCTCTGGACGCATTAACCATATTAACCATCTCTTCCACAACATTTACATTTGGAAGCTCAACATATCCATTTTCATCTGCATCAGGATGATTTGGATCATAAACAATCTTCGTTGGATTGGAAGCATCAGTTATAGAATCCACCATAACACCTTTTGAAATAATATTATCATTTAAGCTAACTCCACCTTTAAGATAAGGTTCAGAAGGAGGATCAAATTCAACACTTACATTTCCATTCGGAAAAGAAGGACCCTTTTTTAAAACCATTTCTTTAAAATTAACTTGCTTTTTATGATAAACTTGCTTTTCACCAAATTCATTTCTTGTTGTATTAACATTTGCAATATTAGAAGAAACAGTATCCATCTTAATTCTTTGTGCGTGCATACCTGTTGCAGCTATATCAAAAACATTAAAACTCATATTCTATCCTTTCAAAAACAAATTATTGATTTTGACCTTTTATAATACTACCCAAAGCCGCATAGGATTTTGATAATAGGTTTGCAACAACTTGATATTGCATACCATTTTTAGCTTCATCCATCATTTCTACTTCAAGATTTACGTTATTTCCATCCAACCCATTAGGCTCAGCCATATCATTTTGAACATCTATTAAAAAGCCATCATTAACCTGACTATTTAAAAAAGCAATTTGAGCAGGGCTTTGACCCGCTAAAACATTTTTTGGATTGTTCTGATACTCAATTGAATTTTGAATTTTTGTTTGTTCTTTTTCATCTTCTCTTTTGATAATCTCTTGGAGACTTGATTCAAAAGAAACCTCTTTTCTTTGATACCCAGGAGTCAAAACATTAACTGTATTAGCACTTATTGCTTTTGCTCTTTCATTAAGTCCATCCAGTGCCATTGCGGCTATTTCTTTTGTTCTATTACTAATTATATCCATAATTCAATCCTCAATTTACTTAGATTGTGCAAGCGGAAGCAAAATTGAAAACTCGGTCTCTTTTTCATCGCTTTTCGTCAGCTCCAAAGTACCAAATTGAGACCCTATAAGCTTCTTGCAAACCGAAAGTCCTGTCCCCCAACCGTCTTTTTTTGTAGTATAACCTTGTTCAAATATTTTTTCTTGGTTTTTTTGTTCGATTTTTTCACCATGATTTATAAAAGAAATTCTAATCTTTTCATCAATCTGAGCAAGTTTAACTATAATTTCATCATTATCAACAGCATCATTTGCGTTTTTTATAATATTGTTAATTACAATTAAAAACTTTTCTTCATCAACAAAAGCATTAGCCTCAACTCCAGCCATTTCATCAATTAAAACTATTTTATTATTTTTTTCTTTAGCAATATTTGCATACATTTTAATTGATTCTTGAATAATTAATTTTATATTTTTTTCTTGCAAATTAATTACATCAAAATTCTTGAATTGATCAATTTGACTTTTTATCAATGAAATTGATTTCTTAATAGGTTCAACTGTTTCTGAATCATTTGTTTTCTTTTCAAAAATCCTTGTATAAATATCCAAAATGCTTAATTGATTTTTGATTTCATGTGCAATTTGACGAACATTTTGATATATCTCGTTCCTAAATGTTGTATTTACTGTATTAACATTTCTGTAATTTTCTTGAATTTTTGTGTTATATTCATTTTCTCTAATTGTCTCTTCAAAAAATTTTAATATATTAAAAATAGCCTCATTTAAAAGATTATTTTCTCGTCTTTCAGGACGATATGAATAAAATTCTTCATCATAATTAATTAAAAATATATTTTTTAAAGTTTCATATACATCAGAAACTAATTTAGAATTTAATTTTAAATATATTTCAAATTTATCTTCTTGCACCTCTCTATAAATAAGGGCACAATTATATCTGCTTGTAGAAAGAACAACGAAACCAACATCTTCCACATCAAATTTTGAAAACTCAAAATCGCTAAATTCCTTCAAAGTAACATTCGCTGAATATTCAAGACGCTTAATTAAACCATCAACTTCAGGTATATTTTTTAGACGCAAAAAGGCAATCGCTTTAGAATTATTTGAAGCAATGGGTTCTAATATACTCCTAATTAAAGACTTTACAATCGCAGCAGAATATTGCTCATTTTGAGTTAAATCTTTATTTTCAAAATATACATTAAAATTTTTCTTAATTTTATTTGTCATCTAACTTACCATTTTTTCGGACAAAATAAATCACTTGATATATTAAATTGTAAACAAGTCCAAGCATTTTAGCTCGTACTTGTTTGCAATTTTAATAATCAGAAAATATTTTCCGTAATTATACAGCGATTTTCTTAGCCTTTGGCTTAAAGCCTTTATTAATAGCATAAAGTACAGCTTGTGTTTTTTCTTTAACTTGAAGTTTTTGGAAAATATTGTTTACATGCGTTTTAACTGTTGTTTCAGATATAAATAATTCTCTGGCAACATCTTTATATGTAGCACCTTCAAGCAATAAAGACAAAACTTCTTCTTCTCTATTTGTTAAATAATGAAGTAAATTTTCTTCCCCATCATCTTCTTTATTAACATTACCATTCTTTTCAAATTCTTGGAAATATTCAAAAAACTTAGAACATAAAACATTTGGAAGATAAATTTTACCCATGGAAACTTCATCCAAAGCTTTAATTAATTGAGCTGAAACCATCGTTTTTAAAACATAACCGCAAGCACCGACTTTCATAGCTCTATAAATCAAATCTGCATCATCATAAGCAGTTAATACAATAATTCTTGTTTTAACTCCTAATTTTTGAATTTCAGCTATTGCGTTAACGCCATCCATTTCAGGCATATTAATATCCATTAAAACAATGTCCGGTTGATATTTTTTAATTAGAGAAATTGCTACATTTGCATTACCTGCATTAGCAATAACCTCATAATCGTTTTCTAAATTAACCAACTCACGCACGCCTGAAGCATGTTCATATTTGTCATCTACAACAATAACCTTTTGCTTTCTTTTAAAATCCACGGTTCTTCTCATTACCCCCTCCAAAAAGTATATTTTTTTATAAATTTTAATCTATTTTACGTAACTTACACTATGAATATACTTCTTTTAGGCGGTTTATTCATCAATATCAAGATTGAAATTTAACCTATTTGTTGTGGTTCTTTTTATCTAAACCTAAAGATTTAGATGAAATTTTTTTACGAACGCATAGTTCACATTTGACAAATAACAAGAAATTTCATCCAAATAGATTAAATATGATTTTAAAAATTGAGTTAATATAAACTTTGGAAACAAATTAGGAAAGACTATGGAATTTCATATAGGACAACACTGGATAGTTAACATTTTGGGATTAAATGTTCATATGGACACATTAATTACCCTGTGGATAACCATGGCTATTATAATATTCTTCGCGCTTCTGGCGGTTGGAAATTTAAAGCTTGTTCCTTCAAAACTTCAAGCAATTTTTGAAAATATAGTTACTATATTTTCATCCCTTACAAAAGGTATGGGAGAAGAAGGAAAACGACATACGCCAATTTTAATAGCTTTGTTTTTATTCATAATAACAGGAAACTTAATAGGACAAGTTCCTTGGAAAATATTAAATTTTATACCAGCTTTTCGCCTATCGCACGGCGAATTGGCTTCGCCAACAAACGATATAAATGTAACAGCGGCATTAGCTATTATTGTACTTTTTTATTACATAATCTCAGGTATAAGATTAAAAGGTATTGGATATTTTAAACATTATTTTCAACCGGTTTGGTTTATGACACCTTTTAACATGCTTGAAGACATCGTAAGACCTTTAACATTGGCATTGCGACTTTTTGCGAATATTTTAGCCGGAGAAATACTGATTATGGTCTTAGGAGGATTAATAGCTTCCTTGTTGAGTCCTGAAGCAGTAAACACATTTTGTCAAAATACACTTGGCGGAATTTTACCTTCAAGCTGGGTATATAATATAGGTTTATTTCTAGGTTCACTTTTACCGTTACCCATTATGTTTTTTGAATTATTTGTAGCATTTATACAAGCCCTTGTATTTACGCTTCTGACAAGTGCGTATATCCAAGGCGCAGTTAGTAAGCATTAAAGGAGAAAATAACTATGGATTTATCAGTATTAAAATTTATCGCAATGGGCTTGGCAATAGGCTTTGGCGTAGTAGGCCCCGGTATTGGTTTAGGACTGGCAACAAAGGCAATCATTGAATCTATCGCTCGCCAACCCGAAGTTGAAGGTCAAATATCTAAATATTTCTACATTGGTGCAGGTCTAATCGAAGCTTGTGCAATATACGCTTTACTTGTAGTAATTTTAATAGGATTTGTTTTAAAATAAGATTATTTTGTGCAATCAGGCATTAGCTTGATTGCACAAATAAACAAACGGAGAAAATAATAACAATGTTAATGCAAATTGACGGAACATTTATATTTGTTGTAATAAGTTTTTTAATTTTTCTTTTCATCATTAAAACTATACTTTTTAATCCAATAACAAAAATTCTTGATGAAAGAGAAAAATTCTATGCAAAAAATACAAAAATGGAAACCGAATCAAAAGAAAAAACAAGCGCATTAATAAACGAAAAAGAAAAAGCCCTTAAAGAAAGCAGGCTTGAAGCATCTCAAATCATAAAAGAAACATCAAAAAAAGCAAATGACGAAAATATAAAAATCATAAAAGAAACAAAAAAAGAAATTCAAGAAAAAATTGAAAAAAACAAAGAAGAATTGGAAACGGCAAAAGAAAACTCTAAAAAAGAATTAAAAAATGAAATTTCATCTTTTGTTTCTTCAATAGTTTCAAAGGTTTTAAACGATAACATAACAGTTCAAATAGAAGAAGAAAGAATTAATAAACACTTAAATATCGGGTAATAAAATGCAAACAGGCTTATTTGAAAGTATTTTAAAAACAAATGTAATAAATTTTATTATAGTAATATCCACTCTTGTGTGGATATTCAAAAAGGCAAATCTTGGTGCATTAATTCAAAAACTTACAGATGATATCAAGCTTTCCGTTGAAAAAAGCTCAAGCAATGCTCAAGACGCAATAAGTCAATATAAATCAACTAAGAAATCTGTTAAAGATACACCAAAATTACAAGAAGAAATTATCTCTCAAGCAAAAAGTAATGCTCAAAATATTAAAGAAAAAATTGAACAAAAAACCTTATTAGAAAAAAATGAATTAATAAAAAGCATAGAAAAGATAATTTCAAATCAACAAGAAAAATACAAAAAGCTTACTATTAATGAAATCTATAAAGCAAGTATAAATATTGCCAAAGAAGAAGTGCAAAAAAGATTAGATGAAAATAATCATCAAAAAATAATTGAAAAGTCAATCGAAGAACTTGATAAAATTGAAGGAAGTTTATCTTGAATAAAAATATAGACATAAAAAATATTAAAGTAGCAAAAAGATATTCTCATGCACTTGCACAGAGTGCAGATAAGGACATTGATGAAATTCTTGAAAATTTAAAATCAATAAATGAGGTAATTTTTGAAAATCAAGATTTAAGAACATTCTTTTTGCACCCTGTTATTTCGCTAAAAGATAAAAAAGAAACTCTAAAAAGCGCACTTCAAGATAAGGTTAACATTTTAACTTTAAATTTTATAAAAACACTACTTGATGAAAACAGATTCGGAATTTTTAAGACAATATATGAACTGTTTAAAAAAGAAGCAGACAAAATAAAAAACAAACAAGAAGTAGAAATAATAAGCGCAGTTGATATAAATGAAAAATCAAAAAAAATGCTGGAAGAAAAATTAAAAACAAAGCTTAACAAAGATGTGGTTTTGAATTATAGCAAAAACCAAGACATTCTAGGAGGTTTTATAATAAAAATCGAAGATAAAGTTATAGATTTAAGTTTAAAAACTAAATTTGAAACTTTAACAAAATATTAATAATAAACACAAAGAAAGGCTTATATTATGTCGTCAACAATAAACAGCTCTGAAATTACTTCAATCATCAAACAAAAAATAGAAAACTATGAAGAAAAACTAAAAGTAGATAACGTTGGATCCGTAATAGAAATTTCAGACGGAATTTCAAGAATATACGGACTAAGCGATGTTATGTCATCAGAACTAGTTGAATTTGATGACGGCAAGGGTACATTAGGTATAACATTAAATCTTGAAGAAGATAATGTCGGAGTAGTTATACTCGGAGATTATACAGAAATTAAAGAAGGCATGACCGTAAGATCAACAGGAAAAATTGCTTCCATTCCGGTTGGCGATGCTTTAATCGGAAGAATAATTGATCCTACCGGTGTGCCAATTGACGGCAAAGGAGATATTCAAACAAATAAAACAAGACCTATTGAAAGAATCGCTCCCGGTATTATTGAAAGAAAATCAGTACATGAACCTTTACAAACCGGTTTAACTGCAATAGACGCACTAACCCCAATCGGCAGAGGACAACGTGAATTAATAATCGGAGACCGTCAAACAGGTAAAACCGCAATCGCAATAGATACAATCATTAACCAAAAAGGCAAAGATGTAATTTGTATTTATGTTGCAATAGGACAAAAAACCTCAACAGTTGCACACTTAGCAAAAACTCTTGAAGAAAAAGGTGCTATGGACTATTCAATAATAGTATCGGCAACCGCTGACAATTCTGCACCGCTTCAATACATTGCACCTTTTGCCGGATGTGCAATCGGTGAAGAATTTTTAGAAAACGGAAAACATGTTTTAATTATATATGATGACTTAACTAAACATGCTCAAGCATATCGTGCAATGAGCTTGCTTTTAAAAAGACCGCCGGGACGTGAAGCATACCCCGGAGATGTATTCTATTTACATTCAAGATTATTAGAACGTGCTTGTAAATTATCTGATGAAAGAGGTGCAGGTTCACTTACGGCACTTCCAATAATTGAAACTCAAGCAGGAGACGTATCAGCATACATTCCAACTAATGTTATTTCAATCACAGACGGACAAATATTCCTTGAATCAAACCTTTTTAATGCAGGTCAAAGACCGGCAATTAATGCAGGTATATCAGTTTCTCGTGTAGGTGGTGCAGCTCAAACAAAAGGTATTAAACAAGTTGCAGGTCAACTACGTCTAGATTTAGCTCAATACAGAGAACTTGCAGCATTTGCACAATTCGCCTCAGACCTTGACCCTGCTACTAAAGCTCAACTTTTAAAAGGTGAAAAATTAACTCAAGTCCTCATTCAACCTCAATACGACCCATTGAGCGTTGCAAAACAAGTTGCAATTTTATATTGTGCAAACGAAGGATATGTAAACGACGTTGAAAACAAAGATATTCAAGAATTTAAAAAACAATTCTTTGAATATTTTTCATCAAATTGTTCCGAACTTGAAACAAAATTAAATGAAGGTGCAAAACTTGAAGATAAGGACAAAGAAGAATTAACTAAACACATTAAAAACTTCAAAGAAAACATTTTTAAAGTATAAAGGGTTAATATGGATATAGATATAGAAAAATCACTGACTTATTTTAAAAAAGACTTTAACTGCTCCAAAGTTTATTGGTCATTAGTTAAAATATCATTTTTAGCACTCATTCCTTTTATTGGTGCAATATTTGTAACTATATTCTATTGCGGATACGCTTTTTCTTTAACTAATTCAAAAATTTTTAAACCAAATGCTTCTATGCCTGAGTGGAATGTTTCAAAGATATTTGGTGTCGGAATTAAATATGTATTATTTTCACTTTTGATTTCTGCAATATTTTTCCCGATTAGTTTAATTTTAAATTTGGCAACAAAAAACATAAGTGAAAATCCTTTAATATTAATAATTTCAATAGTACTCTATATTTTATATATTATATTTTTGGACTTAGCAGTCTTATTGTATGCTACAAATTTAAAATTTAATTCATTTTTTAAATTTAGTGCAATGAAACACATATTAATTAACAATTTTCCTAACTATGTTGCTTTTTTAATAATAAGATTTCTTATCACGCTTGGTTGCGTAGCAATAATTGGACTATCATTAATTACCATTATTGGACCGATTTTCTTAATACCGTTTTTAACATTTATAATAGCAGACTTAAATGCTCAATTTATAAGACAAACATTTAAAATTACTTCTCAAGAAGCAAAAGGATAAATTATGGCAAGCTTAAGAAATATAAAAGATAGAATAAACAGCATAAAAAATACCCAAAAAATAACCAAGGCAATGAAAATGGTTGCAGCTGCAAAAGTTAAAAAAGCAGAAAATGCAGTTAAAGCTTCACGTCCTTTTACTCTTGAACTGTACAAAATGTTTTGTTGGGCATATAAGCAAACACAAAAAGACAAATGTGAAAAAATTAAAACCGAACATAGCATAGACAATTACTCAGCTCTTTTAACTCAAAGAGAAGTTAAAAATGTAGCAGTTGTTGTAATTTCATCAAATAAAGGTTTAGCAGGAGCTTATTGTGCCAATGTTGTAAGATGCACACTAAATTTAATCAAAAAAATCAAAAATGAAGGTAAAAACGTAAAAGTATACCTTGTCGGACAAAAAGCAGTACCTGCAATAAAAAATGCAAAAAGCAGACTGGATTTTATTATAGAAAAAACATATATCAACATACTTGATGGTATAAATTCAAGTTCGGCTTATACGATAGCATCAGATTTAGCAGATGATTACATTAAAGGCGAAATAGATTCAATCGAGCTTGTTACGACAAGATATAAAAATATGATGACATATACAGCTGAAAACTGGCAATTATTGCCCGTTGTAACCGACAGCGAAAGAATTAAAGAATTCAGAAACAAAGAACTTGATGAAGAACTCAAAATAAGCCATCAAGAAGGTCATGTTGAACCTTTAAGTGAATTTTTACCAAATTTAAAAGCAGTTTTATCAAAAATCGTGCCTATGTTTATCACTAATGTTATATTCCAAGCACTTCTTGAAGCACAAGCAAGCGAACTTGCATCAAGAATGACCGCAATGGGTGCAGCTACAAATAATGCTGCTGAGATGATTACAACTTTAACTGTTGAATATAATAAAGCTCGTCAAGGTAAAATTACACAAGAAATTACAGAAATAATATCCGGCACCGGAGCATTGAAATAGTTTTTATAATTCTATTTCTTCCCAATCGCCCATTGCTTTTAGCTGTTTTTGTTTGATATTATGAACGGTTGCATCCACTAAAAGTTCAAAAGACTTCATATCCTTGATTTTTGGAGAAAATTCTTTTATCAAAGTGTCACGAACCATTTTTTCGAGCTTCTCATTATCTTTATTTATATCTTTTTTATCTTCAGGAATAAGATAATCAATATATCTTGAAGCAATTTTGCAATCTTGAAATTCAGAAAACATGCGCCATTTTAACTTGGGGCTTAAATCCTTTAATTTTCTAACTAATTTAAAATTTTTAAAATTCATCTTAACCTCTTTGGTTGTTATAACGCGTTTCACGAATTATTAAAGTCGAATAAAAAAATAAAATGTTATTGACTAATAATTTTATTTACAAAAGTTTACTTTATAAAATTATAGTGCATTTTTTAAATTTTGAAAAGTAGTAGCAATTTTATTTAAAATATCAAACAAATTTTATTATTTGGATACATTTTTTATCAAATTTGAATTTATGTTAAATTTGAAGCATACTTATAGTGTAAATTCTTTACATATAAATATTTTTAAAATATAGTAAAATAAAAGATTGAAATAAGAGGGCTGATAAGTGGATAAGTTCAAACTAGATAATTATGACAGACAACCTGCGGAATATCCCAGATTTTCTACAAATGCCAATATTAAAGTAGTTGGTGTTGGTGGAGGCGGCGGAAATGCCGTCAACAGAATGATAGCATCTGGATTAAGCGGTGTTGAATTTTGGGCTATGAACACTGATGCGCAAGTTCTTGAAATGTCTAGCGCACCAAGAAAAGTACAACTCGGAACAAAATTAACAAACGGACTTGGTGCAGGAGGCAATCCTTCTGTTGGTGAAAAAGCAGCAGAAGAATCAAGAGAAGATATAACAGTTGCACTTGATAGTGCGGACATGGTTTTCGTCACTGCCGGTATGGGCGGTGGTACAGGCACCGGTGCTGCTCCTGTTGTAGCTAAAATTGCTAAAGAAATGGGTGCATTAACAATTGGTGTCGTTACAAAACCTTTTAAATTCGAAGGTAAAAAAAGATTAGCACAAGCATTAGCTGGTCTTGAAAAATTAAAAGAAAATGTTGATGCTCTAATTGTTATTCCTAACGACAAATTAATGGAAGTTGTTGAAAGAAGAACAACATTTAAAGATGCTTTCAGCGTAGTTGATGAAGTTTTATTATGCGGTGTACAAGGTATTTCAGATATTATTCTTGTGGGCGGTTTAATTAACGTTGACTTCGCCGATGTTAAAACTATTATGCAATCATCAGGAAGCGCATTGATGGGTATCGGTAAATCATCAGGCGAAGGCAGAGCTCTTGAAGCAGCTAAACTTGCTATTGATTCAAAACTTCTTGAAACATCAATAAATGGCGCAACAGGTATCATCATGAATGTTACCGGCGGTCCGGATATGACATTGTTTGAAGTCAACGAAGCGGCAAGTGTTATCCATGACGCAGTAGCAGATGATGCAGAAGTTATATTCGGTGCTGTCGTAGATGATAGAATTCAAGGAGAAATTCAAATCACAATCATTGCAACAGGTTTTGAAATGAAAAATGGTGAAATTAGCGCTCCAAGCACAGCTGATAATAAACTTTCCGCAGCAGGATTATTTGGTGGATTCAATTCAACAGGAATTTCCGGCAACTCTTCATCATTCCCATTCGGAATGCCATCTTCAATGGAAGACAAGCCAAGAGAACAATCCCCTGCTCCAAGTTCAAGTTCATCATTAGATATTCCTGAATTTTTAAATCCAAAAAATAGACTCTAAAAAAACTAACAAAAGAACTTTAAAAAACCGCTTTTAAACAAAATAAAAGCGGTTTTAAAATAAAAATAATGAAAAAAAATATTGAAAAAATAATAACAAAAGATGGCTCAATCGGACTATATAACAAAGATTTAGATGAAGTATATCATTCCAGAGAAGGTGCTATTACAGAAGCATATGAAAAATTCATAGCCCCATGTTTAATCTTAAATAAAAAACCATTAAAAATCCTCGATATATGCTATGGAATAGGCTACAATACAAAATGTGCGATTGAAAATTTCAACACAATAGAAGTCATTGATTGTATTGAAATTGACGCAGAACTTGCAAAAAAATCTTTTCAATTTGACTATAAATCATCAAAAAAAATAAATAAAATTATAGAAAAAAATCTAATCAAATCAGATTTAATAAATTTCTACTTTGACGATGTAAGAAAAGTCATTAAAAAACTAAACACGAAATACGATATAATTTTTCATGATGGTTTTGCTCCGCACAAACAATCAGAACTCTGGAGCGAAGATTTAATCTCAGAAATAATAAAAAAACTCGATAAAAATGGAATTTATTGCACATATAACCATTCAAAACCTGTCTTAAACGCGCTTTTTAAAACAGATATAAAAATAGGAAAAACCATTAAAGATAAAAGAACAATAGGAACAAATGCGTCTTTTAACCCAAATTTAATTCAAAATCCACTAAACAATTTTGAATTAGGAATGTTAAATACAAAATCAGCTATCACATATAAAGATAAAAATCTCAACCTGACTCATGAATCAATAGTTGATTTTAGAAATTTTGAAATCAAAAACTCAACTCTTGAGACTCTAAGCCACTATTTAAAGAAAAATTAAACCAAGGTAATTTTAAAATTATTTCATCTATTATTTCTTTGTATTTTTCAGATGAAACAAAGTTTACATCAAATGTTTGTAGTTTTTCAATCGAAAGATATCTCATTTTAATTTTATCAGTTTTATAAATTTTACTTAAAGCATATAGATACACTATGCTTTGCAAGTCATTGGCAGGATTTTTAGGAAAATTAGAAGTTTTCCAATCATAAATCACATAAAAATCATTATCTTTATAAATTCCGTCAAAACGCCCCGTAAGATAATAAGGAATATTATTTAACTCATCTTTAATTAAAAAAGAATATTCTGTTTTAATAAAATTTCTTTTAATTAATTTTAATTTCTCTTTAAGTTTTTGCCAACAAATTAATTCATCCGAACTCAAATCCATAAGCAATCTCGAAACATCAAAACCTCTTATATAAAAACAAATCAACCCATGAAATTTTTGACCTGTTTGAGTCCTTTTATCTTTTTTATAAATTGAAAGATTGTAAATATATTTATTTTTAAATTCTACAAAACTTTTATCCAAAATTTTAAGTGAATTTGCACTAAAAGTATCTATTTTTTGCACAATACCCCCTCAAAAAACTCTGAATTTTCAAATTTTTTGTCTCTTGCAAAAAACTTATAATTATTTGAGACAGTTAAATACAATTTTTTTATAGCTCTTGTAATTCCTACATAAATCAACCTGAAATTTTCTTCAGTTATTTCTTTTTTCAATTCAAAATCATCCTTGGGATATTTTTTAATTTTTTGAATAAAAGTAGATTTTTCTTTTAACTTACAATCATCAATACTTAAACACAAATTATCTTTTGTTAATTCAGGAATAAAAACATAATCAAACTCATCTCCCTTTGATTTATGTATAGTCATAACACTGACAGTATTTTTTCTTTTATCCTTATTTTCACTTTTAAAAAATTTTATATTTGAAAAATTATTTTTAAATTGAATTTCTCTCAGCCTTAAAACAGCATCTTCAAAAGTTTTTTGAGAATTTTTTACTTTTTGAGCTATTGTAGCAACCATGTGTATATTATCTTTTTCGCCAGTTTTTGAAAAATAGAACTCACCAATTTCACAAACCAAATCATAAATAGAATAATAATTTTTAAATAAAAAATAATTCATATCCCACCAAAATTGCTCATCAAAATCATCTCTTAAAAAAATAGGCTCGCACAAAGAATTTGCATATCTTAAAGTATCAAAATCATAAAAACCGATATCATATAGTTCTTTAGCAATTTCTTTTAAAGTCCTTAACTCATATGGATTTATAATAAACTCCAATATCAAAAGAGAAATTCTATAACATAAATTATTTATAAGATTGTCAGAATTTTTATATGTTCTTATATTAGCCTCTTCAAGAATTTTGACCCATTTGTTTATAGCAAAATTACTTCTTGTTAATATTGCAATCGAAATTGGTTTATCAGAATTTTTTAATAATGATTGTATTTCTTTTAAAACAAAATTATTTTCTTCTTTTTCGGTTTCAAAGATAAAACTACCTACTGCCTTACTATCTATTATATTTTTTCCTTCAACCGGTTTCATAATTAAATCGCTAAAGGCATTTATTTCTTCTTTTTTAGCATAATCAACCGTATCATTTGCACAATCCAAAACCCCTGTTGCACACCTTTGGCATCTATCCATTACAACATTTTTTGACTTTTTCATAAAATCCTTAAAACCTTCGACATCAGAATTTGTAAACGTAGAAGTTATAGCTTGATTAATATCTCCGCAACGAATTATATTTTTATGTTTAGAACCCAAAAGTGTAATCAAATTCTGTTGTACAGCACTTGAATCTTGTGCTTCATCTTCTATTATTATTTTCGCTAAATCTGCATAATAATCTAAAATATCTTTATTTTCCCTTAATAACTTTAAACTCAAAAGCAATAAATCATCATAATCAATTAAATTTTCAGACTTTAATTTTTCATCGTACGCATTATATATTTTTAAAAAGAGCTTATTGCTACATTCAAAATCGCCATATAAAACCAATTCATTTTTATATGAACTTATAGCAGCATCATACAAATCCAATTTATCAACTGAACCTAAAAATTTATGAACTATTTCAGTTAAAATATTAACTCTTTTAACTTCATCTAAAATTTCAAAATCATAATCCAAACCAACTTTTGAAAAATTATTATTTTCTTTTAAAATTCTAAGTGCAAGCCCATGTATTGTTGAAATATTTGGCAATTCTTTTAAATTAGGATATTTCGCCTTTATTCTTTCTTTAAAATTTCTTGCAGCAGACTCCATAAAAGTTAAAACAAAAATATTATTAGGCTCTATATCATTCAATATTTCTCCTGATAAAATTTTATCTACCAAAAGAAGCATTATTGTTGTCTTTCCTGAGCCTGCCGTTGCGCTTACAGACATTAACCCGCCTTTATATTTTAAAACTTCTTTTTGGTCATCTCTAGGTACAATAGGTTTAATCTCGGCTTTGGTATCTTGCAAAAATTCGTTTTTATATTCAAAATATTTATCAATTCCGGAAAAATTCTCCGCACCTAAATAATCATACGCACTTGAATATAATGTTAATTTATCTGTCAGAAGATATAGCTTGTATAACATTCTTGAAATCTTATCTTTTGTTAAATTTATATTATCTTCTAGCTCAAAAGTGTCTTTTTCCCATTTTTTTTGCATGACCCAAGAATTATACAAAGGTCCAATATCTTGCCTTATCCAATTTTCTGAAGAAACATCCAGTAAAAACTGATATTTTGTTTTATAAGAATAATCAATAATCTTTTGAGCAGATGAAACAATAATTGAATTTTCATCTATTTCCAAATCACTCAATGGATTTTCAGAAATTATTGTATTTTCAAGTTGAACAATTAACTCCAATCTATCAAACTCGTCTTTAAAAACATCTTCAAAATCGCATATTTGTTTTAAAAGCTGATTAATTTTAATTATGTCTTTAGAAAATTCTTTTTGAAACGGAATAAAACCTGAAACAATTTCAAAAAGTATAGAAGATAGCTTTTCAAATCTACATTTTTCATAAATATTAATAAATTTTCTAAACTGTTCATTATCTTTATTTTTAATTAAATCAAATAAATTCAAACCTTGAAATTCATAACCTGTTTTATATTCTTGAACAAAAGAAAGGGCTTCTTTTTTTTCAATATTTAATATCTCAATCAAAATACCTTTCAAAATATACGGGGACACAAACTTATTGTTTGTATCAATAATAATTTTTAATAATTCTAAAAGATAACCTATGATTTTATTTTGATTTAATTTTTCGCTTTTTGAAATAAAATTAAAACAAAAACCCGTTTTCTCAAGTGTCGTTTTTAGAAATTCATCATTAATAGGGGTAATAATTGCTATATCAGACGGTTTTACACCATTATTAACCAAAGTTTTTATGTCCTCAATAACGCAATCAAGCATTTCGTTTCGTTTTAAAAAAGTCTTTGTGTTAATATTTTCAACATCAATTTTTTTGTCTTCTTTAACCGAATGAAAAATTTTAAGTGCATTTTTAGTTTTTTCATCATCTTCAAAAGGCTTTAGAGCTTTACAATTTAAAAACTTCTCAAAATCAACATTAATTGCCCCTAAATAACCTAACCTTGAAGAACCAAATTGGTCATAACCTATAAAAAATTCTTTTACACTGGGTTTAATATGTTCAAGATATGCTAAAACACAAGGAGTAATTTCATCGGCATCATCCACAAAAATATATTCAAACTTATTTTCAAGTTTTTTATACAAATATTCAAAAATATTAATTTGCCTAACATAATCAAACGCTCTTAAATCGATTGTTTTAGCTTTATACTTATTTATCGTTTGGTTTGCTTCGCTTGAATAAGTTTGCTGTAAAATTTTATCTCTTTTATCAATTTCTTCTTTAGAAAGATTATTCAAATTAATTAAAGAGTTTCTTCTAAAAAGTTGGTGCAAAAGACTTGTCTTTGAATTATATCCTGTAAAATCAACTTCATCTATGCTTTTTTTAAAAATATATTGAGAAATTTCAAGTCCTGACAAATATGGAGTAATTTTTGCGTTTTTATCCTTTAAACCTTCTTCAACCAATACCCAATTTTCTAGAATATACTCTCTTATAAATCCCCAAAAACTATATATCTTAAGAGAGCCTATAAACCCTTTGTTTGAATTTTCTTTAATTTCATCAATAAATTCTTTTTTCTTTTTAGAATTTTGCACTATAACAAGTATTTTTTCAGCTTCAATACCTGAATTTAAAAGTTCTAAATATTTATTTTGTAATAATTTAGTTCTATTTGTATTAGAATTTGCATTAATCAACATTTTTTATAAAATATCCGAAGGATTAATATCTACAACCATTTTAATATCATCAGGAAGATGAATTGTTTTTAAAAATCTTAAAATTGCTCTATGCCCTTTTTCAGACAACTTATTTTTAATTATTATATTATATCTGTATTCTTCCCTTATCTTTTTTAAGACACATTCAACCGGACCCAAAACTAAAATTGCCTCATCCAAAGAAAGTTTTTTTAAATAATCAGACAAATGCAATTCAATTTCAGCTGCCGATTTTTCAGCTCTAAACTCATTTTTAGACGACAAAACTATTCTAATCATATTTGAAAAGGGAGGATAGTCAAGCAACTCCCTTAAATGAATTTCATTTTCATAAAAACCTTCGTAATCTTGCTTTTGCGCGTCTTTTAAAAATACATTTGAAGAATTATATGTTTGAAAAATAACCTTACCTTCATCATCTCCACGCCCAGAACGTCCTGCAACTTGAGTCAAAATTGAAAATCCACGTTCAGAACTTCTATAATCAGGCAAATTAAAACTCAAATCCGCATTAATTACACCAACTAAAGTAACATTTTTATTGTCTAAACCTTTCGCAATCATTTGAGTTCCAATTAAAATATCAATTTCTCCATTTTGAAATCTTTTTAAAATTTCTATATGTTCATTTTTTTTAGAAAGACTATCTGAATCAAGCCTTTCTATTCTATAATCAGAAAAAATTTCTTTTGCCATAATCTCAACTTTTTGAGAGCCCATGCCAAAATTCTCTAAAGCTTCTGAATTACATTTAGGACATTTTATTTCACCTGTTAATTCAAAATTACAATAATGACATTTATAGGAATTGGTTTGACTATGGAAAATTAAAGGAATTGCACATTTTTCGCACATTAGAACCTCGCCACACTCCATACACTGTGTATAAGATGAGAAGCCTCTGCGATTAATGAGAAAAATAACCTGATGTCCTTTTTCAACAGCCTCTTTTGTTTGATTAATAAGAGTTCTTGAAAAAGGAGTATAATTCCTTTCAGCCCTTTCAACCTTCATATCAACAACACTTACTTTGGGCAATTTTGCACAGTTATATCTTGTTTTAAGCTCAAAAAGAGAATTGGTATTAATTGCCTCATAATAACTTTCTATCGATGGGGTTGCAGAACCTAAAATAAGTTTAGCATCATACAATTCGCATAATTTTTTAGCTACTTCCTTTGCATTATATCTTGGAGACGGCATTGTCTGTTTATAACTTGATTCGTGTTCTTCATCGATTATAATAAGCCCTAAATCACGAATAGGAGCAAAAATAGCACTTCTTGCACCAAAAAGAATTTTTATTTCATTATTTCTCAATTTTTTCCAAGTTTCATACTTTTCAGCTTCCGTTATAGAACTATGCCAAATAGCCACACTATCAGCTCCAAAACGCTCAAGTGTTCTTATGGTTAATTGCGAAACAAGAGCTATTTCAGGAGCTAAAAAAATAACATTTTTGTTTTTTTTAATTGTATCTTCAATTAATTTAAAATATATTTCCGTCTTGCCTGAGCCTGTAATCCCATATAATAAAGATGTTTTAGCATTAACTTTTTTTATTTCTTCATATACTTTTCTTTGTTCATCTGATAAATTATTTTCACTTTTTTCTTCTTTATCTATTTTATAAATTTCATTTTCTTTTTTTGGTTTTCTGTATTTTTTAACATTTTTTTCAAAAAACTTTTGTGGCAAAGCTGTATTTAATACAGTTTGAATATCGCAATAATAATAATTTGCAACCCAATCCAAAAGTTTTAAATATTCAAGCGAAAACAGAGGGTTTGCTTCTATTATTTCTGTTATATATTTTGCCTTTATTCCTTCTTCAAGATAATTCGAAAATCCAACCACATAGGCCTTTAAGCCATCTTTTCTTCTTCCGAAAGGAACCAAAACAGACTGCCCTACTTTAATCTCCTCTTTAAGTTCATCAGGGATTAAATAGCTAAATGTTTTGGTTCCCAATTTATTAATATCAACCAAAACCTGAGCATATTTTTTCTCTACTACATCTGTCATAACTATTTCACAAGTCCCATTGGAGCATTTTTTAATTTAGAATCTATCAAAGCAAATACAGTTTTTGCGACCGTACTTCCCTGAGAAAAATCACTATTTTGAGGAAGAATTTTTATTTCTGTTTGATTTTGATATCTTTTTGTTAACGTTAAAAGATAATACTTAGACCCATACAAAAACAAAATATAACCATTGGCAGATTGTATTTCAGATATTGTAAACCTTGAATCAGAATTAATTGCACCTATTGCGCTCATAAAAAGAATGTCTGCATCTTTTGGATATATTTTATAACATTCTTCAAACATACTTTGAGCAAAACAAATTGAAAATAATAAACTTAAAATTAAAATTATTTTTTTCATTTTACTTTTCCATCCAAGTTTTTCCATAACCAACTTCAACCTTGAGAGGTACTTTTAAAGGTTGATTTAACTCCATTGCCTCTACAATAATCGGTTTGACAATTTCTATTTCTTCTTTAGGAACTTCAAAAACCAACTCATCATGAATTTGCAAAATCATTTTTGTTTTGTAGTTCTTTAATTTTTCAAATAAATCAACCATTGCCATCTTAATTATATCGGCACTCGTTCCTTGTAAAGGTGCATTTATTGCAGCACGGGCTGCAAATTCTCTGATGTTTGCATTTCTGGAATTTAATTCCGCACCAAGATATCTTCTTCTTCCATATAAAGTCTCAACATAACCTTTTTCATTTGCCATTTCAAGAGTAGAATTTATATAATCAGAAATTTTTGGATATGTCATAAAATATTTGTTTATTAATTCTTGTGCTTCATAAGGCTCAATTCCTAAAGTCTTAGACAATCCGTATCTGGTTTGACCGTATATTATACCAAAATTAACGGTTTTTGCCTTTCTTCGCATATCTTTTGTAACATTTTCCGGCTCAACATTAAAAATCTTTGAGGCTGTAACTTTATGTATATCAATATCATCCACAAATGCTCTAATCAAACCTTCATCTCCGGAATAGTGAGCAAGCAGACGCAATTCAACTTGTGAATAATCAGCACTCAAAATATACGAACCTAAATCAGAAGGAATAAAGGCTCCTCTAATTCTATTCGAAAATTCAGTCCTTATGGGAATATTTTGCAAATTCGGATCAGAAGAAGACAATCTTCCCGTTGTAGTAACTATCTGATTAAAATGAGTATGCACTTTACCATCTGCCTTAACAAGTTTCGGTAATGCCTCGATGTATGTTGTTTTAAGCTTCATTAATTGACGATGTTGCAATATATCAGCAGCAATTGAGTATTCAAATGCTAACTCATCTAAAATTTTAGCATTTGTACTATATGTTCCGGATTTACCTTTCTTTTTCGGCTTTATTTGCATTTTATCAAATAAAATTTCAGCAACCTGCTTAGGAGAATTTATATTAAAAGTACAACCTGCTTCATCATATATTTTCTTCTCATATTGAGAGACTTTGACATCAATTTCATTGCCAATTTCCTTAAGACAAGATATATCTAATTTCACTCCTGTTTTTTCCATATCGCTTAAAACAAAAGCCAAAGGAAGCTCAACCTCATTCAATAACTTAAGTTCTGCATCAGTTAATTTTTTATTATAAAATTCATTTAAATCTAAAATATAAGAAACTAAAGAATATAAGTCATTTTCATCAGGTATTATTTCAAGACACTCATTTATTTGGGTAATCAAATCATGTTTTCTTGATGAATCAAGCATATAACTTGATAGTTGCACATCGCTTATAACACCTTTAATATCGCCTATTTCAGAAGACAAAATAGTTTTTATATCATAAACACATTTTTTTATTTTCTCATTTAAAAATATATCTTTTATTTCCAAAGATGAAACTTTGCAAGCTTTTTTGCCGTCTGAAACATAACAAAAGTTATTATCAGCATAATCTGTTAATAATGCTATTTTATCGCCTGTTTTTATAGAATTTAAAAAGTCTTTTGCTTCATCGTCTTTTAACTTTATAACTTCCTTTAACTCTTTTTTTTCTTCAAATTCGCCAAAAAGGCTCATCTGCGAAATTGAAGGATTTACTTCATCAAATTTAACAATGTTTTCATTTTTACAAGAAGTTTCTATATTAAAAGGAGAAAGCAATTTATCAATATTTTTTACAAAAGAATAAAATTGCATTTTTTGAAAAAACTCTTTAACTTTATCTTTATTTGGAACGCTGAGACAAGCTCCTTCAAAATCAAACTTTATCTGTAAATCTTTTTTTATTGTTGCTAAAAATCTTGATAAATAAGCACTGTCTTTTCCTTCAATTAACTTTTCTTTTAAAGCTTTTTTGGTTACTTTTTCAATGTTTTCATAAACTCCATCAAGAGTAGAAAACTCCTGCAACAAAGAAGCAGCGCTTTTAGGACCTATTCCTCTAATTCCTGGGATATTATCCGAACTATCACCGCACAAAGCTTTATAATCGACAACTTGACAAGGGTAAACACTCAAATTTTCAAAAACTTTTTCCTTATTATATTGGTTAATTTCACCCTTCTGAGGAATCAACACCGTAACTAAACCATTTTCATCAACAAGTTGAAAACTATCTTTATCACCAGTTAGGATATATGTTTTATGTCCTTTTTTACTTGCTTGAGAAGCGATAGTACCTATAACATCATCACCTTCATATCCTTCCATTGTATAAATAGGAATATCAAGAACACTTAAACCTTCTTTTATTATTTCTAACTGAGTTCTCAAACTATCTGGCATCGTTAAACGATTTGCCTTATATTCAGAATATTTTTCAAGACGAAAGGTCGCTTTAGAAACATCAAATGCAACTGCAATAGAATTTGGCTTTAAAGACAATTTTTTGTCTGCCAAAAGATCAAATATTGCTTTAAAAAAACCATAAACTGCCCAGGTTGGAACGTGAGTCGTAGTTTGCATGTTTGTTCTTTCAAGTGCAAAAAACATCCTAAAAGCCAATGCATGTCCGTCTATTAAAATTAACGTCTTTTTGTCTTCCATAAATTCCCCTTAAATTAATTTTACTATAATTTAAAGATGTTGTAAAAACTTTGAAATTATAATAATTCAAAACCAAACTTATCATTTAACAAGTCTATGGTTGGTTTGACATAAGAGGATAATAATTTTACAATATAGAGTAGGATAGAACATGACAAAAATTTTGCAAAATCTTTTAAAAAACGACTATCAAGAGATGAAAGATATTCTTATCAACTCTTTTTTTAACTGCATTTGTAAAGACAAATTTCTAAAGCAACAAGAATTAAGTTCTATTCACAAAAAAGCAATTGCAACTAAAGATTTTGATTTAGTTTCAATTGCAATGTCTTATCTTGCAATTAATAATTATAGGCAAGGAGCAAGATATTATCAAACATTAAGTCTTTTAAACGATGCAAAATATTTGGCAAATTCATCAAATTCACTGCTCGCACAAAAAATCAATGTTTTTATTTCAGCGTTAATTGAATATTATGAAAAAAATTATAATACAGCATTGAACCTAATTAAAGCAAGTCTATATATAAAATTGTCGGATGGAAATAAATTAGATGAAGCCATTTTAAAATACAAACAAAAAATTGAAGATGAAAACAGGCAAAGAACAATTTCTTCAACCCCGCCTTCTTTCATACCTAACGAAATAAAAGATGATGCGCTTTTAGCACTTTTACAAGTAGGAAGAACAATAGCCGTAGAAACAAATATAGACAGCCTTTTAACAATAATTGCTCAACAAATTCAACAAGCATTAGTTGCAGACAGATGCACGGTTTTTTTACTTGATGATGAAAATAATGAGCTATGGAGTAAAGTCGCACTTGGTCTTGAAACAAAAGAATTAAGATTTGCCGCAAACAAAGGTCTTGCAGGACATGTTGCAATGACAGGCGAAACTGTAAATATCAAAAATGCTTATGAAAGCGAGTATTTTAACAAAGATATAGACCTTCAAACGGGTTATAAAACAAGAAATATACTTTGTATGCCGATTAGAAATTTGTCTCATCAAATAGTAGGTGTTTTTCAAGTACTAAATAAATTTGAAGGGGATTTTACACAAAAAGATGAAGACTTACTTATTGCAATAGGTTCATCAGCAGGAATTGCACTTGAGAATGCAAATTTATTTAACAAACAAAAAAAACTAATAGAAGAACAAAAAAAGCTTTTTTCAAGCTTTATTGATACACTTGCAGCTTCAATAGATGCAAGGGATAAAATTACTTCCGGTCATTCCAAAAGAGTTACTTTGTATGCCGAGTTAATTTGTGAAAAATATAAATTGTCAGATGAAGAAAAAGAAATCATAAAAAATGCCTCGCTGCTACATGATATAGGAAAAATAGGAATAAAAGATTCTGTTTTACAAAAAGAAGGCAAACTAACCCCTGAAGAATATGAACACATAAAAGAACATGCAAGATTAACCCATAATATTTTAGGCAAAGTATATATTTCAAAAAACTTTGAAGATGTAGCGGAAATTGCAAGCTCACATCATGAAAAATTTGATGGAACAGGATATTATAGAGGTCTAAAGGGTGAAAATATTCCGCTAGGAGGAAGAATTCTTGCAGTTTGCGATGTTTTTGATGCTATAACATCAAAAAGACACTATCGTAACAAAATGGAAATAAAAGATGCTTTAAGAATAATGCTGGAAGGAAAAAATACACATTTTGACGAAAATATTGTTAATGCTTTTATGAAAATTTCCGTTTATGATATTTTAAATGTAATTTTAAGCGGCTCAAAAAATAATTTAAATACTGATGAAATTTTATTAAAGGAGTTTAATTTAGATGAATTATATGCTATCCTAATAAAAGATAGAGAAGTTATCACCGAAGACGAGTTGAGGTTAATTGAAACATTTGATAAATACTACCACTATACTATATAAAATTGTAAACAAGAATTTAATCTTTTTATTATTCTTTGTAGTTGCTGTGCTTAATTTTTGCCCTTTAGCGCAAGCTCAAGAAGATAGTCTTTTAAAACCAATAGAAGATATAAAAATCCACAATGAATATAAACCTAATCCAAATTCCAACTATTTTAATTTAGCAAATATTGTAGATACTTTTTTAAGCAATGAAACAAAACCACAAGAAAATATCGCAGACAAAAAAGCAAAGTTAAGAAGAGATTTTATTTCAATAACTTCAAAATTTAACCAAGGCAATGTTTCCGTTGCTTATGATGAATATGAAAAACTAATTCAAAAAATTGACAATGACACATCTTTATTAGCATTATCTAAAATATTTTACGAAATCGGCTTTTTTTCATTAGGCGATAAAGCAATTGAAAAAATTGTATATAAAAATCAATTTTATGAAAATATAAATAATCTTGAAAAAAGTTATAAGCCAAAAACTCAACTAAAAAAAGAAGACGAAATATATTTTGCAAAATTATATAGCGGAATATATTTTGAAAATACTGCCCAAGAAGCAATTAGTGAGTTATTAAACAACCAAGAAAAATTCCAAAAAAATGACTTTGCATATTACACTCTTTCAAGAGCAAATCTTGAATTAAAAAAATATAACCAAGCAATAAATTCTATTAATAAAGCAATATCATTAAATCCTGATAATGTATCATATCAAATATTTAAAATAAATGTTCTAATTAATTCGAAAAAATATAAAGATGCACAAAAATTAGTTGAAAAAATTGAAAGAACCAAATTAACTGTTGATTTTGTTGATGAAATAGAAATATTAAATCAAACAATTCTAGCTAATACAACAAAAGATGAAAAAGAGAGAAAATATTATATTGCTAAAAAAAGCTTTGTTGAAGGAAATTATGAAAAAACAAAAAAAGATTGTCAAAATATCCTAAATTTTGATAAAGATAATGATAAAATTATAACACTTTATGCTAAAAGTGAACTTGCACTGAAAAACATCGAAAGAGCTAATGTTTATTTCATAAATTCATACAAAGAAAATAAAAATAATCCTGAAACACTTATTGGGCTTGGTGATATAAGATATATTCACGGAGATTACAAAAATTCAGTTAAAATGTATAAAAAAGCTTTATCGAAAGAAAAAGATAACTATGAAATAATTGTAAAACTTGCAGCAGCTCAAAGACAATATGCAAAAAACCCAAAAGAATTACAAAAACTTGAGCAACAGCTTGACAAAATGCCTCAAAATGAATACTTAGCTTATTATAAAAGTGCAATAAGTATTGCTCAAAAAAATGATATCTTAAAAGAAGATTATCTAAAAAAAGCTTTAACTATAAATCCAATGTATGAAAAAGCAGTAGGCGAGCTGATTGAACTATATTTAAAAAACAAAAACTATGAACTTGCAAAAGGATTAATTTATAACGCATCATTTACTCTTGAAAAAAATTATTATTACTATTACCTTTGCGGAATTTATAATCAAGCGATAAACAAAAATAAAGACGCTATTCAATTTTATAAGACATCTTTAAATCTTAATCCAAATTTTGAAATTGCAAACACCAAACTTTTAAAACTAATTCCAAACAGCGAACAAGAGGAAATATAGTGGCAGTTACGGTAAAAAGCGCAGGAATTACAGGTCTTGATGTTTTTGAAATTAATATTGAAGTAGATACAGTAAATTCTATCCCTCAAGTAACAATTATAGGTCTTGGTGACACTGCAATATCAGAAGCCAAAGAAAGATTAAGACTGGCAATAAAAAATTCAGGTTTTTCTTTTCCTCAAACAAAAGTGGTGATAAATCTCGCACCAGCAGATATAAGAAAAGAAGGTTCAAGTTATGACCTTGCAATGGCGATTGGAATTTTATTAAAAGAAAACATAATAAAAGAATTTAATCATAATGAAATAATGTTTATAGGAGAGCTATCTCTGGATGGCTCTTTGAGAGCAGTAAATGGGATTTTGCCAATAATAAGCGGGTTATCTGATTTAGGAATAAAAAAAGTTATTGTACCTTATGAAAATTTAAAAGAAGCAAGCTTTATTGATGATATAGAAACACTAGGAGCGCAAAATCTTGCTCAAATAGTTTCCTATCTTAACGGTCAAAGTAATTTAAAAACTTTAAAACAAAATATAGAAGATTTTTTAAATGCAAACGAAGAATTTAGTGTTGATTTTGCTAATATAAAAGGACAGCAGATAGCAAAACGAGCACTTGAAATTGCAGCAGCAGGAGCGCATAATGTTTTAATGTCCGGTTCTCCGGGGGCAGGTAAAACAATGTTATCCAAAGCTTTTATGTCAATTTTGCCTCCTTTAGAAAAACAAGAAGTACTTGAACTTACTAAAATTTATTCAATTTCAGGACTTTTAGATAGATCCAAGCCTCTTATTACATCGAGACCATTTCGCTCACCACACCATAGTGCCAGTGCAGTAGGAATTATAGGTGGTGGTTCAAATCCAAAACCGGGAGAGATAACTCTTGCACATAGAGGTGTTCTTTTTTTAGATGAAATAGTCGAATTTCCAAGAAAAACTCTAGAGGTTTTAAGGCAACCGTTAGAAGATAACATTATTACAATTTCAAGAGCGCAAACAAGCATACAATATCCGGCGAATTTTATCCTTTTGGGCGCAATGAATCCTTGTCCTTGTGGGTTTTTAGGCGATAATAAAAAACAATGTACTTGCTCTGAATATCAAATAAATCGATATCGCTCAAGACTATCGGGACCCTTATTAGATAGAATTGATATTCAAATCAAAATTCAAAGGCTTGACGAAAACGAACTTTTAGACAATAAACAAAATTCTGAAAATTCTCATGAAATAAGAAAAAGAGTAATTAAAGCAAGAAAAATTCAACTGGAAAGATATAAAAACGAAGGAATTTTAACAAATTCAGAACTTAGTCCAAAATTAATAAAAAAATATTGTAAAATTGATGAAACAACAAAACAATTTTTAAAAAATGCGATTAACAGTTTTAATCTTTCAGCAAGAGCATTTGATAGAATTCTAAAAATCTCAAGAACAATTGCAGACTTAGACGAAAAAGAAGATATATCAACATCACATATTGCTCAAGCATTGCAATTAAGGAATTTTTAATTTCTAATACTTTAGTTAGATAAAAAGCAAACTTTTACATATTATACGTTTCGACAATGTTTTTAGCAAAAAAATAATATAATATATAATTGAAGTCGGGCGTTTCCTGTTACCGTAGTGTTACATCATTGACGCTTTATAATGAACAGGTTTTTTTCTAAACCCCGACTTCTCCTATAAAATATATTCAAAGCAATCAAAAAGAAGGGTGATATCTTTTTTTGAAATTGCAGAGTTTATTTTTTCCTTAACTGTTTCTATAACTTCAGCACTGAATTTTTTACAACCTTTTGGAATAAGAATTTGATTTGTGTTAGAACATGAAACAAAACCATTATTTATTATCAAAAATTCTTTATATGTTTTAAGTATTTTTATATACTTTTCATCCGGAGAATATTGCTTATTCATAAAATACTTGCAATCCCTTGGAAAATCCTTTTCCAAAAAATTAATTAAAAAATTAATTTCACTTGTATATTCTTCCTCTTTGGCATCTTCCCCTAAAAGTTTATTTCCTGTAATTTCACAATCTTTATAATTTGAAATTATATTTGCCCATAAAAGACAACCTAAATAAAAAGAAATGTTTATTTTTAAAAGTCTTTCAATTTTTTTAAATGTATTAGGAAAATTTAACCTCTTTAATTTTAAATTTGGAATAGCAGAAAAAATATAATATGTATAGCCAATCTGTCCGATTGAATCAATAACTATGGGTGCATACCCCGGGTCAAACAAAACTTCATTTTTATTATCCATAATATTATTTTACTTAAAACACAATTAAAAGCCAGAAAATTTGTGTAAATCAATAATTTATATTATAAACTATTTATTTACACAATACTCAAACATAATTATCTTAGTTAATTCCAATTAACTATATTAACTTTAGTAAATTTATACAAATGTACTAATTCTAAATGATTATTTTTTATTATAATTTATGTTATAGTAAAAACACTAACAGGAAAAATCGGAGGCAAAATAAAATATGGTGCAAAAAATCGGACAATTCGTCTTTATGTTACATTCGCACCTTCCATACTACAGAATGGCCGGAATGTGGCCTTTTGGCGAAGAATGTTTATATGAATGTATGGAAGAAACTTACGTTCCTTTATTGAATATGATTTCTGAATTATATGACGAAGGAATAAAAGCTAAATTGACTATCGGAATTACTCCGATTTTAGGGGAACAATTAAACGATCCACACTTACAACAAGGATTTATTGACTATCTGGATTCAAGAATTAAAGCAGTATCCGAAGACCTCGAAAGATACCCTGATCCTGAAGTTGCACACAGCCAACATTTAAAATATTTGGCAAAATACTATTTTGATTGGTACAACAGAATTAAAGATTTATTTATTAATAAATTCAATAAGGATTTAATTGCAGGCTTTAAAAAATACCAAGATTTAGGTTGTATTGAAATAACAACCTCAGGTGCAACCCATGGTTTTTCACCGTTGCTTGCAACAGATACGAACTTAAATGCACAATTTAAAGTCGGCTCCGACACTACAAAAAGACTTTTTGGAAAAAAAGCAAAGGGGTGTTGGCTTCCTGAATGTGCATACCGTCAAGGATATGAATTTATCGGAAAAGACGGAAAGAAAAAATGGCGTCATGCTATTGAAGTAACATTACAAAATAACGACATTGAATACTTTTTCACCGAATCACACGTGATTGAAGGTGGAAACTCTATCGGAAACCGTAGAAATATAGGAGTCTACGGAAATATTGAGTATATACCATTACCAAAAAGAGAGGCAACCGGATATGACACATACAGTGCATATTGGTTACCTGATGCACAAGTTGCCGTGATGGGTAGAAACGATAGAGCAGGCTTCCAAGTATGGTCAGCAGCAGACGGTTATCCCGGAGACGGATGTTACAGAGAATTCCACAGAAAAGACTGTAATTCCGGTATGCACTATTGGAGAATAACCTCATCTACTACTGACCTTGGGGACAAAATGCTCTATGATCCAGTGTTAGCCATGAATCAAGTTAACTCCAATTCTGACCATTACACAAACTTGATTTATCACCTACTTAACGATTACAAAAATGCTCACAATGGAAAACAAGGTCTTGTTATGGTTTCATTTGATACTGAACTATACGGACATTGGTGGTTTGAAGGAATAGAATTTATTAAGCAAGTAATCAAAAAACTTAATAATTACGTTCCTGAAGTTGAAATGATGACAGCAGGAGAATACTTGAAAGCTCATCCGCCAACAGAAGCAATCCAAATCCCTGAATCAAGCTGGGGACAAGGCGGACATTTCTGGGTATGGCAAAATCATTTAACAGAATGGATGTGGCCGATTATTCATTCTTGTGAAAAAAGAATTATTGATATCGTTTCAAGATATGAAAAAATTCCTGAAAACAATCTTTTGAAACGTGCGCTAAATCAACTTGCAAGAGAAAATCTGCTTCTACAAAGTTCAGATTGGCCATTTTTGATTACAACATGGCAAGCTAAAGATTATGCAACAGACAGATTTAGAGAACATGTTGAAAGATTTGAAAAAATTGCAGATATGATAGACAATAATTCGATAATCGAAGAAGAATTATCTTCAATAGAATCAATAGATAATTGCTTCCCTGATATAGATTATAGAGTTTATCTTCCGATTGAAGAAGGAACAATGCCGCAACAAGAAATTAAGCTTGCTCCATTATACGAAAATCGTGAAGAACAATTTATCGCAGCTCAAATAATCAAAAAATAAAATCTTTAAGAATCTTACAACTAATTGAAACCCTAAAATCAGATAAAATCGATTAGGGTTTCAATTTTTAATTATATTCATTCATAATCTTTTAGGAATTTTAAGGCTAAATTGTGAGAGTGCGATGATTTAAAAATTTAAAAATTCGGCTAACGATAGATTAAAAGCTTTAGCAATATTATTTAATTTGGAAAAGGTTATATCATTCTGAGCTGTTTCAATATTACCCAAAGTTGAACGTGCAATTTTAGCTAAATCAGCTAAATCGTCTTGAGTATATTTATGCAATTTCCTCAATTCTTTTATACGGTTTGCTAATTTTTGCAATAAAACCTTGTCCATAATTAAATTGTCCGCTATAATGACAATATAAACAAACTGTAAGGCGGACAAAAATAGCTTATTTTTACTAAAAAAATACTTATAGATTTAGACGGTGTATTAAATGAATACGGAAAAGAGAAATTCAATGAAAATTATATTCCTGAAATTAAAAAGGAGGCGTATTTCATCCATAAATTATTAAAAATTAAACTACCAATAAATATTAAAGTTTATCTGTATTTTTATCTAAATGTTTGATAGCATACTCACAACATTGTTGCACTAAATTATTAAGAGATACTCCTTTGTTTTGTGCAATAGTTTGTAATTCTTGCACTAGTTTTAAAGGTAATCTGAATGTTTTATTTGTCATTTCAGTTTTTTCGACTTTAAACATATTCACCTCACTCTTTATATTAAGTGCAATTTGAGATTATTTATATACCCTATTTATACACTTAAATTTTTAGTGCAAAATACAATACGTTATGTTATGATTCATTTGTACATTATAAATAGAAATAGTTTTATAATTAAATTGAGGAAATATGGTGATTTAAAAATTTAAAAATTCGGTTAATGATAAATCAAAAGCTTTGGCAATATTTAATAGTGTAAGATATTTTGGCTCTATCTGACCTTTTTCTATTCTGCTTATTGTAGAAGGTTCGAGCCCATTTTTGTAGCACAAAGCACTAATTGTAAGCTTTCTTTCTTTACGTAGTTTCTTTATATGATTGCCTAGTTTTTGTAATTCATTTCTTTGCATACATGCAATTTTAATGCTATAACTTAATTATTTTTTGCACGCGTGCAAAATCAAAAACAGAAAGGTTGGTTTTAGTATGTTCGCTAAAAAAATACTTATAGATTTAGACGGTGTATTAAATGAATACGGAAAAGAGAAATTCAATGAAAATTATATTCCTGAAATTAAAATTGGGGCTTATGAATTTATAGAAAAATTATCAAAACAAGGTGAATTATATCTTTTTACAACAAGAAATTTAATGCTTGCAACTAAATGGCTAATAAAAAATAACTTAGATAAGTTTTTTAAAGATGTAACTAATGTAAAATTACCGTCATATCTTTACATTGATGACAGATGTATTTGTTTTAAGGGTAATTACAATAAAACCCTTGAAGAGATTAAAAACTTCAAAGTTTATTGGAAATAAAATTAAATATCAAACTTAAGAAGTTTATTTATACTTTGCGCTGTAACATACAATCTATTATGTTCGGAGTCATAAAATATGCAGTATGGCTTTTCAACATCCGCAAAAATAGAAGCTTGCCAATCCGGAGTAATTCTTACAATATTGTTAGCTGAATAATTTGCAACATAAATATTATCATTTTTATCAATAGCTATTCCAACAGGACCTTTTATTAAAGCTGATTTAGAGAAAACTTTTTTTTGACCGGATGTAGAAACCTTATATATTACATTTTCTGTAAAACTTGCTACATAAATATTTCCCCTGCCGTCTGTCGCAACTCCCGATGGAGCAGATATTTCTTCTAATTCAATTCCTTTAATTTTACCCAAAGAATCAACGATAACTTTATGTTCTTTGATTTTTGCTTCTAAATTAAGCTCTAATTGTCTTTTTTCGATTTTTGAAATTAAAAGCCTAGCTGATTCATATTGTGGAGCACTTTTTGGAATTTTTGATAAATATTCATGAGCACTCAACAAATATCCTCTTTTGTGCTGTATACGACCGATATTATACAAACTTTCATAATCATCAGGTCTCAATTTAACCAATTTTTCTAAAACTTTGAATGCTTCTTCATCTTTATCTAAAGACATCAAAATTTGAGCAAGATTATAATGAGCTTCATAAAAGTCAGGCTTAATTTCAATAGCTTGATTAAAAAGTTCCAAAGAACGCTCAACTTCATCTTGTTTATATAAGTCTATTGCTTCGTTATATAAACCCGTAGCTTCTTCTAAATCATTAGCTACAACTATTGAACCTAATGACAAAAAAATTAAAAATGAAATTAGAAATTTATTTTTCATGCTATTATTATAGCAAAACGCAAATAAACTACAACAAAATCTTAAAAAGGAATAAAATTGATAATATTTGGAATTGAAACCAGTTGTGATGAAACAGCAGCTGCAATAGTAAAAAATGGTCGTGAAGTTTTATCTAATATCGTATCAAGCCAAATAAAAACACACGAAAAATTTGGCGGGGTGGTTCCGGAAGTTGCAGCCCGTGAACACCTAAATTCCATAAACATAGTTATCAAAGAAGCATTCAAAGTCGCAAACATAACCCCTAATGAAATTGATGCTTTTGCTTCAACCGTAGGCCCTGGGCTTGTAGGTTGTTTGCTTGTCGGTCTAAATGCAGCAAAAACATTATCATTAGTCCATAACAAGCCATATATAGGCATAAATCACTTAAATGCCCATGTTTGTGCCAACTTTATAAATACAGATTTAAAACCGCCTTTTATATGCCTTTTGGTTTCCGGCGGACATAGTCAAATAATCTATGTTAAAGATTATAACGAACAAGAAATTTTAGCTCAAACAATAGATGATGCTGTGGGGGAAGTTTATGATAAAGTTGCAAGATTGTGCTCCATTCCATACCCTGGGGGAATTTTATTGGATAAAATGGCTCACAACGGTAATAAAAAAGCTTTTAACTTTCCTGAAGCAAAAGTTAAAGAAGATGAATTCTCATTTTCGGGATTAAAAACAGCTGTATTAAGAGAAGTTAAAAAATTTGACCCTAAAAATCTTCCAAAAGAAGACATAGCAGCAAGTTTCCAATATAGAATAGCAGACACATTAATTAAAAAAACAAAAAATTTCGCAGATAAATTAAATTGTAAAACAATAGCTCTTGCAGGGGGAGTTGCAGCTAATTCAGAACTAAGATTTCGTTTAGAAGAACTTAGAAAACAAGGTTATCAGACAAACGCTCCGGAACTTAAATATTGTACGGATAATGCAGCTATGGTCGCAAGTGCAGCATATTTTAACCCAATAAAAACAGAGGACTCTTTTTTACTTGAAGTTTTCTCAAGAGGATAATTATTAACTTTTGTAAAATTATAAAAACACCTATCAATTTTTGTTTTAAAAAATACTTTTTAAATATGTATAGATTTAGTATAGGCATTTTTATATGGCAATAGACAAAATTAATCCTTTTATTCAACAGACAGCAGGTTCATATTATAAACAACCATATGCTCAAGGTTATCATCAAGCATATACCCAAGGTGCTCCAAGCACTCTTCCAACTGTTGAACAAGGTTATAGACCAACAACTGAAGACTATGAGCTTGCAAGTGCATATTTAAACGGTGATTACAAGGTTCAAGGCAATCCATTTGTTTCAAAACCGGAAAAAACCGTAGAAAAACCAGGGTTTGAAGGTTTCAGAGTTCCGGAAAATAATGGAACCGGAGAACTTATGCCATTAGACGATGATGAGACAAAAAGAACACTTTATTACGCATAAAATTAATAATAGAAAGAATAGGAAACAAAAACGAGTTAATTAATTAACTCGTTTTTGCTGTGTTTATAATGTTTGACAATTTAGCTAAATGTTTTAAATGACGATTCAATATTGTCATCAATTACCTTTGAAATACTTTCAATTTCTGTTTGAATGGCATTTCTTTCAGTTTCAAGTTTATTTAACTGAAGTTCTAATTTTTTATCTATATTTTGAATTTTATCTGACATAGCTTTATATTCAGCCTCTGCTTCAGCGTCATCAGTTGTATCATAAACTTCACCTATGGCACCACCGCCTATTGTATCCCAAGACTCTGTTTTAAATTCAAACATATTCGTTTCAGTATTTAACTCACGTTTTGCAAAGAAATAAATCCCGTTTTGAATTGCATTTTGAAAATTATCAACATCATCAAGATCGTCAACAATCATAAAATCGTTTACATTGAATTCTCTTTGAACAAGCATTTGTTGACTGTTTCCTTCTTCATCTTCTTGAATAACAATTTCTTGATTTTCAGAATTTTCAACGCCATTTTCTCCTTCCGATGAAACAGAATAAGGAGTATAAGTCGTGTATCTTTCAATCATTGCGTCTCGTTCTTCTTCGCTTGCAACTATAATTTTATTTCCGGTCGAAGAAACGAGAAAAAACTTATCCTGTGCGGTTGTAAGTCCTTCCATTTGCTGATTCATATAATTTTTATAATTTTGATAGGTAACATCAACCTGAGTTATACCATCACCATTATTAAAATTATAAACCATCTTACGATTGGAAGTTTTGTCCTGATATTCGCTTGAAACTGCCGCTAACTTATCAGACCATTGAAGACGTTGAAAATTAATCTGTTGAGCCTGATATTCAACATTGCTCCTTCTTGCCGTTAATTGCAAAAATCTTGCTTGGCTTGCTGAAAGCCCCATATTATTCTCCTTAACTTCATTGTCTAACACAATAAATATCGACAAATTTAACTTTAAACTTTAAGTTTTAAGCTTAAAAAACCAGTTTTCTTTACAAAATTTAATATTTTAATTAGCCTTTTATACATTATCTCACTAACCGATGAACACATTGAATTTTTAAAATATCTTTTAAATATGAAAAAAATTGTAATTGTTATGAGTTTATTATTCTTTTTAGACACCTTTGCTTTTGCATACGAAAAAGTTTATCTGCAACAGCCTTCTTCATATGGAATAGCGCCAAGAAGAACTATTTACAGACCAACATATAATCCATATAGCAGAACATATTACAGTCCATATCAATATCAAAGAATTAATTCGAATAACATAAAAAGGCTTCAAAGACTTCACCGCTTAAGACAAATGGACAGATTAAGAAGAAATTATTACGGAAATTATTTAAGTTGGTTTAACAGAGGAAACAACACAGGAGCTTTGACAGGATATTCCGTACCCGTTAATCAAGATGTATATAGACAAATGGGAATAAGTCCTTATAATTCAAATATTAAACAAAGTCCAAAATCCATAAATTGTAATCAAGAACTATTTTCTAACCCTATGGGAGATGAAATGTATTACAGAAATGGTGAATATCATAAAGACATAGGCGGAGCAACAGGAAAAACCGGCGTTACTATAATTTATGACTAAAAATTTCTAATTTTTTAAAATAAATGTATAATTAACTTATGAAAAAAATTAGAACAATAGGACTTGTTGCACCATCCGGAAACATAAAAAATCTTGATGAAATTAACAAAGAAATTTCTATTCTTGAAAAAACATATAAAATTAAAAAATTTTATAATGAAAATTTATCATACAGATATTTGTCAGACACCGATGAAAATCGTATAAACTACTTTGAACAAGCCTTTCTGGATGATGAAGTTGATATGGTTATTTCTGTAAGAGGCGGTTTCGGAGCAATAAGAATAGTAGATAAAATTAACTATAATTTAATTAAAAACAAAATTTATCTGGGAAGCTCTGATGCTACAATTCTTCTTATGGCATTGTATAAAAATACAAATGTTAAATGTTTCCATTCACTGATGATTTCTAACGGTTTTGTGGAAAATCTCGAAAAAAACATCAAAATAATAGAAAAAAATTCTTTTGAACTAAATTTAAAAACAATAAATGAAGGTAATTGCAAAGGTATATTGTGGGGAGGAAATTTATCAAGCCTTGTTTCAACATTTTCAAATAATAACTATATACCAAATAAAGACATCATTTTGTTTTTAGAAGACATAAATGAACCACTATACAAAATTGATAAAATGTTTTTTGAAATTTATCGTTTTAAAGAATTAAAGAAAAAAATAAAAGGAATAATTTTTGGCGATTTTTACATTGAGGAAAATGAAATAATACCTCTTTTAGAGGAATATTCAAAAATGTTCAATATCCCAACATTTTATAGCAAAGATATAACTCATAAAAAAAATAATGTAATTATTCCTTTTGGAAAAGAAATCAAAATATAACTTTTATTTGTTTTGAAATTTTGTTTTTGTTATGATTTAGCTATGCGCAGTATTATTCATTTTGATGAGCTAAATTCCACAAACGAATATGCTCGTCAACATCTAGAGGAATTAGACGATTTTGATGTGGTGACTTGCGACCTTCAAACAAAAGGACAAGGTCAATTTGAACGCATTTGGTATTCATCAAATAAAAATGGCGGAAATATCTATGCGTCTTTAGTTTTAAAGCCAAGCAATATTACACACTTGAATGAACTTACAAGATACACAGCTCTAATTGGAGCTAAAACACTTGAAAACTACAACCTCAAACCTACCTTTAAATTTCCTAATGATATTTTAATCAATAATAAAAAAATAGCAGGAATTCTTGCAAAATCAGAATTTTTTGGGCAGGTTTTTAAAGGAGTTGTTGTAGGTTTTGGAATTAATTTAAACCTTGAAAAAAATGAACTTAAAAAAATAGATCAACCTGCAACTTCTATTTTTGAAGAAACAGGAAAAAACGTTGATAAAAATGAATTTTTAAACTTATTTTTATCGAATTTTGAAAATGAATATGAAGACTTTTTAAAAAATGGAATAAAAGGAGAAATACTATGTTAAACCCTGAATTGTGGACTGAAGGTAGCATCACAATGCTTGTCGGGATGGGAATTGTGTTTTCATTTTTGACAATTTTAGTTTTTGCTATGCTAATTATGGCAAAATGTGTAAGTTTTATTAATAAACTATGCCCATTAGCAGTCGAAGAAGTAAAAACTAAAGCCAAAAACACTTCAGATGATTCTGAAATTGCACTTGCAATAGCTATTGCAGGAGCTCAAGCATAACAAAATTAAAAAGAAAAGAGGATAAAAAAATGACAAAAAAACAAATTAAAGTTATGGATACATCATTCCGTGACGGTTTTCAATCAGTGTACGGGGCAAGAGTATTCGTTGATGATTTTCTACCTGCCCTAAAATCCGCAGTAGATGCAGGAATTAAACATTTTGAAGTAGCAGGTGGAGCTCGTTTCCAATCTCCAATTTTTTATTGCAGAGAAAATGCTTTTGAAACAATGGATAAAATAAGAGAAACAGTAGGTCCAGACATAAATCTTCAATCTTTAGCACGTGGAGTTAATGTAGTAGGTTTAGATTCACAACCTCGCGATATGATTAATCTTCACGCAAAAATGTTCAAAAAACACGGCATCACAACAATTAGAAACTTCGATGCTTTAAATGATGTAAATAACTTAATTTACTCAGGTCAATGTATAACTAATAACGGGCTAAATCATGAAGTTACAATCACTATGATGGAACTTCCGATAGGCTGCAGCGGTGCTCATGATGTTGCTTTCTATGAAAAGGTATTGCGTTCAATTTTAGACGCAGGAATTCCTTTCACATCTTTAGCTTTTAAAGATGCTTCAGGTACTTCATCTCCAAGAAAAGTTTATGAAACAATCAAAAGAACTCGTGAAATACTTGGCGAAGAAGCACATATCCGCTTCCACAGCCACGAAACAGCAGGAACAGGTCTTGCAGCATATTTAGCAGCCCTTGAAGGCGGTGCAGACGGTATTGACCTTGCTATGAAACCAGTATCAGGCGGAACAGCTCAACCTGACATAGTTTCTATGTGGCACGCATTAAAAAATACAGAGTATGATCTTGGAATAGATATCAATAAAATTTTGGAAACTGAAGAAATCTTCAAAGAATGCATGAAAGATTACTTTATGCCTCCAGAAGCATTAGCTGTTAATCCAATGATTATTCAATCTCCACTTCCGGGAGGAGCATTGACAGCTAACACTCAAATGTTACGTGACAACAATTTAATGAATAAATATCCTGAAATTGTTGCAGCAATGAAAGAAGTTGTTGAAAAAGGTGGTTTTGCTACATCTGTTACCCCTGTTTCACAATTCTATTTCCAACAAGCATTCAACAATGTTATGTTTGGTTCTTGGAAAAAAATTGCAGAAGGATACGGAAAAATGGTTCTTGGCTATTTTGGAAAAACTCCATGTGAAGCTGATCCTGAAATTATTAAAATTGCTGAAGAACAATTAAATCTACAACCTACAAATGAACTTGTTGTCGATTTAAATGATAAAGATGAAACAAAAGGGATTAAAGCAGCAACTAAAATGCTTGAAGATGCAGGTATTGAAGTTACTGAAGAAAACATATTCATTGCAGGCGCTTGTAAAGAAAAAGGTATTATGTTCCTTCAAGGAAAAGGTACTTTGGGCGTTAGAAAAAATGAACCAAACAAAGCTTGTGCATGTGCTGACGGCGAAAGCACAAATAATGGCTATACAGTAACCTTAAACGGCAAAAAATACACTGTTAAATTAGACGGCACAAAAGCAACCGTTAACGGAAAATCATATGATGTAGCAGTTAAAGCAGGTATTGATGAATCTAAATCGCAAAGCTCAGGTGAAGGTCAAGATATTAAAGCGGCTCTTCCCGGCGTTGTTATAAGAATAGAAGTACAAGAAGGCGATGAAGTTGCAGAAGGCGATGTTTTATTAGTCGTAGAAGCAATGAAAATGGAAACAGAAATCAAATCTCCTGCTGCAGGAAAAGTTCTTTCCATAAACGTTAATCAAGGTGATCAAGTTAAAAACGGTCAATCATTAGTTACATTAGGTTAAAAGCGGAGATAAAAAGATGAATATAGGTGAAATTTTTCAACAATTATGGCAAACCACAGGAATTTGCAACTTTGTTCAACCCGCAGACCCTAATATAACAAATGCGTTCGAACAATTTTTGCATCAATTTGGTTCGCCAATAATGCTTATTGTATGTTTATTTTTAATGTGGCTTGGAATCAAAAAGCAATATGAACCATTATTATTAATTCCTATTGCCTTTGGCGGATTTTTATCAAATATCCCCGGAGCAGGAATGAACGAACCTGGTGGCTTTTTATATATCGTCTACGAAGCAGGTATACACCAAGGACTATTCCCTCTTATAATATTTATGGGAGTAGGTGCAATGACAGACTTTGGACCTCTTATTGCTAATCCAAAAACAGCTTTATTAGGAGGTGCTGCTCAATTCGGTATATTTGGAGCATTACTGCTCGCTCTATGTATATTTGGTTTTACGCTTCCGCAATCTGGCGCAATAGGTATAATAGGTGGAGCAGACGGACCTACCTCAATTTATGTGACATCAAAATTAGCTCCTGAATTGCTTGGTGCTATTGCTGTTGCTGCATACTCATATATGGCTCTTGTACCTGTCATACAACCGCCAATTATGAAACTTTTAACAACAGATAAGGAACGTAAAATCGAAATGAAACAACTAAGAGAAGTTTCAAAACGTGAAAAAATTGTTTTCCCGCTTATGGTTCTTTCTCTTTGTATTCTATTTCTTCCAAGTGCTTGCCCACTGGTTGGCGCACTTGCATTTGGTAATTTATGTAAAGAATGTGGAGTTGTTGAAAGACTTTCAAACACAATGCAAAATGCTTTAATAAACATAATTACAATATTCCTGGGATTATCAGTAGGTTCAAAACTATCCTCTGATCAATTCTTAACAATTCAAACATTGTTTATTTTAATTCTTGGTATAGTCGCATTCTCTCTTGCAACAGGAGCAGGAGTTATTATGGCAAAAATCATGAATTTATTTTCAAAAGAAAAAACCAACCCTCTTATCGGTTCTGCCGGAGTTTCTGCCGTTCCTATGGCAGCAAGAGTATCTAATAAAGTAGGTCTTGAATATAATCCAAACAACTACTTATTAATGCACGCTATGGGACCAAACGTTGCAGGAGTTATCGGCTCTGCCGTTGCAGCAGGCGTGTTATTAACAGTTTGCGTTCAATAATAACAATAATAAATAAAAATAGGGGGCAAGCCCCCTATTTTTTTATCTTAAAAAAAATAATTATATTTTTTTAAAAAAATGCTTGAAAAATATCATTAAAGGAATACAATTTTTTTCGGGTGAATTTCACTATTTTAAGCATTACAACATAAAACTAAGGAGATATTTATGTCAAATCAAACAATTGACAACAAAGACTGTCTTGCACCAAATGAAGTGGCACATGGTTTTTCTGAAAAAGTTATGCCACAAAAAGCAGGTTACAGAAAATCTAAAATGTTCGTGCTTGCAATTGCAGCAGGCGCATTTATTGCATACGGCGCTCAAGTAAGCTTAACTGTTTCAACAGGCACAGCAGACACTCTCGGATGGGGTGCATCTAAATTAATAGGAGCTATGATTTTTGCAGCAGGACTTATGATGGTTGTCCTAACAGGTGCAGAACTTTTTACAGGAAACGTTATGATGATGTTTTCAGTTATAGAAAAGAAAATTAGCTGGACAAAACTTTTCAGAAGTTGGTCAATAGTATATTTAGGAAACTTCATAGGTTCAATTATTCTAGCATTTTTAGTATACTATGGAGCTATGTGCCATAATGCTCATGATGCTCTTGGCGTTAACACTCTTACAAATGCTCACATGAAGGTAAATTTAAGTTTTACAGAAGCATTTTGTAGAGGTATTTTATGTAACTGGCTAGTTTGCTTAGCTGTATGGATGGCAACAAGTTCAAGAAGAGTTATTGGAAAAATCTTTGCAATATTCTTCCCAATTACAACTTTCGTTGCTTCAGGATATGAACACAGTGTTGCTAATATGTTTTTTATACCAAGCGGAATTTTAATGAAATCAGTTCCTTCTGTTGTTAGTGCATCAGGTCTTGGAGCAGACCAACTTGCAACTTTAACATGGAAAACATTTTTTATTAATAATTTAATTCCTGTAACACTTGGAAACATCATAGGTGCGCTAGTTTTTGTAGTATTATTGTTCTGGATGGCATACCTTAGAGACGATCACGACAAAGAATAGTTTAATAAACGGCTTATAAAAATATTATAAGCCGTTTTTATTCCTCAAGCATGAAAAAAATTATATTTATATTTTTAATACTATTTTTCATGACACCTTCTTTTGCAATAGAAGACAAAACAAAAGATGATGTCATTATTTCGCCTGAAAATATAGAAAGAAAAAAAGATTTAATTGAAGGGGAAAAAGAAGTTATACTTGAAGAACCTGTAATACTTGAAGAACAAGAAAAAACACTTGAGGAAAAAATTGAAAAAGAAATTAACCCATATTCAAAAGAAGCGCTAAAAGGAATAATTGAAAAAGAATATGATTTAAATAATCCTGAAGGGATGTTTAAAAAACAACTAACAGCCGAATTTAATAAAGGTCCAATAAAAGACATAGGTTTACAAGGAAGCTTTATTTTCAATCTTGGCGAAAATATAAATAACAAAGATTCAAATTTTACATACAATACTCAATTAATTAATGTGGGTTTAAAAGGTAAATTCAGAAGCGAAAAAGAAGGTTACAACTTACTTTTTGATTTAACTCCTGATATGCACGATGATTTTTTTCATAAACTTGTGCTGGATGCTTGGATAGAAACAAAAAGAATTCCTCATAACACTTTAATGTTTGGAACATCAAGACCTAATGTCGGGTATGAAGGAGGGCAATGCCCTTATTTGGTGCCATTTTTAGCACGTTCGCAAACTGCAAGAAACTTCGGAAATATCAGAAAAACCGGTATTCGACTAAAAGGCGATTATAAATATTTAGATTATGATTTTGGCGGATATAGTTCAGATACTTGGTATAGCGAATTTTTTCCGGGGGTCGAAACAGATTTATGGGTTAATTTTAAACCACTTGCAAACGTCAAAGAAAAATTTGGCAACTTAAATATAGGAGGAGGCATTCAAACAGGAAGTAGAAACTCCCAAGATTTCTTTGTTACAAGTGCTGCCTTAAGATATGACTATAAAAGATTTTGGTTACTTGCAGAATATCAAAATGCAGACGGTTCCAATGGTGCTTCAGGATTAACCGATAAAAAAAGATGGGGCTATAACATAACAATTGCATATAGAATAACAAAAAAGCTTGAAGTGCTTTTAAGATATGATGATTTCGATCCCAATAAATTAGTAAGCAATAACAACATAAAAGAATATACAGCAGGTATAAATTACTTTATACTTGGTCAAACAATGAGAGTAATGTTAAATTACGTGTTTGCACAAAATCAAAATGGAAATGACTCTCACAAAATAATTGTAGGAACTCAATTTTTGCTATAAAAAAAGCCCGTTTAGGGGCTTTTTTTATTGTAGAGCTTGTTTTTGTCTTGTGTAAAAATCAATTTGTCTTTGGATAGGACGCATTTTTAAAACTCTTTCAGTTTCTGTTATTTTTTTGTCATTTTTAACAGCTGTTAATTCTTTGTTTAGTTCTGCTAATTTAGCGTCAATTTGTTTAATTTTTTCAGCTTTTTTTGCTTGAGAAGCACTTGTTTGGGCTTGAGTCTTAGCTTGCATATCTTGTTTTACTGCTTCTTTTAAATCTGATTTAGTATTTTGAATGTCTTGTTTTACTGCATTCTTAAAAGAATTACCAAAAGATGTTGCAGCAAAAGATGCAGACACAGTCATAGCCATCAATGTAGCAACTGCTAATACTTTTTTCATAATTCTCTCCTTCTCTTAACTATATAACTAATTTTAACTTTTTTATCTCTTTTTTTCAAGTAAATATATTTATTTTAAAGCCGCCTAATTAGGCGGCTTTATTTAATTTAATACAAATGACAATCCCCACATAAAAAGAACAACTACAACTGTATAAACTAAAGTCAAAATAATCTCAGAACATGGCTTATTATCATTTTTTTTATTATTTTCATTTGTCATATAATATCCTTAATTATCTTAAAAATCTCAAATAGATATAAGCTGTGCTAATTATAAGAGAAATCAAAACTACCGCTACGCCATATTTCATAAATTTCAAAAATGCAATAGGATGACCTTCTTTTGCAGCATTTTCTGAAACTATAACATTTGCCGCAGCACCAATTATAGTCATATTTCCACCAAGACATGCACCTAAAGACAAACACCACCATAAAGGATAAGCGTAATTTGAACCCATAACTTTTTGAATTTCAGCTATCATTGGCGCCATTGTAGCAGTATAAGGAATATTATCAATAATACCTGATATAATTCCTGAAGCCCACAAAATTATCATAGCAGTAGCAGTTTTAGAACCTTCTGTTACATTTAAAATCCATTCTGCCATTAATTTTATACCGCCAGAAGCTTCAAGACCGCCTATTATAATAAATAAGCCTACAAAGAAAAATATTGTATTCCATTCAACATCTTGCAATATTTGAGTAGGTTTTTCAAACAATAGCAAAATACTTGCCCCCAACATTGCAACAACGCAAGTTTCAATATGAATAACATCATGCAACATAAAACCTAAAATAACAAGAAATAACACAATCATAGACCTAACCATAAGATTATAATCTGTTATTGTTTTTGAATTATCTATTTTTACAACTTCTTGCATTTTATTTTCATCCGCCACAAGAATTTTCTTAAAACATAAAACAAGCATCAATATTACAGCTATTAATATAACTGCTACAACACCTGTTAATTCTTTTATAAAATCCATAAAAGCAAATCCTGCAGCACTTCCTATAATGATATTAGGAGGATCGCCAATTAAAGTAGCTGTTCCGCCAATATTTGAAGCAACTATTTCAGTTAAAAGAAATGGTATTGGATTTATTTCCAATTTTTTAGCTATTGAAAAAGTTATAGGCATAATCAAAATAACCGTTGTAACATTATCCAAAAATGCACTTACGGCAGCAGTAAACAATCCTAAAGCAACCAATACTTTTATCGGATGCCCTTTAGTAAATTTTAAAAGCTCATTTGCAATATAACTGAAAACACCGCTTCTTGTTGTGATAGAAACAATTATCATCATTGAAACCAAAAGAAAAATTACATTAAAATCCACAAAATTAATGAAATAATGCGGGTCTATAACGCCATCCAATGTTTTAGTTTGGCTTACAAGTCCCAAAATTATGGTAATTGCAGCCCCTAATAGTGCAATTGTAACTTTTGGTATTTTTTCCAATGCAATAAAAACATATGCAACAATTAACAATGTAGCAGAAACAGCGACACTGTTAGCACTTACAAGATTATGTATAAATTCCATTGTTTATCTGCCTCCATTTTGTGCAAATGCAACTGCAATAGCAGCAGCAATTTCAGAGCCATCATTACTTTTAACTTTTTTCTTTGTTTCGGAAGGTACCTCTTCAGGAAAAAATTTGTTTAATTGAAAAATAATTTTTTCCGTAACTCTCATAACAAAAATCATTAAAGTTAAAAAGAGCAAAACAGTAGCCATACCAATAAAAGTAATGACTACACCTGTATTAAAATTTTGCAATAATAATTCGATATTCATTATAATCTCCTATTTATTCTATTTTTGTACTAAACCAAAAATAAAACACTATGGAGCATTAGGCTGAATTTCGAATAATAAAAGAGAAATACCGATAGCAGAGCTATCTTGATATGAATTGGAATAAAGGTTGCCTGATAATATGTCAAAATATTTGTTTAAAAAAGCAATACATCCGCTCGAAGAAACTAAATTATTTTGAATTCCGCGATTTGAGCTATATACAATAGCAGAATTATCCGCTAGCGTACAAAATCCTTGCTCAAGCACTTTTGAATTAATTGCAATATCTTTTTTTTGACTAATTAAATTTATCGTTGAAAAATTAACATTCTTTGAAGCAAAAGCCTTATTGTTTGCTCCGATACAACCTGTAAAAAAGGAGAAAAATACAAAAAATATTAAAAATATTCCTCTTAAATTTTTCATAACATAATAATATAATAAAAAATATTTTATTCAATTATAAAAAAAGGGTGATTGTTTCACCCCATAACCAAAACACAAAAAAATAATATGAAAAGCTATTCCATTTCTGTTACACAGCGTACTGAAACTGCATAAGTTTTTTGATAGGATCCATATCTATATAAACCATTATCAAGCAAATAAGCTCGCACTTTTGAATTTTCATCCTCAGTAAGAAATGTCATTGATGGAACACATTTATTAGTAAATGCACCATAACAAGCAGAAGTCATATCGCACCGAGCAACATCCAAACCATTATTCATATGGTTACATAACATCATACCATTCTGAGCAAGCCCCAATGAAGCATCAAACCAATTTTGAGCTTCGTCAGGAGTTGGCAATCTCCAAGTTTTTCCTGCATAATTAAATTTAGCACATATTTCTTTTGCAGCTTCCCAATTACATACTGTTCTTGTGCAGCCTGAATATCCTCCGTTGTTTGAATCACAATTCACTCCGGTTGTTCCTTTCCAGCAACATTTCTGAGATTGTGAATAACAGTATTCGCTTCTTGCTTCAGCTATATTAACTGTATAAGGTATTGGAAGCATTAAACTATCTCCCATATTTTTTCTTGTAACACATAAGTTACCTATTCTCATAAAATTAGAATCAGAGCAATTAAAATTAGAGTCATTTGCTTCACAAGTTTTTTTATCTTTTGATAAATGATATCCTTGATTACAACTTTCACATGTTCCGTCTTTAGCACATGTTGCACAATTTAAAACAGTACAAGCTAAACATTTATTTGATGAATTAAGATAATAACCTTGTTTACATTGAGTACAAGTTGAAGCAGATGAACAATTTATACAATTTGATATATTTGTACATGGTGAGCATTTATTTGATGAATCGACATAGTAGCCGCCGATGCAATTTTGACATTTTGTAGCATCATAACAATATATACAATTAGGTATATAATGGGTACAAGGAATATTACATGTATGAGTAATAGTATCTAATACTCTATAAGCTTCGCATTGCGTACAATATGATGAACTTGTACATTTAGCGCAACCGGCACTGCATTGCTTACAATCATTACCGGATAAATAAAAAAGATTCGCACAACTTAAACACTTAGTAGCATTACAACTTGTGCAATACATTGAATATTTGCTTGTGCATTTTTTTAATGCGCTTCCTTCACAAAAATAACCTTCCATAGGATCATCGCAAACTGTTTCATCATAATAACTAACTCCATCACAAAGTTTTCCTGTGGGACAATCCATACATTTACCGTTATCAATATAATAGTTATTATTAATACATTTAG
>CALUWM010000012.1 GCA_944324485.1 Candidatus Gastranaerophilales bacterium | reverse complement strand
AAGGGATTTTGTTGATTGTGAACTTACAATTTGACAAAAAAAATATTATAAATTATTGTTTAGAATATGTTGATTTTAGGAATAGACCCCGGTATCGGGATTACAGGATACAGTTTTGTTGAACTGAATAATGACAATTTGTCTCTTATAGCTAGCGGTTCAATTCAAACTGATAAAAAGGCGCCTCACCCTAAAAGGCTTATGGAGCTTAAGAGCGATTTGGATTTTTTAATAAAGAAATATAAACCTGATAGCGCTTCTGTTGAACAATTATTTTTCTTTAAAAATCAAAAAACCATTATTCCTGTTGCACAAGCTAGAGGAGTTATCTTGTTAACTTTAGCGGAAAATAATATACCTATGTATGAGTATACACCTCTTGTTGTTAAACAAACTATAACAGGACATGGAAGAGCTGACAAATCAGAAGTTAAGATGATGGTTAAAAATTGTATAGATATTAATGAAAAAGTAAAATTAGATGATACAATAGATTCAATAGCACTTGCGGTATGTCATGCATATAACCTGAGGTTTAAGGAGGAGATAAAATGAATCAAATTGTTGTGAAAAGAGCTGCTATTTTCTCGCTTATTTTAGGAGCAGCATTGGGCTTACTTGCTCTTTTTCCTTCTGTAATAGGTTTTTCGCTTTTTATTGTTGCTTTTTTATCCTCTGCTATTGTTATTTTGTATATGAAAAAAAATGAAAAACACTTGGGAATAATCAATAACGAACAAGGTGCAATTTTAGGCGGAATAATAGGCTTTTTTAGTGGCGTTGGTTTTTTTGCTTCTTTTTCTCCTATGGTTTGTATCTTAAGAATGATTTTCAAAGAAAAATATTATTCATATGCGATTCCTGATATTATATCAGATGCTTTTTGGCTTTTTGTTGTGATAATAGTAATGGTTAGTATAATTTTTGCTTTAACAAATAGTGCAACAGGCATGGCTACTGCTTTTATGTTGGGTAAAATAGAAGAAAAACCAAAGGATTACGATGCTCCTTTGGATATTAAAATTGAGGATTAAAAATGAAAATTGAAAAAACTATTGAGTGGATAAAACAAGATAATTTAAAAGGTGTATCAAGGATGATCGATCAGACTTTGATACCTTATGAATACAAAAAAGTAGATATCGATACAACTGAAAAAATGTATAACGCAATTAAAACTATGATTGTAAGGGGGGCGCCTGCAATCGGAATAGCCGGAGCACATGGTGTAATTCTTGCTGCTCTTGAGAGTTTAAATTGTTCTGATTTTAAGTCTGAAGTTATTTCAAAGGCAAATTACATAAATTCATCACGTCCCACCGCAGTTAATTTAAGTTGGGCAATTAAAAAACAAATTGAAATAGTTGAAAATTCTAATGAAACGAATGAAAAAATCGTTGAGCTTCTTATAGAAAATGCGATAAAGCTTGAAAATGAAGACATTGAAATTAATAAAAAAATAGGCGAGTTTGGAAGCGCAGTTATTCCCAAAGGAGCAACGATTTTAACCCATTGTAATGCAGGTGCTCTTGCCACAGTGGGTTATGGAACTGCACTAGGCGTTGTAAGGAGTGCATATGAAAAAGATTCAACAATAAAAGTTTTTGCAGATGAAACCAGACCGCGTCAACAGGGTGCAAGGCTTACTACATATGAATTAACAAGAGATGGAATTGATACAACGCTTATTACAGATGGTATGAGTGCGTATTTTATGAAAAAAGGCATGATTGATGTTGTTGTAGTAGGGGCGGATAGAATTGCTTTAAATGGTGATAGTGCTAATAAAATAGGAACTTATATGGTTGCAATAGCAGCAAAGTACCATAACGTTCCATTTTATATCGCTGCGCCAAAGTCAACTATTGATTCATCAATCAAAACCGGAGACGAGATAGTTATAGAATTAAGAGATAAAAAAGAAGTTACTGAAATAAACGGAAAGTCAATTTGTGCAAATGATGTCAATGTTATAAATCCGGGGTTTGATGTAACTCCTTCCTCTTTGATTACAGGCATTATAACAGAATATGGTATATTTAAACCCGAAGATTTGTATAAGATTTTTGAGTAGTTATGGATTGTGTAAAAAAAATATTTAAAAATTTTGGTTTTTATTTTTTATTTTTATTCATGGGACTTATTATATTTTTCTATCCTATGATGTCTACTGGTTTTGATTTGATGCCCGGTCGAGGTGAGTATAGTAAGTATTTTAATTATATTTTAGAATATTCTTGGTTGTGGATAAAACAAGTTGCGCCAAATTATTATTTTTGGTCTCCGCCGTTTTATTATCCAACAGAACATACTTTAGCAATAAGTGATTCATTAATTGGAATTATACCGTTTTATTGGGGTTTAAGGATTTTATCAATAAATCCTTTTAGCTCTTTTCAGATTTTAATGGTTTTTTTATGTATTTTAAATTATTCGACTTTTTATTATTTAATGAAAAGCAAATTAAAATTTTCAGTTTTGGCTTCTTCTGTTTCATCTTTTATTTTTGCTTTTTCTTTAATGAGATATTTTAGGTTTGATGAAATTAATTACTTTACTCAATTTTATACTATTTTGGCAGTGATTTTTCTTTTAAATGTGGATAAAAATAATTCTAAAATAAAAAATCATATTTGGTTTCTTTTGTTTGCAATTTCTGTTATATTGCAATTTTATAGTTGTTTTTCGCTTGGATTTTTTGCCTGCTTTATTGCTTTTGTTGGTTTATTAACTGCGCTTTTACCAAAAACAGGCAGAGACTGCGTTGTTGATTTTTTTAGAAATCATTATAAATTGTTTTTGTTTTATGCTTTGGTAATTATTTTAATGCTAACTCCGCTTTCGTACAATTTTGTGAGTTTAGGGATGATGAAAACATACTCGCAATTATTTGAAAATTTTTTTGATTTTACGATTTGGATTAGAAATTTAAGTATTTTAGACAGTCCATTTTTTAAAGATTTTTATTATGTTGGATATTTGAAAAGCGCTGAATTTTCGATAGGAATAGGATTTTTAACTTTATTATTTTCTTTGATTGGTTTGTGGAAAGTGAAATATTCAAAAGGTGTTTGTATAATACTTTTAATTTTTATATTTCTAATCTCTTGCGGGATTAGTGCTGTTATTTTGTGGAAGGTGTTATATTTTTTGTTATTTGGGTCTGAAATGATTGATTCTTTAACAAGGGTGTCTTTTGTTGCTTTAATTATATTTTCATTTGGTCTTGGGGTTTTGGTACAACATTTGGAAAATACAGTAATTAAAAATAAAATGATAACTTATATACTTTTATCATTGGTTATTTTGTTAATTATAGCAGAGCAAATCCCTTTTGTTAAAGATAAAAATTCTGCTTGGCAAAATTATACTTGGTCAAAAAAAGAATTTATTAATGAGCTTAAATATGCCTCTTTAAAAATTCCAAAAAATTGTAAAATAATTGAATTTCAATATATTCCGTATAATTATGAATCTTATGGAAGTGCAGATATAAAAATTAAGAAAATAAAAATGCAAAAAAATGAAGGTCTTTTTGCAATGTGGTTATCTTTAAAAAATAATAAAAGAACGTCAAATGGTTTTATGCACATAGAAAAAGAAGATAAAAAAACCACTCTGGAAGGCTTATGTCATATAAGCGCCCCTATTGATTTAAGCAAACTTTAGTTTTTTGTTTTAAAAAAAATAAACTTATGGTATAAATAATAAGTAGGTAGCAGATAAAAGGAGATAAAATTATTAGTAGAAATGATAATAGAGCTCAAAATGAGCTTTTGAACGAAAAAATCAGAGCCAGAGAAGTTAGATTGATTGATGATGAAGGCGTAAACCATGGAACAGTTCCGACAGCAAAAGCCCTTCAAATGGCACGTGAGAGAGATTTAGATTTAGTTGTTGTGTCTGCTAACCAAGCCCCTCCTGTTGCAAAGATTTTAGATTGGGGTAAATATAAGTACGAGACAGAAAAACGAGCAAAAGAAGCTAAGAAAAAACAACATACTGTTGATGTAAAAGAAGTTAAGATGCGTTATAAGATTGATGTACATGATTATGAAGTTCGTCTTAAAGCTGCAAGGAAATTTTTAGCTTCAGGAAATAAAGTTAAAGTTGTTGTTATGCTGAGAGGTAGAGAAATGCAGCATAGCCATCTTGCAATGGATTTAATAAATAAATTTATGTCAGAATTTGAACAAGATTCTATTCAAATAGAGAAAAAACCTTTAATTGAAGGCAGGAATGTGGTTATGATTCTTGCTCCCGGTTCAAAATAGACTTTTAGCAAAATAAAATATTTTTAGACGTTGTATTGGAACTTGATTAAGTTTTAATTGTGACGTACATGAAAGTATCTTCTGTTAAAAGCATTAATTTAAATAGATTTTCTTTAAAGACTGCTATAAATAGCAGTCCGATTGAAGATAAAAAAATTTTTATAGATGGGAAAAAGCCATTAAGAGTAGATGCTTCTTGTGCATTAAGTTTTTTGGGTGTATGTAAATATCAAGATGATTTAAAATTTCATCAGATTGCATCAGCAAAACCCGTATATGAACCTTGTTGTAGCTATGATAATGTTGATATTTTTTCAAAACAATTTGTTAAAAAATTGGAAACGCAATTATTAAATCCTACTATTGAGGATGTAAACCGTTTGATTTTGAGTCTTTCGAATAGAACACAAGCACCTTTGGATTTAATTATGGAGGTTTTGTATAGGTTGACTCAATTTTCTTCTTATGATTCGCTTTCCGATATAGAAAAAATAATGAATAAAGAAGAAATTGATTTTGTTCCTTATACAGGTTTTTTGTCTATTAATGCAGTGTTTAATTATCTTGAAAATCGTAAATTTGGTTTTGCTTGTTGTAAGGATGCCAGAAAAACCTTTTTTATTGATAATTTGTTATTGGAAATGTTAGAAGCATCAGAAAAAGGCGATTTTTATTATACAGATGAAAGCGAATATGTTAAAAATAACTTAAATTCACTTTCTGCAAAGGCCTGTATATTAGATGGTTTTGATGTAAAAGCCAGTAATGGCAGATATTATAGTTCCGGTTTTGCTTCTGGTTCAGGGTACCTAGAATCTCTTGCTTTTGATGTTATAAAAAGAGTTCAAAAAGGGGAAAATTTAGATGAAGTTTTAAATGGAGATTTGATAAGGCGTTTTAAAGAAATTTTCCCTGATTTTTGTGGTAAATTTTTGATATTTAAAAAAAATAAACCCGATAAAATAACTCCAGAAACAATATTGAAAAATTTAAAGGCAAAAAATATAAGCGAAGATAAAGTAAAAAAATATTTGAGTGAAGTGCCTTTAAGTATCAATTTAAGGTCAGATTTTAAAACTTATCAAAAAGCTGTAATGAAATACTTGGATAATTTTTGTTCCGTGTATTCGCCTGCGAGTTTTGAATTATTATCAAAACAGGCTTATAGGCGAATACAAAAAGTAGCAGAAAAATCTGATAAAGAAAGTTTGTTTTATATTCCTGATGAGTATAAAAGTTACGGACTTATAGGTTATATGTTTGCAAAAGCTAACAATATTCCTTTTAGCAAAATTGCAATAGGAAACAAAATTTTTAAGGATGATTGTCAAATATTTGTAGTTGATGATGTTTCTATTAGTGGTGAAAGTATTAAATCTTGTTATGATGATTTAAATCAAATGCTTTTAATTAATGAACTAGAAGATGTGAAATCTTATTTTGTACCTTTGATTTCTGTTAAGCCAAAGGAATCTTTTGATGACGATATTAATGTAATTGATAATGTTATAGTTAAAAACCCCAATGTAATAATTGACGGTGAATTTTTTGACGGAACTTTATGTGATTTTAAGAAAAATATTTTTAGTTATGACGAAATAGAAATGCTTAAAAGGCATCTTCAAAGAGGTTTTTTAGGTTGTGCTTCAGCAATAGTTTTTCCATATATAATTCCGGATAACTCTCCATTAATTGTTGCAAAAATTTTTGATTCTTTCTTACATAATTCAACAATTACTTCAAACAAAGCCTTAAGCAGTGCGATAGGAATAATAAAAAATAAAAATTATGAGACATCATCGTCAGAAAAAAAATTCTTATTGATTAAAAAGGCTATTCTTGAAGATTGATTATTAAATTATTTTATTTTGCTCTTGAGAGTTTGAATTCGTGTTTATCAAGAATTTCTTTTTTAGCTCCAAGCATAATGTTTTCTGCTTCTTCAAGTATTTTAACTATCATATAGCCGTTTTCTCCGTCTGAGCGGGGAGTTTTGTCGTGTTCTATGCAGTTTAAAAAATGTTGACATTCAAGTTTTAACGGTTCTATTTCAAGATAGTCAAAGACTTCTATATCTTTTTGTGCATTTTTCTTGTTGTCGTATACTTTAAGTTTGCCTTCAGTCAAGGTGTCATCAAGTATTGCAGTTGCCTTTTCACCTCTTACAAGAAGGCTTACTCTTTTTTGCGGATGAATCCAACTATCTGAAACTTGTCCTATGACACCATCTTCAAATTCAATTGTAAGATGAGTTATATCAAAAATGTTTTCAAATTCGCTTGCAACACCAACCGCATTCAAGACTTTTAACGGAGCTTTTCCTGTAACATGAGCTATCATAGACACATCATGCGGAGCTAAATCCCACATAACGCTTCTGTCGTTTTTAAAATAGTTGATATTTAATCTGTCTGATTGAGCATATTTAATTTTACCGAGAACCCCTTGAGCTATAAGCATTTTTAACCTGTTTACTGCTGGATGATAAAGAAGCAAATGCCCAACAAGAAGTTTAACATTCATTTTTTCAGCTAAGTCTTTTAATTCTTTTGTTTCTTGTGCTGATGTTGAAATTGGTTTTTCAACATATACGTGTTTGTTTGCAAGAAGGGCTTTTTTAACCATATTGAAATGAGTGTGGCTTGGGGTAACTATACACATAGCTTTTATTTCAGGATTTGATAAAAGTTCGTCAAAATTTTTTGTAATATTTATGTCATGATAAAGTTCTTTTATCATTTTTAAATTTTCTTCATCTAAGTCGCAAACACTATGAAGTGCGCCAAGATTATAAAAATTTCTAACTATGTTTCTTCCCCATATGCCGCAACCTATTACAGCTACACATTTATTCATTAGATAAATCCTTCTTGATTCCTTTAGTTTAATTAAATTTTAATCTACATGAATTTTATAGTCAAACAAAAAACTCTATAAACGTAAAAAAATACTTTACATTTTTATAATTTGGGTCAGTTTATGTTAGTATAGGTTTATGAAAAAGAAAACTACCGTCTTGAGTTGTCCTGTTGATTTATTAGATGAAAATGAAGCTTTAAAGCTTTCAAAGGAATCAATAGAAGAAAAAAGAAATTTTCATATCATTACGATTAACCCTGAGATGATAATGAATGCGCAGAATAATTCTTCTTTCTTTAATATTTTAAATTCTTCTGATTTGAATATTGCTGATGGTGTTGGCGTGAAAATAGCGCTGAAGCTTAAAGGAATTAGCCAAAATCAGATTAGGGGAGTAGATTTTTCAAGAAAATTAATTCAACTTGCTTCCAACGATAAGTATAGGGTTGGTTTTTTGGGGGCTAAGGAAGAGGTTATTCAAAAAACAAAAGAAAATTTCTTAAAGCAGTACCCATCTTTAGAAATTGTATATTCAAGGAACGGTTATTTTCAAAATGATGATGAAATAATAAAAGAAATAGTTGATGCTAATCCGCAAATTATGCTTGTTGGATTGGGTTCACCTAAACAAGAAGAATTTATTGTGAAATTGAAAGAGAAATTGTCCGGTTGTGTTATGGTTGGAGTAGGTGGTAGCTTTGATGTATTTTCGGGAATTGTAAAAGAATCACCCGAAATATATAGAAAGCTTGGACTTGAATGGCTGTATAGAACCGTAAAACAGCCGGAGAGGTTTAGGCGCATATTTCCGACTTTGCCAATATTTTTGATAAAGTGTATAATAGATACTGTAATAAAGAAGGGTTAATCAAATTGGAAGCATTTTGCAGAGCTGTTAGAAGTGATTGTTTAAAGATGATTCATGATGCTAAATCCGGTCATCCGGGTGGTGCTTGTTCTTGTGTTGATATTTTGGCGGTATTATATAAAAAAATATTAAATGTACCGCTTGAATGGGATAAAGCTGTTAATTTTAAAGAAAGAGACAGATTCGTTTTGTCTAAGGGACATGCAAGTACCGCTTTGTATGCTACTTTAGCTCATTGTGGATACTTTTCAAAAGATTTACTGTCAGGTTTTAGGAAATTAGGTTCTAAGCTTCAAGGACATCCGAGTTCCAGAGCAAAACTTCCGGGGGTTGAAGTTTCAACAGGTTCTTTGGGACAAGGGCTTTCAATAGCTGTTGGAATTGCTCTTTCGCTTCGTTTGGATAAAATTAATTCAAAAGTTTTTTGCTTGATGGGTGATGGAGAAATGCAAGAAGGCAGCGTTTGGGAAAGTTTAATGAATGCTAATGCAAAAAAACTTGACAATTTGGTTGTAATAATTGATAAAAACAATCTACAAATTGATGGTTTAGTTCAAGAAGTCAAAACGCTTGAACCATTGGATGAAAAATTAAGGGCATTTGGTTTTGATGTATATGAAGTAGATGGTCATAATTATAATCAATTAGAAGAAACGTTTATGGAAGCAAAAAAATCGAATAAATTGACTGCAATTATAGCAAATACCATAAAAGGAAAGGGAGTTTCGTTTATGGAAAATAATGCTTCTTGGCATGGAAAAGCACCAAATGACGAGGAATTAAAGTTGGCATTGGAGGAATTGAATGTTAAGTAAAGCTCAAAAGACGGGTTCTCCAAGAAATTGTTACGGTGAAAAATTAGTTGAGTTGGGTGCAAAAAATCCTAATATTGTTGTTTTGGATGCCGATTTGTCTTGTTCAACACAAACTTGTAAGTTTGCAAAAGCATATCCTGAAAGATTTTTTAACTGCGGTATAGCAGAACAGGACATGATGGGAACGGCTGCCGGACTTGCATATGGCGGAAAAGTTGTTTTTGCAAGTACTTTTGCTATGTTTGCTACTGCAAGATGTTTGGATCAAATCAGAAATACAATTTGTTATTCAAAGTTAAATGTAAAAATTGTAGCAACTCACGGCGGAATAACAGTCGGTGAAGATGGTGCTTCGCATCAGGCTTTAGAGGATATTTCTTATATGCGTTCTATTCCTGATATGAAGGTTATAGTTCCTGCAGACTGTACCGAAGTTAATGATGTAATAGAATATGCAGCAAATACTTCAGGACCTATGTATATAAGAATTCCAAGAACAAATTTAAAACAAATTTTTGACCCTGAATTATATAAATTTAATCCTGTTGCGGGTGTTAAGATTAGGGAAGGTAAAGATTTAACAATAGTTTCAAACGGTGAAACATTGTTTGAAGTTCTTGAAGCAGCTAAAATGTTACATGAGGTTGGAATTGAGGCAGATGTTCTGCATTATCCTGTTGTAAAGCCTTTTTACCATACTACTTTAAAACAAAGTGCATTGAAAACTAAAAAAGTTGTAGTTGTGGAAAATCATAGTGTAATAGGTGGGCTTGGTTCTGCTGTTTGTGAAAGTTTATCACAACATGCGCCTTCAAAAGTATATAGAATAGGAACAAAGGATACTTTTGGTCAGTCGGGTGAACAGCGTCAGTTGTTGGAGTTTTACGGGTTGACTGATAGAAAAATTTACGAAAAAATAATAAAATTTATGGATGTAAAATGATAGTAGTAAGAGATTTAGTTAAACAGTATAAAAATAAGTATGCTTTAAGAGGTATAAATCTTCATATTCGCCCTGGGGAATTTGTTTTTCTTGTTGGTTCTTCCGGTGCCGGTAAGTCTACTTTGATGAAAATGTTATATCTTGAAGAGCGTCCCACAAGAGGAAATGTTTATGTGGCAGGAATTGATATAGGAAATTTGTCTCCAAATAAAATTCCTAGCCTTAGAAGGTGCATGGGAATTGTATTTCAGGATTATAAACTTCTGCAAAATCATACTGTTTACGATAATATTGCATATGTAATAAGAACGATGGGTATTTCTTCAAGAGAAATTGAATCAAGAGTTATGGGTGCTCTTAAAGTTGTCGGTTTGGAAGATAAGTATCGTTCAAAGCCTTGTGAATTATCAGGCGGTGAACAACAAAGAGTGTCTATTGCAAGAGCAATTGTAAATGGTCCGCCGCTGTTAATTGCAGATGAACCTACCGGAAATCTTGATCCTAAAAATTCTCTTGAGGTTATGCAAATATTGGAGCAAGTTAACCAGAGAGGAATTACCATTTTGGTTTCAACTCATGATCAGGCTATGGTAAATTATTTTAGAAAAAGAGTAATAACACTTGACCACGGGCAGGTGGTAAGAGATATGCAAGCGGGAACTTATGACTAGAAGAAGTAAAAATCAAAATTTAAAACAAAAAGTAAAATCTCGTATACCAAAGGATTGGTTAAGCGAAATTAGGATAACATGTAGAATAGCAATGGAAACTGTTAAAGGAATTGCTCAGACGGGATTGGTTAATATTGCTATAATAACTACTATTGCAGCAATATTAACAATTTTTGGTTCGATATTTAGAGTAACACTTGCTCTTAATTCTTTTGTAACTTCAATGGGTTCTGCCCTAGAGGTGAGTGCTTATTTATCGCAAGATGCTGATGTTAATGCAACAATTAATAAAGTAAGGGATTTAGAACATGTTGTTAAGGTTTCTTTTATTTCAAAAGAAGCATCTTGGATTCAATTAAAAAAAGAAATTGACGTTCCGGATATAACAAATCCTCTTCCTAATACTCTAAGATTAAAGTTGGATGATACAAAAAATATTGCATCTGTTATTGCAAGTTTAAAAAAAGTTCCAGGAGTAGATGACGCAAGTTATGCTCAAGATCTTGTTCAGAAATTTGAAATGATTAATGCTATTATAAACACAGCTACTTTTGTGTTTGTCGTTATTGTTTGTATTTTGACAATTGCGATTATAAACAATACAATAGAATTAGTAATTCAGTCGAGAAAAGAGGAGATTGAGATAATGCGTTTGATGGGCGTATCTAATTGGTATATTAAAACTCCTTTGGTGTTACAAGGTGCTATTTATGGCTTTCTAGGCGCTCTTGTTGCAATTATTCCGATTGATATTGTGCAAAATTATATAATTAAAATGCATGAATTTTTCATGATTTCGATTGACCCATTTGCACAATTTACCGTATTATTTAGTGTATTAACTCTTGGTGTCGCATTTGGCTCAATAGGAAGCTTTATGAGTATCAAGAAACATTTGCAGGTATAAAAAATATGATGAATAATAATTCAAATAAGCTTGATCCGCAGCAAGTGGTTGCTGAATTTAAAGACATCCCGCCAATGCCAAATGTTATGGTTAAGGCGTTGAGTGTTATTAAGAACCCTACAACGGGTATTGCTGAGCTTGCAAAAATAATGCAAGTTGATCAAGCAATTTCAACTAAGACATTGAGTCTTGTTAATTCTGCTTTTTATGGCTTTAGACAGCAAATAACTTCTATTAATAAAGCTCTTGTTGTTTTAGGAATGATGAAAGCTAAAAATATAATAATGAGTTTAGCTTTAAAACAGATGATGACGGCTCAAGGCAGCAGAGAATTATGGGAACATTCTATTAAGTGTGCTGTTGCGGCAGAAATCTTAGCAAAAGAATATAAAGTAATAAATCCGGATGACGCTTTTGTTATAGGTTTTTTGCATGACATAGGTAAAATGCTTTTAAATTCAAAAAATCCTTTAAAATATTCAAAAGTAAGATATTTGGCTGCACAAGGAAATGTTGATTTAATTGAAGTTGAAGATGCTCAATTTGGTACAAACCATTGTGTTTTAGGAGCTTTAATTTCTAAAAAATGGCAATTACCTGTAATTTTAACAAATTGCATAAGGTATCATCATGATCCTGCGCAAAGTTCTCTTCCAACTGTTTGCGGCATTGTTTATTGTGCTGATAGGTTGGTGCAACCTAATATTCAATCACCTATACTTGATCCAAAAATAATGAACAAAATGGAATTTAGTATAAATGATCCGGTTGCTTTAAGAGAAACTGTTTTAGCAAAAGCTACTATATTTTTAAAAGAGATGGCAATGCCCGGTTAAAGAGCGTTTTGTTTAATAAAGACTTTAATTTTATTTAGTTTATCTGTGTCGTTACTTTCAATGTAAAATCTATACAGGGGTTCTGTGCCACTTTTTCTTATTAATAAAGAACTTAAATTATCTTCAAGTGTTATTTTTGTTCCGTCAATGAAGTTTTTGTCTATTATTTTGTAATCTGCGATAAAATTGAATTCATTGAATTTTTCTTTTAATTTTTCAGCTTGGATGTCATTTTCTAATTTTACATCAATTCTGTCTGTGTAAAATTTTATTCCTGCAAAATCGTTAATCTCGTTAACTAATTCTTTCAATGATTTATTTTTATAAGACATCATTTCTAAAATTAATAGATTTGCATAAATTCCATCTTTTTCAGGGATATGATTTCCGCTTGAAAGCCCCCCTGAATCTTCTCCTGCGAGTATTGTTTCATTATTTCTCATAGCTTCAGATAGCCATTTAAAACCAACCGGAGTTGTTATGATTTCAGTGTTTGTTTTTTCTGCAACAATTTCAACGAGTTTACTAACTCCAACTGTTTTTATCATTTTACCTTGAATTTTTTTATCAATTTTTAGATATTTTAAAAGTAAAGCAAGGATTATATTTGGACTTACATAGTTTCCGTCTTCATCTAGAACACCGTATCTATCAGCATCTCCATCGTTAGCTATAACAATGTAACCTGTTTTTTTATTTTTCATATATTTTTCTTTGGGTTCCGGTAAGCCTCCTCCAAAGTCTGATGAGTGGTACATATTGAAGCTTTCGAATTTTATGTTGTTTTTTTCTAAAATTTTGTCAAAATATCCGATAGAGGAGGAAAAAAGCCCGTCATATATGATTTTTGGTTGTTTTTTTGCAATTAATTTAAAGTCAATAATATTTTCAAGATGTTTAATATAATCATCTTCCAGATTTTGAATTGAGATATTTCCTTCATTTTTAACTGAAATTTCTTTATCTGCGTATTTTAAAATTTCATCTGTTATTTTTTTTGTTGCCGGTCCGCCATAGTTTGGTATAAATTTAATTCCTTGATATTCTTTAGGGTTGTGAGAAGCGGTGAGCATGATTGCCCCTATTGAATTAGGATAGTATTTTGCACAATACGCTACAATCGGTGTTGGAACTACTTTTGATGATAAAATAATATTAAAACCATATGTTTTCATAAGCTCTGCGCTAAAGATTGCAAAATCTTTAGCCATAAATCTTGGATCGTAGCCAATTATTACAGTGTTTTTATTTGATTTTAGATTGCGCAAGTATAAGCTTATGGCTTTAATTATTCTTTCTACTGTATCAAATGTAAATTCTTTTGCTATGATTCCTCTAAAACCGTCTGTTCCAAATGTAATTTCTGTTTTTTTCATAATTAGCCTTTTTTGTTTATCATAACATAAATTGAAATTAAAAGTTTTTAATATTTTTGTTTTTGTATTAAAATTAAGTCATGATGAAAGTTTATTTAGGAATAGATGTAGGTTCCGTTACTACTAAGATAGCTCTTGTTGATGAAAACGGAAAATATGTTGATAGTTATATGACAAGAACAGCAGGACAACCTGTTATAGCTGTTCAAAAGTGTCTGGATAATATTTTAGCTCAAGCTAATGGCAGAGAATATGAAATTTGTTCAGTCGGAACAACCGGCTCAGGAAGAAATTTAGCAGGTGCGTTGGTTGGTGCTGATGTAATCAAGAATGAAATTACTGCTCATGCAGTTGCGGCTTCAAGTGCAATACCGGATGTTCAAACTATTCTGGAAATTGGCGGGCAAGACTCTAAGATAATTATTTTAAGAGACGGTATTGTTACAGATTTTGCCATGAATACCGTATGTGCCGCAGGAACAGGAAGTTTTCTTGATCATCAGGCACAAAGATTAAATGTAGATATAAAAGATTTTGGTGATATTGCGCTTCAATCAAAATCTCCTGCAAGAATTGCCGGACGCTGCGGGGTTTTTGCCGAATCTGATTTAATTCATAAACAACAACTCGGTTATGCTGTTGAGGATTTATTGTATGGTTTATGTCAGGCTTTGGTAAGAAATTATATTTCAAATCTTGCTTTAGGCAAGGATTTATTGCCTTCAATATCATTCCAAGGGGGAGTTGCAACAAATAAGGGAATGGTAAAAGCTTTCGAAGAAGCTTTGGGACATAAAATTATCGTTCCTGATAACCACCAAACAATGGGAGCAATTGGGGCAGCTATGCTTGCAATGGAACATCATCAATATACAAATCGTCCTACAAAATTCAAAGGTTGGACAATTAAGGATATGGAATTTCATAGCATAACTTGTTCTTGCACCGGATGTTCAAATAATTGCGAAGTTATAACTATTCTTGAAGGCAAAGAACAGCAAGAAAGAAGTGAAATTAAAAAAATATCTGACATAAAAGGAAATATAATTGCTCGCTGGGGTGGTACATGCGGCAGATGGGATATAAATTAAAAATTAATTGTTAATATTTCGTATAAAGAGTTGTTGTTTTTTTGTATGATGTTAATATAATTTTTTTATGTCAAGATTTTTATTTATTTTCTTTTTGTTTATTTTTAGTATTCCTTTGTATGCTATCGGTGCAGATTTTGGTGAGTATCAATATAAGGAATATCTTGGTGTTCAGCAGATGCTTCAAAATCAAAGAATGATGGCACAAAGAAAACAGATGCGATATAATACAAGTCCTACCAGAAATATAAAATATCCAAATAGATATAGTTCATATCCAAATATTGAAAAAAGACAAACACACATGCCTCTTACTGCAAGACAGAGATATTCACCTGCGTATTATTCCGGTAGATATAATAGAATTTAATTAGATAAATATGGTTTGTTCTCTATCAGGCCCTACACTTATTATAGAGATTTTAATTCCTAAAATTTCTTCAAGGCGTTTTAAATATAGTTTGGCATTTTCAGGCAAGTCGTTATATGTTTTGCAATTTGTTATATCGGTCATCCAACCTTTATGAGTTTCATAAATAGGCTCATAATCTTTGTGGGAATACACATCTGTTGGGTAATAATTTATAATTTCGCCTGTTTTTTTGTTTTTGTATGCCTTAGCTAACTTGATTTCTTCAAAACTGTCCAATACATCAAGTTTTGTTAGAGCAATTTCAGTTAATCCTCCAACTAAAACAGCATATTTGGCACTTACTGCATCAAACCATCCGCAACGACGAGGTCTTCCTGTTGTAACGCCAAATTCACCACCTATTGAGCGAAGTTTTTCTCCTTCTTCGTCAGTTAATTCGGTTATAAAGGCTCCTTCTCCAACTCGGGTCATATAAGCTTTAAAAACTCCAACCGCTTTTTTGATTGCTTTTGGTCCCATAGAAGCGCCAATTCCTGCTCCTCCTGCAGTTGGACTTGAGCTTGTAACATAAGGATATGTTCCATAGTCTATGTCAAGCATTACTCCTTGGGCACCTTCAAAAAGAATCGTTTTGTTTTTTGATGTTTCTAACAGATTGTTTTCCCAGTTAAAATCCACATAAGGAGCTAAAATTTTTCTGTATTCTTCGCATTCTGATAAAATCTCTTCTTTGGTATATGGCTTTAAATTATAAATAAATTCTAGCTCTTTGTTTTTAGTTGGAAGAATAACATCTATTTTTTTTGACAGGGTTTCTTTATTAAATAAATCTTCTACTCTTATTCCCATACGTTTGTATTTATCTGTATATGTAGGGCCTATACCTTTTTTTGTCGTACCAATTTTATTATTGCCTAAGGAAGATTCGCTGTAACCATCAATATCAGTGTGATATTTCATTGTAATATGAGCCAGAGGAGAAATTTTAAGGCATTTTTCGAAGTGTTCCCTTGTTATTCCTTGAGATATTATATCTTCAATTTCTTTTTTAAGGTCATCTGGTTTAATAACGCAACCAGCACCTATCATACAGATTTTATTTTCATATAAAATACCTGATGGAACAAGATGAAAAGCGTATTTTTTACCATCAGCCACAACTGTATGTCCTGCGTTTGAACCTCCTTGAAAGCGAGTAATAAAATCGGCTTTACTAGCTAACAAATCAGTAATTTTGGCTTTTCCCTCATCTCCAAATTGTGCTCCGACTACAACGGTATTTTCCATATTCTTGCCCCATATAAATTTATTTAACCAACTTATTTTACTATGAAATTATTTATAGTAAAATCTTTTTGAGGGAAAAAAGATGTTAAAAATTTATAATACTTTATCAAATAAAATTGAAGAATTCAAACCGGTTGAAGAAAATAAAGTTAAAATGTATGTTTGCGGACCTACTGTTTATGATAATGCACATTTAGGTCATGCAAGATGTTATATCACTTGGGATACATTATATCGTTATTTGAAATTTAAAGGTTATGATGTTACATATTGCAGAAATGTAACAGATGTTGACGATAAAATTCTTAAAAAAGCTGAAAATGAAGGGGTGGACCCTTCGGTAATCACTGATAGATATTATAAATCTTTTATAAATTCAATGAATAATTTAAATGTCTTAAAGCCCGATATTGAACCTCGTGCAACTAAAACATTGGGCGAGATGATTGCTATGGTTAAAAAGCTTGAACAAGATGGTTTTGCTTATGCTATTGATGGAGATGTTTATTTTAGAGTTGAAAAATATAAAAAATATGGTGAACTATCTTCTCAACCAATAAAGGATTTATTAAATGGAGCAAGGGTAGAAGCTAATGACAAAAAAGAAAGCCCTCTTGATTTTGCATTATGGAAAAAAGATGAAGTTCACGGATATAAATCTCCTTGGGGCATAGGTCGTCCGGGGTGGCATATAGAATGTTCTGCGATGAGCAAAAAACATTTAGGTAATACAATAGATATCCACGCAGGCGGTGCTGATTTAGCTTTTCCTCATCATGAAAATGAAAGAGCTCAATCAGAATGTGCAAATGGATGTCAATTTGCAAAATATTGGATGCACAATGGTTTTGTTACTATCAATAAAGAAAAAATGTCAAAATCTTTGAATAATTTTCTTACTATTGATGATGTATTAAAAACTTATGATACAAATGCAATTAGATTATTTATTTTAACTAACCATTACAGGATGCCTGTTGAATTTAACGATGTAGCGCTATCAGGCGCCTCAAGCGGAGCTAAAAGACTTATTAATTCTATTGCAGGAATTGAACTAGGCAATGAATACGATATTGAAGCTATAAAAGAATTTGAAGAAGCTATGGATGAAGATTTAAATACATCAAAAGCGCTTGCAATTTTATTTAAATTGGCTGATAAAGTAAGAAAAAATGAAGATAAACAGATTAGCGCTAATACATTATCTTATTTAGGTTCAGTTTTAGGGTTTGATTTTTCATTATCATTAAAAGAAGTATCTGATGAAGAATTGGAAAAAATAGTTGAACCTTTATATGAGGAATTTAATATTGATAAATCAGTTGATAAGAAAAATGTAATTGATGAAATTATTAAAATCAGAAAAACAGCTAGAGACAACAAAGATTGGGCTAAATCTGATGAGATAAGAGATAAATTGTTGGCTCATAAAATTCAACTAAAAGATTCTAAAGAAGGTACAACTTGGCAAATAATATAGAAAATGCGCTTTATGTTGTTGCAACACCCATAGGAAATTTGGATGATATTACTCTAAGGGCGATTGATGTTTTGAAAAATGCTGATGTAATTGCAGCGGAAGACACTAGAAATACAAGTGTACTATTAGAAAAATATTCAATTTCAACAAAATTGATAAGTTATCATAAATACAGTGAAAATTCTCGTCTCGAGCTTTTCTTAGGATATTTAAAGGAAGGAAAATCAATAGCATTAGTGTCTGATGCCGGAACCCCTTTGATATCCGACCCCGGTGCAGTTTTAGTTGAGGCTGTTAAAAAAGAAGGTTATAAAGTTATTCCAATCGTTGGTGCTTGTGCGATTTTAGCGTTGTTGTCATCAATTCCAAGGAATGATGAAAGTTTTAAATTTATCGGATTTTTGCCAAGAGTTAAAAATCAAATAAAAGAAATAATTTTAAAAAACAAAAATGAAAATCTGGTTTTTTATGAAAGCCCTAATCGTTTAATTGAAACGCTTGAGATTATAAAAGAAGAATATCCAAATAAAAAAATTGCTATTGGTAGAGAACTTACTAAAAAATTTGAAGAAATAAAAGTTTTAAATATAACAGATATTATAGAATATTATAAAAATAATCCTCTAAAGGGTGAAATAGCTTGTATGTTATATGCTGATATTGAGTCAGATGAAATGGATTTGAGTATTGAGATTAAAAAATTAAAAACACTAAAATATAGCAATAAGGATATTTCAAAGATTTTGTCATTATTGTTTGATGTAAATAGAAATGAAATATATGATTTATGTTTAAAAATTGAATGAGCTATTTTTTTATGAGCGTATCTGATTTAATTTGAGATAACATTTCATCAAGTATTTTTCCGCATTCTTCAACTATATTAGCGCAATGGGCTTTTCTTTCAGGTGAATGAAAGTCCTTAAAACCTGCGGATAATACCTTGCAACATGCAACTTTATGGTTATTGGTGAATCTTTCGTAAAATTCTTTTGCAAGTACCCTTGCCTTATTATCTTTATTTCTGCCATGAAGCAGTCCCAAAACCATTTGAGAGCCAGCAACAGCACCACACAAGCATCGTAAGCTCATTCCGCCAGAAAAACTTGTTGCAATAGAAACCAAGCTTTCATCTGCCATATTCATTTCAACTGCTGCTCTTGCTATGGATTCTGAGCATGAATATCCTTCTTTAAAATAATTTGGTGCCAAAGATTGAAAATTTTTATCCATATTTGCTTCCTTATTTATAGTATAGTTCGTATATTTTACTTCCATATATTAAACAGGATATAATAACTCCGCAACAAGCTGATAATAACACAGAACCTGCTGCTATGTCTTTAGATAGTTTTGCTAATTTAGCCCATTTGTTTTTGTAGTATGCGTCAATTACAAATTCTACAACTGAATTTATCATTTCCATAACCAAAACAAAGGTGTTTGCAAAAATAATTATGCAAAATTCAACAATACTAACTTTTAGCAAAAATGCTATTGAAAGAGTTAAAAAAGCTATTAAAAGATGTTTTCTGAAATTTCTTTGTGAGCGAAAAGCTAATCTTAATCCATTCAGTGCATATAATAAACTTTTTTGAAAGTTTCTTGATTGAAATTTGTTCATAAATCCTCTAAAACTTTTTTTTGAACACCTACAACAAAATCGTAATCCTTTTTTGTTAAATGGTCAAATCCAATTAAATGTAAAATTCCATGACAAATTAACGTTAAAATTTCTTTTCTTAAATCATTGCTTCCTTTTTGTTTTTCAGCAGTTTCTACCGATACTATAATTTGTCCTAAATCAGCAGTTTTTCTGTGTATTGTTGAATTGATATCATCATAAAACAGTGAAAAAGTTATAACATCAGTACTCGTATCTTTATTTCTGTATTCTCTATTAATGTTTTTTATGGTTTCATCATTACAAAAGGATATATCAAACCTTATTTTTGATATTTGTGGTGAAAAAACTTTGCTTTTTTTAATTTCAGTGTAGTTTAAAAGAATATTAAGTAAATTTTTAATGTCCTTTTTATAGCTTTTTAGAATGATATTGTGTTTTTTTAAGTTTATTTCATCAATTTTGGTTAAAGTAAAGCTAGTTTTCATCTTCCTCTTTCTTTTGCGCTTTTTCTTGCAGTTCTTGGATTTTCTTTTCAAATTCGTCATCTGCGGGGTTTTGAATTGTTATTTTATTTTTGTTTGCTAATTCATTTATTACTTTTTCTTGGTATTTAATTCTTTCATGTTGCATACCTCGAAGAATTTTATTGAATGTCATAGCGATTATTTTAATATCTTTTAAGGTTAGTGGACTGTCTGAAAGTTGCCCGTCATTTAATCTTTCCGTAAATATTTTATTAACTATTGCTTCAATTTCTTCTTGTGTAGGTTTCTTGAGAGAACGAACAGCACTTTCCAGAGCATCTGCAAGCATTAAAATTGCCGTTTCTTTTGTTTGAGGTTTAGGCCCAGGATAACGGAATTGACCTTCTTGTACGTTTTCAGCCCCTTCTTGTTCTATTGCTTTATTGTAAAAATGTCCGGCTAAACTTTCACCGTGGTGTTGTTGAATAAAATCAATTATAACCTGCGGAAGACCATATTTTTTTGCCATTTCAACGCCATCTTTAGTGTGAAGCGTTATAACCATTTTGCTTTGTCTTGGTGTAAGGGTTGTATGCGGATTTTCGACCCCAAAATATGATTGATTTTCAATGAAAAACAGGGGTCTTTGAAGTTTTCCTATATCATGGTAAAAAGCACCTACACGTGCCAAAATTGAATCTGCACCGATTGCTGCGGCTGCTGATTCGCATAGGTTAGCAACCATAAGCGAGTGATGAAATGTTCCAGGGGCAGAACTTCTCATTTTGGATAAAAGTTCTTGGTTTTGGTCTGCAAGTTCAATTAAAGCATATGGAGATACAATTTTGCATATTTTTTCTATTATTGGAATTAAAAACATTGCAATCATTGATGATATTAACCCGTTTATAATTCCTAAAATAGGGTTTTGTGCTTGCAGATGTATTAGTCTTGTGAATGCTTCTGTTTGTACTTCAAATAAAGAGACAAAAAACATCGCAAAGAACATAACTATTCCGGCTTGTATACCGCACCAGATAATATCAAATCTTTTTGAGTATGACATTTTTGAAACTAAATAGCTTGAAGATAAGATTGCACATATAAATACATAGAAAATTTGGGAATCAAAAAATAACGTAACAGATAATATACCAAGCATTAAAATTGAAACTAAAAATGACAAAATTGGATTTGTAAAAATCGCAAGTATCATTGTAAAAGCCACAAACGGCATCAAATAATTTGATACATATCCTGAATTAGAAATTAATATACATATATAAGTAAGCAGAATTGATGACATAGCTACATATGACATATAGCGAGGGGTATAGTATTTTTTTTCGTATTTTTTTATATATAACATTAGAGAATACATAGAAAGGCAAACAAGGGCAAAAATGCCTATGACTCCTTCCCTGTTTAATTCAAAGGCATTGTATCCTGATTGTCTTAGGGCATCTTTTTTGAGTTGAGTTACTTTTTCCCCGAGGGTTAAAATTTTATCTCCTTTTTTAAAGGAAACAACATAGGGTTTAACTGCATTTTTTGCATTTTTGCGTGCAACTTCTGTTGCATATTCGTCTATGATGAGATTTGGAATGACGCTGTGTTCTATTAAACCTATAATTAAAGGATATTGATTTTTTTTAACGTGCATTCCAAGAGTTTTATCTATATAGCTATCTGTTATAAAGTTTGAAACATCGGTATCAAAGAAACCTATATTTAAAAGCTCATTTAGGATATATTTGGTGTTTGTAAATGCCGAGGTTAAATTGGCTTCTGAGGTTGAAAGTATAAAACCGATAGCTTTATTTTTTCTTTCGGTATCGTTAATTTCAAGAAGATCAAAAAGTTCTTTTTGCTTTGTTTGATAGGTGGTTTTTTCTCTTTTAATTCTTTCTATATCGTCTTGTACTTTTTGCAGGTCGATTTTAATATAATCACCTTCAACGGGTGCTACTACGGGTCTTATTTTGTTTGCAACTTCTCGTCTTATAAGTTCTGTTCTTTGTTTATCGACTACTTCAAAGCTGTTTTTTGCGTATATGGTTTTTTGGGCTATTCCGTTTGAAATTATGTTTTGATAAAGATAGTATCTGATAGATAATAGCGCTGTTAGAATTATGGCTACTAATAAAAAGGCACTTATTGCAGCCGGTTTAGATGAATGAAAAATATCTTCATTTTTAAAAATATTATAAAATTTTTTCATAAGACTCCGCTTTTAAACCTAATACTATTAAATTATACAATAAATTTGTTTTTACTATATACTTTTATATTATGAAAAGAATTAGAATTATTATCGGATTGTTTAGTATATTAATGTTTCAGGGGTTAGTCTTTGCTGAAAATGAAACAAAAAGTATCAGAGAGCTTTTTAAAAATAATGAAGCAATTATATATACAATAAATATAAGAAATTTTGGTGCAGTAGATAAAGACAATGACGGAATTATTGATATTGATTCAAATGATATAGCAGGCACTTTTGTTAATGCTAAAGATAAGCTTAAAAATTTGAAAGATGAAGGTATAAATACAATTTATGTTCTTCCAATTACTAAAACAGGTAAATTGAAAGCTCTCGGTACAGCAGGTTCACTATACGCAATGGACAGTTTTAGTGAAATAAGCCCTTTTTTAGATGACAAAACAAATGAATTGTCTGTATATGACGAAGCCAAAGATTTTGTTGACTATGCTCATAGTTTGGGTTTAAAGGTGATAGTTGATCTTCCGAGTTGTGGTTCTTTTGATTTAAGTTTAAAAAAACCCTCTTGGTTTTTGAAAGATAGAAATAATGAGACTTATGCACCTGCGGATTGGGTTGATGTAAGATTATTTAAAGTTTTTAATCGTAATCGTACGTTAAACGAAGATACTTTGAATAATTTTAAAAGTTTTGTTGATTTAGCTCAAAATATAGGATTTGATGGCATCAGAGCAGATGTTGCCGCAATCAAGCCTTATTCATTTTGGAAAAATATAATTGAATATGCAAGAAGCAAAAATAATGACTTTTTGTTTTTGGCGGAAGCAAGCTCTGATTGGACAAATCCGGCCTTGGGGGTTGTTAGCCATTATAGCACTGTTGAAGAATTGCTTTCAGCAGGATTTGATTGTTATTATGGTTCTTGGAGTGATTTTAAAAACGTTAAATTTAAAAAAGATTTTGATTTAAAAATTGAGAAGAATTTGAAGATTTTGAAAAAAAATAAAAATTCATCAATAATGTCTGCTTTTGCAACTCATGATCAACAAGCTCCAATACTTCGAGGTCAAAATTATTGGAATATGATTTTATGGTTAAATGCCACTTTGAAACAAAATGCCTATTTTCTTGATGGATTTTCAACAGGTGATGATTATATATATTCTTATGAAAATAAAAAGGCTAAAAAAACTTATACAGATGATGAATATTATTTTGTACATTCAGGCATGTTTGATATTTTTAATTTATCGGCAAGCCCAGCCGGTAAATATCCTCATTTAAAGAAACAATATTTAAAAGCGATTGATTTCAAAAAAAGAAACGCAGATTTAATTACCAATGGTGAGTTTTCGCTTTTAAAAACAAACAACGATAAAGTTTTTGCGTATAAAATTAAAAATTTTGACAGGGAATTAATTGTTGTTGGTTCTTTAGATGAAAATAATAATCAAAAAGCTATTGTAAAGTCTGATTATCTAAAAAAAGACTATTTATTTTTAGCCGTAAATACTAAAAATCAACCAAAAACAGAGAAAAATAAAATCATGCTAACGCTTGAGCCTCTTGAACTTCAAGTATATTTAATCAGCCTTGCAAAATATAGGGCAATGTAGTTAGTTTAGTAAGTTTTCAAGTATATCAGCATTTTTTTGAGCGTTTTTAGGCACTATCCTTGATGATTTTTTAATATATTCTCTTATGGCTTCTCTTACAAATTCGGAGCGTGTTCTTTGTTCTTTATTTGCAAGTTCATCTATTGTTTTTAAAAAGTTGTCTTTCATAGAAATTAAAATTCTGGCCATAAATTTACTCCGTAAACTATGTTTGTATTATACCATATTTTTTTAAAAAAATAGTTAGACTTAGCCGATGTTGCTAATTTTCTTTGATTTTATCCTGTGTAAAAATTTATTCAGATAAAATTAAAGGAGAAGAAAATGACTAAATTACTTGAACTTTACAGATGTGAAATTTGTAATAATCTTGTTGAGATTGAACATGAAGGTGCGGGCACTTTGGTTTGTTGCAATGCGGATATGAAACTTGTAAATGAACACGAAGCAACACCTGAAAATGCTCATTTTGCACATGTCGAAAAAACAGAAAATTCTGACGGAACAAAAGTTATTACTGTCAAAGTTAATCATGGAATGACATATGAGCATCATATAGAATTTATTGAAGCAATTTCAAAAGATAAAAAATATATAAAAAAGAAATTTTTAAAGTTTGATGAAACTCCAGAAATGACTGTTAGATGTCATTGTGATGAAGGTTTTTATATCAGACTTTATTGCAATAAAGATGGCGGCTGGGTTACAAAAACAGAAATATAAGAGGGTTCAAGATGGAAGCTAAATTGATACAAGCGTTTAACAAGCAAATTAATCATGAATTTTACAGTGCATATTTATATTTTGCTATGTCAACTTATTTCGATGAGATTGCAATGAATGGTTTTTCAAAATTCATGAAACACAAGGCGTCTGAAAAATTAAATTGTGCACAAAAAATTTATGATTACATTATTTTAAGAGATGAAAAGCTTACTTTTTCAAAAATAGAAGAACCTTCAGTTGATTGGATTAATGTTTCTGATATATTTTCAACAGCTTTATCTCATGAAGAATTTATGTTGAGTCAAGTTAATGAATTATATAGAACCGCAAGGGACGTTGATGATATTGCCGCACAAGAATTTATTTCGGCTCTTTTAAATGATAAAGTTCTTACCGTTGGATGTTATAGAAAACTTGTATTTAGGGTTAAAAACAGCAATATAATTTCAACAAATATAGAACATCTTGATGAAGTTATAAATGAACTTAAAATTTAATTTATGTTTTTTTGGCAAAAGTTTTTAATTGAACATAAATCACATTTTGGTTTTTGTGGCTTACATATATTTTGTCCTAATGTAACAAGAAGAGTGTTGAAATCAATCCAATATTTTTCAGGGAGAATTTTTCTTAAGGCAAATTCGGTTTCATCCGGTGAATTTGTTTTAACGTAACCTAATCTGTTTGAAATTCGGTGTACATGGACATCAACGCAAATTGCAGGTTTGTTAAATCCTTTTGTTAAAACAAGGTTGGCGGTTTTTCTTCCAACTCCTTTAAATTTAATCAATTCATCAATTGAGTCGGGGACTTTTGAATTGTATTTTTCAACTATAATTTTTGAAAGGTTAATAATTTGTTCGGCTTTATTTTGATAAAAACCAACAGGATAAATCGCTTTAGATAGCGTTTCAACGCTTAATTTTGAGATTTCTTGCGGTGTTTTTGCAAGTTCCAACATTCTTTTTGTAGCTTTTATGGTAATTTTATCATTCGTTCTTAGTGATAAAATGCAACATATCAAAACCAAATATGGATCTTTTATGTTTTCCATAAAATCTACAAATTCACTGTGTTTAAGACGATTTTTGTCAAAATCATCTTTTAAAATAGAAAAAATTTTGTCAATATCCATGATATAATCATACAAAAAAATAAGGAGAAATTCATGAGTGAAATTTTAGAAATAAATGATAATAATTTTGAACAAACGGTAATCAAGTCTGATATTCCGGTAGTAGTTGATTTTTGGGCACCTTGGTGTGGTCCTTGCAGAAAACTTGCACCTGTTTTAGAGCAATTACAAAATGAATTTAAAGATAGTGTAAAATTTGTTAAAATAGATGCTGATAAAAATATGAATACTGCTAAGGAATATGGAATTTCAGCGCTTCCAAGCGTTTTGATTTTTAAAGATGGTAATATAAAAGAAGTTATGGTCGGTTTATTAGCAAAATCAGCCATAACTTCTAATATTAAAAAATATCTTTAGTTAAAGGAAATTTCATTGTTTTCGAATTTTTCAATTAAATCGGTGTAGCCACCTATATTTTTGCCGTCAATAATGATTTGCGGAAAAGTTGCAAGATAAGAAAGATTATATTTTTTTGTGAGCTTTTCTCTCATTTCATCTTCATTTTCTTCGCATGAAATTTCTTCAAATTTAACATTGTGTTCATCTAAAAACATTTTAGCTTTTTGGCAAAATGGGCAGTAGTCAAGAGTGTAAATTTTAACTTGTTTTGTCATTTTTTAATCCTATCTAAAATTTTAATTACCGATTCTTTCTCATCTTCCGGTATATCTAATTTCAGATAATCTTCAAAATATTCAATTGCGGAAATTTTATCATTTCTGCCAAGAAAAAGTATGCCTAACTTTTTGTAACTTAGCGCAAATTTTTCATTGAGCATTATAGATTTAAGATAAGCTCCTATGGCTTTATCTATTTGTTCGTCTGCTTGATAGGCTTCTCCTAGCATATAAAAAAGCAGGTGATTTCTTGTTTTTTCTGTAACTAATTCTAAATTAGAAATTGCTGAAGCGTAATTACCCAACTCCATAAATATTCTGGCTAATTCGTAATTATAATCTATATTGTCGGGTTCTTCTTCGGTTGCAATGGATAACATTTCCATAGCATCATCATACCTGCAGTCGGCAATTAATTCTCTTATGTAATCTATTCTTGAAAGTTCATTTTGCATATATTTATTTTAACAAAAATAAAAAATATATACACTATAAAGTAGAAATGAATATTCTTGATAATTTATTATCCCTATGTTTTAATTAAGAAAAGAATAATATAAGGAAGTTGATATGTCAGGACACTCAAAGTGGGCAAATATAAAACATAAAAAAGCAAAAACCGATGCTTTAAGAGGTGCTAATTTTGCTAAGTATTCAAGAGAAATAATCATTGCTGCAAAAATTGGTGGCGGTGATTTAAGCGGTAATTTTCGTTTGAGAACTGCTGTTGAAAAGGCAAAAGCGGGCGGACTTCCAAATGATACAATAAAAAGAGCCATAGATAAGGGTTGTGGTAATTCACAAGGTGATAATTTTGAAGAAATTACATATGAAGGATATGGCGCCGGTGGTGTTGCAATATTCATAGAAGCAGCAACTGACAACAGAAACAGAACAGCTGGCGATATTAGAAGTTATTTTACAAAATTTGGTGGTAATTTAGGCGAAACGGGTTGTGTTGGTTGGATATTTGAGCCTTGCGGATTAATTTCCATAGATAAACCACAAGAGGCTGATAAACGCTCTAAAGAAGAAGTTAAAATGTTTGATTTCGATAAACTTTTTGAAGACTGTATGGAATTTGACCCTATGGATGTTTGGGAAGATGAAGAAGAAGGCGATTATAAGATTAAAACCACAACAGAAAATTTGCAAATGACAGCTGAAGGTCTTGAGAAGTTGGGCTATAAATTAAAAAGCTCTGAACTAACAAGAATTCCTTCAAATTCTAACGAAGTAACAGATGCCAGTGTTGCAAAAAAAGTCATCCTTCTTTTAGAAAAATTAGATGAACATGATGATGTGCAAAATGTTTATTCAAATTTTGAAGCAAGCGATGAAATTATGAACTCACTTGATGTATAATTTGTTTAGAAGGTTTTATGATAGAAATTACACCAAGCTTTATATTTATGATTACAGGGTTTTTGTTATCCCTTTATGCTTGTGTTTCAAATGATGCAATTCAAACTTTAGGTACTTTTTTAAATACCACAAAAAATAGACCAGTGTGGTTGATTTGGCTCTATGTTAGTTTGGTTATGGTAATAACTTTCAGTGTAGGCTGGGTATTGAACGATGGAGACATGGCTTTTCATAGACTCGATAGAATTCCTCATGCTGAGCAATTTTATTGGTGGCATATTATACCTCCACTAGTACTTTTGTATTTAACCAAAAAAGGTATTCCCGTTGCAACGGCATTCTTGATAGTTAGTGTTTTTTCATCAAATACAGTAACAGGATTAATGATTGCGAAGTCTTTTATAGGCTATATTACCGCTTTGATTGTTTCTTTAATATTATACTTTTTTATTGCCAGAAAAGTTGAAAAAATATTTTTATATATGAAAAACAAGCCTGTTTCAACTCCTTGGATAGTTGCAAAATGGCTTTCTACTGCTTTTTTGTGGAGTGCTTGGTTATTGCAGGATGGGGCTGTATTATTTATATACCTTCCTAGAAAATTAACTTTATTACAAATGATTCTTAGTTTATTAGTGTTTTCGGCATTGCTTTTTGTTTTATGTTATAATCGTGGTGGAGAAATTCAGAATATTGTTAAATTAAAAACAAACACGCAAGATCCTAGAAGTGCTACTATTATAGATTGTGTGTATGCTTTAATACTTTTGTATTTTCAATATGTAAACAATATTCCAATGTCAACTACTTGGGTTTTCCTTGGAGTTTTGGCAGGCAGAGAAATTGCATTATATAACAGATTGCGTTTTATAACTGAAAAGAAAGTCTATAAGCATTTAATAAAAGACTTATCAAAAGCTATAATTGGACTTGTTATTTCAATAGGAGTTGTTTTTGCAATAAACCAATATGAAAATATAGTTGGACTTATAAAACATTATATAAGTTTATAGCTTATTTCTTTTTGTCTGCAAGTTCACTATCTATTCTTAAGAATACAGGTGTAATTTCTTCTTTTGAAGTTAATTTTCCTGTTTTTATATTGTTTATTTTTATATCGTCCAGTTTAGTGTTTATATCATATTTTAATTGTTTTGCCATTGATTTTGCTATATTTGGGCAATATGGGTATATTAGAGATGATATAACACACATTATTTCAAGAATTGTATAAAGAACAGTGCCACATTCTTCCATTTTTCCTTCTTTTGCTAAAGTCCAAGGGGCATTGTCTGTTACGAATTTATTTGCCTTGTCAACAAGTTCATTGATTTTTAAGCTTGCTTCTTGAATTTCAAAATAGTCAAAATGATGTTTTACTTCTTTAATTGTATTTATTGCTTCACTAAACAAGGGAGACTCTTTTATAAATTCAGATTTTATTTCTCCGTCAAAATATTTGACTAGCATTGAAAGAGTACGATTTAAAAGATTTCCCATTGAATTTGCAAGGTGGGCATTGACTTTTTCTTTAAAATCTTCATCTGAATAGTTGCCATCCCGACCAACCGGAGCAGCGGTTGCCATGTAGTATCTAAAAGCATCCGGACTTTCAAGATTGTATGCTTTCAAAACATTTTCCGGTGAAACAACGTTTCCCAGAGATTTAGACATTTTTGCTTCATCAATGGTAATCCAGCCATGAGCTAAAATATGTTTTGGTAAAGGAAGTTCAAGTGCCATTAAAATTGCAAGCCAGTATATACTGTGAAATTTTAAAATATCTTTTCCTATGACTTGAACATCTGCCGGCCAGTATGTTTTGAATTTTTCAGATGGATTGTTAATGTCATATCCAAGAGCTGTTATATAGTTTGAAAGTGCATCAATCCATACATATATAACTTGGCTTGGGTCATCAAGCACTTTAATTCCCCAGTTGACGCTTGTTATTGCTCTTGAAACAGATATGTCTTCAATATTTTCAAGTTGGTTTATAACTTCATTTGCCCTAAAGGCAGGCACTATAAAATCAGGGTTTTGTTTTATATGTTTTAAAATGGCGTCTTTGTATTTGGTTAATTTAAAGAAATAGTTTTCTTCAGATATTTGTTCTGGTTTTTTCTTGTGAACAGGGCAACATCCGTCTTCATCTAAATCTTTTTCTGCTAAGAATGCTTCGCAACCAGAACAGTACAATCCTGTGTAAGAATTTTTGTATATGTCGCCTTTTTCAGTTAGTTTTTTAAATATGTTTTGTACTGTTAATTTGTGATAATCATCTGTTGTTCTTATAAATTGTGAATAATTTATATCAAGTAATTTCCAACAATCAATGAATTTTTGTGCATTTGTGTCACAAAATTCTTTGGGGTTCATGTTGATTTTGGCAGAAGTTTTTTGAATTTTAATTCCGTGCTCATCTGTTCCAGTCAACATATAAGCATTATCAGTTCTTTGGCTAAAATGTCTTACTATTACATCGGTTAGAATTTTCTCATAAGCATGACCAATATGAGGAGCACCGTTAACGTAGTCTATTGCAGTTGTTGCATAAAATTTTTCCATTTTTTAACCCCATTTTTGTTGACATAAGGGATTATATCACAGAAAAAAATTATGTTAAAATTATTCTTTGCTTCCTGAACGATAGCCGTTATATATGTATATAATGGGCAGCAAAACATCAACAGGAATAATTTCCGCTATTTTTTTGAAACCAAGTTTGATTGTTGCAACAATATCATCAAAATTGGCAAGTGAGTCTTTTATTGTATATTTTCTTTCGGGTTCATTCTCTTTTTTAGTTGCATTTGTGATGCCGGTTGCAATCATTGCACCGCTTAGCATAGCTATAATAGAAGCTATTATTTTACTTGAATTTTTGTTTAACGCTTTAATATTTTCACAGGTTTTAATTGCCCCTGTTACCATAAGCATTGGTATTGAAGTGTTCATTATTTGAAACATTGCTTCTTTGCGTTTTTTCTTTTTTTGTTTTTTTGTAGCACCGATCGAACCCGCAACAACACCGCCAATGTTCGCTCCTCCTGCCATTAAAAGCATTTCTGCTACATCTCTTAGTGTCGATTTTTTTAATTTACTGGTATCAGGTATAAGAGAATGTTTAAATATTTTGGCAGACGCAACCATTGCAACACCCGCTCCGAAAACAGCCCCCGCTAATGGCCTTAGGTTTATTTGTTGTTGCTTAGTTTGTTCTTTTATATTATTTTTGAAATCTTTGTATGATTTAAAATTAAAATATTTGTTATTTTCTACTAACATGATGTTCTTTGCTTTCGCCATTGTATATAAAAGCAGAAAATAAATTTTTTTTCTATATTTATTTTTTTAAACTTAGAGTATTTCAGAAAATTCTTCTTTTGTTACATGACAAATTGGACATACCCAATCTTCTTCTAGGTCTTTGAATTCAATATTATTATTTTCCTCAGGATCATATATATAGCCACAAACTTTACAAATGTATTTTTTCATATTTTCTCCTTTTTATTAATTTTATACTTGCTTTTTTGTAAAAAATATTCCTCATGTTGGCTAATTTTAACAAAAGTTAACAAAATAAGAATTAAAGTAAATTTTTTTTTGAAAAAAAACTTTATTTCAATATAGGGGTATATATTTTTGGGGAGGACACACACAAATGTCAACATCTATTGTTGCGGCAGATTTTGAGGCTGCAAGTAATCAGTTTATTGCAAATGCACGAAGAAAAATGGTTGCAGAACAATCTCGGCAATCAGATTTAAATGAATCGGTTTTTACAGATACTTCTGAATCCGGCAATACATGTACTGATGGAAACGATGATGGAAAAATAGGGTTTTTTAGTGCAATAGGAAATATTATTGAAGGAGCGGCAAAAAGCATAGTAAAAGGCATAAAAGGTGCATTTACCGATTCAAACGGTAATTTTTCTTTGGGTAAAACATTGTTATCAATTGGTACAGCGGCTGCTTGTGTAGTATTTCCTGCTGCTGGTGTTGTTTTAGCAGGAGCTGGAGCAGTTACCGGCGGTGTAAAACTTGCTTCAGGTGTGGTTAATGCTTTGAATGCTGATACAGATGCGGAAGCAAAAGACGCTTGGGAACAAGTTGGTGAAGGTGGTCTAACATTAGGCTTATCTGTTTTTGGAGCAAAGAGTTCAATCAAGGCAGTGCAAAATTCTTCTTCTGCCGGAGCGTTATCTACATTTAAAGAAACTTCATCATTTACAAGCAATCCTTTAGGATATTTGAAGGCTTTAGGTAAAGATATGATATCTTCAAGTAAAAATAATTTTGCAAGATTAAAGTCAAATGTAAGAACATTCTTGGATGCCAGAGAATTGAATAATACAAGAAAAGCGGTAGCAAATCAAAAAGGTGCTTTAACAGCAGACGAACTTGCTCAACAAAGAAAATTGGATGTATTGGAAACATACAGCTCTCCTGAAGTGAAAGCTACTGCTAATAGCTTGTCTCAATTTGGAACAAATGTAAGAAGTGCATTAAAACCAAGTAATATTAAAACCAGCATTTCAAGTATATTGAAGCGTATAGGTGGACAAGGATTAATAAAAACTTTAAAAGCAAATGCTAGTGCAAATGGCGGATTGGTAAAAGCTGTACTCAGTGGTCTATCTGCAAAACAAAAGGCAATTTATGCAGCTTTAATTAAAGATGGCGCAAATTACAATACATTAGTTCAACAATATGGATATGAAAATGTAATAGGAGTATTGCAAGCGTTTGGCGAGTATAGATTATTAGATGGTTCTATTTAATAATTAAAGAAATTGAAGACAAAAACGGCTTATTTAAGCCGTTTTTGTTTTATTCTACTTTTCTTTTAAAACTCCACCTTGCAATTGAAAGCGTGATTATTGCAATAATAATTAGCGGAATTAAGTTTTTAAAAACCGTAAAAGCGTCCATATTTTTAAAATATATCCCTTTAATTATAAGCATATAGTACCTTAGGGGGTTAAGTGAACTTATGTATTGAAAAAATTTTGGCATATCTTCAATTGGTGAAACAAATCCTGATAACAGTACTGCAGGCATTTGAAATGCAAAAACTCCTAAAATTGCCTGTTGTTGAGTATAAGCGAGAGATGATATAAAAAGCCCGACTCCTATTATAGAAAATAATGAAATAAATGTGGAAATCAGATATAAAATAATTGAACCCGAAAAAGGTACTTTAAAAATATAGGCAACTATTAAAGTAATAATTCCACTTGAAATAAGTGCTACAATTAAAGGCGGAATTGTTTTTGAGATTAAGATTTCATCGCTATTAAGAGGGCTTACCATAAGTTGTTCAAAAGTTCCCAATTCTCTTTCTCTTGCAATGGATAGTGCGCTTAATAAAAGGCTTAAAACAAGTGAAAGCATAACAATCATACTTACTGTTAAAAACCATTTATATTCTATGTTTGGGTTGAACCAATTTCTTGTTATTACATTAATTTGTGTTTTTTTGATATTTAATTTTTTTTCGAGTTCATTATTATATATTCCTATTATTTGGCTTGCATATCCTGATATTATGCTTGCTGAGTTTGTTTGTCTGCCATCGGTTACAATAAGAACTTTAGTTGGATTTTTTTCGTTAATTTTTTTTGCAAAATCGTTTTGAATTATTATTCCGAGTTGTGAATTTTTTAAATCTATATCGTTTTTAAGTTCATTTAGCGTTTTCCTGTAATGAATTTTTCTAAACCATTTTGAGTTATAAAATCTTGAAACTAATTCTCTTGAATATTGCGTATTTGAATAGTCAAGAACTGAAACATCAATATTTCTTACCTCAAGTGTTATTGCATGAGCAAAAATAAAAAGCTGAATTATTGGTGGAAATATTATTAAAGCTCTATTTTTAGGATCTTTAAAGATTGCTAAAAATTCTTTTTTAATTAACGCTTTTATTCTTGTAGCTGTGTTTTGCATTTTTCAAGCCTCAAATTTATATTTTTATATACAAGCAGAAACAATAAAATTCCTAAAATACTCATAAATGCTGAATTTATAAGTACGATTTTTGGAATTGTTCCTGCCATAAACTCGCTTTGAATAAAAATAATAAAATATCTCGGAGGTAAAATCATTGTTAAATATTGAAAAATTACAGGCATGGAAGAAATTGGATAAATAAGCCCTGACAGCATAAAAGCTGGTAAAAGTCCAAAAGAAAGCGCCATTTGCGAAGATGAAAATTGTTCTTTGTATGATGAGCTGATTGCAAGTCCAACTCCAAGACAACAAAAAAGGTATAATCCTCCTACAAACAATAAAACTAAAATATTTCCTTTAAAAGGTATTTGAAAAACTTTTATACATAAAAAAACATTAAAAGCTAAAGACAGCATTCCTAATATAAAGTATGGAATATATTTTCCTAAAACAAAATTTAATCTTGTTATATTTGTTGCATAAAGAGATTCTATTGTACCTCTTTCCCATTCTCTTGAGATTACAAGTGCCGTTAGAAGCATTCCAATCAAATTCATAGTGATTGCTAACGATCCCGGCAAGATAAAATGGTGTGAATTAATGTCTTGATTGTACCAAAATCTGGTATCACTTGAAATTAAGTCTTTTGAAGTTTGATATTTGAAATCTGATGAATTAATAAGCCAGTTTTTTACTATTTCGGAACAGTAATTTTGAACATAATTTGCAAGATTTGCTTCTGATCCGTCTGTTATTACAAAAACGTCTGCGTTGTTTTGTTTGGCTAAATTTTTTGTAAAGTTGTTTGGAAAAATTATTGCACCTTTAAGATAGGAGTTTTGAATTTTTTTATACATTTTATCTTTATCAAAGAAATATTGAGTTTTAATGTATTCGCTATGGTCAAAAGAATTAATCAAAGTTGATAATTTAGGGTTGATATCATCGTTTTTTATTCCAATAGTTACTTTTACAGTATCTAAATTGACTCCATATCTGTACAGAATTAGGATTACCAAGGGAAGAATAAAGGCTATTAATATACTCGAAAAATCTCTTATAATTTGGTAGAATTCTTTTTGAATGAGTGCAAAATATATGTTCATTAGTTTTTTACTCCTTTTATGAGATTAAAAAAAGCCTCGTTCATATTTTTTGCATTTGCTTTCTTGATTAAATTTTGCGGAGTGTCGAGTGCTATAATTTCTCCGTTATAAAAAAGACTTATATTGTCGCAAAACTGTGCTTCATCCATAAAATGTGTCGTAACAAGTACACTAACCCCCATTTTAGATAAGGCTTTGATGTGCGTCCAAAATTCTTTTCTTTGAATAATATCTACTCCTGAAGTAGGTTCATCTAAAAATAAAACCGGCGGCTGATGAATTAACGCACAGCCCAATGATAGTCTTTGTTTGAATCCTAAGGGTAGTAATGACGTGATAGTGTTTTTATATTCTTCAAGCTCAAAAACTTCAATGATTTTATCTATTTTTTTCTTTTTTTCTTTTCCTGAAAGCCCATATATACCTGAAAAAAAATTTAAATTATCAAGAACAGATAATCTTGAATAAAGTGAAAATTTTTGTGCCATATAACCTAAATAGCTCCTAGCTTTTTCTGGATTTTCGGCGACATCCTCTCCCATTACATAGCCTTTGCCCGAGGTAGGTTTTATTAAGCCGCACATCATTTTAAAAGTTGTGGACTTGCCTGCTCCATTAGGACCTAAAAGCCCAAAAATTTCTCCTTTTTGAATACAAAAAGAATTATTTTTAACTGCCCAAAAATTCCCATATCGTTTTGATAAATTTTCAGCAAGCACTCTGCAATTCTCGCTAAATTCTTGGATGTGGTAATTTTTTGCAATTTCTGAAGATTTTTGTTTGTATCCTCCCATTAGGTTTATTATTTTTTCTTCAAATATATTTAGATTGTCCCCAAGAGATGATGTAGAGCCTTCAAAAATTATTTTTCCTTTATCTAAAATAATACTTAAATCAAAATTAAATGCTTCATCTAAATAAGAACTGGACCATATTACGCTTGTATTTTCGTCAATTGTTTTTTTAACCAAGTTTAATAAATCCATTCTTGAAATGGGATCAACTCCAACTGACGGTTCATCTAGGATTAGAAGCTTTGGTTTTCCTATAAGAGCACAAGCAAGCCCGAGTTTTTGTTTCATACCGCCCGAGAGTCTTCCTGCGAGTCTGTTTTTGAAAGGTTTTAATTTTGTAAAATCAAGTAGCTCGTCAAAGTTGCTTTTATCTTTTTTTAATTTTGAATAAAGTTTTAAATTTTCTATTACGGTTAAATCTTCGTATAATCCGAATTTTTGTGGCATGTAGCCTATTAATTTAACCAAATTATTTTTATTTGTTACCGGATTAAAGTTTAAGGTTAAAATTTCGCCTTTAGTAGGGCATATCAAACCAATAATTAGTCTTAAAAGAGTTGTTTTTCCTGAGCCATCGGCTCCAAGTAAGGCAATTATTTTTTTATTTTTGAGCTTCAGGTTTATGTTTTTTAGAACTTCATGGTTATCATAAGTTTTTGTCAAATTGTTTATTTCAATACAATTTATCATTATTTTGCCTCATTAAGGTCAATTTTTATTGTAACCGGCATCCCTTGTCTTAGGTATTCATCTGTTTTATAAATATAAACTCTTATTCTATACATAAGATCAACTCTTAAGTCTTCTGTTTGAACAGTTTTTGGTGTAAATTCCGCAACTGGGGATATGTAGCCAATATATCCTTCGTATTCTTTTTTCTTTTTTGTTTTAGGGTCAGTGGTATCTGTAAATATATGTGCTTTTTGCCCGTATTTAATATTTCCTAAATCAGTCTCTTTTATGTATGTTCTTACCCAGACAGGATTGTTTAGGCTCATTACAAAAACTATCTGAGAAGCATTTACAAATGCACCTTTTTCTTGTGCTCTGGTTGTTATTATACCGTCTTGAGGTGCATATAGTTTGGTGTAGTCTAATTGGTTTTTTTGATAAATTCTGTTTGCAACGTTTTCTTTGTATTTTGCATTTGAATAATCTTTTTTATTTAAAAGCGTGGTACATTCTTCTTTTGAAATGGTATCATCAAAACACAGGGGGTAATTTCTTTTAAATTTAGCTAAGTCATCTTTTGCTTCTGCTAGAGAACTTTTTTCTAAATATATTGCTTTGTTATAGTTTGCAATATAATCTTTGTCGTCTATTGTTGCTAGCAAATCTCCTTTTTTTACATAATCTCCTTCTTCTTTGAATAATTTGTTAATTACTCCTGATACTTGAAAAGATAAATCAACTTGTCTTATTTCTATGTTGCCAAAAGTTTCTATTGTATTAGGTTTTTTCTTAAAAAAAAGAAAAATAAATGTTATAAAAATAATTGAGATAATTATAATAACTGAAATAATTATAATCTTCTTTATCATAATTGCCCGCCCAATGCTTTATATAATGTTATGTAATTTATTAATCTGGAGGCTTTTGCTCCGGATAAAATTTGTTGTTTTTGGTTTAGAGAATTTTTTGATTCTAAAAGTTCAATTTCAGAAATAACGCCTCTTTTTAATTTTTTGTTTGAATTATTATAATTTTTTTCTTCAAGATATACTTCTTTTTTTGCGTTGTTTTCCGTTAATTTATCGTATTTTATTATATTAAGTGCATTGTTAATTTCTTTTATGGCGTTTAAATCTGCTTGTTTATACATTTCGAATAATTCTTGAAAACGTGCTTTTTTGATTTTTAGATTTGCGATTTTTTTCCCGCCTGTAAATATATCTTGTGTCAGACCGGCAATTAAAAATGCAAAAGATGATTCCCACGAAAAAAAATTTCCACTCCCTGCTGTGTCAAAGGCTAAAAAGCCATTTAATTTAAATGAAGGAAAAAAGTCTTTTTTGGCAACGGTAATATCAATTTTGGCACTTTTTAATTTGTTTTCTATTTCAATTAAGTCGGGTCTTGAGTATATAATGTTGCTGTCAATATTTTCAGGTATTTTTTTTACATATTCAAATTTTTCTAATTTACCTCTTTTAATATCACTTGAATTATCGGCACTGTCTCCGATTAAAAGACAAAAATTATTGATAATAGTGTTTCTGTTTTTAATTAAATTATCATATATTGTTTTTTGGTTTGTATTTTCTTTTTTAATATCATTTAAATTTGTTGAATCAATTACTCCTAGGTTAAATTTTTTTTCATTTTTTATTAAATTTTTGTCGTTATTTTTTAAAATATCGAGTTGTTTATTAATAAGGTCATCATAAAGCAAAATATTTATATAACTGCTTGCAACATCACTTAGAAGTGAAATATAGATGTTTTGTTGCTTTGCAAGTTCTGCAAGATATAGTTTTTTTGTTGATTTTGTTTTATCTCTATTTTTTAGTAGAAAATCAGGTTCATAACTTGCTTGAAAGGGTAAAACAAATGAATTTTTATCTAAAAAGATATTCATATCTCCGTTAGGAAAATGAGTTCCAAGATAATTTGCCCCGACAGAAAGTTTTGGAAGTTCTTGAGAAAATGAATTTTTTATCTCAAGCCTGTATTGTTCTACTATGTGGTTTGTTTTTTTTAATTCGTGGTTATTTTCAAGTGCTCTAGATATGTATTGTGTTAAATATTCATCATTAAAATTGTTAAAAAATTCAAGATTTGGAATAATGGGACTTGAATATACATAGTTTAAAAATTGTAATATGATAAAAAATAAAATGCTAAAAAATTTCATACAAGAATTTTTTAGCATTTTAAAACTTTTTTAAATAGTTTAGTTAGGTTAATTCTATCAACCCAAATTCATTTTAGAGAATTCAACTATTTTGTTTTTACCTGATTGTTTTGCATTATATAATGCGTGTTCTGCATATCTTATTAGTGTATTTGAATTTTCTTCTATGTCTCCATCGGTTGGAAAAGATGCAATTCCTCCGGATATTGTTATTGGATGACGCTCTTCTTCATTTGCGGGTATAAATTCCATTTTTTCAACGTCACTTCTAAAACGTTCTGCAAAAATCATTGCTTGTTGTTCTGTTGTTTCAGGAAGTATTACTATAAATTCCTCATCGCCATATCTTGTTAAAACGTCTTCTTTTCTAACAAGTGCATTTAACATTTGAGCAATTTTTTTAAGTAAAATATCACCCCAGTCGTATCCATACATATCATTTACTATTTTAAAATAATCTATATCAAGCAGCAAGCAAGAAACCGGTGTGCCGTATCTTTTTGAGCGAGATATTTCAGCATCAAGCCTGTGGTGAAGATATTTTCTGTTGTATAAACCTGTTAATTCATCGCAAATTGCACTTTTTACAAGTTCTTTTTTTATTTCAAAAGTTTTTAAAAGTGCTTTTATTCTGATATTTAATTCTGTTTTGTTGATTGGTTTTTTGATATAATCATGACTTAAAGCCCTTACAATAAAGCCTTCAGGGATTTCATCGGTTGGAATTAGGACACTGCATTCAAATTTTCTAACTGCGCAAAATTCTCTAATTTTTTCTAAATCAAAATCAAGTATTAATATTGAAGGGTTGTATTGTTTATAGTTTTCTAGTTCATTAAGCTCAAATTCTCTGATTTCAACTTCGTCAATATTGTCGATTAATTTTGTAATTTCAGAATTTCCATTTTCACTATACAATACAATGTTCATAGACTTTTACTCCATAATATTTTTCTTTTAAAGTATAGCATAATTTTGGCTTTGTTACCTTTAATTCATACATTTATATTATGTTTAATTTTTATATATTGTTTACACTAAATTTGTCGACAGTTTTTTGGGTATATTGTATTGTCTAGTCCATTAAGAAAATATAATTACAATCAAAAATATCGTTATGAATCTTTATATGAAAAAAATCATTCATATTGTGATTTTGATATAAAGCCAATTAAAAAAAAGATTACTAAAAAGCACAAAATTAAAAAGAAAAATGCAGTTGCAAGTTTTTTTGCTTTAGTTATTTTGGGAGTTTGGTGTTATTATATTTGTCCTTATATGTATGAGAAATACCTTTGTCCGCTATTTTTAAACAGAGTTTACAATAAACATTTAGATTTTGATATTTCGCCTTATGTTTTCCCGACAAGAGCATATTTTAAAAATTCTTTTTTAATTGATAAAAATCTTCTTGTATTAAAAGTCAATAAGTCTAAAGAAATATCTGATATACAAGTTGTTTCTGAATTAACAGATACTAAAAATAAATTAATAACTTTATTTCAGAAATATCCAAGACTAAAACCAAGCGTTTTTGTTTGGGAATATTCTACTGGTGCAGGTTTGGAGATAAATTCAGACGAGGTATATCCTTCTGCAAGTATAATAAAAATCCCTATTGTATTTGAGCTTATGCGTTTAATTGACAGTTCAAAAGATACAAAACATCCTATTGAACTTACAGATAAAAGAGCATTTAGTGAGGAATTTAGGACATTAGGCTCAGGTAATCTTCAATATACAAAAGCAGGAAATATATATTCTCTTGATCATCTTGCAAATATTATGATTGCTGATTCTGATAATTCGGCTACAAATATGCTTTTATATGAAATAGGCGGTGTGGATGGATTTAATCGTGCTATGCGTAATTTGGGTTTAAAAGTTACTTCAATGCATGAATGGCTACCCGATTTGAATGGTGAAAATAAAATTACTGCAAGAGAAATATCAAAAATATTATATAATATCGATAATCCCAATTATATTAATGTAAAGTATAAAAATATTTTAAAAGAATATCTAGGAAATACAAAAAACATACATCTTTTAAATGAAAAATTGCCTAAAGATGTTATGATACTCCATAAAACCGGAGATATTGCTTCTATGCTTGGTGATACAGGTATTGTATATACAAATAACGGTAAAAAGTATATTGTTACTATTCTTGTCAAAAGACCTGATAATGATTGGTCTGCAAAAAGTTTAATTCAAGATGCTTCGCTTTTGATTTATAATGATATTAAAAACCTTTAATAGTCTGCTTTTTCACATTTTTTCTTGACTATATTTTCCTATTGTTAGATAATAGATTTGTGTTATAGGGAGTATTAATTCCGCACTAAGAATAGGAGTATGTTATGAGAAAAACTACGCAAGTGTTATCTGTAACTTTAGCTATGTTTTTAACATGTGCTGTTGTTATGGCAAAACAACCCTGCTGCAGTCAGGAAAAAGTTGAGGTTTATGCTCACCCTTCATTAATGAATGCTGACGCTACTGAATTCAAAGATGCTGACAGCATTTACAGAATTGGTGGAAAAGTTCTTAAACAAAAGAACAGAATCGGTTTTACCAACAAAGACAACATGTATGTTAATGCATGGTCAAAAGATTTATTGAACGCTATGAGCGTTAGAAAAGGTGATAGAGATTTTGATATCAAAATGCCTATTTCAAGATCGGAATTAGCTTATATGCTTTCTGAAGGTTTAAATATGAAAAGTGTTGGTGTAGTTAAAAAATATACCGATGTAACTGCTTCATATTGGGCTAGCGAGGAAATTAAAAAAGCCACTGCTGCTGACGTTATGATTGGATATCCGGATAAATCATTTAAACCTGACCAAGCAATTACTAAGGCAGAAGTCTTCGCAACAGTTGCTAAATTAATAGAAGTACCATATACAAATGATGGTTCAGCTCCTGTGTTAAATGGCAAGAAGATTGAAAATATCCCAACTTGGGCTTATGGATGCACAAAGGAAGTTGTTGCTTCAGGATTGATCGATAACTTACCTGATGAAAAAACTTTGCTTGAAGCTCCATATTTATCAAGACATCAAGTTGCTAATTTAATTGGTGAATTGAGATTAAAATATGGCGCAAACGGTAAATTAATTGGCGATGCGTTTAAAGCTGCACCTGTTGCTATTAAAGTTAAAATGCTTGATAGAATAGATGCAAAACATTCAAATATTGGTGATAGATTTGCTGCTAAGACAACAGAAGAAGTAATGGTTGACGGAAAAACTTTCCCGGCTGGTTCTATTGTATATGGTAAAGTTGTTACTGTTCAAAGACCGGGTCTTGGAACTCATCCTGGTTCTGTTACTGTTAAATTTACAGAAATCAAAAACGGTGATTGCTGTGCTAAATTCCCAAAAGAATTAACTTCTGCAAAAGCAGATTGTTTAAAAAATCCTAATATTTTTGCTAGAATTTTAGGACTTCCATTCACAGCTGCGGCTCGTACAGTTGGTGTTGCTGGTCGTTCTGTTGGACAAGTCGTAAATATTTCAGCAAATGGACTTGAAGAGTATGGTGATAGATTATCAGATACTTTTGTTGAAACATTTACAGGACATTTAGGACGTGGTGTTGCAAGCTTTGGTAATTCATTTGTAACATTAGGAAAAGGTGTCTATGGAATTGTTAAGACTGTTATATCTGGTACATTTGGCGTGATTTATGAAATTGGTGATGAATTGTTATATACAATTGTTCCATCTGTTTCAAATTCATCTGCTCTAAATCCTAATGAAGAATTAACAATTATTTTCTAATATCTATTAGGTATAATTTTAAATTGCCTCCTTGGTTTAAGGAGGCAATTTTTATTTAAATGTTAAATTTTGAATAGTTTTCTTTGTTTTATGTTGCAAGTTTAACTTTTTGCTATAATATGTTGCTATGAATAGTGTTAGAAGAAAAAGAGTTACTAAAAGAGGACCAAAAAAGCGTAATATATTTTTGTGTTTGTTTTCAATGTGTGTTTCTGCAATGCTTGCTGCAATTGCTGCTTTTAATATATATTTAGCTTCACTTCCTCCTATTTCAAATTTTGAAGATATTAAACCAAATCCTGTCACAACAATATATTCTGCTGATGGGGAAGTAATAAAAACTTTTACAGCTTTTAAATTCGAGAAAGTTTCAATAGACAAGATTCCAAAATATTTAAAAGAAGCTGTAATTGCTACTGAAGATAAAAACTTCTATCATCATAGAGGTTTTGATACTATGGGCATGATTAGATCTACTATTACAAATGTATTGTCCGGTGAAGTTAAACAGGGTGGTTCAACAATTACACAACAGTTAGCCAGAATACTTTTCTTGTCAAACGAAAGAACTTTTGATAGAAAAATCAAGGAATTAATTATTGCTCATAGAATTGAAAAAACTATTTCAAAAGATGAAATATTGGAATTGTATTTAAATTCCGTGTATTTAGGATCAGGTGTTTATGGTGTTTCCAGTGCGGCAAGAACGTTTTTTGATAAAGATTTATCACAGTTGACTCTTGCTGAACAAGCACTTATCGCCGGTTTACCTCAAGCACCATCTATATATTCTCCTTTTGCAAATAAAAAAGCTGGCTTAAAAAGAAGAAACCAAGTTTTAAGGAGAATGTACAGAAATAAATATATTACACAAGAACAAATGGTAGCAGCTCAAAAGGAGGGGCTGCACTTATCAAATAAGCCCCGTATCTACTCGTACAATAAAGCGCCATATTATATAGATTTTGTATTAAACGAGTTAAAGAATATTGGTTTTGAAGAGCAGGAAATTTCTCAAGGTGGTCTAAAGATATACACTACTCTTGATTATAAATCGCAGAATGCTGCTCAAAATGCAGTGCAGAATGCGCTCAATAAGGCTGGTTTAACAAAACCTGCAAATCAAATTGCCCTGTTTTCATTTTCTCCTACGACAGGTAGAATATACGCTTATATTGGCGGAAAGAACTATGAACAAAGTCAATATGATAGAGTAACTAAAGCTATAAGGCCTTCGGGTTCTTCATTTAAACCTTTTGTTTATGCAACTGCATTGCAACAGGGAGTAAGCGTTGATGATACGATTGAAGATACTCCTCTTACCATTCAGGACTGGACTCCTAAAAATTATGGTAAAAAGTATAGAGGCAAGATTACTATATGGCAAGCTCTTGCAATTTCCTCTAATGTTGCAGCTGTAAGGCTTATAAAAAAATCAGGTGTAGATGCAGTTATTCAAACAGCTCGGGAAATGGGAATCACTACACCTTTAGCGAGTGATATGACGATTGCCTTAGGATCTAATGGTGTAAAGTTGTATGATATGGTTGTTTCATATGGTGCATTTGCAAATGGTGGTTTTAGAGTTCGCCCGTATTGCGTTGAGCGTGTTGAAAATTCAAGAGGTGTTACAATTTATGAAAACTCAGGACCGAAGATAGTTAAAGTAATTAATTTTGAAACTGCTGCCGGTATGACGTATATGTTGAGAAAAGTTGTAGAGGTAGGAACAGGAAAAGCTGCTAATATTGCACAAAATGTTGCAGGAAAAACAGGTACTACAAACGATTACAGGGACGCTTGGTTTGTGGGTTATACGCCGGATATTGTTACCGGAGTTTGGGTTGGAAATGATAATAATTCTAAGCTTCCGGGGATTACAGGTGGTGCTATGCCGGCAAGAGTATTTGCTGAATATATGAAAGTTGCAATTCAAAACTTCCCAAAAAGTGTGTTTGATTATCCTAAAATGAATGGTTCAAATGTTTTGAGCCCAATAAAGCTTGAAGATGCTGATGAAACAGTTGATGAAACTGATGAAGATGATGTAATGGTTAATAAGACTACTGTGTCTGCGCCTTTGCCTGTTAACACACCTTCAAATCAAAATAATATTGAGCAAGCAAAACCTCAAAAACCAAAAAAGATTTTTGAGGTTCCAAAACCTGATTTAATTGAATACGATGATGAAAAAGCACTAAACTCTGCACCTTTACCTGGTATGTAGTTAGTTTATTGTTTTAATTATTTTTGCAGGATTTCCTGCAACTACTACGTTTTCAGGTATATCTTTTGTTACAACGCTCCCTGCTCCAATAACAGAATTGTCGCCAATTGTTACGCCGGACAGCACTGTGACATTACCTCCGAACCAAACATTTGAGCCAACTTTAATTTCTCTTGCGTATTCAACTCCACTGTTTCTTGTTTTTACATCAAGCGGGTGCTCGGGAGTAAAAAAGGAACAGTTTGGTCCAATTAGAATATTATCTCCAAACGTTACTTTTGCACAGTCTAAAATTATTAAATTATGGTTAGAGTAAAAATTATCTCCAACTTCTATGTTGTAACCGTAGTCGCATTGAAAGGTTTGCTCTATAAGACAATTTGAACCTACTTTGCCCAATATTTGTTTTAATAATTTGTTTCTCTTTTCAATTTCTGAAAAATTTGTATTATTGTATTCAAAACAAAGAGTTTTGCATTTTTTTCTATCTTCAACGAGTTCTTCATCATTGTATGAGTAGAGCTCGCCTTTTAGCATTTTTTCTTTTTCACTCATCTGTTATTTTACTTTAAATACTATATTTGCAACTGCAGTAACTTTTTTATCTATTGTTGTTGTGTCGTTTACACCCATATCAGATACCATTGTGCTATCCGGTGGGGTGATTTGAAAGACACCCATTCTCATTTGTTTAACTTTGCCAACATTGGCTCCAGCCGCTTTTAGCATGGATTCAGCTCTTTGTTTAGCGTCTAGGGTTGCTTCTTTTAATAAATCGACTTTAATTGAAGCTAAATCTGAATAAAAGTATTCGGGTCTAAAAATTGTTAGGTTTATCCCTTTTTCAGTTAGGTTTTGTATATCAGTAGAAATATTTTTTATTTTTTCCACATCATTTGAAGTTATTTGTATTTCTTGTGAAGCATTGTAGCTTGCTATTTCATTTGTAGAGTATCCGTTTGGACCTGTTTTATAGGTAAAATAGCTGCTTATTGGTTTTGTTTCTATGTTTTTTGAATCTATACCTTTTGCTTGGAGGTATTTTATTACTTCTGGGTATTGAGCTTTAATAATTGCATATGCTTCTTTTTGAGTTTTAGCTTTTGATTGAATATCGAACCCAAGTTTTGCACTATCAGATTTAACGATTTTATATGCAGAACCCGTTACTGTTATGTTTTCGCTTTTAGGAATTCTTGAAGCAAAAATTAGCGATACAAAAAGTAAACCTAGAACAATGATAAGACAACATATGATTGCTTGAAATTTTTCTATCTTATCCATAATTACCTCCTTGTTTGATTATATAATATTTGTTTAATAAATCAACATGCAATCTCCGTAGCTAAAAAATCTGTATTTTTCTTCAATTGCTTTTTGATATGCTTCAAAAATAAAATCTTTTCCTGCAAAAGCACTAACAAGCATAACCAAGGTTGATTTTGGTAAATGAAAATTTGTTATCAGCTTATCTATTGATTTAATTTTATATGGCGGGTATATGAAAATATTTGTTTTATCTTTAGTTGCAATTATTTTTCCATTTTTTTGATATGTTGCTTCTAAACATCTTAATACGGTTGTTCCCACTGCTATAATAGAGCCTTTTTTTTCATTAATTAGTTTTTCTGTTTCAGTAGGTATTTCAAAACTTTCATAGTGCATTGAGTGTTCTTCTATATTTTCGGTTTTTACCGGCATAAAAGTTCCTAAACCGACATTTAAGGTGATATATGCTATTTCTACGCCTTTCTTTTTGATTTTATCTAATAATTCATTTGTAAAGTGCAATCCTGCTGTGGGACAAGCTGCCGAACCAATGTTTTTTGCAAATACTGTTTGATAGTTAGTGGTATCTTCCTTGGTTGCTTCTCTTGAAATATATGGAGGAAGAGGAATTGAACCATATTTATTTAATATTTCATATACATTTTCACCTTCAAAAATTAGCTCAACAATATATTTTGGAATTTCGTTTTCATTTTCAGCAGGTTTTTTTTCTATTATTTTTATTTGAAAATCATCGGCAACATTTAAAATTTCATTTTCTTTAACCCTTTTTGCATTTTTTGTTAGCGCTTCCCATTGATTTATTTTGTTTGTAGGATTAAGTAAAAAAACTTCAATTTTTGCGCCGGTTGTCCTTTTTGTTATTATTCTTGCAGGATAAACTTTTGTGTCATTTAAAATAAGAATGTCACCTTTTTTTAAATAGTCTAAAATATTAAAGAAATGTCTATTTTCAATGGTTTTGCTTTTTTTGTCGAGAACCATCATTTTACAAAACTCTCTTTTTTCAATAGGGTTTTGTGCAATAAGTTCTTTGGGAAGCTCATAATCAAAATCTGATGTTTTTAAGTTCATGGTTATTCTTTTAAATCCGGATGCCTTGCTGCTTGTACTTCGTCAATTCTAGTAACAGGTGTTGTTTTTGGGTATTGACTAAAATCTTCTTGATTTTCTATTTCTTTTGCAATTTTTTTCATAACATTTATAAAATTATCCAGAACTGCTTTTGTTTCTGATTCAGTTGGTTCAACCATAAAAGCTTCATGAACAATAAGCGGAAAATATATTGTTGCAGGATGTATATTTTCATCCATTAATCTTTTTGCAATATCCAGAGTTGAAACATGTTTTTCTTTTTTGTCTGAATTATCTATAACAAATTCATGTGCACAATGTTGTTTAAATGGTACATTGTAATCATTTTTAAGGCTTTCTTTTATATAATTTGCTGCTAAAATTGCATCTTGAGATACATTTTTTAATGATTTTCCCATCATATAGATGTAATTATATGCTTTAATAAGAACGTTAAAGTTGCCGAAAAATGTTGCAACTTTTCCAATAGATTCAGGGTAATTATAGTTTCTTATAAATTTGTTATTTTTAAATTCTATTCTTGGCACAGGCAGGTAAGCAGATAGTTTTTCAACTACACCAATTGGACCTGCTCCTGGACCACCGCCTGCATGTGGCGTTGAAAATGTTTTATGGAGATTTAGATGAACAACGTCAAAACCCATAAGTTTTGGATTACTTAAGCCCATAATGGCATTGTAGTTCGCACCATCATAATATAATAATGATCCATTATTGTGCATTATCTCTGAGATTTTTAAAATGTTGTCATCGAAAAGCCCTAAAGTATTTGGATTTGTCATCATTATTGCTGCAATATCGGTTGAGTATTCGTTTACGATTTTAGTTAATTCATTGATATCAACTAACCCTTTTTCGTTTGACTTGACTTCGACAATTTCAAAACCACACATAGAGGCACTTGCAGGATTTGTACCATGGGCATTATCAGGAATAATAACTTTTTTTCTTTTGTCGTTATTTGCTTCAAAAAATTTTTTAATTACCATCATGCCGCTTAATTCACCATGTGCCCCTGCGCAAGGTTGTAAGCTTATTTCATCCATTCCTGTAATTATTTTTAAAAAGTTTTGAAGATCATACATAATTTTAAGTGCACCTTGGCAATCTTCATCCGATTGGTTTGGATGCAGTTTTGAAAAATTTTCAATTCTGCTTGCCCATTCGTTAATTCTTGGGTTGTATTTCATTGTGCAAGAACCTAGCGGATAAAATCCTTTTTCTATGCAAAAATTTTGGTCTGAAAGTTTTTTATAATGTCTCATTAATTCAAGTTCTGTTTTGTTTTCGATTTTAATTTCAGATGTTCTCTTTTTCATTTAATACTCCCCAAAATATTTTTAATTTAATTATATAACAAATAAAAAAAAGCCCTTAATAATTTAAGGGCTTTGAAAATCTTTTTGCTTGATTCTCGTGTGAAAAGGTTAGTGTGTTAAAATTAACTATGTAGGGGGGAGGTATTTATGTCTTACATATATATAAAGTATATATAAAATAAAAAATTGCTTTTATTGTTTTTTTTGTTACATTTCTTAATAAAATTCGTTTCTTAACTAAAAAAAACGACTGTTGAGTCGTTTTTTTTAGTTATTTAGTATTTCTTGTATCGTTTTTAATAAATTTGTATCTTTAGATCCGGTATTCCTTACTATATCAAATGGCGTTTTATTGTCTGTATTTTTTCTTAAAAGCGCATATCTTGTTTCTTTTGGAGTTAATATATTTAATATTCTTAGTTTTTCTTCTCCATCGGGTAGATTAATTATTGTTTGCATAACAGGGTTGTTTCCTTCTGAATCTTGGTATAGTATTGATAATTTAAATTCTTCAGGAGCAATTTGAGATAGGGCGTATAATTTTTTGGTACTGTCATGGCTAGACATTAGTGCTTGTACTGTGGGCATATTTTTTATTGAATTTAGATTTGAAATTGAGTTTTTTGTTTCTTCGGGTAATGCTTGAGCTATAATTTTTAACTTTTCCGCTCCATTAATTTTTGCTCTTATAGCATAGTTTATTATTGTTTGACTGAAGTCATCTTTTGATTGCATAAGCAACTTAATCTCCTCTGGAGCATTTTCAATAAGAGCTTTTAATTTTTCTGTCTTATTTTGTGAAATGATTGCATAAAAAATTGGTGTGTAGCCATATTGATCAGCTTCAAGCATTGCTTTTTTAAATTCTTTTGGAGCAATTTTTGCAAGGTTATGTATAGTTGAGGCTTCAATTTTTTTTGATTTTACTGCGTATGAAAGAAGTGTGTCATTTTCACAATTTGGAGTGGATAACTTTTCTTTTATTGCTTTAATATCATCTTGTGATAAATTTTCTTCTTGTGATTTTATTAAGAAATTTTCATAATCATCTGAGCCTGTATTTTTTTCTGATAGAGTGTTTTGTTCAACAATTCCAGGTGCAATTTTTTGTAGTATAGCTAATTTTTTTTCCTTGTCTTTTACTTGGGCTTTAATTAATGATATAGGTGTTTCTTTATATGGCAGACTTTGTTTTGTTAATAAATTTTTTGTAACCTCAGGATTAATTTTATATAGCGCCATTATTTTTTCTGCTCCGTTATATTCTGAAATTATTGCATAATGTAATGGTGTATAACCATTTTGGTCGGGTATTTCAAGTGCTTTTTTTGTTTCATTTGGTGCGTATTTATATAAAGCTTTTATTTTTTCAATTCCATTATGTTGTGATATTACAGCATATGATAAGGGGGTATTACCAAGTCTGTTTGGAGTTGAGCTTGTTTGTTTAAATTCTTTTGGAGCGTATGTTGCTAAGATTCTTAACTTTTCGGCTCCTTGATGTTTTGTGATTGCTGCATGTAATAATGGCGTGTATCCGTATTGATCAGTTTCAAGCATTGCTTGTCTAAATTCGTATAAAGAGCTTTTAGCAATGTTTTCTATTGATTCTACCCCATTTTCTTCTGCTTCTATTGCAGCTATTAATGGACTTTTTTCGGGTACATCTTTGGTTTGTTTAGGCTTGAATGTTGCTTTAAAAATAGGATAGCAATTTTCTTTACATACATTTGAATTATAAGATAACATTGAATGATTTTTGTTTTCAATTTGTTTTGTATATTTTCTATTTAAAAGATTAAAATTAACCGGTGAAATACGCACAAGATTTCCTTTTGTAGACTTTTTATGTGTAAAAATCCGTAAAAGAAATTTTTTGCTATTAAATTAGAGGGAATTTATAAGTTTTCTTATTTCATCAAAGCTGTAACAATCTTTCAAGATATGTATTTTAATATCTTTGTTTGTTGATTTTATATCGTCTGTCGTAACTTCATCCAAAAAGATTTCTTCGTAATTTTCACCTGTTTTTTTTAGCATTACAGATGGGATAACTAAGTGTTCAATTTTTTTGTCTTTTATAGCATTAATTATGTCTTGTCCTACAACTAGACCAGCTACATTTATGTCATCACCAAAGAAATTGTTTTTTATTTCTAATATTTCTAAATCAAGCCCTTGTATTTTTATTTCTTTTTTAAATTCTTTAAATAGTTTGCTTGCTGTTTTAGCTGTTGCAATGGTAATTTTAGCTGGTTTTTTTAGTTTTTTCTTTAATTTTTTATGGTTCTTTTTAAAACTGTCTTTTAAAAGCCTTATTGCCCCAACTCCATCTTCTATTTGTAAAAAATTGCCGTAATATTTTTTTTCGGGAATTTCAAGTCCTGCTATAACGAAAAATTCATCTGATACCATTGCTATTTGTTTTTTAATTTTTTTATTAAAATCTTCAATTATCTTTATTGTTTCGATAGCAATTTTTTTATTTACTTTTTTGAATTTCTCTTTTCTGTACTTTGAAATTCCAACGGGAACTATCGCAATGGATTTTAATATACTTTTGAATTGTTCTAAATCTTTAAGTGTTCTTTTTAGTTCTTCTCCGTCATTGTAATTTGGACAAAGTACAATTTGACAGTGTAGTTTTGTTTTTATTTTTTTAAAGCGTTTAAGTTGTTCTATTATGTCTTTAGATTTTGGGTTTCTTGTCATTTTTTCTCTTAAGAGAGGGTTTGTAGTGTGAATTGAAACAAATAAGGGAGAAATGTGGTATTTTTCAATTCTTTCCCAGTCTTGTTCTTCAAAATTAGTTAAAGTAATGTATGTACCTTGAATATAAGATAGTCTCCAGTCGTCATCTTTAACATACAAGCTTTTTCTGAGACCTTTTGGTTGTTGGTCTACAAAGCAAAATATACAATGATTTTGACATTTTTTAACATTATCAAAGACAGCAGAAGAAAAAATAATCCCTAAGTCTTCATTGTAATCTTTTTCAATTTCATATTCTTCAATTTCATCGTTTTGATGCTGAACAAGGAGATTAACATCTTCTTCATTTATCATAAAACTATATTCGATTATGTCTTTTGGAGTTTTGTTGTTGATTGATATAATTTTATCGCCCTTTTTTATGTTTAGTTCGTCTGCTATTGAATTTTTAACTATATCTTCAACTATCATATTAATATTCATAAGGCTTTAATTAGACCTTCCAATTCTTCGAGAGTTATTTCAACTGTTCTTTTTTGCAGTTCGTTCAGTTTTATGTATTCATTTTTTAAACCTTTTTCAAGTTTAATTTTGTGTAGTTCAAGGATGTTTAAAAGATTATTTTTGAATTCTGTATATTCTGTAATATTTAATATATCTGAACAATACATTAGTATCTTTGCTTCATTTATAATGTGATAAGGGTTTTTTGATTCAAAAGCAAGAAGTAATTCCGATAAGTGTTTTTTCCCTTCTTTTGTTATTGAGTATGTTTTTGAAAGCAGTCCGCCATCTGTCATTTTTTCAATATATTCTACACATCCTATTTTTTCGAGTCTTTTAAGTGCAGGGTTAATGGTTCCTGTGCTTGATTTTAGAAAAGCAAAAAATAATTCATCGATTATTTTTGAAATACGATATATGGTAGCATCGTATTTATTTAAAATATATAATATTACGATTTCAAACATATTTTTATATTATCATAATTTTTGATATATTAATAATCATGAACTATTTAAAAACAGTTGACAAAGTTTTACCTAGAATTGCACCTTTTGCTTTTATTGTTTTGACTTTTTTTTATTCTATTTTAAGAGTACCTTTTTTTGATGAGGCTTATGCTTATATTATTTCAGGTTTAAAGGTTTCTGAAATATTTTATCTTGCAAGAATAGAGGGTCATCCGGTTTTATGGTATTTAATGTTAAAATTAACAGATTTTGATATTTATCCTTATTCTATGCTTATTTTAAATTGGATTATTGCTGCTATTTTAATTTTGTTTTTATGGAAAAAAGCGCCTTTTAATAATTTAATTAAGTTTTTGATAACTTTTTCATACCCTTTTTTTAATTATTTTGGGGTTATTGCAAGGCCATATGGTTTGAGCGTGCTTGCTATATTTTTATTGTGTTATTTTTATAAAAGTTCTTTAAAAAAGCCGATTTTGTTTTCTGTTTTAATTGTTTTTTGTGCAAATACAACTGCAATGGGGATGTTTGGAGCTTTATCTTTTTTTGTTTTATTTATTTATAATGTATATTTAAATTTCAAAGATTTAAATAAAAAAGCATTATTATATTCTCTATTGATTTTATTTTTAGGCGGCTTCTTTTTTGCTTTTCAATTTTTTAATTTGCAAATTCCACCTTCAAGACCGCTTGAGACAATAAACGAATTTAAAACAAGTGTTCTGAGTTTTCTTTTCTTTCCGTTTAAAGATAGCGTTTTTCAAACTTTATTTTGTGTTAGTGGTATGCTTTTATTTTATTTCGTTTCTTTTTTGCTTTTTAGAAAAGATAAAAAGGCTTTATTTTTTATTTTGTTTGTTTATTTTTTGATGACAATCTTTTTTGTTAAGGTATATATAGGTGCTATGTGGCATTATTATTTTTATTTTGTATATTTGATTGCAGGACTTTGGCTTTGTTGGGATAAAATTAAATTAAATAAAATTTTAAATTTTTTATTGGTTATTTTTCTTGTTTTGTCTTTAAATTCTTATTCATTTTATAAAAAAGGTTATGATGTAGCGCTTGATACTTCTTATTATCCTTTTATGTTGAATAAAATTTTAAATAATGATGAATATAGAGATTCAAAGCTTTTTTGTCTTGATTGGTTTAGTCCTTTTTCTGCCGGTCTTTTGCCTTATTTTAAGAAAAATAATATAAAGATATATGATTTAAATGGTTATGATAGAACTACTTTAAAAAGTCTTGAATTAACTCCTAAATATTACAATACACCGTTTTTTGGAGATGATTTTATAAAATATTTGGATAAAAATAAAAATAATTATTTAATTACTCAAAATTATTTTTTCTCGCAAGGTTTTATTGCAAAAAATGTTGCATTTGTATCAAATAAAAAACAAAAAGGCTTTAAATATGTAGGCAAGAAATCAAAAATATTTTTTGAAATAAAAGAAAATTATCCTAACATTCCTTTTAGTGTATATAAGATAAATTATGAATAAGAAATACGAAAAAATAATACCTTTAATATACTTGATATTGTGTTTAATAATTGCTTTTTTGCGTGTACCTTTTTGGGACGAGGCAAGAGCTTGGTTGATAGCACAAAATTGTAACTTGTTTGAATTTTTGGATATGATGAAATTGGAGTGTCATCTTTTTATTTGGTATTTAATAATTGCTCCATTTGCTAAATTGAATTTGTTTTATCCTTATTCTATATATATTTTAAATGCTGTTTTTTCCTTTCTTGCTATTTATGTTTTGTGGAAAAAATCTCCCTTTTCAACTTTGGAAAAGTTTTTAATTACTTTTTCTGTTCCTTTTTTGTTTTTATGGGGTGTTGTTGCAAGATGTTATAGTGTTGGTATTTTATTTCTTTTTCTTGCTTTATCTTTTTATAAAATTAGATTTAGAAAACCTTTTTTGTATTTGACTTTATTATGTATTTCGATGAATACATCAGTTATGGCTTTTATTGGTGGATTTTATTTATCTTTGATTTTTTTGTTTGAAAATTTTAGGAAAAAAGATTTTTATAAACTTTTTTCGATTTTTTTAGTAACTTTACTTATAGTACTTTTGCAAGTTTTTTCTTTTGAGCCTGATTATTTAAAACAAGCACCGGAAATGGCATTTTTAAGAGATTTTTTAGCATATATTTTTAATCCGATAATTATAATTCCTGAATTTAAAATACAGTCTTTTTTAATGACCATATTAAGATTGAGTGTGTTAGCTACTTTATTTTCTTTTGTTAAATATTGTATTAAAAAGAATAAAAAAGTTTTATTCTTTATTTTTTCAACTTATTTTTCGATGGTTATTTTATTTACGTTTTTTTATAGTGGTAATTTTTGGCATTATTTTTATTTTTATTTGTATTTTATCGTTTCTGTTTGGATATTAAAGTCAGAAGGAAAAATAATAAAATCTTTAAATGTCTGTTTTATTTTAATTTTATGTTGTTTTATGTTCAAAGGATCTCTTTTTATTGATTCAAAATTGACAACTATAAATAATTCAACTTCAATTTATATAGCAAAAGAAATATTGAATAATAAGCCTTTTAAAGGCAAAAAGCTTTTTTGTCTTGATCCTTGGAGTGACATTGTGCCTTCCAGCTTACCTTTTTTAAAAAATAAGGTGGTTATATATGATATTTTTGGTGATGACAGATTTTCATATAGAAGCATGAGAAACCAGTTAAGGTTTAATTTGGAAAGTTTTAATCCTGATGATTTTTATAGATTTGTTGATAAAGATTCTATACTTTTAACAACAACAGCTTTTTTAAATCATGAACTGAATAATCCAATAAGAAAATATGACGAAAAAACAGGAGTTGTTTCTTTTTGGGGTAAAAAATATATAGTTAGTTTTATCCCTTATTTGAGTTATGAAAAGATTCATCTTTGGAGTTATGTAATAAAAGTAAATAAACGATAGCATCATTTTGTTTTTTGTATAAAATTAGAGAGGATAACGTAGGAAGTTTATTAATGGAAATTAAGGAAGCGATAAAAATATCAGAAGATAGCTATTTTGAAAAAGATATTATTGATGCTGTCAGGAATACCAATTTAAAACATATTGCAATAATTATGGATGGAAACAGGCGTTGGGCAAAAGAACGCATGTTACCTTCCATGATGGGACACAAAAGAGGTGTTGATGCTCTTAAAAAGACAACAAGAGCTTGCAGTGATTTTGGTGTAAAATATTTAACTTTATATGCTTTTTCTACTGAAAATTGGAATAGAAAAAAAGAAGAAGTTGATTTTTTAATGGATTTGCTTGCAACTACTTTAAAAAATGAATTAAAAGAGTTAAATGAAAATAATGTCAAAATGAATTATATAGGTAATTTGACTCAGTTGAATAAAAATTTGCAAAATATTTTAGCTGAATCAACTGAAATAACAAAAAATAATACAGGTGTGGTTCTTACCGTTGCAATTAATTATGGCGCCAGAGATGAAATTGTTAACGCTGTAAAAAATATTGTAAAAGATGGTATTAAGGAAGATGATGTAAATCCTGACCTTATTTCAAGATATTTGTACACAAAAAATATTCCGGATCCTGATTTATTAATTAGAACTAGCGGAGAAAAAAGAATAAGCAATTATTTACTTTGGCAAATAGCGTACAGCGAATTGTACATTACGGATATTTATTGGCCTGAATTTGATAAAAACGCTTTAGCTGGTGCGATTATAGAGTTTGCAAGTCGTCAAAGAAGATGGGGAAAATAGTATTGAAAGAGGCATACAAGATAACTCTTGCGACAGGAAATATGCACAAAGTGCAAGAAATAAACCTTATAGCAAAACAATATAATATTCAATTTGTTCTGCCGGAAGGTGAGTTCGATCCAATTGAAGACGGTTCTGATTTTATTGAAAATGCTTATTGTAAGGCAAAAGAAGCAACAAAAAGCGGTAAAACAGAACTCTACCTTGCTGACGATTCAGGTTTATGCGTTCAGGCTCTTGGTGGAGCTCCGGGGATAAGAAGTGCAAGATATGCGCCAAGTGCTCAAGAGAGAATTGATAAACTTTTGAATGCAATGAAGAATATTGAAAATAGGGATGCGAAATTTGTATGTGCTATGGTTGTTACCAACAAAAAAGGAGAAGTTTTATTTAAGGTTCAAGAAGAATGTTTAGGTAAAATTCTTTTAGAAAGAAAAGGCAATAATGGCTTTGGATATGACCCTGTTTTTTTTGTAAATTCTGAAAATAAAGGAATGGCTGAGCTAAATTCTGATGAAAAAGCAAAAGTTTCCCATCGGGCAAAAGCACTGAATTCTGTTTTGAAATGGCTTAAAAATGAAACTTTTAAATAATTATTTAAATAAATATTCAATAATTATTTTTGCAATTTCAACATTTTTAATTTGTTTTTCAAGAACTCCTTTTTGGGATGAAACCCATGCTTTTGATATTGCTTGCTTAAATGTTGATAAAATTTTTGAATTGGCATCAAGAGAGGGACATACCTTTCTTTGGTATTTGATTTTAAAGCCATTTAGCTGTATTGATTTTTATCCTTATCCAATGTTTATTATAAATTGGCTTTTTTGCTTGTTTGCAATATTCATACTTTGGAAAAAGGCACCCTTTAGTCCTATAATAAAAGCTTTTATTACATTTTCTTGCCCTTTTCTTTTGTACTTTGCTCCGGTTGCAAGATGTTACAGCGTTGGCATTTTCTTTTTGTTTTTAATTTGTGCTTATTATCCATTTAGATTTAAACGACCATTTATGTTTACTTTTTTTATCGTAATATGCGCTAATACTAGTCTTATGGCGGCGGTAGGTTGTTTTTGGATAGGATTAATATATATTTTTGAAATATTGCAAAAATATTTTAAAAGAACTTTTAAAAAGCCTGTTGTAATAAAGATTTTTTTAATTTTTCTTTTTTGTTTTATGGAGCTATTAATACAATTTATTTTGGCTAAATCTCCGGAAACCGTTGGACAAAATGATTTTTTAAAAAGATTAATTAATTTTGTTATTGTTCCATATGCCAAAAATGGCTTTTCGTTTTTATTTCATTTGATTTCAAGCTCAGTATTTTATTTTCTTTCTGTTTATCTTTTTAAAAATTCAAAAAAAGCTTTTGTTTTTGCACTCGGTGTGTATTTAACTTTGAGTTATGTTTTTATATTTAAATATCATGGAAGTTATTGGAATCATTATTTTTACTATATTTATTTTATAGTTTTGTTTTGGATATTTAAAAAGGATTTATATAAAAGCAAATTTCTTAAGTTTTCTTATTGCTTGATATTGTTTTTTATGTTGTTTCCTTTTGTTGTGCATGATGGTGGAAAAATTGAATATATTTATTCTTCAAAGTCAAAAAAAGTTTCTGAATTGATTTTGGCGGATGAAAAATTAAAACATTCTAAATTATATGTTCTTGAATGGTGGAGTGATATTTTTCCGGGAGCAAGCGTTTATCTTTATAGGGATAATGTTATTGTATATGATGTTTTTAATCGTAACAGAAGGTCATACGAGAGTTTGAAAGATATTTTTAATTTAAAAAATGAATTGATTGATTTTGATGAATTTTATAAAAACGCTCCTCAGAATTTTTATATTTTATCGATGGGGTCTTTGTTTGAGCAAAGATTTATAAATCTTTTATATATTCCTAAAAAAAATGGTGATTTTATCTTTAAAACAAAAAAATCGTCTTATCTTTTAAAAAGAGTAAAATATGAAAAAGATATAAATTTTTCTGTTTATCAGGTTGTTAAGTTATAGTTTTTTTATGATAGTATTTTTTTATGGAATTTAACCCTGTTTTAATATCTGTTATAGTTTTGTGTGTTTTATGTGTACTTAAAATTAATGTTTTATTTTCATTAATGATAAGTGCAATTATCGCTGGGCTTTTGTCCGATATGTCAATTTCTAAAACAATGAATTTGTTTGTTTCGGGTATGGGCCAAAATTCTGAAACTGCTCTGAGCTATATTCTTCTTGGAACACTTGCTGCTGCGATGACTCATACGGGACTTGCAGGAATATTGGCAAGGAAAATATCAAAATTTATTAAAAATAATAAATATGCTTTTTTGGGAATTTTGGTTTTTATTTCGGTTTTGTCTCAAAATTTGATTCCTGTGCATATAGCTTTTATCCCAATATTAATTCCGCCATTGTTGGGACTTATGAATAAATTGAAGTTAGATAGAAGGGCTGCTGCTTGTGCCTTGGCTTTTGGACTTAAAGCACCATATATATCGATACCTGCCGGATTTGGTTTGATTTTTCAAGGTTTAGTTGCAGACAATATGACACAAAATGGTATAAATGTTTTAAAAACTGATGTATGGCACTATACGTGGATTTTAGGGTTTGCAATGTTTATTGCTCTTTTGTTTTCTGTTTTTGTTACTTATAAAAAACCAAGAATATATAATGAAATTGATGAAATAGAAACTGATGACAAAGAGGAAAAATTAAGCAAAAAACATTATATTACATTGCTTGGCGCTTTGGTTACTCTTGTTGTTCAACTTTGGAGCGGTTCGCTTCCACTTGGTGCCTTGGTTGGTTTGGGAGTAATTTTTGGTTTTCGTGCTGTTCCTCATAAAAAAATGGATATTTTAACCGATGAAGGTGTCGGTTTAATGGGGTATATTGCTTTTGTTATGCTGGTTTGTGCTGGATATGCACTTGTGCTTAAGGAATCCGGCGGAATAGATAATTTAGTTAATTCAGTTATTCCTTTTATACAAAATTCTAGATTTTTGGCTGTATTTTTTATGCTTATTGTTGGGCTTATTATAACGATTGGAATAGGTTCTTCATTCGGTACGATACCGATTTTAGCTGTTTTATTTATTCCAATTTACACAAAATTGGGTTTTTCGGTGCCTTCGATGGTAATATTATTAGCTGCTGCGGCTGCTCTTGGTGATGCTGGCTCACCTGCCTCGGACACGACTTTGGGACCTACGGCAGGTTTAAATGCAGATGGACAACATAATCATATAAAAGATACTTGCATTCCGACTTTTGTGCATTATAATTTAGCACTTGCTATTGCAGTGTTTGTTGCTATATATATATTTCATTAACTAAAGCTTCTTTGTATTGCGCTTTGAAGTTGTTGTTTTACACTTTGTTCTTCTGCTTCGATCATTTGAAGTTGCGTTTGAAGTCTTTGTAGTTTTTGATCGAGCGCTTTTTCTGCTTGATATAATCGTTCTTTTTTCTTTTCAAGAGCTTTCATTTCGGGACTACTTGGGTCCATATCAGAACCAAAACCTACAAGATTGTTGATTTGAGAAGATAAATCAAGTTTTGTAGTTGAAATAAGTTGGATTTGATATTCTAAATCCGACCTGTAACTATTAATTTGTGCCAAT
>CALUWM010000011.1 GCA_944324485.1 Candidatus Gastranaerophilales bacterium | reverse complement strand
ATAGCAAGGGAGAGATTCGAACTCTCGACCTCACGGGTATGAGCCGTGCGCTCTCACCAACTGAGCTACCTTGCCATAAATTTTACTATTTAATTATCATCGGCTCAGTTGCTTCGAGCTTGCTCTCACGTTTTTTATTTCGTTCACGTTGCTCACTCAAGGAGCTACCTTGCCAAATTCGTAAGTTAATTTTTGCATAAAAAAATAAAAATTACAAGTTAAATTTTAAAAAAGCCCCAAAAGGGGCTTTCAATTAGTCATCTGTTTCGGGTTTTGGTTCTGGCGCTTTAGGTATTCCTTCCATTCTTCTTTCCATTTTCTTAATCATTTTTTTGTGACAAGGACAATCGCAATCATGTTTTTTAAAATGTTTCATGTGCTCCATATAATGGTGTCCATATCCTCCTGCCATCAGAGGCATAGGTCCCATTGGAACAGGCGGCATTGGAGGTTTATTTAATGCTGCAAATAAACTTATTGCGCAAAATACCCCAACAAAACTTCCACCGGCAACAATTAAAAATTTTCTAAAGCTTTTAGATTTACAAAAACATTCTTCTTTAATTTCAGTTTCTTTAATTTCTTCTGTCATTTTTTACTCCTTTTTAAAAAATTGTATACACATACTACATTTTTTTAAACGAATTTAAAACTAATTTGTTCATTTTTTAAAATAACTTTTATAAAACCAAAAAACAATTACTCTTTTGAAGTAAATTAAGAATTACAAATTTATTCTTTCTTTTTAATATCTTGTAGAAACGAATTAATATTTTTTACGTCATTTAATATATGACTAACTCCAAGATGCCTATAATTATTAATCATTATATTTTCATTTGTAAATGGTGGTATTATTCCGATAACATTTATATTTGCGGAATTTGCTGCAATAATATCATCCACACTGCTTCCTAGATGTGTAATTGTTTTATGGGGACAATGTTTCAATATTTCATAGACTCCTTTTGGATTAGGTTTTAGCATATTTCTTGGTAAATCGTCACTTGTTATATAAAAATAAAAATATTTGTCAATATCAAATTTTTCTAATGTATATTTAACTTCATCCATTAACCGTCCTGAAAAAATAACCATATCATAGTCTTTAGATAATTCTTCAAAAGTCTCTTTTGATATTAAAAGTTTTTCATTATCAATATATTTAGTAAGAATATTTTGAAAAACAGTAATGATTTCACTTAATTCAATATCTTTATCGTAAGTAGATAACAAATATTTAACTGTTTCCCAGTTGCAGCTCATTTTACCTAGATTTTTTGCATTTAAAACTTCTTTTAGCGAGATTTCTCTATCTGTAAAGTGTTCAACTGTTTTAATTATTGTTTTTAGATAAGATTCTGTTGAATCTACTATAATTCCATCTAAGTTAAATATTAATACATCTTTTTTATTTAATAATTCTGATATATATTTCACGCCGCCGAGTTTTGGAACAGTAATTCTTAAAAAATTTGAATAATTTGAACTTTTTGGAAAATCTCTTACTATAATGCCGGATTTTTTGAATTTTTCATAATAAAATTTGCTATATGAATTAAAATCGCAAAAAATAAAATTCCCTTCACTTTCGTAAGGTTTAAACCCTTTTTCGTTTAGAGTTTCAAATAAAGCTTTTCTTGCTAATGAATTTTGTTCTTTTATTTCTTCAATCCTTTTTTCATCGTTAAGAGCAGAAATTGCACAATTAAGTGATATGGTGTTAACGCTATACGGTGGAATGACCTTTTTAAGGTTATTTATAATTTTAAAATCTGCTAATACTAAGCCAAATCTTAATCCTGCCAATGCAAAGTCTTTTGAAAAAGATTTAATTATTGCTATGTTGTTATATTTTTTTACTAAATCAATATAGTCCATAAAAGTTGCATTATATGAGAAATTTATATATGTGCAATCTATTATAAAGAGAATATTAGGAAATTTTTGAAGCAAAATTTCAATTATAGATGCTTTTACAATTTCGCCTGTCGGATTATTTGGTGTTGCGATGTATACAATTTTAGTTTTGTTTGAGATGTTGCTTTCAATTTTTTTATAATCAAAAATAAATTTTTCATCATAATCTATTAATTTAATGGAAGCGCCTAAGATTTCTCCGTAAATTTGAGGCATAACAAAAGTCGGATAGTATGATAATATTTCATCTTGCGGATTTAAATATGTGTTTAAAATTACATTTATCGCCTCATCGCATCCATTTGTAAGTAATATATTTTCTTTTTTAATATCGTATTTTTGAGAAAGTTTGTCTAGAGTTTTTCCATATGTTGGATATAAAGAAATGCTTGATAAATCAATATTTTTTATGGCACTTAAAACATTGCTTGAAGCACCATATATATTTTCATTTGAATCTAGTTTAAGTCGCCAATCTATTTGATATTCATCTGCCTTATAGGGGGAAATATTTTCAATGGTTTTTCTTGGTTCTATCATGGAAAAATTATACTATATATCAGTTTTACTGTCGAGCATAGTATGTTTTTTCTTGTACTTCTATACGAATATTTGCAAGCTCCATGTCGTCATAGTCAACATATTCTGTTTGAAACAGGTTTCTTCCTGTTCGAATTATAAGTTCATTTGTGTCTTTTAAAATATTTTTATTTATAACAATTGTGTGATTATCACCGTTTACTTCTAAAATTGCTACTTTGTGTCCATTTACAATTACTTCTGCTGGACTTGAATATACTTTTGCTATTCTATTTTGCCCAAGTTGTTTTGCCTTTTTTGTATCAAGTCCAATTATTGTACCTATTTTTATAACAACATCTTGATTTGCTCCTGCTGAAGGTCTTTTGAAGGTTTGAGATAAATAATGCCCTTTTGCATTTAGTCGAAAATCTCCGCTATTTGCAGAATTATCTGAAAATAAATTATCACCCAAGTGAATTACACCGTCTGTAATTTGCATATCAAATGGGCTTGTTTGTTCTATGCCAAGTTTAAGTGGATTTTTTAGTACGCTATTATCTACCGTTAGTGAAAATACTTTATAGCCTTCTTTTTCAACAAATAAAACCGTCTTATCATTAACATCGGCATTTAGCTGAAATGTTCCGTCTTTATTTGAATAAGTTGTATAATGTATTTCGGGAATTGTTATTTTTGCATTGCTTAAACCTTTTTGTGTTTTTGAATCGACGATTTTGTTTTGGTAGTTAGTATCGTATCTGTCAATTTTTCCGGAAATTACATCGGCAAAAACATAAGGAGAACTAAAATATAGATATATTAAAGATAAAAATAGTAATTTTTTCATTTATAAAACCTCTTTTATAAGGTTTTAAATGATTTTTATTTTTTAAACAATATAAAAAGATATAATTATGTGTTGTAAAAAAGTTTAATTAAAAACCGCCCTTTTGGGCGGTTAAATTTTATCTATCTTGAGATACAGGAATTATAAGTTCTTGTCCTATGCTAATTGCCGCAGGATTAACAATATGATTAATTCTCTGTATTTCTAAAATTTTTGCTTCATCGTATTTACCGTAAAACCTGTATGCTATGCCATTTAAGGTATCGCCTTTTTTTACGACATATTTTTCTTCGGTTACTGTATTTTCGGCAGTCGGAGCAGAATCCGTACCTATAACCGCAACATCTTCTTTGATATCTACTGTGTTTTTAGGAGTCATTGAGCATATTGAAACAATAAAGAATATGCAACTCATAAATAATACACCCGCAATAAAGCCGATTGTTAAATATACGGCAGGGGATTTTTGTTGAGTTGCCTTTGTAGCATTATGTACCTTTTGGACTCCTTTTTGTACACTACCCCACAAAATATCAAGTTCGTGAGCCTTTTGTGTTTTATAGTATTGATTTAGCTGAGTTCTGGTTGCTTGTTTTTTATCATTTTGGGTTAAGCTTGCAAGCACACCCATTTTTTCACGGGTTAGACCCGATCTATGTAATGTTGAACCTTTCATGTCTTATCCTATCATCATAAATAGTCTTGTAGACATGTTATAAAGAGTTTCGTTTAAAGTCAAGAAAGGACTTGTTTTATGTAAAGTTTTATTAATTATTCGTAATAATTTTTTTCTTTGCACAATCAAACATTGTGTCGATTATTTCTTTGTTTTTTTCTTTCCCTTTGTTGAAGTTAAACCCGCCTTCTTGTAAATATTCAAGCATTCTTGATTTCCACATTTCAAAAAGCTCTTCATTTTTCATATTTAAAGCTTTTGCTATTTGTTTTAGTTCCTCAAAATCTATTTGAATTGGTTTTGCACCTCTTAAAATATCTACTAATTCAAGTCTTTTTTTGCGTTCAAACATTTTGAGAAAATCTAGAGTTGTGAGATTATTATGTTTTATTAAATCTTTTAGCATTAGTAAATTTTCGCTATAACTTATTATGTCGTTTGGTATTTGATATTCTATAAATTCTTCGGGATTTATATCCATAACTGTCGCTATTCGTTCCAGAGTTATTGAGCGAGTTGAAAATGGTACATTTTCATCAATTAAATTATATATATAGGACAATGTTACACCTATCATTTGTGCGAATTCTTTTTTGTGTAGTCCTGTTTTTTCAAGAAAATCCCCTACTAATTTAGAACTTTTCTTTTGTATTTTTAAATTATTTTTCATTTATGTTGATTTTACTCCGTCTTGTATGCTATCTTACAAATAACCCTTTTTATTTATTTTTAAATTACCGAAAAAGATAAATAACAACGATTAATTCAAATATTGTTTAAAAGAAGAAATAAAAAATGAAAGCGATAATAGGCTTAGGAAATCCTGAAGTAAAATATAAAATTACCCGTCATAATACAGGTTTTTTAATAATGGATAAAATTTTAGAAGCTTATCAGGTAAGTCTTGTTGATAAATTTAATTCTTTTTTTGCAAAAAAAGGCGATTTGTTATTTCTTCTTCCAAAAACTTATATGAATCTTTCAGGTCTTGCTGTCGCTGAGCTTGCAAAATTTTATAAGTTATCAAATAAAGACATACTTGTAATATATGACGATGCAACTATTGAGTTTGGAACATTTAGATTAAAGAAAAACGGTTCTTTTGGTGGACATAATGGAATAAAATCAATTATAAAGTGTCTTGGAACAGATGTATTTGATAGATTAAAAGTAGGCGTTGGTCCTGTTCCAAATAATATTGCTATTGATAGTTTTGTTCTTTCAAATTTTACAAACGATGAATTAAAAGGTATTGAAACCATGGGCGACTGCGCAATTCAATTAATCGATTGCTGGTTAAAAGAAGGTATTGAAGTTGCTCAAAATAGATTTAATAAAAAGATAGTTTAGTTTGTTTTAAGTTCATTTGGAATGCAAAACAATACTGTTTCATGTTGATTCATTGCATAGTGTCCTAAATAAAAACCGTAATCTTTTAAAAGCTCTTTTAGATATATTGGTATATTAACAAAGTCACTGCTTGAGTGATAAATTGATATGGCTAGTTGAGGCCTATCATTTAATAAGATTTTCTCCGCTCCTTTGAGGGCAGGTAACTCAGCACCTTCAATATCCATTTTAATAAAATCAACTTTTTTAACATCAAGCATTTCCTTTGCTTCATCAAGAGTAATGGTTTCAATTTCTTTTGTAACTTGTGGTTTAAGATTACTTATGCCAACTACCCTTGAAGCAGGCCCGCTAACTATAAAGTTTAATTTTTCTTTTTTATCCCAAACCCCATAAGGAACGATTTGAACACAATTTAATTTTTTCAATAAAATATCAAGATTTTCTTCTTTTAATTCATCATATAAAGGTTCAAATGCGTAATCAGTTTTTAAATTTTTTAGTACTTTTTTAAATCCAAAAACATGCGCACCGTTGCAAAAACCACAGTCAAAAATTGTCTGTATTGCATCTTTGTTTATATATTCTAAATATTGAGCACTATAATTTCTTCCGGTTCCGCCTTTTTTAATGTTGTGTTTTTTGGCTGCAAATTTAGCAATTTTTGAATAATCCATATTTAATTTTGCATTCCATAATTCTTCATACAATTTTTTGGATTTTTTATCTGAAAAAATTTTTAGTGCATTTTTGTAGTTATCTTGGTAAATTGAATTTCTTATTTTGTTTTCAAGTTGATATGGAATAAATAAATAGGGAATATTAAAGTATTTTAATATTCCAACTGTAACATGAAGAGAATTCCTCACAGATATTAATACCATGTCAATTTTATCTTTAATTTCATCAATTTGTGAGGTTTTATAAATTGGTATATCAATCCTGTTATCTTCTGACTTATAAGAGTCAATAAAAAATTCAATATCAATATCAGGTAATTCTTTTCTTATGTTATCCCTTAAAGCGATACCACAAGTTCCTGCTCCATAAATGGCAATTTTTCTGACATTTTTTGGAATTTGTTTTAAAAATTTTTTATACATAAACAACCTCTAGTTAAATGGATAATATAAAAGCACCTTCCGGTGCTTTTTATAAATATGGCGGGAACGACGGGGCTCGAACCCGCGACCTCTTGCGTGACAGGCAAGCGCTCTAACCAAACTGAGCTACGCTCCCAAACCATATTAAATTTTAATTGTTCGATTGTTATTTAGCGTAAACGCTAACTTGTTTTCTTGTTCTTCTGTATGGTTCAAATTTAACTACGCCATCAATTAATGCAAATAAAGTATCATCTGAACCTCTGCCTACGTTATTACCAGGATGGATTTTTGTTCCACGTTGTCTTACGATAATATTTCCTGCAACAACTTCTTCATTGGCATATTTTTTTACGCCTAATCTCTTACTTTCGCTGTCGCGTCCATTTTTTGATGAACCTACACCCTTCTTATGTGCCATTGTTATTCTTCTCCTGTCGTTTCATCACTCTTAGCTGATTTTGCTTTTGTGTTAATTTTATTAATCATAACACGAGTGAATTGTTGTCTGTGCCCTTGTTTAACTCTTGTGCCCTTTTTAGGACGTTGTTTGTAAACAATGATTTTTTTAGCTTTATCATTTTTAACAACAGTACCATCAACAGTAGCAGCAGCTACATAGGGTTTGCCAACTTTTGATTTTTTTCCGTTAACTAACATAACTACTTTATCAAAAGTTACTTTTTCGTCCGCTTGAGCGTCTAACAATTCGATATCAACATATCTGCCTTCTTCAAGCTTATATTGTTTTCCGCCTGTTTCAACTATTGCGTACATTTTTTATCCTTTCTTTTAAGGAATCGCAGCTTATTTTTTAAGCATTTATGAGCGATCAACCTATCTGCATATTTTAATATATCCAAGACAAAATTTTATGTCAAGAAATTGTTTACAATTCTTATTTTATAAGTTCAAGCATTTCATTTACAGCTTTTTCAATTCCGACAAAAACTGCTCTTGATATAATACTGTGTCCAATATTTAATTCTGAAATTTCCTTTATTTCTTTCATTAAATAAACATTTTTATAATTCAGTCCATGTCCTGCATTAACTTTTAATCCTAATTTTTCTGCATATGTTGCAGATTGTTTTAATTTATCAAGTTCCTCTGACCAGTCATTAGAATCAAATGCTCTTGAAAAGCATCCTGTGTGCATTTCGATGTAATCTGCTTCTATATAACTTGATGCTTCTATTTGTTCCTTGTTTGGATCGATAAACATGCTAACTTTTATGCCTTTATCTTTTAAAGGTTTGATAAATTCTTTTAATTTTTCTTTTTGACCGAATACATCTAAGCCGCCTTCAGTAGTTATTTCTAAGCGTCTTTCAGGAACGATACACACACTGTAAGGTACAATATCCAGTGCTATTTTTTGTATTTCACTGGTGGCTGCCATCTCAAGATTTATTTTTGCACCTAATTCTTTTATGTCATACAAGTCTTTGTCTTTTATATGACGTCTGTCTTCTCTTAAGTGCATAGTTAAAGCTAAAATATCTTCTTTTAAAATAATTTTTGCAGCTTCAACTAAATTTGGCTCAATGCCTCCTCTTGCATTTCTTAAAGTTGCAATATGATCAATATTTACTCCTAATTTCATAATTAGATTTTACTACAACAAAAATTAAAAAACTAAAAATTTACAAAGTTTACAAAAAACATGTTTTTTTCATATTTGTATTATAATCAATTTTGAATATGACAGCTATACTGGGATAAAAATTTTGATTTGTCCGAAATGTAAAACTGAAGTGTCTGACAAGGAAACATTTTGTCCGACTTGTAAATTAAGACTTGTTGTTAAATGTCCAAAGTGCGGTTCCCCAAATCGTCTTGGCTCGGTTAATTGTGTTCGTTGCGGATATGCTTTTGTGAAATTTTGCCCAAGTTGTAATAGTGCCAACTATTCTACGAGTAAAAAATGTAGAAAATGTGGTTATGATTTTCATAATGAAGAAAAAAATCAAAGCATAGATAAAAAAGAACAGTCGAGAAAAATTGAAATAAGTGAGCAGAGTAAATCTCGCGGCAAGTTGATTTTGGAAAAATCAAACGATGAAAAAAAAGAAGATAATACGCTTTTAATTTGTATAAATTTTTCAAATTTAGAATCTACATTTGAAAAATATAATAAAGAAGAATTTAAACAAAAGGTAATTGAGAATATAAAAACAACAATCAAAATAGTGTTTGGTGTTTTTTGTAAGTTTTTAAATCAAAACACGGTAATTTTTAAATTTAATTATTCAGCAAATGTCAAAATTTTAGAAAAATTAAATCAATTTGAAGCCGAGTTTTCAAAATTTAATCAGATTCTTGAAAAAACTCTTGATACAGGAATTTCATATAAATTTGCTATTTTAACTTTAGATGAATTTAAGAAAAATAAAGATATAAAGCAGTTAAAACTGGCATCTGATAAAGATGTTATCGCAACAAACGGTGCATATGTAAAATTAAATCGGGAGATGTCTTTGATTAAGATAGCTCCGGATTGTTATAAAATGGTTTTTTTGGATCAAAAACCTTCTTTTGAACACAGTGAGTATAAAAAATACGATAAAGCACTTGAGTTAATTTTGAATAATTTAACTGATAATAATTCTGCAGTTAGGGCTATTTCAATAAATGCTCCCAGAGGTGTCGGAAAGACACACTTGTTAAATGATTTATATTTTAGAATAAATAAGGCTTCTTCACCTTCTACTGTTATTTTTTATGCTCAGTGTTCCGCTTTAACACAAGTTAGTCCTTATGGATTAATTCAAAGTTTTTTTGCAAGTCTTTTTAATTGCCCCGTAGTTTTAAAAGATGAATTTAATATAAAAGCATTTGAAAAGAAAGTTCTAGATAAACTCAATCTAGAAAAAATTGATGAAGAAAAATTAGAAACTCTTGCAAATCTTATTTATCCTTTAAAAAAAGACTATTTTGAAAACATTTTGATTAATAAAGAAATAACATATAAACATTTGAAAGATGTTTTTGATTATCTCAAACAAAGAAAAAATATAATTGTAATCATTGACGATTTTGATTTAATTGACGAGTCGTCTTATGGTTTTTTGAAATATCTTGTTGATGAGGATTATTTTGCAAGAGATGCAAAAATGATTTTAGGATATAAAAATCAACATGCAATAGCTATGTATTTTCAGTCAAATAAGCTTGACAATGCTAATTGTTTGAATATATCTCTAAGAAGTTTTAATACTTCAGAAAGTAAAAATTTTATTAAAAAAGTTTTAGGCGAAGATCCAGTTATTCCAAATGATATATTGGCTCAAATTGCATATAATGCACAAGGAAACATAGCCTATATTGAGCAAATTCTGCAATATCTTTTTGAAAGAAAATATCTTTTCATTAAAGACAAAAAAGTGAATTTTATAAAAGATAGTGAAAATATAGAAATACCCGATACTTTAGAAAAATGTTTTTATGAAAGATTGGAATTTTTAAAAACTCAAAACCAAAAAGAATATATATTCTTGTGTACAGCATCACTTTTGGGTGATAAGTTGGATTATAAGATTCTCTCAGGGCTGTACGAACTTAATGAAAATGAATTTTTTGAAATAGTTGAAAAATTAAGCAAAAAAGGCTATTTGAAAAGAAAATTCGATGATATATATGGTTTTAAAAATTCTCTTACTTGGTCATATTGTTATATAAAAGCAAAAGAAGAAGAACTTATAAAAAATGATGCCCAAAAGCTTTTGGTTGAATTGAACGGAAAAACAATTTCAACTCCTTTGATTTGTCCTATTTTGGCTCAAATTATAGGAAATAAAGAATTGGCATATAGCCTTTGGACAAAAAATTTACAATATGCAAATTATATAGGCGATGTTAATATCTATTCAATGGCTCAAAAACAGTGCCTTATTTTGCTCGAAAATGTAAGATTAGATAATTTTGAATACACAAAGAACAATATATGCGAAAGATTAGGTAAATTAATTTATAAAAAAAGCCCGCAAGAAGCAAAAGACTATTTGTCTAATGCAATAATTGCGGCTCAAAAAAATGACGATGAAAATAAAGTTATTGATTTGTCGGGATTTTTGCTTGAAAGTGCCGTTTTGACCCAAGATTATACAGGTGCTGTTGAAGTTTGTGATAATGTTTTAAAATATTTTGATAAAAATGATAAAAGTGAGAAAAAATCAACTCTTGAATTACAAATTGCCTTAATTAAGGCAAGAAAACTTGAGCCGTTATTGAAACTTGGATCTTGGGAAGAGATTGCAAGTCTTGTAAATACTGAGATAAATCCGATTTTGCAAAAACATCTTAATATTTTTTCAAAGCATAAATGGATTAGCCAAAACGAAATTTTTTATTGTTGGATTAATTCAAATATTACACTTGCCCAGAGTTATTCTCAACAAGGTTCACCGCTTGCTTTTGAGCTTATAAATGAAATAAGTAAAATTCTTGATAAGGAAAAAGGACAAAGGGCCGATTATCTTAAAATTCGTCTTGCATATGCTGAAGCAATGGCTAATACTGCAAAAGGTTATTTCGATGAATCCGACAATATTTTAAAAGAGATTGTAGATGATTATTCGTATGCAATAGATAACCCTGAATGGGTATGTAAATGGAATATTATTAGTCTTATAAATAAAATTCTAAGACTTGATTTGAGTTCTATAAAAGATGAACTTTTTGAAGCTAGTGCGTTTGCAAATAATTGTGGGGATGAAGTTTCTAAAAATATAATAAAAACTTTGTTGGCATACGTGCTTTTAGAAGAAAAGTCTCATTTAAAGTCAATTGAAATTGCAACAGAGCAGATGCAGTATTTTTCTTCTAAGAAAATTGCTTTTGGTGCGCTTTTAGCTTGGTATATAAGTGCTGCTGCTACGGCAAATAATAAAGCAGATACATATTGCATAGAAATTTGTGAAAAAGCAGTTAAAATTTGTGAAAATGCACAAAATAATAATCATTATTTTAAAATATTATTCCAAGAGCTTCTTTCAAAAGCTTATTTAAAATTAAATGATAAAGAAAATGCTAAAATGTATTGTGAACTTGCTTTGGAGTCTGCTTCCGATAATGAGCTTTTATACCTTCAAGCAAAACTATATAAATTGAAAACAGAAATTGCACGTGAATTTTTATCTGCTGAACCTGATAACAAAAAATACAATTATGCACAAAATATTATTAAAATGTATAATAAAACAATAGAACTTACTAAAAACTTAAATCTTAAAATGTATACTAAAAAAATAGAGAAAGATTTAACGTCTTTTAGAGCTCATTGTCAGCTAAATCGAATAATAGAGGACAAATAACAGGAAATAATTATGGCAATAATTGAAACTCCGAAACATTTGTACAGCGATACACCGCCAACAATTTTAAGAAACAGAGAAGAGAAATTCAGAACAGCGAAGGATGTGCCTTTTTGGCTTTTTATAGCTGATTATGTTTTTCCGAGAATGATAGAAGCAAGATTTCATTCTTTGATGTATAAAGGTATTGAAAATATTGAAAAAAGAGACAAAACAAAAGCGATGCTTTTTTATACCAATCATAATAACTGGTGGGATGGCATTTTAGGTTTTAATGTTGCACGAAGAATTATGAAGGGCAGATTAAGACTTATGATTGAAGAAATGAATCGTTTTCCTCTTTTTCAATATATAGGTTGTTTTCCTATAAATAAAAAGACTGCCCAAGACGCAATCAAGGCTCTTAAATATGCTGCTACTACTTTAAAAGACCCGGATATTAATTTTTGGCTTTTTCCGCAAGGTATTATCAGACCTCCGCATTATAGACCTGAGGTTTTTCAAACTGGTTTAGCATATTTAACTGAAAATGCCGTTAAAAATTATGGTGGAATTAATCTTTGTCCTGTTGCCGTAAATTATACGTTTTTAAGACAAGATAAACCTGAAATTGTCCTTGAATTTGGTGAAGTTACAACGTATCATGATTTTAAGTACAACAGAAAGGAATTTTGTCATAAATTAGAAAAAGAATTTGAGATATTATGTGATAATCAGCAGGCGCAAATCTCAAGAGGGAATTTTGACGGTTACAGATATTTATTTAAGCAGAAACTTAGCTGGTGGCGAGATATCGAAAGAAGATTAAAAAATATCGGAATGAAAGATAAAATTGAGCAATAATGAAAAAATATGATATAGGAATTGATTTAGGCGGAACAAAGGTACTTTGTGCCGTTGTTGAAAAAGATAAGATAAATAATGATTGTAAAAGAAAAATTCTTTACGAAGTAAAAAAGAAGACAAAAAAAGAAAAGGGAAATAAAAAGGTACTTGCTAAATTATTCGAAGTGCTTGAAGAATTGTTTGAAATTTCGAATTTAAAAAAAGAAGACATTGATTCGATTGGAGTTGCAGTAGCAGGACAAATAGACAGAAAAGATGGTATAGTTATTAATGCTTGTAATCTTGATTTAAGAAATTTTGAAATTAAAAAAATTCTTGAAGAAAAGTATTCTATTAAAACAAACGTTTTTAATGATGTTGAAGCAGCTGCTTTAGGTGAACTTATCCTTGGTGCCGGTAAAAATCATAGAGATATTTTATGTGTTTTTATAGGTACCGGCATTGGCTCGTCTATGATAATAAACCGCAAGATATATAAAGGTGCTTCAGGCTCAGCAGGTGAAATTGGGCATATTATAGTTGATTTAAATGGAAGAAATTGCTCTTGCGGTGGCGTAGGTTGTCTTGAAGCTTATGCTTCAAGAAGTGCTATTGAATCCAGAATACAAGGAGCAATAAAAAAAGGAAGAAAATCAATTATTACGGAATTGACAGACGGTCAAAATATTTCAACTAAATATATAAAGCAGGCGCTTGATGCGCACGATGAAGTAACAATTCAGTATGTAAACGAAGCAATTGAATATTTATCCGGCGGGCTTGCCAGTGCAATAAATTTTTTTAATCCCGAACTGATAATTTTAGGTGGAGGTTTAATTCAGGGGATAGATGAAATTTATTTAAAGACAATACGTTTAGCAAAAGCAAAGGCGCTTAAAGTAGCTAGTGAAAAAACAGAGTTTAAAAAAGCAGAACTTGGAGATTATTCAGGCGTAATTGGTGCAACATTATTAGAAGAATATAGTAATGTCTTTTGAAAATATAAATTTTAATTGTATAAATAATTTTTTAAAAAGTCCTAACAAACAAAGGCTTGTTTTATCCGGTCTTTTGAAGCCTTTTAATTTATTTTTAATTAATTCTATTTTAAAAAATAAGAAAAAAATCATATATTTAACTTTAGATGAGCAAAGTGCTCTTAAAGCTCAAAAAGATTTGAAAAATCTTCTCAATTTAGACAGTGAAGTTTTTTCTTCTCAAGAGATTAGTTTTTATAGTGAATTAGAAAAAAATTATTATATATATGAAGAACAAATCAGTATAATTTTAAAACAGCCTGAAATTATAATAATGCCAGTTAAATCTCTTTTTGAAAAATTCAATAATATTGAATTTTATCAAAATAACATTTTAAAAATTAAAAAAAATGATACAGTTGATTATTCAAGTCTTTCAAAAAGACTAACAGCATTGGGTTACAAAAGAACTACACAAGTTGTTGACATTGGTGAGTTTGCTTTAAGAGGGGATATTCTTGATATTTATACTTTAGATAAAAATCCTGTTAGAATAGAATTTTTTGCAGATAATGTAGAAGATATCAGATATTTTTATCCGAATAGTCAAAAAAGCTTTGAACATATTGATGAAATAAAAATTATTCCGCTGTATAAGTTTATTTTAGATGAGGCAAATAAAGAAAATTTTAAAAAAGATATTAAGGCTACTTTAACCAAAGAAAATGATTTTTTGGAAAATTTAAAAAACGAGTTGATTGAAAAAATAGATGAAATAGGTTATTTTGAAGGAATTGAGTACTATTTAAATAGTTTCATAGAAAAATCAAATTCAACTCTTGAATTTTTTAGTGATTATATTTTGATTTTTGATGAAACTTCTCAAATTTTGTCAAAATTTCAAAGTATAGATGAAATGTTTATAAGAAATTATAATGATAATATTTCATCAAATTTAAAATTGCCTTTAAAAAGATTAAATCATTTTTCTTATGAAGAATTTTTAAAGAAGATAAAAAGTTTCAAAAGGATTGGTTTAGACAATTTTATATCTGATGATTATGATAAAATAATTGACTTTACAACAGCTTTAGTTCCAATATTTTCATCTGATATTCCAAATATTTCTAAATTTATTAAAAAGAAATTGTCTGAAAATTACAAAATATATCTTTGCTCAAATTTTCCAAACAGATTAAAAGAGATTTTTGAAGAATTTGAGATATTTTCTAATAACATAATGTATTTACCGGATATTTCCTGTGGTGGTGCAATTAGTGAAGATAATAAGATTTCTGATGATAAATTGATTTTCATAAGTGATAAAGAGCTTTTTAATAAACATTCAAGAGATATTACTACAAAAAAATATTATTCAAATAAGCAAACACAAGATTTTATAGATTCTATAAATGATCTTAAAATCGGTGAATACGTAGTACATAGCGTACATGGGATAGGTATCTATAATGGAATTGTAAAACAATCAATAGATAATAATCAAAAAGATTACCTTGAAATTCAATTTCAAGGTAGCGACAAATTATTTATGCCGGCAGAACAGATTAATCTGTTATATCGATACAGAGGCTCCGGTAATGTAAAGCCGAAATTATCCAAAATGGGTGGAAATGCTTGGGAAAATACAAAAGCAAAAGCAAAAAAAGAAGTTGAACTTATTGCTTATGACCTTTTGGATTTGTATGCTAAAAGAAAAATGTCTAAAGGAATTCAATTTGAGGCGGATTCAACTTGGCAATATGAAATGGAAGATAATTTTGAATACACGGAAACCCCTGATCAAATGAAGGCAATTATCGATGTAAAAAAAGATATGGAAAATGAAAAACCGATGGATAGGCTTATTTGTGCTGATGTTGGTTTTGGGAAAACAGAAATTGCCTTAAGAGCAATGTTTAAAGCGGTTATGAGCGGTTATCAAACTGCATTGATAGCTCCTACTACTATTCTTACTATGCAACATTTTGAAACCATAAGAGATAGATTTGAGCCTTTTGAAGTTAGAATGGCTTTGTTGAATAGGTTTTGTTCTAAAAAAGAACAGAAAAATGTTATCGATAGAATTAAATCAGGCGAGATAGATGTTGTAATTGGTACTCATAGGCTTTTATCAGACGATATAGAATTTAAAAATTTGGGACTTTTGGTTGTAGATGAAGAACATAAGTTTGGTGTAAGACATAAAGAAAAACTAAAAAAGTTCAAAGAAAATATAGATGTCTTGTCGTTAAGCGCAACTCCTATACCAAGAACATTAAATATGGCACTATCCGGTTTAAAAGATTTATCCGTTATAAATACTCCGCCGAAAAACAGGCTGCCTGTTAAAACTTATGTGGGTGAATTTTCTTCTGCTTATGTAAAAAATGCTATAAGTCAAGAAATACAGCGAGAAGGGCAAGTTTTTTACTTGTATAACAGGGTTGAAACGATTGAAAGATTCAAAGAAAAATTAGAAGAGATTGTGCCTAATGTTAGAATTGCAGTTGCACATGGGCAAATGCAAGAAAAACAACTTGAAGAAATTATTTGTGATTTTTTGGCACGAAAATATGATGTTTTACTTTCTACAACTATAATTGAATCCGGACTTGATATACCTAATGCTAATACTATTATTATTCATGATGCGGATAGATTTGGACTTGCTCAGCTATATCAACTAAGAGGAAGAGTAGGACGTTCAGATAGGCAAGCATATTGTTTTTGTTTTTATAAAAAATCTAAAGAATTAAATGAGCAAGCAAGAAAGAGACTTGAGTCGATAAAAGATTTTACAAATCTTGGAAGTGGATACCAGATTGCATTAAGAGATATTGAAATAAGGGGTGTTGGGAATATTTTGGGAACTCATCAACACGGCCAGATGGTAAATGTTGGTTTTGATACATATTGTAATCTATTGTCTGAATGTATAGAAGATATTAAAGCAAGAAAAAATAAAAACCCATACGAAAAACCAAAGATAAAAAAAGAACCTGCCATTGTCGACATAAACGCACAAGCATATATTCCTGATGATTGGGCACAAACTTATGAACAAAAAATACTTGAATATAAAAGAATATCTGATGTTTCGACAATATCTGAACTGGAAGAAATGGAGTTAAATTTTAAGGATAGATTTGCCCAAATACCCGAGTGTGTAAAAAATCTTATTAAATTAGTTAAATTAAGAATTTTGGCAGAAAATGCCGGGATTACTTTAGTTAGACAGGCAGGGAATGTGATTAGGATTTATATGCCTTATACAATTCAAGAGTGGATGATTTTAAAGTCTAAAATAGAAACAAAAATTACAAGATTCTTTACATTTACTCAACCGCCTAAAACCCTTGCAAAAACAAAGGGAATTTTGCTTATGAATAAAAATGATGATGATTTTGATGAAATATTTAACAAACTGGCGGATTTGTTTTATTATATTTCTGAGGTAGTTTTAAATTTTAAAATAGAAAACAATTAATTTTCAAATAAGGAGAAAAATATGAAGTTTACAAAGATGGCACTAACTTTTTTATGTTGCGTGATGTTTTTCTGTGGGTGTGCTAAGGATAGTGACATTGTATTAAAAATTAATGATAAAAGTATAACAAGAGCTGAATTCAATGATGATTTTAACAGAATAAAAAATGCTCAGTTGAAAAATGCACCAAAAGAACTACAAAAAGACGACAGCTACGCAGTTATTGCGCTTAAAGATAGATTTGTAAACGATGTTATCGTGAGAAGTCTTTTGGAACAAGAGTTTGAAAAAAGAAAAATAGAAGCTTCAGAAAAAGAAATTAAGGATAAAAAAGCACAAATAGTTGCTCAATTTGGTTCGCAAGAACAGTTTAATAATGTATTAAAGGAAAACCAAATATCGGAACAAAGATTAAATTCTGATTTGGCAAATGAAGTTAAAGTTGCAAAATTAATTGAATCCCTTGGAGCAAAAGAAGCAACAAATGCTGAAGTTGAAAAATATTACAAACAAAATAAGGATCAATTTTTTGTTCCTGAAAGAGTCAGAGCATCACATATTTTATTTGATACCAATCCTGAGAGTTTAAGAAGAAAAATAACAGAAGCTGACAAAGAAGCAAAGTTATCCAGTGCGGAAATTGATAAAAAAGTTAAAGAAGAAATAGCAAGAAAAGAAAAGCTTGCTCAAGAAGTAAGACAAAAAGCATTGAAAAACCCAAAGAGTTTTGCTGAACTTGCAAGACAATATTCTGAAGACCCTGGAAGTGCTCAAAATGGTGGAGATTTAGGTTTTGTTACCCGTACACAAGTTGTTAAAGAATTTGGCGATGCCGCTTTTGGTCAAAAAGTTGGTTCAATAAGTCCTGTTGTTAAATCTCAGTTTGGCGAACATATTATACTTGTTGTTGACAAGGCAAAAGCTACAACGCAGTCTCTTGCTACGGTTAAAAATGATTTAAAAACTTATTTAACCGAACAAAAGAAAGTTCAAGCTTTGCAAAATTTAATTAATGGTTTAAAGCAAAATGCAAAAATTGAATATGTTGATTTATCTTTAAGTCCTGATAACATTAAAAAACAATTAGAAGAGGCGTTGCCAAAACAATTGGATTTTCAAAAAAAACAAGGGGCTCCAAAATCAAAAATGAAAATTTTAGATAAGACAAAGAACGATAAAAAATAATAAATAACCGCCTTTTGGCGGTTTTTTAAAGGAAATAAAAATGGAAAAAGTTATTGAAAAACAAAATATTAAACAAATAGTTGATAAATTAAAAAAAGAAAATAAAAAAATTGTGTTTACGAATGGGTGTTTTGATATTTTGCATGTCGGGCATGTGAGATACCTTAAGAATTCAGCCGAGTTTGGTGATGTATTGATTGTTGGTTTGAACTCTGATGCTTCAGTTAGAAAATTAAAAGGTGATACACGTCCTATAAATAATCAAAGTGATAGAGCAGAAGTATTGAGTGCGTTATCTTTTGTTGATTATATTGTAATTTTTGAAGAGGAAAGCCCTGTTGAACTTTTAGATATTGTTAAACCCGATATTTATACAAAAGGTGCTGATTATACAGTTGAAACACTTCCTGAAGCACAAACGGTTTTAAAGAATGGAGGCAAGATAGAATTCATTAATCTTGTCGAGGGAAAATCAACAACAAGTATTATCGAAAAAACAAAAAATTCGTAAAAACTGCTAATTTTTGTTAAAAGAATTGGCAAAAAACTTTTGTTGTTATACAATAAATATACAATTGATACAGAGGGAGTGAAAATGGGTGAAATGAATGCAGGCGAAAAAAGGTTTAGCCTAGAAGAGTTGTCTCAAATTGTTGGTGGCATCTTAACAAAAGTAAGCGATATTACAATAACAAATGTTGCGCCGCCTAAATTAGCTAATGAAAATACTTTGGCATTAGCTATGAATGAAGATGAAATAGAGAATATGTCTCAATCTAAGGCAAAAGCTGTCCTTGTTCCATTAGGAGTTAATTTAGAAGGCATTTCAACTATTGAAGTTGAACGTCCAAGGCTTGCTTTTATGAAACTCTTAAATGTTTTTTATATAGCTCCGGATACTCCAAGAAATATTCATCCTTCTGCTGTTATTGATGAAACTGCAAAAATTGGAAAAAATGTTTCGATTGGAGCAAATGTTGTTATTTCAAGAAATGTCGAAATTGGTGATAATACAGCAATTATGCCTAATGTATATATAGGTAAAGGGGCAAAAATCGGTTCTGATTGCTTATTTCATCCTGGAGTTAATATTGGAGATTTTATTCAGATTGGTTCGCGCTGTATAATCCATCATGGTGCAAGTATTGGAGCAGATGGTTTTTCTTTTGTTACTGAAGCACCGAGTAATATAGAACAAGCACGTCAAGAAGGAGCAATAAAAGAAATAAATACTGAAGTTAAAGTCTTTAAAATACCTTCTTTAGGTTCTGTTGTGATAGGTGATGATGTTGAAATCGGTGCAAATACGACAATAGACAGAGGAACTATTGAAAACACAACTATTGGAAGCCAAACTAAAATAGACAATCTTGTTATGATTGGCCATAATTGTAAAATAGGTAATGCTTGTACGATTGTATCTCAAGTCGGCATTGCAGGCAGTTGTACTATTGGAGATAGAGTTGTAATTGCGGGTCAAGCCGGTTTAAAAGACCATGTTGAAATTGGCGATGATTCAATTATATTAGCTCAAGCCGGTGTTACAAAATCATTCCCTAAAAAATCTGTTATAATGGGTGCTCCGGCTGTATTAAGAAAAGATTTCATTAAGAGGTTAAAATATCTTGATGAAGCGGAAATTATGGTTCAAAAGTATAAAAAATATCAACATTTATTAGAGGATTATGAGAAATTTTTAAATGAAGACGCTAAAATCTAGTTTAATTTTAAATGGTGCAGGGCTTATGTTTGCAGCCCCTGTGGAACTTACTGTTAAACCTTCCGATAAAAAAGGCATAAGGTTTTATATAGAAGATGGTATGGTGGAAGCAAAAGTTGAAAATGTTGTTTCTACTGAACATTGTGTTATTTTGGCAGATGTTGAAAGTGGCGCAAAGCATAAAATCGCTTTGGTTGAGCATTTTATGGCTGCTTGTGCTATAAGAGGCATTGATGCTTTAGATGTTTATTTCAGCTCTCAAGGTTTTGAAATGCCTATTTTTGATGGTAGTTCAAAGGTTTGGGTTGAAGAATTTGACAAGATAGGTTATGTTGGCGAAAGTGATGAAATTGAACCTTTAAGTAGCGTTGTTTCCTTTCAAAGAGACAATTCTTCAATTGTTATAATGCCATCTAAAACTGAAACAACTATAACTTATTCAGTCAATTTTAATCATCCTGATTTAAAACAAAGATGGGTTAATTTTAATAAAGACAATATAAATGAAATTATTGAAGCTAGAACTTTTGGATATTTAAAAGATTTGGAAAGATTTCAGGCTGCAGGTTACTCTAAGGGTGTTACAATAGAAAATACTGTTGGATTAACAGAAGACGGATACACAACTTCTCTTAGAAGTGAGTTTGAGCCTGCAAAGCACAAAATACTTGATATAATTGGCGATTTGTATTTGACAGGTTATAATCCTTTAAAATTAAAGGCAAATATTTTAGTTAAAGAAGCAGGACATGCTTATCATGTAGAATGTGCAAAGGCACTTAAGAAGACATTAAATAAATAACAAGGAGATAAATATGGATTCAGTAGTTACACCAATTACTCTTGATTATAGTCAAATACTTGAAATGTTGCCACATAGGTATCCGTTTTTATTGGTTGACAGAATAACAGAATGTGTTCCGGGAGAATATTCAAAGGGATATAAAAATGTAACTTTCAATGAACCTTTTTTTCAAGGGCATTTTCCAAATAATCCGATAATGCCGGGGGTGTTACAAATAGAAGCGTTAGCTCAGACTTCTGCTCCAATATTAATGACAATGGAAAAATATAAAGGAAAATTAACACTTTTTGCCGGTGTTGAAAATGCAAAATTTAAAAATATAGTAAGACCTGGCGATAGGCTTGAAATGGAAACGCAATGCTTAAAGGTTAAAGGACCTATTGCTAAATGTTTAGGCAGAGCCTATGTTGATGGTAAATTGTGTACAGAAGCTGAATTAACAGTAGCATTAAAATAATAGAGGGATAAAAATGGACTCCAGTAAAATTCATCCAAGTGCAATAATTGATAAAAGCGCTAAGATTGCACCTGATGTTGAGATTGGCGCTTATGCTATAATAGGACCTGACACTGTTATTGAAGAAGGTTGTAAGATTGGTGAAAGTGCTAATATACAATACTCGCACATAGGTAAGAATACCAGAATATCACCTTTTGCTTCTATTGGTGGCGAGCCTCAGGATTTAGGATATAAAGGTGAAAAAACAGGGGTAATAATTGGCGATAATTGTTGGATAAGAGAATTTGCAACAGTAAATAGGGCTTCAGGTGAGGGTTGCAATACAGTTGTTGGAAATAATTGTATGTTGATGGCTTATACCCATGTAGCTCATAATTGTGTCCTTGAAGATAATGTTATTATGGCGAATGCTGCAACAATCGGTGGACATTGTCATGTTGGTTTTGGAGCTTTTCTTGGTGGAATGTCTGTTTTTCATCAGCATGTAAGAATAGGTGAAATGGCTATAATATCAGGTGCTTCGGCTGCAAGGGCTGATATTATACCGTATTGTAAGGCAGAAGGTATACCTTGCTTACCAATTGGTTTAAATGCAATTGGGCTAAGAAGAAAAAATGTTGATAAGGAATCAAGAGATGCGATTCATAAGGCAATTAGATTGCTTAGAAATGAGCAATACAATACTTCTCAGGCGCTTGAATTAATAGAAAAAGAATTTAGCGGAAATAAATATGTAGATAATCTTGTTAATTTTGTAAGATCATCCAAGAGGGGCTGTACATTAAGATTTAAAGCAGCTTATCATGGTCATATGGACGAAAATGAGGATGAATAAATGTATAATCCGTTGATTAAAAAATATGCTGATGTTCTTGTAAATTATTCCGTAAAGGTTACAAAAGGTGATTTGGTTATAATTTATGCAAGAGGTTACGAAGCTCAACCTTTGGTTAAGGAAATTTATAGTGCTTGTCTTGTAAATGGTGCAAATCCGATTGTTAGAACATCAATGGATGAATTGGCGGAAACATTTATAAAGTATGCAAACGATGAACAGCTTGAATTTGTTGATGAGATGTCTAAAAAAGAAGTAGAAATTGCCGATGTAATGATTTTTATCGGGGCTCCAAGTAATGTAAAAAATATGGCAAATGCAGATTCAAATAAACTTGCAAAACGTTCAAAAGCTATGCAACCTATATTATCAAAAAGACTAGAACGGTCTGCAAATAATGAAATGCGTTGGGTAATTGCAGATTATCCTACGAATGCTCTGGCACAAGAAGCTTCTATGAGCCTTGAAGAATATAGTGAGTTTTTGATTAATTCTTGTTATTTAGATTTAGATAATCCTACTAAAAAATGGGAAGAAATAGACAAAGAACAAAAAAGAATAGCTGATATTTTAAATAAAACTTCAAAAATTAGATTTGTAGGGGATAAAACAGACGTTACATTTTCAACAGAAGGCAGAACTTGGGTTCCTTGTTCCGGAAATATGAATTTTCCCGATGGTGAAATCTTTACTTCTCCTGTTGAAAATAGTGCAGAAGGAACGATTTATTTTGATTTTCCTCAAAATTATCATGGTTCATGTGCAAAAGAAGTATGTGTTACCTTAAAAGAGGGTAAAGTCATTGAAGCAAGTGCTCAAATGGGAGATGATTTTCTTCAGAGTATGTTAAATATGGATGAGGGCTCTCGTTTTGTGGGCGAGATTGCAATAGGCACAAATGAAAGAATACAAAATGTAACCGGAAATATTTTATTTGATGAAAAAATAGGCGGTTCAATACATGTTGCTTTTGGATCAAGTTATCCGGAAGCAGGAGGTAAAAATAAGTCCGGTTTACATTGGGATATGATTAAAAATATGAAAAATAACGGCAAAATATATGCTGACGATAAATTAATATATGAAAATGGCAAATTTATTATATAGAAATGAATGAAATTGTAAAGATTAAAGATATTACATTTGTTGTTAAAGATGAATTAGAATTTTTTGAGAAAAAAATAAAAAAGATTTTGGATAAAAATGATAATTTTTTAAAAAAAGATTTGAATGATTTTATATTTTCAAATCCAAAAAGATTGAGACCTTTGTTTGTTTTTCTTTTCGCAAAAATATTAAAAATAAAAGATTTTAGTCAAGTTTTCAATATTGCACTTACACTTGAATTTATACACAGTGCATCTTTGATTCATGATGATATATTAGATAATGAAAAAATTAGAAGAAGCAATCCAACTTTTTATGAAAAATACGGTGCAAAGCTTGCCGTTTTAGAGGGGGATTTGCTCTTGAGCATGGCATTAAATGTTTTGAGTGAGACAAACTTAGATATTTTAAAAATCTTTTCAAATAAAATACAAAAAACTTTAGATGGCGAAATAGAACAAAATTCATTTTTAAATAAAGTAATTGATGAAAAAAAATACCTTGAGAAAACTTTTAATAAGACAGGAAATCTTTTTTTTGCTGGACTTGAATCGCTTTTTACTTTGGAGAATTTTGACAATGCAATAAAAATAGATTTGGAAAATTTTTTGAAAAATTATACTCTTGCATTTCAGATTAAAAATGATATAGATAATATTCAAAATAAAAATTCGTCTGATATTAAAAATGGAAACTATACTTTGCCTGTGCTATACTTTTGCAAGGAAAATAATATTGATTTACTTGATTGTAAAAATGATTGTTTTCAAAATTGCATAGATTTGGCAAATAAAAAGGTTTGTAGTTACAAAGAAGCAGCAATTAATTTTTTAGATAAAATTGAAGATACTGTTTATAAGTCAGCATTAGTTAATTTATGTAATTACACCTTAAGGAGTTAATATTGATAGATACGGCAAAAATTAAAACTTTTTTTATAAAAAAATATAAGCTAATGCTTTTTTTAATAATTTTTATATTTGTGTGTTTTGTCTACAATTTAAATAATTTTTCGCTAAATTATATTTTAAAAAGAGGAACATTGCTTGAATATTCAATAAGCAATCAAAATAAAAATATCGAGGACAAATTAAATGATTTAAATGTTAAGTATCTTGCAGGAAAAGTTTTTGAACTTGATGAAGTTGAGTATGATTTTGATAATGAACCAGTAAGAAATGTTCTTTTGGTTAGGATTCCATTACTGCTTAATGAAAAAAATACTATGTTAGTAAATAAGATCTCAGATTTTGTATTTGAAAACGATAACAATGCTAAGCTTATAAATGTCAGCACTTTGGGTAGTTCCTATAATGATTCTTATAGTACATTTTTAAAATTCTTTTTTATTTTACTTATTTCGACTTTTCTTTTTTGTTTAACTTTGCAAATATTTTTCAATAAAACTTTTTCGTTTGAGTCTTTGAAAAATATTATTAAATCTTTTTTTGCTAAACAAAAAGAAGGATTTAAAGAATTAGTTAAAAAAACAAAAGAAAAAGGTTTTTTGTATTTGTTAAAAAAGATTTTATTTGATGATACTGAAGACGAAAACGGAAATGAAAAAGAAACAAGTTTTACAAAAGAAATCGTAAGTACGGTTGTTTTTGTTTTGGCATGCGTTATCATAATAAGATACTTTATTGGGGAATTGCGTTGGATTCCATCGGGTTCGATGCGCCCTACTATATTAGAAAAAGATAGAGTTTTTGTGGAAAAATTAGATTTTCCTAAGAAGGAAATAAAAAGAGGTGATATTCTTGTTTTTTATCCTCCTGAAGTTCAATTATCTAATTCGCCTCTTGCTGTTTTATCGAGATTATCCGGAATTTTTTGTAAAGATATTGCTTTTATTAAGCGTGTTGTTGGAATGCCCAATGATAAATTTGAAATTAAAAAAGATTTTAAAAACGGTCAATATAGAGTATATATAAATGATAAAGCGCTAAATGAACCATATATAAGTTCAAAAACAAATTGGACGCCTTGCATGGAAAATATGTATTGTGGACCTTTTATAATACCTGAAAATCATTATTTCATGATGGGAGATAATAGAAATAACTCTCAAGATAGCCGCTTTTGGGGCTTTTTAAATAAAGATAGAATAATAGGCAGAGCTAACTTTATGTTTTTCCCGATACGAAGAATTAATGTTTTAAAAGATAAGTATGTAGTATTGCATAAAAAACAGTCCGGAAAATTGACAGAAGATTCCACATATATCATAGATAGATATTAATTTTTATATAAAATTTGACATGCCTCAAGTTTTTATAGTGTAATTAATATACCGAAGTGGGTTTAAAGTTAGCAAATGTATATAAAAGAAATAGAAATAGACAATTTTAAATCTTTTGCAAATAAAGTAACGATTCCTTTGCTTCAAGGGTTTACGGCAATATCCGGACCTAATGGCTCAGGAAAAAGTAATATAATCGATAGTATTTTATTTGCACTTGGCCTTTCTTCTGCGAGAGCTTTGCGTTCAGAACAAGGTTCCGCTGATTTAATTACCAATCATAATAAGCGTGGCGAAGCAATTGTTAAAGTTACATTTGGAGACGAAAACAATGCTGATAATGAATTTTCAATAAAAAGACACATTAAAAAAGGAAAAAATGGAGTCCAGTCGAATTATTATTATAATGATAAACCTTGTACATTAACCCAAATTCACTTAGAACTTGAAAAATATAATATAACTCCTAATAGTTATAATGTTATGATGCAAGGTGACGTAACTGAGATTACAAAATGTTCCCCTACTGAAAGAAGAAAAATAATTGATGAAATAGCCGGAATTGCTGATTTTGAAAGAAAAATTAATTTAGCTTCCGAACAGATTCAAGATGTTGAAGACAGAGTTGCAAACACGAATATCTTGATGAGCGAAATAGATAATCAAATCGAACAATTAAAAGAAGAGCGTGAAGTTGCCTTAAAATATAAAAAATATAAAGATGAGAAAAATGCACTGGAAAATCAAATACAAAGTGCAAAGTATTTTGATACTGTTCGTTCGCTTGAGCTTGTTCATCAGAATATCCTTGCTGCTACAAAGGACAAAAAAGAATTAAATCAAAAGCTTAAAGAAGTTGAATCAAAGATTGAAGATACAAAAACAAAATATGATGAAATAAACGCAAAAGTTAAAGCGCAAGGAGAAGAAAAACAACTTGAAGTAAAAAAAACCGCAGAAGAAAAAAAAGGTGAAATTGAAAGAAAAAAATCAGCAATAGCACAAGTTGAAAAAACAACTCTGGATAATGTAAAGGCAATAGAAAGCTATAAAAATGGTATAGAGGTTCAAAAACAAAAAATTGAAGAGTTTAAAGCCGCTATTAAAGAAAAAAATAATGAACTTAAAAATCTAAACAAAACTTTAAAAGAAAAAAAAGCTCAACTGGCTAAGATTATAAGTGAAATGACAGGTTTAAATAAATCGGCTGATGAGCATATTCAAAACAGAAATAAATTAAGGAAAGAAATTGAAGATTTAAAAGATGAAGAAACTCAACTAATAAAAGAGCAATTACCTCTTGAAAATGAGTATAAAAACAACGAAGAAAAAATTAATTCCACAAAAGAAACAATAGATAAATTTTTAAATTCAGCTAAAATATTTGAAAGTGAAAAAGATAAGTTAAATTTACAAATAGAAACTTTAGAAAATGAAGTAAAAGATTTTAAACTTCTTCAGACAAAGACATTTGAGGAGCTGGATAAGACTAAAGTACAAAAAGAGGATTCTTTTTACAAGATTCAGCAAGCACAAAAAAGAATTGCAATATTGGATGCTAATAAAAATGCCTATAAATCTATTGGTATGGGTTCAGGAATTGAAACCGTTATGAAGGCACACATCCAAGGTGTACATCAGCCGTTGGCTCAGTTGGCAGATGTTGAAAGTGAGTATATAGATGCTATTAATGTTGCAATGGGAGCAAGGGCTTTTTCCATAGTAGTTGATGATCAAGATACAGCATATAAAGCAATTCAAGTTCTGCGTTCGCAAGGTAGAGACAGAGCTTCTTTTATACCAATGGATGTAATTAAAAAGGCTCCTTTGAAGATGGCTTTGCCCAAGGAAAAGGGAGTTATTGATTTTGCAATTAACTTAATAGATTTTGATGATAAATATATCGATGCTTTTTATTTCGCCCTGGGTGAAACTGTTGTTGTTGAAAGCGAGGTTACTGCTAAAAAACTTGCAGGAAAATATAGAGTTGTAACCCTTGAAGGTGATATTACAGAAAAGAGCGGTCTTATTACTGGCGGTGCGAAAAAGAAAAATGCTTCATTTTTTGATAAAAGCCAAGAAAAAGAACTTGAAAAATATAAGAAATTATTAAAAGAAACAGAAGAGCTTGTTAAGAATTTAAGTCAAAAAGAAAAAGATTTAGAAAGAAGATTAGATGACATAAGACAAAAACATTCTGCTTCTTTAAATAGTTTAAATTCTGCAAAAATGGAATTGAAAAATCTTGTTTCAAATAATGAGCAATCTTCTGAGGTTATTAAAAAAGGTGAAGAAGAAATAAAGATTTTAAAAGATAGAAATAAAAAACTTTCAAAAGAATTAGATTTATTTGAAAATCGCCACATAAAATTAAACGATAAACTTCAAGCTACTCAAGAAAAACTTGAAGCAGTTGAGAAACTCATTGATGAAGGCGAATTAAAAAAACTCAAAGAGAAAACAAATGATATAGAAGAAGAAATTAAAGCGGTAGAAAAATCTATAATGACTGTTGAAAATGATATTGAAAAAGATGAAAACCAAATAAAATTTCAACAGAGTCAAATTTTAACCAGACAAACCGATATTGAAAAATTAACAAAAGATAATGAAAATTTAAAAACGGAAAAAGAACAATTTATAATTGAAATTGAAAAGGTAAAAAAAGAACTTGAATTATTAGAAAAAGAGATTGAAGAACTCGGAAAAAATCTTGTTGAGTTTCAGACAAAAAGAGATGAATTGCAAGAAGAATTATTGAGTGCAAAAACTGAAAAAAATAAGATTCAAGATAATATTGAAAGGCTTTTAGAACAAGAAGAGAGCTATAAAGCCAGAAGAAGAGAACTTGAACCTATATTAGAGGGTATTTTAAAAGAATTTGAAAATGCGGGCATTAATCCGAAGGAGCTTGAACAAACAGAAATTTCGCTTGATGAGATAAATTCTAAAATTTCCAAGTTGCAAAAGAAAATGGAAGAATTAGAACCCGTTAATATGCGTGCATTGACTCAATATGATGAGGCATTAGAGCGTCAAAATTCTTATAAAGAAAAAGTTTTAACTTTGGAAAATGAAAAAAATGAAATAAAATCTCGTATGAATGGTTATCAAAAGTTAAAGAAAGAAACTTTCCTTGATGCTTATTGGGCAATTAATAATAACTTTAAGGAAGTTTTTGCTAAGCTTTCTGAGGGGGAAGGTACCCTTGTGTTGGAAAATGAAAACGATCCTTTTGAAGGGGGGCTTACTTTTGAGGCAAATATAAGAGATAAGAGAAATCAAAAGCTTGCAGGCATGTCAGGTGGGGAGAAATCTCTAACTGCTCTTGCTTTTGTTTTTGCCATACAAAAATATTTACCATCGCCATTTTACGCATTTGATGAGGTCGATATGCACTTGGATGGCCCAAATGTTGAAAGATTGGCATCTATTATCGAAAAACAATCAGAAACAGCACAATTTGTAGTAATTTCATTAAGAAAACCAATGCTTGATTGTGCAGATAGGATGATAGGTGTTACACAAAAAGATAAGGGAGTTACAAAGGTCTCCGGAATTAAAGTGAAAGATGAATAATGTCAGAAGCTGTTAGTGATTTTTATACAAATAATAAATTAAATTATGATGAAATAAAGGTATTAGATGGTACCGTTGATTTTGGTTCTAATACTGAATTTATTTCTCGCTCAGGGATTAAAAAAGATGTACAAACTGATGCAATCGAGATAATTCTTGATCTTGTTAAAGAGGGTAAACTTGACCCTTGGAATATAGATATTATTGATTTGTATGATAAATATATGAAAAGAATATCGGAGCTAAAGCAGGAAAATTTGCGATCAGTAGGAAAGGCAATACTTTTTTCATCTACTCTTTTAAAAATAAAATCTGATATTTTGCAAGGAATTTCAATTAATGATTTTAATCCTGAGCCTTTGGATTATTTTGAAGATGATAATTTTGAAGCAAATTATGAACAAACACAAATTCCTACTAATAATATAGTTTCATTTGATGAAGTTTTGCAAAGAAGAACATCTGTTCGTTTAAATAGAAAAAGAAGCGTAACATTAAAAGACTTAATTAGGCATATTCAATTTTATGAAGATTTAGAAAAAAAATATGCTATTAAAAATGCACTGGATAGAAAAGAAAGAAGAGTCAAGAACTATTCAAATTTAAAAGCGGCTGAAATTAAAGAGTTGGCTCATGAAGAATATGTTGAAGAAGTGGTTGAAAGAATGAGACAAAATCTGACCCAAATATTGTCTCATGAAGAAAATATTGAGTTAAGAGAACTTTGTTTGCTGGGTTTTGATAGAAGTTCTGCCTTTATAGCTTTGTTGTTCTTGGCTCGTGAAGAAGAATATGAAATAATGCAAAAAGAATTTTATGGAAAATTGTTTGTTCAAAAAGCACAAGAAAAAGAGGTTGAAATAAAATGATGGAAATAGAGAGCTTAAAGGCAAAAGTTGAAGCCGTTTTATTTATAACTTCAAAAGCTATGCAGCCGATTGAAATCGCTGAGATTTTAGGACTGGAAGAAGAAAAGGTTACAGAAGCTTTGTTGGACTTAATGTTTGATTATTCGTCAAGAAATGGAGCGCTTGAAATAGATGATGAAGACGGATATATAATACAAGTCAAGGCGGAGCATATGGATATAGTTGAGAAATTATGTCCTGTTGAATTAAAGCCTGCTGTATTAAAAACTTTAACCGTAATTGCTCTTAAAGAACCAATAAGGCAGACTGCGCTTAAAGATTTGCGTTCTAATGCCTATGAACATATTGCAGAACTTTTAGAACAAGGATTGATTTCCAAAACAAAAGATAAAAACGGAAGAAGTTTTAATATTAGGACAACAAAAAAATTTCAGGAGTATTTTAAATTAAAAGGTGATATAAAAGCACTTGTTAAAAAATTAGATGCAACAGAAGATCTTAAAAATCTTTAAAAATGATAAAAGTAACTCCTTTTAATTTCAATAATAAAAATAAGATATTGTTTAAGGCAGGCAATACTATGTTTTCTGCCCCTAAAACAATGAAAGAGTTTCAGTTATATTTAAAAAAAGATATAACACAATTTGAAGATATTAATATTTTTCCTTTGATTCAAAGAGGAATAATTCCAAATAATCAAAAGCCAGATGATTTTTTTAAAAGTGTTTCGAGTAAAATTTTTACTGATATTGATGATTTAAATCTTTTAAAAAATATGTTAAGTGAAGGATGTATTTCTTTTTCTACATCATATTATAAAGGGATTTTGAATTCTGATAGCTTAAATAGTGCGCTAGCTGTCAATTTAGACAAAAACAAAAACACAATACAGCATTTGGCTCTTTTGGAACAATATATAAAAGATGAAAAAGGTATTGGTATTAATTTTTCTAATTTTGATGATTCCTTATCAAGGATTAAAGATATAAATTCTTATTTTTTATATAGACAAAAGGAAGGTGATATAAAAAGACCTCCGGCAGGTATTGCATTATTGAATGTAAATCATCCTCAAATTATTGATTTTATTAGATTAAAAAATAATGTTGATTTTAATGATTGGTGTTTTGATTTATCTGTTGTTTTAAGTGATGATTTTTTAAGAAAAGTAGATAATGATGAATTTTTGACTATGTCAGATGGAACAAAGAAAAAAGCCGGAGAAATTTATTCTGCCCTTTTAGATTCTATGTTAAAAAAAGGTGAGCCTGGAATTATATTTTCAGACGATGCAAATTATATTTGCGATTGTTGCGCAACTGCGCCATTAAAACCTGATGAAGGTTTGACATTAGCCCATATTAATCTTTCTAAATTTTATGATACAGAAAAGAAAAAAATAGATTTTAATAAATTAAACAAGGCAGCAAATATTTTATCAAAAGCAATGTTTAATACTGATAAAAACGGATATATTGGTATTTTGGGGTATCAGTCTTTGTTAGATAAGATGAATATTCAATATGGAAGTGATAACGCTCTTAAAGTTCTTGATGATATGTTGTTTACTATTAAAAGTCAGATTTTAAAATTTAATCTTAAGATGGCAATTTCTCCAACCGGAACTATATCAAGGATTTTAAAAGTTTCACCTGCAATAGAACCGAAAAATAAAGGTGATTATTTATCAGAATTGGAAACCCTAAAAGTAGCACAAAAACATATTGATGGTAATATTTCAAAAACAATTATTTTAGATAAAAATGCCACCATAGAAGATGTTGATTTTATTGTTAGGAAATCAAAAGAGTATAAAATTAACGGAATTACGGTATTTAAAAATCAATAAAATTTTCCATGTTGAGTTTTAGTATGTTTTTTATTTCGTCTATTGAATTTGTTTTTGCAAAAATAATTGCAAAAACAGGGTTTTGTTTTGGATTAATTTTTCTTATTTCAATAGGATTTTTAATGTTTTTTAGGTAGTTTTCATAATTAATATTTTTAATTTTTTCTTTTTGTATATTTGAAGGAATATCTGCCATAGTAAAATAGTAATATGAATTATCTGCCTTGGATAATATTTTTGACCAATCCGGTGATAGTTTATTTAAATAATATTCATAAACATTAATTCCCCAAGCAAAATGAGCAATGTCTGTAATACACCATCCACAAAATCTTAGAGGATTTATTTCTATTGGTATAATAGAGTTTTTATCAACTCTCAATTCAATATGAAATGGGAAGTTTTTAAAATTGCAACATTTCCCAATTTTGTTAAGAATTTCTTTAAAATTATCCAGATTATTGTTTATAATTTCTTTTGAAGTGTAATATATTCTATCCGATACGTCATTATCATCGAAAAACGGATGTTTAAATATGTTTAATATAATAGCTTCACCATTTTCATTAAAATAGGCATCAAGTGCATATTCATCTCCTGCTATTATTTCTTCTATAATAAATTCATCAAAATTAACAACTTCATCGGGAAATATTCCTTTGTGTTTTTCAATTTCTTGCTTTAATTTTGATATAGTATTTTCCCATTCAAACTTATTTTTAATCGGATAAACTCCAAAACTTAAAAAACCCACAGATGGTTTTATGATAATAGGAAAAATAAGCTCAGATGAATCAATTTGTTCAATTTCAGATAATGAAATTTTTTTAAAATAGAAATTAGGATATATTGATTTTAGGGCTTCCCTGAATAAAATTTTGTTTTTGCATAATTTTATATATTTGCATATTTCTTCTTTAGGATAATTTTTTAATATCCAATCAATGGAATTTTCTGAATTTGAATAAAACAATTCATTTTTTAATTGAATTGCATCTTGTTCTTTTATTAGGCAATTATTTGGTAAAAGTTCTTTTGAAAAAGGTGTTTCAAGAACATAAAAATTATTTTTTTGAATAGTATCAATTAAAAAATCTGAAACATATGGTTTTTCTAAAACAATCATAATTAAAATCCTGATATATAACGTATATCAGGATTTTATCATAAAAAAATTATTTTTTAATTTCAATTAAAACATCTACTATCTTTGGATCCCATTTTGTACCTGACTCTTTTTTGATTATTTCAAGTGCTTCCGTGTTTGAAAGAGCTTTTCTGTGTGCTCTATCTTGCGTCAGGGCGCAATATGCTCCTGCTAAAGCTATAATCCTTGAACCCAGAGGAATTGAGTTACCTTTCAAGCCTTCAGGGAAACCTTTTCCATTATATCTTTCTTCCTGATAATTTATGTAAGGTACAACTTCAGACATGAAATTGATGTTCATTAACAAATCAACGCCGACATTTGGATGATTTTTAAGTTCGTTCCACTCTGCATCTGTTAATTTATCTTTTTTTGTAAATAATTCTTCTGAGAGGGTTATTTTGCCTATATTTTGTAAAAGCCCTGCATAATATATTAGGTCTGTTGTTTTTTCATTTAGACCCATATGCTCGCATATTTCTCTTGAAAGATTAGCACATTCATTTGAGTGTGAGCGTTTGTATTGACCTTTTAAATCAACAGCATAAGCTAGTTTTTCAACAAATGTCTGTTGTTGATCGCCTAAATCGCCGATGATAGCTGTTAGTTGTGCTCTTAGGTTTTGCAATTCTAATGTTGAAACATTTTCAAGTCCAATTAATCTTTTTACTTCATCAATAAGTTTTTGAAGTCCCATTGAAGTTACAAACAGACCGGCCATGTTTTGAATTAAATCTGCATACTCAAATTCGAGAGGTCTTTCTATTTTTCTTATAATTTCAATAACGCCAATACATTCAAAATTGTTTTTCATAGGAAAAATTGAAAATTGCATTTCATCTTTTTCAAAACAAAACTCTTCTTCTTTTTCCATAACATTTTTTATGTAGTCAGTTATATTTTGGTTTGATAATTCTTCATCTGAAGAGCCTGCGTGGCGAAGTTCTTCACCTTTTTTTGCAAGAAAAATATTGCATTCTACTAAATTAAGCATTAGTTTAATTGTTTTTGCGATAGAATTGTATATTACAAAATCTTCGTTATTTTCAAAGCCCAACAAGCTCAATGTGTTATCAATGGAATAAATTGATATAAGTTCATTAAGTTGCGCTTTTAGGCTTTCTTTTTTATCTTTTTCTTTTGCTTTTTTGGAAATTTTTTCTACTAATTCAGGGTTAATTAGCTGTTCGGTTACAAAATCACCTAAATTAAGCGCAAAAATTTCTTCTAACGGGTCGTCTTCCAGAAGGTTTATGTTTCTGGTGTATACTGAAGCATTTTCTTTAGCCTTCGTTTTTTTTATTTTACTCATAAATACCAATCCTGTGCCGCTTATAATTTTTTAAACGACATTTTTTTAAAAAACTTCAGTTTTTTTTAAAAAAATTATACATTAGTTAATATATTTTTATACTTTTGTTGTAGGTGATAAAATAATACAATGGAAAATGAAAATTATACGGAAACTAAAATTTATAAATTAAATAAACCAATTGTATTAAAATGCGGTAAAACCTTCGATAATATTGAGGTTGCGTATCAAACATACGGCAAATTAAATGAAAATAAAGATAATGCAATATTGGTTTTACATGCACTAACCGGTAGTGCCCATGCTGCTTTTTTAAATAAAAAAACAAATAAAAAAGGCTGGTGGGATGATATGATAGGTCCAAATAAAGCTTTTGACACTAATAAATTTTTTGTAATTTCATCTAATGTTTTAGGTGGCTGCTACGGTACAACCGGACCAAAATCAATTAACCCTTTAACAAATAAACCATACGCTCTTGATTTTCCTGTTGTTACTATTGAGGATATGGTAAAAGTTCAAAAAGAATTAGTAAATTATTTTGGAATTAAAAAAATAATCGTTGCAGGCGGTTCAATGGGGGGAATGCAGGCGCTTGAGTGGTCAATTGCATATCCGGAATATGTTAAATCGACTATTTTAATTGCGACTGCTGCACGGTTAAATGCGCAATCTATTGCGTTTAATGCTGTTGCAAGAAATGCTATTTTAAAAGATGCAAATTTTAATAATGGAAATTATTATAATTCTTCTTGTCCGGAAAACGGTTTAGCTATTGCAAGGATGATAGGACACATTACATATTTATGCGAAGAAGCTATGTATAAGAAATTCGGAAGAGAATTTAAAGATACACCAAGCTTTGATTTTGGTGTTGATTTTCAAGTTGAAAGTTATTTAGAACATCAAGGTAAGATATTTGTAGACAGGTTTGATGCTAACAGCTATTTGTATATTACAAAAGCTCTTGATTATTATGATCCGATTAAATCTTATGGAAGTTTGGAAAATGCACTTAAAGACAGCAGCTCCAAGTTTCTTGTTATATCTTTTTCGACCGATTGGCTTTTTACAACAGAACAAGCTAAGCAAATTGTAAGTACTTTAATAAAATTAAATAAAGATGTTTCTTTTGTAGAACTTGAGAGCAAGTGCGGGCATGATGCTTTTCTTTTAGAATTTGAGAAACAAACAAAAATAATCAAAAGTTTTTTAGGAGAATAAATGACAACTAAAGAATTTAATTTTAATTATAAAATTGTATGTAATTTAATTCCTGAAAAATCCAGAGTTTTAGATCTTGGTTGTGGGGATGGTAAACTTTTAAAAATTTTAAAAAACGAAAAAAATATAAGCGGGCTTGGAGTTGAAATTAATCAAAACTATGTCCTTGAGGCACTCCAAAAAGGTTTGAGTATTGTTCAAGGCGATCTTGATATGGGTTTAAAAGAATTTCAGGATAATAGCTTTGATTTTGCAATATTAAATCAAACATTGCAATCAACAAAAAATCCGGAGTTTGTTATATATGAGATGCTTAGAGTAGCAAAAAGGTGTGTGGTTTCTTTTCCTAATTTTGCATATTGGAAAGTAAGGTTTTATTTGTTTTTTAAGGGTAAAATGCCAAAATCGAAAGTTCTTCCTTATGAATGGTACAATACTCCAAATGTTCATCTGCTTACTATAAGTGATTTTTTTGAATTTTGCTTAAAGAGAAATATAAAAATTGAAAAATCAGTATATTTAACAAAAAGAAAATCAAGAAGCGGTTTTTTGATAAGAAATATTGCTAATTTTTTCTCGGAAGAAGTTGTGTTTGTAATTTCAAAATAACATAAATCTAATATATATAAATTAAATTTATACTAAATATGTAAAATTCATTTATTTTTTTTGATTTTTGTAGTAGAATTATTTTAATTTGAAACGCATTTACGAAAAGCACGATGAAACTACAAACTAAAAGAGACGAATTTTTAGCAAAAATTATTCATGATTTAAAAACTCCAACAATTGCACAAATAAAGGCACTTGAGTGTTTTTTGACCACTTGTTCAGATAAAATAAATCAAGATGAAAAAGATTTAATTGAATTAACGCTTAACTCGTGCAATTATATGCAAAAGCTCATTGATACTTTTAGTTTCGTACATAAGCTTAATTATGAAGAGCTTGTATTAAATTATGAAAAATTTAGTCTTATTGAGCTTATTAAAAATACTATTAAAGAATTAAATATATTGTTAAAATATTATAATTTAAAAATAGAATTAAAATATGATGAAGAAATTATAATAAATGGCGATAAGCTCCAAATAAAAAGAGTGTTGGATAATCTAATTTCAAATAGTATTAATTATGCTTTTAAAAACAGTATTATCTATATTAACGTTGATACTAAAAGAGGAGATACGACTGTTGAAATTAAAAATAATAGCCCTTATATTGAACCTAAGATTTTAAAAGAAATTTTCGAGAAATTTAAAACTTATCCTTCAAATTATAATAAGGCCGGGGTTGGTTTGGGGTTATATTTGTCAAAAGAGATTATTCACGCTCATTTTGGTAAAATGATCGCAAAAAGCTATCCTGATAATATTAATATATTTGGATTTATAATTCCCGAGAAATAAAAAAATGCAAGCATAATTATAGCTTGCATTCAAGTAATTAAACTAAGCGGAATGTGGGTTTATTAGGTTAAGCAAATGTTTTAAATGAACCTTCAATGTTATCATCGATTACTTTTTGTACTGATTCAACTTCAGTTGTAACAGCACTTCTTTGAGTTTCGATGTTATCTAGTTCAAGTTCAAGTTTTTTGTCTTGGTTTTGAATTTGTGTTTGCAATCTGTCATATTTTGCTTTTGCTTTGTCGTCATCTTCTGTGTAATATGAGTCAGAAATGTTTGCAGTAGTATCCCAAGATAAGCTATTCCATTTTACTTCTTTTGTTTCTGCATCAATACTTCCTTTTTCAAGTAAGTATTTGCCGTTTCTTAAGCAATCTTGAAGATAATTTGGACCATCTGTTGTTCCGTTTACATCGGTTGAGCCGTATTTTAAGGTGCTATCTACTACATATCTTCTTAATACAACGCCGTTGTCATCAACAAGGCTAAATTTTCCATCTGAACCTTCAACTTTATTGACGTTTGTTACGGTTTTTAGTGTAGATGATGGTATAGATGATGAGTCATTAACCATTGTAGCTGTTTCTGAGCTTTCAAATTGATTTTTTTGATTTTCATCAGTAATTTCAGCTCCTGTCATATAGTTGTAATAAACTTTTGAGCCGTCACCTTTTATTATTTCTATCATTTGATGAGTAGTGTCTATATTTAAATTTTTGGTACTGATATCTTTTGATGAATTTAAAAAAGTTCCTAAGGCTGTTTCTGTACCATTTGAAGCTTTTGGAACTACAACATAGTTATCACCATTGTTTTCTTTTTGTCCGTCAGAGGATTTAGAGCCTACTCTGTATACGCCGTCTTTATCTTGAGTTGTAGGTACATTAGATGTTTTGGAAATTGTACCGGGAATTTCATCTTCGCTTGAAACTACAATAGCCCCATAAGCATCTACTAATCTGTATGCGGTTGTACTTGCATACTCTTGATTTGCTGTTCTGTCATATGGTTGTATGCCGCTATCATCAGGTGAAAATTGATTTAATGTACCACTAATTAAAGTAGAATAAGTTAAGTTAGCAGTTCTATTTACTACATCATTTCCTGAATCTGTTGATGCAAGAGCTAGTGAAATTTTCATTTGTCTGTTTGAAGTTGCGTCTTCGTATTCAACTGCAATTTCTTCAAGTTGTTGTGCTAAAACTAATCTTTTTTGTGAAATCTGTTGTGCCCTATATTCCAGGTCACTCTTTCTGGCAGTTAATAATAACATTCTGCCTTGGCTTGCCGATAATCCCATTTTTTACCACCTTTACTTTTAATTACTTGTAGCAGATTTTTGACATCAAAACTAAGATGTTCTTTTATCCATTTAGTTAGTTCCCTAAAAATTTTATTGATAACAAAATGAGATTTTTTAATTTACATAACTTTACAAAATTGCTAATTCAAAACCCCCTTGCTTTTTGACAACAAGGGGGTTTTGAATATTTATGATTTATTTTATTCCGCTGTTTCTTCTTCAAAAACTTCTTTTATTGTTTCTGAAGCACTAACTTCGACATTTATCTTAGCTTTTACTTTTGAAGAAAGTTTGATTGTCATAACAAAATTTCCGATATGATTTATAGGACTATCTAGAATAATAGCTTTTTTGTCAATTTCCATACCGGTTTTTGCCAATAACTCTTCAGCTAATTTTTTAGTTGTAATAGTTCCGAATAATTTTCCTGATTCACCAGCTTTTGCGCTTAATTGGATTGTTTCAATTTTTTCTATTTCTTCTTTTGCGCTTAGTGCCTCTTGGTGTAATTTTTCAGCTTTTGCTTTAATTCTTGCAATATTTCTTTCTCTTTGTGCCAGAGCGCCAGCTGTTGCAATTTCAGCTAAAGCATTAGGGATTAGGTAGTTTCTTGCATATCCGTCTTTTACATTTACAAGATCACCCATTTCACCTATATTTTGTACATCTTTTTTTAATATAACCTGCATTGGTATTCTCCTTTTGCTTAATTAACTTTTTGTGATGAGCTAAGCTTTATCATATTTAAAACATGTTTAAATTTCAAGCATAGCGAATTATTTATTTTTCTTTTGTGATTTTTTTTCTTCTTTTTTGTTTTCTTCAACAGATTCTTCTGCTGATTCTATGTTTTCTTCATTTTCTGTTTTATTTTCTGTTGATTCATTCATTTGATCAGCAAGTTCTTGTGCTTTTTCTTTAACCAGTTCTTTAAGTTCGCCAACTATTTCTTCAGTTTTTTCAATTTTAACTTTTTCTTGGATAGATAAAGCTTCATCAATTTCTTCATCAGTTTTTGGTCTTAAAACAGGTATGCTTAAATTAAGTATTGTGGCATTTTCTGTTGCATCTATACTTAAATCAAAAGAATCGACATCAATTTCTAAATATTTAGAAATGCTGTCTATCATATCATCTTTAAGCATTTGCATGGCACGTTCCGAGAAACCAACTCTATCTTGCATTAAAACAGTTCTTAGTCTGCTTTTTGCTACGACTTTTGTATCGTCATTTTGAGCTGTAAAAAAACTCAAAACTTTATCATATAAATCTGAAAAGATATCTTTCATTTTAGCCCTGCGCTTTCTTAGCAAAGAATTTCTTTATTTTGTCAATAAATGTTGTAGGTTCATCTATATCTAATAAAGGCACATCTTCGCCCATAATTCTCCTTGCAACGTTTAAATATGCTTGTCCTGCTAATGATTTTTCGTCATTCACAACAGGTTCCCCTTTGTTTGTAGATGTAATAATGTTGGTATCTTCCGGTATAACTCCAATTAATTCGCAGGATAGAATTTCAACTACATCATCAACACCCATCATGTCGTTTGATTTTATAAGTTTGGGTCTGACACGATTTACTAAAAGTCTGTATTTTTCAACTCCTTCTTTTGATTCTAGAAGACCGATTATTCTGTCTGCATCTCTAATTGCACTCATTTCAGGTGTTGTTACAACTATTGCTTCATTTGCTCCCGCTACTGCATTTTGGAAACCTTGCTCTATTCCTGCCGGACAATCTACAAGAACATAGTCAAAGTCTTTTTTCAATTGTTCGCAAATATCTTTTAATTGTTCCGCATCAACTGCTGATTTATCACGTGTTTGTGCGGCAGCTAAGAGGCATAAGTTTGGATTTTTTTTGTCTTTTACAAGGGCTTGTTTTAATTTACAGCGTTCTTCAACTACATCAACAATGGTGTATACAATTCTATTTTCTAATCCCAAAAGCAGATCTAAATTTCTTAACCCTATATCTGTATCTATTAATACAACTTTGTTTCCCATGTGTGCTAAAGCTGTACCAATGTTGGCAGATGTTGTAGTTTTTCCGACTCCGCCTTTTCCGGATGTAATTACAATAACAGAACCAGCCATTTATTTGCTCCTTTAATTTTGATTAATCTTAAATAACATAATTTCATTATCCACAACCCTCGCTTCTTCAGGGGTAAATATGGATGATCTTATAATATACGGTATGTTTGTACCATCCGGACGTCTTGAATAACAATTAGCAATTCTTAATTGCACTGCATTCATTTTTAGGGCACGAACCTTGGCGTTTTTATTGCCTTTATATCCGGCATGGGCAATTCCTGATAATACGCCCCATACCGTAATATCGCCAATGGCTCTAATTTCACTTCCCGGGTGGCAATCACCAATAATTACAACATTCCCGTCAGATTCTAATATTTGACCTGATCTGAGTGTTTGGTTTATATATGTTGTACTCTTTGAATCTGAAACAACGGGGTCAGTTGTTGGTGTTTCATAAAAATCAACTTCTTCCCAATCATCAGGACTGAGTTCATTTTCGTCATAAGCTTTTTTATATACACCAATTGAATTTTTTTCTACATTGGTATAGTCTTCTATTTCTTCAAGTCCAATTGCAGACTCACTTGCACTGTTAATTTTTAAATTAGTCAATCCTGAAAATTTGTCTATTGTATCTATGACTTCTTCAGGTTTTTTGTATTTGGAAATAACCTGTTGTTCAATTTTATTAAAGTCTTCGTTTGGATTAATTCCAGCATTTTTTAAGTCTGATTTTATATTGATTTCATCTTGTTGTTTTTTAATTGCATCTAAATCAGCTTCAAAATGTAAACCATTAACATCTTTAAGTGCAATTATATCATTATTTTCGCTTGTATTTATGCTGAATTTTTCAAATCCTGAATTGTTTTCTTGATTAATTGTTTTATCTTCAACTCTTTTTTCAATAGGTTTTTGTACAAGTATATTCATGTTTTCTGCAATAGCAGCTGTTTCAGGGTTTATTGTTTCAATAGTATCTAAAATGCATCCATAGCTAGTAATTAAAGATTGAATACTTAGCATTTGAGATTGGTTTAAATACCCGTCATTTAATTTTAAAACAATTTTTTTACCTGAATGATTTAGGGTTTCAAGAGCCAAGGAAAGGCTGTTGATTATTTCGCCGGTTGATGAGCAAGACGACATGTCCACTACAAAATATTCATTATCGTACATACAGTTTTCACTACCTTAAAATAAATCTAATACTTTTATTTAAGACTACATTAAAAAATATATAACTACAATTATTTATAAAGGAATGTAAAATAAATTTAGGGCAATTTAATTTATTTTTGTGTTTTAATAAATTACCTATGTTGTATGTTTCTGATAAACAAAAAAAATTATATAAGGATTTTAATTTTCCTGATGAACATGCCCTAGAAACTATAAGAAAAGAAGCAAAGACAAGAAAGGCCAGTGCTCTAGGAAGTTTAATAGGTGTTACTACGGGTTTTGCTGCCTCGGTCGCGCTTGCAAGAAAAGGTCAGCCGATTAAGGATGTCTTTGTTAAGGGAAGCTGTAAAGAAACAATGAAAAATATAGCAAAATATACAAAAATTGATTATGAAGGTTTAAAAGGCTATATTTATATGTTGTTTCAAGCTGCAGGTGCTAGTATAGGCAGTTTAATTGCTGGTTCAATGGCAGATAAGCATTCGGAAAACAGAGTCGAAAAACTAAAGGAAGCCGTGTATGTAGTTAATAATGTTGCAATTCCAACTGCTTTTGCTAAAACTGTTGAACATGTTTTGTTGGTTGCAAAAAATAGTACCGATAAGACTATTTTAAAAACCATTGCTAATAATAAATTATTCAAAAATATTTCAGTATTAATTGGACTCGCGAGTGGTATGGCAACAAGCATAAGTGTATCTAATACAATTAATACAAAAATAATTGAACCGGATGATAAAAAGAAGAAAACAATAAAAGCATCTGATTTTCTGGTACATATTGATGACATAATTCCAATAATGATTTCTTCAAAGGAAAGTATGCTTGCCGGTTTACCTTTGGATAGAGCGTTGCCTTTAATATATTATATTTTAGGCTCAAAAGTAGGTGAGCGTAATTACTACACTCATGAATAGTGATAATTGTAAAAAAAAGGGGGCTTATCGCCCCAAACTGTCTGGAATTAAGAATAGCTGGAAGTATGAAAAAGATTAATTATATAATCAAATACTTAGAAGCGAAAAGCAATTACACACATGGGTAATCTTTGAGTACTATTCGAAATTAATCCTTAAAATTAAATAAGTGTACATTTGACAGTTAATCAAATATTTTTGATTTACGTGTCTATAATCCAGTAATATCAAGAAAAAATATTTTTTTTCAGAGGGGTTGACAAATATAATTTTTAGGTGCATAATAAAAACATAAAGATAAAGTGTTAATAAAACACTAAAAACTAAACTAAACAAGAGGTGAGAAAACCAAAATGTTAATGATAACTCCAGTAAAAAATGTACAAAATACAATTAATAGAAATATAAGTTTTAAAGCAGGTGTTAGAACCAATTATGGTGCAGATGTTATAAACAACACCGCAGATATTAAACACGAAGGAAGCTTTTTAACAGACTTTTTGGGTACTATAAAACAATCTCCACTTTTTTATGACACGTTTATTCAAAGACAAAAAAGTATTGAGAAGAATTTAGAAACCCAAGTAAATAAGATTAACGCAATTGCGTAAACAAGCATTATCAACACCTAACAACACAATCTCGAAGCATAAACAACAAACAACAGCCTTATCTTAATTGATAAGGCTTTTTAATATTTTTGTAAAATTTTGTAAATAAAATTTAAAAAAACATAAAGTAATATATTGAAGATGTCGTTAACGTATTTGAACAATAGTTTTATTTCTGAAAGGGACAATGGAATATGGGTAACGACTTATCATCTTCTAGCAATGAACTGTTAAAAAAACTTAGTTCAACAGTAATGAACGATTCTTGGCTTAAAAATATGTATGGTGTTAATAAAACAGACCAACAAAATGAGTTAAAGAAGATTTTTACTGTGATTTCTTCTAATGATGTAACTGAAAGTGAAAGAAAAGTCTTGCTTACAAGAAAAGAAGTTTTGCAAGATAAAGTTGAGCGATTAGAAGCCAAGATGGCTGTTTTAGAAGAAGAGCTTGCTAAAAATCAAGCAGAGATTGCTCGTCATGCCGATGAAATTACAAATTTAATTACTTCTGTTGAAGATAAGTCTGAAGCTCTTGAGGAGCAACAAAAAAGAAACGTAAAAAATGCAATTGAAGATGTATTTTATGAATATGAAAAAGGCATTATTGGAAAAGATGCCGTTTCTGGTGAAATTAGAAAAAGAGTAAAAAATAATTCATATAAAGATCGTCAATCTGCTGCAATAGAAAAATTGCTGGGTAAGTTGGATGCTAAGGAAGCAGAAGTTGATGCACTTGTTAATGATGCAACAAAATGGATCGATCAAAGGAATCTTTTAAAATCACAATATGGTGTTACTAAATCTACTTATGATTTAATTAATGGAAATTTGGCAAAAATTGGTAATACGGAAACTAATTATACAAATTCGGATTTTGATAAATCAATTCCTGTTTATTCTTTAGAAAAAACAGATATTGTAAGCGATTTATTTGAAGATCCTAAAATAAATGTTGAACCGGGTAAAAATTCAAATTATGTAGAAGGAACCAAAATTCCTAGTGTTGAAAATATTAATGAAAAATTTGGTAAATATTTTGGAACTAAAGCAACATCCGGGGTTGATTCAAATAGTATTAAAAACGAAGCTGTTAAAAATTTAGGTGAAGCCATTAATAACGGATTGCTTGAAGAGTTAAACAGCGCAGGTATATATGGTAAAGAGTTAACAGACTTTTTTGTAAAGAATTTTTCCGGTGCAAATATAAAATATTCTGATAAAGGTACTCTTAATGTTCCTATTGGACATGGTAGTGATGCGCAAAAAATATTTGGCAAACTTACTGATTTTATAGAAAACAATAAACTTGGTAATGATACATCTAAGTGGACAAAGGAAAATTTTAAGGGCACTTTGAATACTTGGGATGAAATGGGCGGTAACACCATAGATTCTAATAAGCAAATTGCTGCTTTAGCAGATAATTATGCTGCTATTTTAGATAAAATGGGTTCCAGCGAACCAAAATTCACATTTAAGGAGGCCATGTACGCTTTATTTAATCCGGATTCAGGATTATTTAAGAATAGCGGCGTGGTTTATGACCCTGAATTACAAGGAGAAACTCCAAATTACTTTATTGAATACGCAGGAGACGATGCAACTGCGGAAATGTATAAAAATTTAGCTACAAAAATATATGATATTTGGGGAGTTAAGCCTTCTCGCGGTGCTGACGTTGAAAATTATGACGAAGATAGCGTTAAGGATCCTGATGATGGTGGTAAAACACCTGAAATAGATAAAAAAGACCCTATTACATTTAAATTGGATGACGGAAGCGAATATGCCTTTATAATTGACAGAAATAATGATGGCGCGTTTAGCGGAAGCGAAGATTTTGTCGGAGGGTTGAAAGGCACGAGCTGGCTCGATGATTTGAAATCATTAGATGCTAATAGTGATGGAAAATTGTCAGGGGATGAACTTCAATCTTTAAAAATATTGGGTACAGATTATACAGATAACTATAAAACAAAATATACAGGTGGTAAGTTCTTAAATGAACAAACAACTAATATTCAATATAAATTAACAAATGCTGATGCCATGGGCATAGGTGAAATTAATCTTGAAGGACTTGAAGAACAAGTAGATAAATCTAAAAATATAAATGATATCAACGGTTCAGAATTATTTAATGATAGCTTTAAATTTGCATTAAACGGTCAAGAAATAACTGCAACAAGAAAAGATGATACTGATTATTTCATGAATGCAATTTATAAAGATGCATATGGTAAAAATTTCAATATAGGAATGAGCGAAAATGAAGTTCAGTCTATAATGGACAAAGATTATGGCGAATTTGATAAGTTTGACGCTGCTTATGCCGATGTATATACAGATGTAAGTATTCTTGCAAGTGCAGGTCAGGCTGCTCAAGAAACACGTGCTATGTATAATGAAACAATGGACAGAGTTAACCAAGATGAAAATGCTCAATTATTAAGAGCAAGTAATAAAGCTGCTGCCTTGACTAATATTAGTGATTGGACTAATGTACAAGCGCAAGTTGCTCAAATTGCAATCAATGAAGGTATTGTAATCGATATGGAACAGGCAAAAGGTATATATGTTACCGATGGAAGTTTATCCGCTCAAGGTGTTGTCGATAAATATAAAGAAATGATTGCAAATGAAAATTCTATCGCAAATGAAAAAGCAATACAAAAAGAAGCTTGGGATGCAATAGTTTTATGTGTTCAAAATGGAGTTGCTCCAAGTGCTGATAAGATTTTGGAAATGCTTTCAAGCGGTGAAGCTAAAACAGCTCAAGAAGTTGTAGATATATTAAAACAAGCTCAGGATGAAGCAAATATTACTGTAAACGTCAATGATTTAGGATTTGACAGTGAACGTGAAGAGGAAATCTACAACGCTTTTAATGAAGCTTTTAATGCAGTTGGTCTGAATGATAAGGTCGTAGATGCGCTTGCTGAGCTTTGCGTTGAACAACAAAATGATAGAAGCTTTATGCAAAATAAAAGTGCACAAGATCTTGCGCAATTAATGCTTAAAAGATACCAAGCGGAAGACAACACCCAAGAATAAATATTGCAAAACACCAGTGCCTGCAACAAATTATTTGTTGCAGGTTTTTAATTTTTTGTTTACTTTGAGAACTTTTTTCTTGTCATCTTGCGCACTAAAGCCTGTGGTTGTTAAATAATTACCAACTATTGCGCTATCTACCATATTTTCCATTGCTAAAAGAATATTTTTCTCTGAAAGTCTTGCTTTTTTGCCTCCTGCAAGTCTAATACTTGAATTTGGATTTGCAATTTTAAATATTGCCAGAGTTCTTAAAATATTTTCTTCATCAATTTTATCGAAATAGTTTTCAAAAGGCGTTCCTTTTATTGGGGTTAGAATGTTTACAGGGATACTGTCTGGAGCTATTTCAGATAATTCTATTGCCATTTCAATTCTTTGTTCAATGGTTTCGCCCATTCCGATTATTACTCCGCAACAAAGCTCCATACCTGCTTCTTTGACATAATTACAAGTATTAACTCTATCTTCATATGTATGAGTGGTACAAATTTTATTATGGTAGCTTTTAGATGTGTTGATATTATGATGAAAACGATTAAGCCCTGCTTCTTTTAGTTTTAGTGCTTGTTCTTTTGTTAATATTCCAATACTTGCACAACTTTTTAAGCCGAGAAGATTTATTTCTTTTATCATTTTTAAAAGCTCATTAAAATCTTTTGCTTCATCGGGGGTTTTTCCTGAAGTAACTATTGCAAAATTAATTGCTCCGTTTTTCTTGGATTCTTTTGCTGCTTTTATTACTTCTTTTGTGTTCACCAAAGGGTGAGTATGTATTTCGGTATTATAATGTGTTGATTGAGCGCAGTATTTGCAATCTTGAGAACATTTACCTGTTCTTGCGGAAATTAAAGAACAAAATTCAAATTCTTGAAAAGTGTATTTTTTTGCGATTTTTAGAAGTTCGTCAAGTGGTAGATTATATAATTTTAATAATTTTTCTTTATCCATATTCATCCTATTCTCATTTGTTTTATAATTGTATTACAAAAAGGTGATTATATGAATAATATTTTTATAACAGGAGTTGATACAGATATTGGAAAGACTTTTGTTTCATTAGGTCTAGTGCTTTCAAATGAATCAAAAGGTAAAAGAGTAGGTTATTTTAAACCATTTCAAAGTGGTGCTTATGAAAAAGACGGTCAAATGATAGCACCTGATTTATTTGAATTAAAAAAATATTCAAATATTGAATCTAAATATTCGTATCTTTTTAAAGGAGAAGTTTCTCCTCATCTTGCCAGTCTTTTGGATAATGTAGAGGTAGATTTAGATAAAGTAAGAAAAGATTTTTTAGATTTTATCAAGGATAAAGATTTTGTTGTAATAGAAGGTGCAGGCGGTTTGTATTGTCCTGCTGTTAAGGGGTTTTTGTTTTCTGATATTATAAAATTGCTTGATATTGAAATTATAATTGTTACAACCCCTTGTCTTGGAAGATTAAATCATACATTAATGACAATAGAATGTGCAAAGAAAAATAATATTAAAATAAAAGGAATAATTATAAATAAAATGCCTAAAAATAAAACTTTGTCAGAAGAATATTTTATTAGAGAATTAAAAATGTTTACCGATGTAAAAATTATAGGTACTATTCCTGAGGTTATTAATTTAACAAAAGAAAACATAATTAATGCTTTTATGGGCGTTGATATATAACATACATTGGATTATATGTAAGTTTATTTTCGTACTTTAACTGATAATTTTTCATTTTTTCTTTTAATTCTTTGATTGAAAAAGATTCTTTTTTTAGAGCATTAACGCCTGTAAGTTTTAGATGTTTTAATATATTAAAGGTATTATCAAAATTTAGTTCATAATTTTCATCAAAAATTAAAATTTCCTTATCAAATATTTTTTTTATTTCGTTTGGCGATGGATAATTAAGTCCTATATTAAATATGTCTTTTATTTCAAAGAAATTGTTTTTTGAAAAGAGTGAAATAGCCATAATTCCTTCGTTTTCAAGAAAAGATTGTAATTTTTTAATAGTATTTGATAAATCAAGACACCATTGCATGCTTGCATTTGCAATAATTAAATCAAATTTTTGACCGGTATAAAAGTCTTCAACGTCTTTATTTAGAAAAATTATATTGTTGTCTATTTTTTTAATATAGTTTTTTGATTCTTTAATTATATCTATTGCTGTATAGCTTGTGAAATTTGGATTTATGTCTATTAGTTTTTTTGTTAAAATACCTGTATATGAACCTATTTCAAGTATGTTTTTAAATTTTTTATCTTTTATTAGTTCTATTAATTTTTGCGCCATTAAATTTTGTATAAAAGCATTTTTGTCATATGTTTCCATACTTCTTTTGAATTTATTTTTAATTAATTTTTTATCTAGCATATTAATTCCTGCCAACTTGTGTAGATTTTAAAGGGGCAGTGGGTATTTTGTATAATTTCAATTTTGGCTTTATTTTTCCAAAAATTGATTTGGTTTTTGGCAGGAATTATTCTGTCGTCATTTGAAATTATTGCTTTGTCAAATTTTATTTCATTTTCGAATTTAATTTTTTGAATTTCAATAAGTTCTTCTTTTAATTCCTTTAAAGGTCTGGTAATTGTTATTTCGGGATTTAGCTCGCCTCCTTTGAACATATTTTTTATAAATTTGTCTAAAGAGTCTTCATTTAAAAATTTAGTTGTTATTTTATATATTTTCTCGGGTATTCCAAAATTATCGTCAACAATTTTACATGTTCCGTTGATTGCAATTTTAGAGTCAAATTCATTGAATATCTTATAAAAATTATTTACTGCAAAAACCCCCATTGACCAGCAAATTAAGTATTTTTTTTCATATTTATCAAAATTAAAAATTGAAAAGTCAAAATCTAAATTTCTGTAATCTTGTAAAAATAATATATCAAACCCTTCTTTATTTAAATGTTGCAAAGGAGTTTCGTTCATTGCCCAGCCGTTAAAAAAAACTATTAGGTTTTTATTGTTGTTTTTGTTTAGCCAAAAATATTGCATTATATTTTCTCCAATAAATTTTTAATTTCTTCAAATTCCATATCGCTGGTTAAAGAAAGCCTGAGTCTTGAAGTTCCACTTGGGACAGTTGGAGGGTTTATGGGAAGAACGTAGTACCCTTCTTTTTGAAGTTTTATAGCTGTTTGTTTTGTTTTTACACTGTCTTTTAAAATAACAGGTATTATTTGTGAAGAACTTATTGTGGGATATATTTTGTGTACTTTTTTGAATAAATTATTTAATTTTTCTTTTTGTTTAATTAAGAAATCAAATTTTTCATTTAACAAAAAATTACTCCACATTATGCTCGAAGGTGGAAGTGCTGTTGAAAAAATAAAACCGGACGCTTTGTTTATTAGGTAATTTATGATTATTTTATTTGAAATTGCAACTGCACCTGATGATGCCAGCGATTTTCCAAAAGTAACTGTTATTATATCTATATCGTTTAGCAAATTTAATTCCGAGCTTACTCCTGCAAGATTTTCCCCAAAAACTCCAAAAGCGTGGGCTTCGTCAATCATTAGCAGGCAATTATATTTTTTTTTGAGTTCAACCAGTTTTTTTATGTCAGCTATATCTCCATCCATTGAAAATACGGATTCTGATATTATTATTGCGTTTTGGTATTTATTTCTATTTGAGATAAGTATTTTTTCTAAAGAATCATAATCATTGTGCTTGTATCTGAAATGATCAGCTTGAGATAGTTTTAGACCTGAAACTATGCTGGCATGGTTTAATTTGTCTGAAAAAATGCAATCTTGTTTTTTAAATAAAGTGCTTACTATGCTTTGATTGCATTGGTATCCTGTATTAAAAATTAAACAAGATTCTTTGTTAAAAAGAGATGAGATATTATTTTCCAGATTATTATAACTTGTAGAATTGCCCGTTAAAAGACGAGCTGAAGTTGATGAAAATAAAAATTCAGGATGATTTTTGTATTTTTCAATAAATTCTAAAATTAAATCCTTATTGGTACTTATATTCAAATAATCGTTAGAAGAAAGATTAAGCATTTGTTTTCCTTCAACGATTATATATTTAGAATGTTTTTCGTTTATGTTTTTGATTGAACGAAAACTCGAATTTTCTTTTAATTTATTGAGTTCAGCTATATAATTCTCCATAGAATTATAATAGCACAAAGTTTTTTTATAAAATTAAAGCAAGTATCATAAGAATAATTGAGCCGATTTGAAGCCCTGTTGATGTAAATTTTTGAATTTTATTTGCTTCATAAAGTTTAGCTGTTTGTTGCGCATTGGCTGCTGCTTGAAGTCTTTGAAGTCTTAGATAATCGTCATCTGATGAAAAATCTCTTTGAAAAATCCTTCTTTCTAGTCTGTTTAACCTTAGCCCAACTGGATCTTGAGAATACGTTTTCGAAAATAAAACTGTTTCAAGACCTGACAGTTGAATGTGTATGTCTGAATTTTCATATTTATTTTGTGAACCCATATATGATTCTATATCTTTTGTTGTTGTGTATGGTTGTTCGTAATGATATGAAGGGTTTTGAGCAACTGCGTCTTTTCTTACATATGCTTTTAATCTGTCTGTTCTTGAGGCTAAGTCTCCTTCTTGTGTTGAACCAAATATCTTTTTTTCAAGCCTGTCTAATCTTTTATAAATATTTTCTTTTTCATATGTTGAATTAAAAAGTTGATACTCAAGTGTATCAATTTGTGGGTAGTTAATTCCTGCTACTTCATCAGAATTGATTTCATATGCCGGTTTTACACTATCTTCATAGCTTTCTAAGCCAAGCGCTTCATTTAATTTTTTAATTCTTTGTTCAATAGAAAGTTTTGAATATGTTGTTCCGAAAACATTATTTTCAATTCTCGATAATCTTTCTTGAGCGTTGTCTTTAGTATATTCAAATCCCCATATTGAATTTTCCATTTTTGAGATTTGTTCGTATGAAGCATTTTGTGCACCAAATGATATACCGGTGCTCAAAAATAAAACCATTATATAAACTATTAGATTTTTTCTATTAAACATAATGATATTATATCAGGTCTTTAATGATTTTTTCTTGGAAGTAAGTATTAGAATTAAAGTATATTTTTTAGACTTTCTGTGATGTTTTTTCTTCTACTAATTTACAAGTAAAATTTACCAATGCTTCTTTATATTGTTCGCATTTTTCTTTTGTTTTTGCTTCAAATCTCAAGGTAAATACAGGTTCGGTATTGCTTTGTCTGATTAGAGCAAAACCATCATCAAAAATTATCCTAAGTCCGTCTATTGTAATAATTTCTTTAATTTTTGAATTAAAAAGATTATCATTTATTGATGACTTTAATTTTTCTAAGACATCTTTTTTGAACTCATTTGGACATTTAAGACGAACCTCGTTCGATAAGTGTACAGAATTAAACGGTTCCAATAAGTTTGTTAATTTGAAGCTTGGATTTATTTTTTTGTTTTTTGCTATTATTTCAATTAGCCTACAACCCGCATATATAGCATCATCATAGCCGTAATACCTGTCTTTAAAAAATGTATGACCTGACATTTCCCCTGCAAGCAAAGCGTCAGTTTCTCTCATTTTAGATTTTATATAGCCATGTCCTGTTTTAGTCATAATGGCTATGCCACCGGTTTTATTAATTTCATCATATAAAACTTGTGAACACTTAACTTCTGATACTATAATAGGCTTTTCTCCTCTTGGTGCAAGAGTTTTAATTAAATCTTGAGCATAAATATACAGGAGTTTATCACCTGAAATAATTGTCCCATCGCTTGCAATGGCGCCAATTCTGTCCGAGTCGCCATCAAAAGCAATTCCGATATCAGCTTTTTCTTTTTTAACCGTTTCGATAATTTTATCAAGAGTTTTAATATCTGAGGGGTTTGGGTGGTGATTGGGAAATGCTCCGTCAGGTTCGGAGAATAATTCAATTACTTCACAACCCAGATCTCTATATAATTGTGGCGCTACAAGCCCTCCTGTTGCATTTGCACTATCGACTACAACTTTAATATCTTTTCCTATTTTGCCGAACATATCATAGATTTTATCTTGATAATTGGCTATTATATCGTAGGTTTTAACAAAGCCTGATATAACTTGTCTGTATCCGCAACTTTTGTCGTGAATTTCTTCTGTTAATCGTTTAACCTCTTTGATTTGATTTTCGTTAAGGCTTTGGCGATTAAATGTCATTTTAAGACCGTTGTATTCTGGTGGATTATGTGAAGCTGTTATTATTAAGGCTCCTACTATTTTTTTGTTTTCTGTTATTTCAGGATTTATTTTTGCAAATTCGGAATAATACCCTAAGGGAGTCGGTGCAAGACCTAAGTCCAGAATATTTGCTCCCATAGAAGTAACCCCTTGAATTATTGCTCTTTTTAACTCCGGTGAGTGAGTTCTTGCATCCATACAAACTGTAAATAAAAGTTCTCTTGGAGTTTTTTCTTGATTTATTTTTTTAAATTCTTCTAAAACAAATGCTACATAGCCTTTTGCAGTATGGAAAAATATTTCCGAATTAACTTGTGATGGAAATATACCTCTTATGTCGTTTTTGCCAAATGCACTGGTATTTATTGAACCGTTCATTAAAACTCCTTGAATTAACTTGTTTCATGCAATTATATAATAAAAAAAATATTGTAGCATTTTTTAAAAAATAATTGTATAATCTCAATATGGATAATGAAATTAAAATTACGCAGGAACAATTTGATAATCTTTTAAAATTGTCTGATATAGAAATCGCAGCCGACACACAAGAGGATGTTCAAGACCTTGTCTCAAGAGCCTTGATTTCGTTAGAAAGAAAGTTAAATTACTTTAACTATCCTTTGAGTTTTTTTACAGCTGAAGTTACAAATGTTTTAATAGTTGATGATACCGAACTTTCAATTTTTCAGTTATCTGTTATGCTTGAAAAAATCGGTATGAACGTATATGTGGCAAGAAGCAAGGAAGAAGCTCTTGCTGAGTTCAAGAAGAAAAATTTTGACTTCCTTGTATTGGACTTATATCTTCCGGATTATCAAGACGGTTTTGATTTAATTAAAGAAGCAAACAAATTGAGAAATGAAGAAGGAAGAGATTTTAGAATTATTGCAATTTCCGGAACCGATAATCCAAAAATCATTCAAGATGCGTATAAGTTAGAAATAGATGAATTTATTTCCAAGGCGCCTATGTGGCATGAAAAAGTATTAAAATTTATTTCTAATTCTACAAATAAAATTACAAACGAAGAATATACAAGATATTACGTAAATGATAATATTTGTTCATTGACTTTATATAAAGTTAATAACGAAAAATATGTAGATAAAATTATAAAAGAAGTTAATGCAAATGTTTTAACCGGAAAACAAAATATTATTTTTAATATGGAACATATAAAAATTTTCTCCGATAATTTTGCAAATCTTTTCGCTGAGGTGTATAAATCCACAAGTTTAAAAGAAGGAATGTTTATTCTTGTAAAACCTTGTGAGGACGTTCTTAAGGCTTTAGAATTTGTGTTTTTAAGCGAAGCTATTCCAATATTCAATACTATGGAAGAAGCTGTTGAATATATTGAAATGAATAATTTTATTTAACATCTTGAATTATATTTTCCAGTTCCAGAATATTAAATGAAAAGCCTTTAATCTCTTTTATTATTGATAGGAGTTTTGTTTCGTCTTTTTGGGTTGTGATAAAAGTACTTACGTTATTGTCATTTGCTATTTTTAATAAGCCTTTAATATCTTTTTTTGTGTACATATGGTGGTCACTAAAACAAATTTTTTGTACTATATCGTATTTGTCTTCCAAAAATGCAAAAAATTGTTCCGGTTGACCAATGGCACAAAAAGCAATTATTTTTTGTTTTTCTTCTGTTTGATTTTTGATTTCTGCTTTTGTTTGAGCATTATATATTTTTTTAGGGACCATTTTGCAAATTTTTATAGGCAGGTTGAACTTTTTGATAAGGTTTATTGCTTCATCTAAGTTTTTATCATTTTTGTCTACTATGATTATTTCATTTGCTCTTTTAATTTGATTAATAGGTTCTCTTAAAGGACCTTTTGGAAGCAGACAGTTATTTCCAAAACGCATTTTTGAATCTATAACTAAAATAGTTTTATCTTTTTTTAGTTTTCTGTTTGAAAATCCGTCATCAAGAATAATGACTTCGCTTCCATATTTTATAATTGCTTCTTGCGCTGCATTGTATCTGTCTTTGCAGGTTATTACCACAACATTATTTGAAACCTTTTTTGCCAGTTGAAAAGGTTCATCTCCGCATAATGTTCCATCATTGTATTTAATGTTTGAATAATCTTTTATAATATGCGGTTTTTCAGACGAAAGCTTTGATTTATATCCTCTTGAAATTATTGCGACCTTTTTTTCTTTTGAAATTTTGTTTGCAAGTTCAATCACAATTGGAGTTTTGCCTACTCCTCCTGTTGTTAAGTTGCCTACGCAAATTACATAAGCTCCAACTTTTTTTTCTTTTAGGATTTTTTTTTCGTATAAGAAATTTTTAAAGTTTATTATAATTTTATAGAAAAATTCTCCTATTGTAAGCGCACTATTTAAAATAAAATTAGCTTTTATTTTTGAATAGTGTAAATTTTGAAAGTAATTTTTTGCTGTATTTGTCATATTTAAAACATTAGTCTAAACAATAAGAAGCGTTTATTTAATTTTTCTGAGAATTTTTTGACATTTCTTGTAATTATAAGAACATCTTTTACGGTACTTCTTAATTTTAGTTTTTCGGTATCTTCAAGTTTATTGTATTCATCTATTAATTTTGATATATTTTCCGTTATATTTGCCAAATTAGAAACGGTCGAAGTTATATCTTCTTTTAATTTTTCATCTTTTGTATATTCATTAATATAGCTTGTTATTTCAGATAAATTTCTCATTGTTTCATTTGAATTTGCAATTATTTCTTCTGTTTGACTGTCTTCTAAGATTTTATTTATGTTTTCAGACATCTTTCCAACTGATTTAATGCTTGAAACCACATCATTTTTAAGTGTTTCATCAGAAATTATTGCATTAATATTATCCGATAATTTTGTTAAACTTTTAATTAAATCATCAGATTGAGCAATTAATGTTTCAATTTCTTTTTTGCTTGAATCAATAAGTATTGTTGCTTTGTCTAAAGTGGTATTAGCGCTTGCGGTTAGTATTCTTATATTATCAACCGAGCTTTTTAAGTTTCCTATAAATTCATCAGATAAAATTTCAGAAACTCTGTCATTAGTTTCAGCAAGTGAGCGAGCTGCTCTGAATTGTAAGTCCATGAAATCTGACAAACGCATAGGTTCTATTACTGTATATTTTAGATTTTCATTAGGAGTGATTGGTATTTCACCATCAAGAATGTAGAATAATAGTTTGTCATTTTGAACTTTTAAGCCAAGCATATCATTTTCTAAAATTAATCCTGGTAAATCAATCATATAAGCAACTTTTACTACGTTTTTTGATTTTATTTTTTGCCTTATTTGATATGGCAGTTGAGATTTCTTTAGAACTTCCGCATCTAAAACCTTTCCGATTTCTGCCATTCCGTTTGATAATTCCATATATATGGGTTGGTTTTTTTGAATATCCGTAGTTGATTTATTTATTTCGCCATATATAAATTCTGTTTTTGGAGGTGTTACTTCCAAAAATTGTTCACCTATTATTCCTGATTGTTGAATGGAGATTGTCGATGCGTATGGGATTTTTACACCTTTTTCCGTTACAACAAATCTTAATTTGACATAACTGTCTTTACCTTGAATAACGGGTGTAATTTCTTCTACTTGTCCAATTCTAAGACCCATCATTTGAACGGCTGAACCTGCGCGCATTCCGTTAACATCTTTAAAAGCTAAGTCGATACGCTCGCCACCAGACAGGCTTCTTCCTTTTACCCATAGAACTGTAAAAATCAGTATTGAAATCGCGGTTAGCGTTAAAATACCTACTTTTAAAGATGATGCGTATTTACCTTTTTTATCCATTAATTTTTTTCCTTATTTTGTTGCTATGTTCATTGGTCCGTTTATTGAGGCACTTACAAATTGTCTTGCATAATCGTTTCTGCCTTCTAATAATTCCTGAACACTTCCTTTAAAAACTATATTACCTTGATATAACATAATTACGTAATCAACCGCTCTTTTTATTGTGGAAAGTTGGTGTGTTACAACAACGCATGAGGCATTTAGTTCATTTTTTAATCTGACTATATAATCTTCAATCATAGTTGATGTAACAGGATCAAGACCGGCTGTTGGTTCATCATATAAAATTATTTTTGGGTTTGTAACAATAGCCCTTGCAAACCCAACTCTTTTTTGCATGCCGCCTGATAATTCAGAAGGATACAAGTTTTCTATTCCTTCAAGACCGACCATCTTTAGCTTATCTTTTACTATTTTTGAGATTTCATTTTGCGTATATTTTGATCTGAATTCTTTTCTTTCAACAAGCGGGAAAGCTATGTTGTCATATACATCTAAGAAATCAAACAGTGCACTATATTGAAATGACATAGCAATTTCTGAATCTTTTGGATATATTATTTCCCCTGAATCTTTTTCTAGTATTCCTGAGATTATTTTTAATAGCGTAGATTTTCCGGAACCTGAAAAACCAATAACACCAAGAGTTTGTCCGTTTAGAATTTCAAACGATATGTTATTTAAAACTTTTTTTCCTTCAAAAGATTTTGATAAATTTTTAACTTCTAAAGACATAATAACCTACAAATAAAATACCGAAGCAAATATAAAATCCCATAAAGCAATTGCCAAAAATGACCATACAACTGCTTTAGTGGTTGCAATACCGACCTCTTTTGCACCACCTCTTGTTGAATATCCGCACGAGCAACTAATTAAAGCTATTGTTCCTCCAAAAAATGAAGCTTTTAAAATTGCTATGAATATATCTCTTACATATAAACCATGCCAAAGTGAAGTATAATAATTTAATAGGCTTAAATCAGCTGTTATGTTTGATACATAGCCTGCACAAATCAAACCGAAAGTCGCAGAAATAATAAAAACCATTGGCATAAATATTACTCCCGCAACAAATCTTGGAACAATTAGAAATTCAATGGGGTCTACTTTTAAAACCTTCATTGCACTTAGTTGCTCCGTTACTGCCATGGATGCAATTTCAGAAGCAAAAGATGAACCTACCATTGAAATTATTGCAAAGCCACTCATTACAACTGCCAATTCTCTTACCATGACTAAGGCAGAAAGCATACCGGTATAATCGGCTCCGCCTTGTTTTGCTAATTCCGGAGCGAGTTGCATTGCAATAATTGCTGATGTCATTCCAACGATTGTTAAACTGATTGGAATGCTGTCATATGCAAATCGTTTAGATTGCTCTATAACTTCCTTAAAATTGATGCGTAATTTTATAATATATTTTAAAACACTACAAAAATCACATCCCATTCTACCTAATGTGATTAAAAAGTCTTTTATTTCTTCCCAAAGCAAAGCAAAACTTTGATAAGTGAGTGTTTTATTTAGTTCGAACATATTTATATTTTATATGAAAAAACAATTTTAAGCATATTTATATAATTTTTTAGTATAAACGAACTAGCAAAAACATCAGGAAATATATATTTCCTGATGTTTTTTTATTATTAAATATGTCCAAATATGCTATTCGAATTATTTTTCTTCTTTTTGTTCGGTTGCTTTTGGAGCTTTAGATGCGATAAATGCTACCGCACCAGCAACAACGGCTGCTGCCGCACCAATGATTGCCGCTTGTTTCATTTTAACTGATTTAGCAGCTTTTTTAACGTAGTTTACTGCGTCTTTTACTCCTTGTTCGGTATTTTCTGCTATTTCTTTAAATTTCTTTTTGCCGTTTTCAAATACACCATTCAATGTTGTTTTAAGGGTTCCTTCGTTTTCTTCACCTTTTTTTACAGCTTCTTGAATTTGTCCAAAGTATTTTTTAACATTGCCTTCGTCTTTTAATGTTTCTTCGGTAATGTCAGCTACATTTAAACCATTAATAGATAAATCTGCATTTTTTCCGGCAGCTTCAGTATAAGCTTTGATTACGTTTTTCATGTCTTCTAGTGTTGCAGCTTTGTTATCTTTTGTAGCTTCTTTTAATGTTGTGCCAACTTTTGATTGTGCTAATTTGATTCCTGTTAAATCAAAAGTTTGTTTTGATTTAACAGCGTCAACAGCTGCTTCAAGTGATTCGTTTTCTTTTAATGTGTAGTCATTGCTTTTTAAGAATTTTTCTTGTGCAGATTTTAATTTATCTGCCGCAGTTTTTGCTTTTTCTTCAGCTGCTTTGAATGTATTTTTAACTTCTTCAGCTGCATCTTCAGCTGGTTTTGCAAGTTTACCTAGTTCGTTTTTTGCTTCATTTGCTGCTGTTTTAAGCTTATCAATATTTTTAAGAGCGTCGCTGTTTGATTTTTGATTAGCTGCAATCATTCCAACTGCGCGATTAAAAACATCTTTACTAAGTTCTGTTTTCCCTTCATTAACTGTTGCTATACCTTTTGTTGCATAGCCAATTCCAGCACCGGCAACAGCACCTACGCCTGCACCTATTGCAGTGTTTCTTTTTCTGTTTTCTTGAGAAAACTGACCTTGAATAGCATTTACTGACATAATTTTATACCTCACCTTTTCTGTATATTTTTAATTTACAATTATATTAAAACTGTTGATTTATTTTTTTTGCTTTTTATTTTTACAACACACAATCAATTTTACAAAACTTTACATAACACCTATCTCATATATTAGTTAACTACAAAATTTAAAATAAAGCAATAGTATTCTGGATTAAAATTTATTATAATCCAATATATTTTGCTTTATCTATTCCGTCTGTTGCCATTATTTTATCAAGTGTTTCTGCATTAACCTCGCTATCTGTATTTATTATCATAATGGATTTTTCAGGTATGTCTGTTGATTGTGCTACTTGCATACCGGAAATATTTATATCGTCGCATCCTAATATTCCTGCTACTTTTGCGACCATATTTGGTTTATTTATATGCGGTACAAGCAACATGTGCTTTTTAGGTTCTATTGATGTGATATAATTATTTATTTGAATAATTCTTTTTATATCTTTTGCAAGCAAGGCACCCTTAACTTTTACAATTTTTTCCGATGTCTTAATGTTTACTTCAATTGAGTTTTCGTTATCATTTGTTTTTGATGTTTTAACCTCTATACCTCTTTGTTTTGCTATAACAGGTGCGTTTACATAATTTATACCAACCATATTTGTAGACAATACCCCTTTTAATATTGCAATCTCAAGAGGTGAAATATCTAAATTAGACAATTTTCCGCCTGCTATAATTGAGACTTCTTTTATTGCTCCATTTGAAATTTGTGAAGCGATTTGAGCTATATTTTGTGCTAAATCCATATAATCTTTTACTGCTTCAAGTTTTTGGGGTTTTAGCGCAGGTATATTAATTGCACTGGTTGCATTTCTGCCTGATAATACTTCTGCCACCTGATTTGCAACATCAATAGCAACATTAATTTGAGCTTCATCGGTGCTTGCTCCAAGATGAGGAGTTAAAATAGCATTTCTATCAAGTTTTAATAATGGCGAAGATGCAATATTTTTTTCGTCTTCAAAGACATCAATCGCACATTGTGCCACTTGCCCTGCTTTAACTGCTTCAAAAAGTGCTTTTTCGTCAATAATTCCGCCACGAGCACAATTTATTATTCTGACTCCTTTTTTCATTCTGTTGATAGTATTTGTATTTATTAAGCTTGTTGTTTCCTTTGTTTTTGGTGTGTGGATTGTTATATAGTCACATATTCCCCAAAAATCATCTAAATGCTTAATATATTTAGCTCCCATGTTTTCAATTACTTCAGGATTTGAATAAGGATCAAATACTACAACTTTCATTCCTAATGCAATAGCAACGTTTGCTACATGTGAACCTATTTTTCCAAGCCCTATAATGCCTAAAGTTTTATTATATACTTCAACTCCCGTAAATTTTGAACGTTCCCATAGACCATTTTTTATCGAGGCATCTGCAGAAGGGATATTTCTTGACATTGCCATCATCATAGCAATTGTATGTTCTGCCGCTGCGTGTGTATTTCCGTCTGGAGAATTTACCACAATTATACCTTTTTGTGTAGCTGCTTCTATATCGATATTGTCTACTCCGACTCCAGCTCTACCTATTATTTTTAGATTTTTACCGGCTTCAATTATTTTTGAAGTTACTTTGGTTTGTGAGCGAACCAAAAGGGCGTCATATTTGTCAATAATCTTGCATAATTCATCTTCATCCATTGTCGGAAGATTATCAACTTCTGCAACTCTTGATACGATTTTTACGGCTAAATCGTTGATTTTATCCGTTATTAAAACTTTTGACATTTTTCCTCTTTCTATCCTCTTGGCAGGTATGCCTGTGAGTATCTGTATGATTGAATGAAGCCTACGGATTCATACATCTTAACTGCACTTTGTAAACTTAAATCCAGGCTTGCATTAAGCTCGTTTAATTCAACAATACCGCCTTGATGCAATTTTATTATATCAAGAACAGCTGCTTTAACTAATGGTTTTGATAATTTGAAGCCCCTATGCTCCGGAAGTATTCCGATTAAAGGTAAATTTGCAATACCATCACCGGTTACATTTGCTAAACAGAAGCCAACAAGTCTGTTTTCATATAGTAAAATTTTGCTTGCTTGAGGTAAGAATCTTCCATATATTGATGTTGTAATTTTATGGGTAATATCTCTGCAACCGTCAAGAGAAGCAAATCTGGCATCGAAGTTCACATCTGATGAATCTTTAAATGAGTTATAGATTGCTTCTGATAATTCTTCAAAATATATATCTCTGTATGGTGTAAATTTATATCCTATTGGTAAATCAGTAAAATTAAATTGAGACAATTCTTTTATTGCCTGTTTGTTTTTAATGTCAAAAACAACAACACCCGTATCAATAAAATTAAATCCAAATTCTGCAACATCTTTTTTGAAGTTTTCTTGTACGCCAAGCATTGCATAGCTTACGACCGAATGTTTTCTTTGGCTTTTTGTTTGTTCCATAAACTTTTCAAATAAGCATCTTCTTTTTTCGGTTATATCTTCATTTCCTAAACAATGAATAACAAATAATTCAATAACATCATGTGGTACGGTTGTATAAGCTAAAAATCCTGTTGGTATTGAATCTTCAAGAAGAATTATGCAATTAATTAACCCCTTTGTAAATGAGTCTATAAAATCATCATATAGCAGAGGATCGATTTCAAATTTATAATCTGTTCTGGCTCTGAGGCGAAAATCGTTGTATGCCCCTTGGAATACTCTAAAATATTTTTCTTCTAATACAGCAATATCATACATAAAAGCAATACTTTCCTTGGTTTTTACAAATTGTACCATGGAAGTAAATTTTTTATCAAATAATTATGTAGAAATGTAACTTATCGTATCATATGGTGCATTTTTTCAATTTTTGTTTTTATATATTTTTCATTATATTTTGTAATTATTGGTTCAATTGGTATTCTTTTGATAATTTCTAAGCCATAACCCTCTAGTCCGATTATTTTGGTTGGATTGTTCGTTAAAAGGTTAAATTGTGAATAGCCTATCTGTCTTAAAATTTGTGCTCCAATTCCGTAATCCCTTAAGTCCGGTGCAAAACCAAGTGATATATTTGCTTCTACCGTATCTTCACCTTTGTCTTGAAGAGCGTATGCTTTTATTTTATTTATTAAACCAATACCTCTACCTTCTTGCCCTCTTAAATAAACTAAAGCTCCTTTGCCATAGTCATTTATCATTTTTAATGCGGTATGAAGTTGATAGTTGCAATCACATCTTAAACTGTGAAAAATATCTCCGGTTAAGCATTCTGAATGTACTCTAACCATTGGTATTTTATCCGTGCCGTCATCTTTTATAAGTGCAACATATTCGTCATTGTTTAATAAATTTCTGTATCCGAGTATTGTAAATTCGCCAAATTGTGTCGGAAGCTTAGCACTGGCTTCCATTTTGACAGTCATTTCTTTGGATATACGATATTTAACCAAATCTGCAACTGTGATAACTTTTATATCATTTTTCTTTGCAAATTCTATAATATAGTCTCTTCTTGCCATATGGCCATCTGGAGTCATTATTTCGCACATTGCTCCTGCTAATGGTAAATTAGTTAATTTGGCTAAATCTACAACCGCTTCAGTATGACCTATACGCTCTAATACTCCACCTTTTCTTGAAACGCAAGGAAAAAGATGTCCCGGGCGTCTTAAATCTTGAGGAGATGAATCTGGGTTGATTAAAATTTCAATTGTTTTTGCTCTGTCAAAAGCTGATATGCCTGTTGTTACTCCATATTTTTCATCTGCATCAACTGATACGGTAAAGGCTGTTTTCATGCTTTCCGTATTTTGTGCAACCATTTGATTGAGTTGCATTTTTTCTGCAATGTCACTATTGATAGCAACACATATAAGTCCTCTTGCATTTTGAGCCATGTAGTTTATAACTTCAGGAGTTGCAAATTTTGCATTGCATATCATATCGCCTTCATTTTCTCTGTCTTCATCATCAACAACTATAATTATTTTACCTTTTTGATAACCAATTAAGGCGTCTTCAATTTTACT
>CALUWM010000010.1 GCA_944324485.1 Candidatus Gastranaerophilales bacterium | reverse complement strand
GTAAAAGCTGTGGATTAATCTTTTTTGATGTAAATGGAGACAAAGACCCTAATACTCTTTGGATTGACCAGTATATTGTGCCCATTGGAAGAAACGGTGTAAAATAAAAAAATATTGGCTTGCAAAAAAAAATGCTTATTGTAGAATAATACATGTCAGAAATCCCAACATCGAACATAAAAATTTAGCTTTTTAGAAAAGCTTGTTTTGTGTTCTTTTTAGTTTATACGGGTATTTATAAGTATTTTATTCACATTAAGAAAGGTAATAAAAGTGGAAGAAAACAAAGAAATCCAAGCTGAAATTCAAGAACAAGAAGCAGTAGAAACTGTTGAAGAAACTGTTGTTGAAGAAGCTCAGGAAGAAGTAAAAGAAGGTAAAAAACCTCAAAGAAAAAGCAGAAGAAGAAAAATTGAAACTGTTGAACCGGTTGAATCTGAATGGAAAGAACAGGTTGTTCAAATTCGTCGTGTTACAAAGGTTGTAAAAGGTGGTAAAAAGCTATCTTTTAGAGCTATTGTTATAGTCGGAAATAAAAAAGGTCAAGTTGGAATGGGCGTTGCAAAAGCTGCTGAAGTTATTATTGCTATTCAAAAAGCTGTTGCTGATGCAAGAAAAAATCTTGTTAGCGTTCCTTTATTTAATGCAACAATTCCTCATATGATTACCGGTAGATCTGGTGCTGGTTCAGTTATTTTAAGGCCGGCTTCAAAAGGTACCGGAGTTATCGCCGGCGGTGCTGTTCGTGCTGTATTAGAACTTGCAGGTGTAGAAAATATTTTATCTAAATCTTTGGGTTCTAAATCTCCTTTGAATGCTGCTAATGCTACATTGAATGCACTTAAATCTTTAAGAAAATTCAAAGATGTTGCAGCAGTTAGAGGTATTAGCGTAAAAGAAATGTTACAAAAATAATTAAAGGTATATAGAAATGGCTGATAAAAAAATTAAAATTAAACAGGTAAAGAGCACAATAGGTGCTAGTGAAAAACAAATCAAAGTTGTACGTGCATTGGGTTTAACTAAAAAGGATCAAGTAGTTGAACATCAAGCTAGTGCTACAATACTTGGTATGGTAAATAAAGTACCTCACATTGTTGAAATTGTTGAATAAGAAAGGTAAAAACAAATGTTAAGTTTAGAAGATATAAGACCAGCTGAAGGCGCAACTCATACTAAGAAACGTAAGGGTAGAGGTATTGCTTCAGGCCATGGTAAAACATCTTGCCGTGGTAATAATGGTGAAGGACAAAGATCAGGCAATTCTCATAAAAGAGGTTTTGAAGGTGGACAAATGCCTTCTTATAGACAAATGCCTAAATTGAAAGGTTTTAAAAATAAATTTAGAGAAGTTTCTGCTGAAATTAACATTGCAAGATTAGCTGAATTAGATTCTGAAGTTATTGATTTAGCTTATTTACAAGAATTAGGCAGAGCACACTCTTCCGCTGTCGCTTTAAGAATTTTGGGAAATGGTGAAATTACAAAGGCTGTTACTGTAAAAGCAAGTTATTTCAGCCCATCAGCTAAAGAAAAAATTGAAAAAGCAGGCGGAAAGGCAGAACTAGTATAATGCAACAGAATATTGATTCAGAAAAAGTTGTGCAAAATTTAATGGCAAGTTGGCAAGCAAGTGGATTAAAGCAAAAGCTTATATTCACTTTTGCCATAATTGCTTTATTTAGATTTGGAGCACAGTTACCTATTTATGGTATAAACAATGAAGTATTTTTAAATTTAGCTAGCGGTAATAATCTCATCGGCTTTTTGGATATGTTTTCAGGTGGTGCTTTGGGCAAGGTTTCGATTTTTGCCTTAGGTATAGGACCTTATATTACATCTTCAATTATTATGCAGTTGATGGCAGTTATTGTTCCCAGTTTGGAAAAAGCGCAAAAAGAAGAAGGCGAAGCTGGGCGTCGTAAAATACAGCAATTAACAAGAGTTTTTGCTGTGTTTTTAGCTTTGTTTCAATCTGTTGTTTTTGCACTTGCTTTATACAAGCTTCCTGGAGCTATAATGCATGGGATTAATCCTGTGATGTTTTTTGTAGGCTCAGCTGTATCATTGACAGCCGGTGCCATAATTGTTATGTGGCTTGCTGAATTAATAACAGAAAAGGGTGTAGGAAATGGCGCATCCTTACTGATTTTTGTTGGTATTATTGCCGGTATTCCATTATATTGTGATAGAACGGCTACGCTTGTTAGTCAAGATGCTATGTTGCAATTAGGTTTAGTCGCATTAGTTGCAATATTTCTTGCTACTATAATATTTATTATAGTTTTGCATGAGGCTGCAAGAAAAGTTCCTATTGTTTCTGCAAGGCGTCAAGTTGGAAATAAAGTTTATGGCGGTCAGAATACAAATATTCCGTTTAAACTTAATCCGGGTGGTGTTATGCCAATAATATTTGCAGTTGCAATTTTGCTGTTCCCTGCTACTGTACTTGGTTTTGTTCAACAAATGCATGTTAAAAATCAAGTTCTAGCCGGAATATTTGAAAGGTTGAATTTGTTATTTAGTGCAAATTCTCTAAGTTATTATGTGATTTATTTTGTATTAATCGTTACTTTGACGTTCTTTTATGCGTCAATTATTCCTTCGATGCAACCAAAGGAAATTGCTAATAATTTAAAAAAATATGGTTCGGCTATCCCTGGAGTTAAACCAGGAAAGCCCACAGCAGACAAGTTGAATGAAATTTTAACGAGAATAACTTTAATTGGTGCATTGGCATTAGGTATCATTGCTTTAATTCCTACTATTGCAACGAAAGTTACTAATATTACAACTTTCCAAGGTATTGGAGCAACAAGCTTGATAATTTTAGTCGGTGTTGCGCTTGATTTTATAAATCAAATAAAAACACATATGTTGGCTAAAAATTATGAAAGCTTTTTACAACAATAAAGGATAAATAATGAAAAAAGTATTTATATTTTTGGGCCCTCCTGGCTCGGGAAAAGGAACGCAAACTTCAAGGTTGGCTGATAAACTTTCAATTCCGCACATTGACACCGGCTTACTTTTAAGAAAGAATATTCAAGATGGCACTGAACTTGGTGTTATTGCAAAGGGATATATAGATAAAGGCCAGCTTGTTCCACTTAAAGTTGTTTCAGAAGTCATTAAAGATAGACTTCTTAGGGACGATTGCTTAAATGGTTATATTTTGGATGGCTTTCCACGTTCTGTTGAACAAGCTAATGCGCTAAAAGAAATCATGGACGAGTTAGATACTTTTAATTTAAAAGAAGATGCTTTGGCTGTTTATTTTGATATTCCGACCGATGTTTTGGTTCAAAGACTTGTAAATAGAAGAAGCTGCCCTAAATGCGGGACTATTTACAATCTTGTATCAAATCCGCCTAAGATAATGGATTATTGTGATATATGCGATACGAAATTAGTTCAAAGGAAGGATGATAATGAAGAAACTGCTCGTTTAAGATTTGAAACTTACGAGAAAGAAACTGCACCTTTGTATGATTATTTTAAGCAAATGGGTATATTAAAGGAAATTGATGCTAATAAACCTATAAGTGAAATATGGGAAAATCTGAAAAGTATAATTTTTGAAGAAAAATAGGATTTTTATAATTCAAGAGAGACCCTCATTTTGAGGGTCTTTTTTAATAAACCAAACAGTCTGAGCTTATTTATATATCTAATATAATTCCATTGTAATGTATTATTGACTATACAATTTTTTTATAATCTAGTCAATAATACATTTATTGGACTTATATTAAAATTTTAAAGGGCATATATGAAGAAAAAATTGAAACCAAGCGGAAATGGTTGGGTGCTCTATTTTCAAAAGTCATTATTAAAGCTTTTAGGCTACAAACCAGATGAAGTAAAGATTTTAATTGTTGCTAAAAATTCTTGTCTTTATTTTTCTCCTGTAAATGAAGATGAGTTTGATAAATATAAAAATAATATGGTAAGAAATTTTCAAAAAAGTGGCGGTGGTTATGGAATATATTTACCTGCTGCATTGATTGAGGTTCTTGATGTTGACCCTATTAATGATTATATAAATGTTGAAATAGATGAAAATAGAGTTTTAGTTAGAAAAGCATGATATTTTCTTTTGGTTGTATAATATTTGTATAGCAAAGGGAAAAATATGATTAATAGAAAATCAAGAGAAGAAATTAAAATTATGCGTCATGCAGGTTCAATTGTTGCTTTAGTTCATCAGGAAATGGCAAAAGTTATTGAACCGGGTATATCAACATTAGAGCTTGATAAGATTGCTTATGATATTATTAAAAAAAATAAGGCTATTCCTACTTTTCTTGGTTATCAAGGTTTTCCGGCTTCTATTTGTGCTTCAATTAATGAAGAGGTTGTTCATGGTATTCCTTCGAAAGATAGAATTTTAAAAGAAGGTGATATAGTTTCTATTGATGTCGGTGCAACTTTTCGCGGAATGGTTGGGGATGGAGCATGGACTTATCCTGTCGGTAAAATATCTTCTGAAATTCAAAGGCTTTTAGATGTTACTGAAAAAGCTCTTTTTGCGGGAATTGAAAAAATGATTCCCGATACGTTGCTTGAAAATGTTTCTGCCGCTATTGAAGATGTTGCACTTGAAAATAAAGTCGGTATTGTTCGGCAATATGGCGGACATGGCGTTGGAAGACAGATGCATGAAGATCCTTTTCTTTTTAATTACAGGACAAATTCGAATGTCGTAATTAAGAAAAATTGTGCTATTGCGATAGAGCCTATGTTAAATTTAGGTTGTGATGAAGTACATTCTTTGGCTGACGGCTGGACAGTTGTAACAGATGACAAAAAACCGTCTGCACATTTTGAACATACTGTTGTTGCAAGTGAAGACGGTCCTTTGATTATGACTCAATTATTATAGATTTATTGCGATATCTGCTAGCGAATAAACACTTTGCTTGATATATGTTAAGAAATGTAACTAAAATATATATTTTTGAAATAACATTTATATATTTGTTTTTATTAATATGTAGATATTATAGAAAGTAAAAATATGTTAATAGATTTATTGAATATAATGAATAATGACGCAAATGCAAGTGATATTGAAAATCAAATTACAAAAAATAGCATGGCAATTCGTCTTAAACAGAAACATTCTTCTGCAAAAATTTCTGAAATTCGTGCAAAATATCAAGTTGAAGAAGAAAAAATAAGAAATAAAATCGATTCTCTTGATGAAGAAAATTCAAGCAAAGAATATGAAGACCTAATGACGGAATTAAAAGAATTAAGAGACATGGAAGACGATGAAGTTGAAGCAGAAGAAAATGCTGCAACAGATTATGAAACAGATATTCAACTTGAAAATGATAATTTATCAACAAGATTGGAAGCTATGAAAGCTGATACAGAATCATTAAAAGAATTACATCAAAAAAATATTGAAGATAGTTTTGGATATTTCCAATAAGAGAGAGATAAAAAAGTGTAAAGCCCTGCTCAAGTTGAGGGGGCTTTTTGATGTTAAAAAATTAAAAATCTGTTATTATATTGTTAACAAAACTTAACTTATAAATTAAAGAATTTTAAAATTATGTCGATATAAAAATGGAAGCTGTAAAATTACGGCATACGAGGATAATATAGTGTTAAATGTCAAAAATGATTTATTTTTAAATAGTGTTGGTGATTTAATTAGTGCAACATCGGTGCATAACGAACACACTATTTTAATTGTGGATGATGAAATTAATAATTTGCAGCTTTTAAAAAGAACTTTTAGGGGTAAATATACTATTTTAACTGCTTCAAATGGTCTTGAAGGTTTGGAAATATTAAAAAGAAATATAAATGATATTTCTTTAATTGTTTCAGACCATAAAATGCCTATTATGGAAGGTACAAAATTTCTTGAAGAAGCTAATAACATTGCTCCTGATGTAATAAAAATTCTTTTGACGGGCTTTTCTGATGTCGAAATAATAACAGACGCAGTTAATAAATGTAATCTGTTTCAGTATATTTTAAAACCTTTTGATCCTCAAGAGCTTCAAGAAATAGTTAAAAACGGTTTGGATAAATTTGACCTTGCAAGTTCAAAATCAATGATTTTAAAAGATTTAAAAGAATTATTTTATAAAACTATTAAATCCATAGCTTCTGCTTTGGATGCTAAAGATCCATATACACATGGCCATTCAATGAGGGTTACTTTGTATTCGATTATTTTAGCTAAGGAATTAAAAGTTCCCGAAAATCAGCTGGAACAAATCGAAACAGCGGGTTTATTGCATGATATAGGTAAAATTGCCATTCCGCAGGCTATATTATGCAAACCCGGAAAATTGACCGATAATGAATTTGCAATAATGAAGTCTCATCCTTCAAATTCAGAAAGGTTGATTGCAAGTATTAAAAAACTTCATGAGATTTCCCCCGGAGTTAAACATCACCATGAAAGATGGGATGGAAGGGGATATCCTGATGGATTGAAAGGTGAAGATATACCTTTTGCGGCAAGAGTTATTGCTATTGCGGATACTTATGATGCAATGACTTCTACTCGTTCATATAGGGTTGCTTTGACCCATGAGACAGCTATAAATGAAATAGATAAATGCGCAGGGAGCCAATTTGATCCTCAGCTTGCACAAAAATTTGTAGAAATTCAAGATGTAATTAAAGCTGCTAAAGATAATCCGGAAGAATATTATATGAAATATTCGACTTTATATAAAGAAATCAATAACAGTTATGATTAAGAAGGTCTTTGTGTTCATCTGAACCTCCGGTTTTAATAAGATTTAATTTTTCGGCTATTTTGAATGGTGATTGTCTGGAGCTGAATTTTATTATGCTTCTAAAACGATCATATGGATAGTATGTTTCAAGACCGTCTAGACCGTAGTTTTTAAGGCATTTTACAAAATGATATAAAGATATTACATTACAACAGCATGGATGAGCCAAAACAGCAATTCCGCCTGCATCATGTATTGCTTTAATAACTTTTTTGGGATGTCTTGATTTAAATAGTCTTATAAAATCATCTTTTGTTTCTTTTTCATTTTTTCCGCATATTTTGTTTAAATTTTCGTTTTCAATGTCTATTCCATAACCTAAAATATGCAAAAGAGACATTTTGCAAAAACAGTCAAATTCAACACCTTTTATTAAAATCGGATCATTTATGTATTTCGAATTTTTATAACCCTCAACGGTATTGTGGTCAGTAATCGAAATATATTTCATTTTAAGTGTTTTTGCTTGTTCAACAAGAAAATCAAAGTCTTTTTGACCATCAGAGTAGTTCGAATGTATATGAAGATTTATTTTTGAATAAAAGTCTTCTTTTTGAAAATTTAAAAATAATTCTTTGATATTCATTGTATTGCCTAAGCACCTTTAAAAATTGTATAATCCTATTAAGGAGATTTTAATATGGTAATTAATTATTTTCAAGGTTTATTCAATATAATAGTTGATTCTTTTAAGTTTGCGTTTGAAAAATTAAGAAACTTAATGCCTCATGTGTGGACCATGATTGTAATTCAGATTATTAGTTATATAGAGCTTATGTTTGCATTATTTGCTTTTGGGCAAGGAATGTATAGCTTCGGAAGCATTTTTCGATTTACAGTCGCAATAGTTTTATACTTTGTTGGCTTATTTTTTATGTTTAAAAAGATTTTTTCTTTTTTATCTAATGAGTTTAGCGGAGCTGATTTTTCAAATTTAAAGACAATAAAAGCTCTTTTAGTGCTTGCTTTTTTTAATTTAATTCCTTTTTTAGTTTTTATTTTAGGGTATTTTGCTTCTAAATTTTTTCCTCAGTATACTTTGATTTTACAGAGGGTTGTGAGTATTTTTTCAATTATTTTTTACGTTTCTTTAAGTTTTTCTATGGTTAAAATATCCCAACAAAATAAAAACATGTTTGTTGCGGTTATGGATTCTATTAAACTTTTCTTTAAAAAATTTCTTTATACTTTTCCTTTAATTTTGATTGTATATTTAGTTGCTTTTATATTTAAGTTTATAATTTTAGTTTTATTAGTGTATTTGTTTTCGTTTTTTAAAAATTTGTTTTTGGTTCAAACAGTTGAATTTCTTGATTCTGTTTTAAGTTTGTATTCAATATACTTTTTTGCAACTTTATATCTTGGAGCTCAAATAATCGTTGCAAAAAAATTTCAAGGAGAATAAATGGAAGCGTTATTAAAATTAAGTTTAGATTTCTTTAAAAAATATATAAAAGAATATTTTATTTTGTTGATAAAGCCTGTTTTGATAGGTCTCTTAGGTTTTTTTGTAATGTTTTTTATGTTTATAAATCCTTTTTTTGCAATTTTAGGGATTTTGGTAACTATTCCTTGTATTTTTTATTCTTTTTGGAGAGGTATTTTAATAACGTACAGCTTAAATGTTGCAGCAAATTATTTTTATAATAAAAATGCTATTAGCTTAAAAGAATGTTATGAAATTGCAAAACAAAAAGAAAAAGATCTCGCTCTTTGGATAACTTATGTTGCATTATTTTCAATTATAGGTTATGTTCCGGCATTTGTTTTGTGTCATATTTTTGCACCAGTGTCTTTAAGTTCGCTTTTTAATTTTCCATATGGCACTATGAGTTTTTTGCAAAGTCTTTTGTCATTTAAAGTTCTTTTAATATATACAATTAATACGCTTGTTTTAATTCCATTTTTTAATTATTCTCAACAAGCTTTTTATTTTAAAAAGCCGGAGGAAAAATTTTTGGATTTGTTTTTAAACTGTTATAAAAATAATGGAATAAAAGGCTATTTAATTGCTTTTTTTGTAGTGTTGGGCGGGTTTATTTTAACTTCGAACTCTATTTTAATAATGGCAGTTTTATTTTTTAATGTTTATATTTATGGTTTAAATATGTTTTGGTGGATTAAAAAAGAGAACTATTCATAAATAATAACTCGGTTTCTTCCATTTTCTTTTGCTTTGTACAAGGCAGCATCAGCTTTTTGGTATAATGCCTGTGGTTCTTTGTCGTTTTTGTTATACTCACTTACACCTATGGAAATTGTTACGGAAATTTCTTTAGTGTCTTTTATATTGTATTCTTCTATATTTATTTTTTTCTTTTCTACTTGATTTCTTAGTCTTTCAGCAACTACAACCGCTTCTTCAAGTTTTGTATGGGGAAGCAAAAATATAAACTCTTCTCCGCCATACCTTGAGGCAATATCTTCTTCTCTTAATTCTTTTTTTATTGTTTTTGCCACTGTTTTTAAAACGCAATCTCCAACCGCATGGCCATATGTGTCGTTAACTTTTTTGAAAAAATCAATATCGGACATTATGCAACAAAGTGGTTGATTTTGTCTTTTTGCTGCTGCTGTTGTTTCCTTTAATCTTTTTTCAAATTGATGACGATTGTTATATCCAGTTAAGGCGTCAATTGTTGCATATTCCAGTACTTCAACATAAGATTTTGCCTTTGATAAGGTAATTTGAGCTTGTTGTTTTATTTCTTCCAGATATTCAATTTCTTTTTTTGTTATTTTATCGAAATGATTATATGCAACAATAGCTCCATAGGCCCTAGAATCAACTATAAGCGGAAAAATTCCCATTTTCCCCTCTTGTTTAATTATTGTTGATGATTTTGGTGTTATTTCTTCCAGATATTCATATATTTTGTTATCTGAACAGTTTTTTGGCCAGATTAATTTATATTCTTTTTTATTTTTATTTTTTATAAAAATATATATTAAATGTTCTGATATAAATTGGTCAATCATTTCGCCCATTATGGGTAGAATGTAGTCTAGTTCATATTGTGTTTCAGTTATTTTTGCAATATTTCTTACAGTTTGATGAAATTTAGAGCTGATTTTAATCATTTCTTTATTTTTTAAAGTTGCAGTCAACATAGAAATTTGAGCTATTACGAGTGGCAAAATTTTAAATAAATCATTGTTAGGATTTATTTTTTCGCTTGATTTAATCTTAACTATGCCAAGAGTTTTATTTTTTTGGCAAATGGGAAAATATAAAATATTTTCTTTTATTTCAAATGTACTTTTTTGAATTAGAAAGTTGTCAAACTCTTGTTTTATTTCGGCATTTTCTTCATTATGGGCAAGATTTTCCCAAGGTTTTGTAAAGTCTTTTAAAAGGAATGAATACTCGTCCATAAGATAAATTTTTAAATCTTCGATGGAAAAAAACAATCTTAAGGCTTTTGAAAAGCTTTCAATTAAATCATTTCTATCTTTTGCTTCTTCGAATGATTTGACGAGTGTATATGAAAAATTATATAAAGTTTCAAGTTCCATTTAAATATCACCCATAAAAACCTTTCTGCCTTCGCATATTTTAAAATCTTGGATTAATTCTTTTTGTATGTTTTTGTCATTATTATCAAGTATGAGTTTTCCGGCTTTGTATTTTGCAGGTGTGTTTTCTTCTTGTTCCTTGATTTTTTCAAAATATTCTTTGTCGCTATAAATTGCAATTTTTTGATTGACTTCACTTAAAATATCAAAAATATAACGTGTTTTATCAGGGTCATTTTTAAGATTTAATATTAAGGCTGCTTTTTTAAATTCTTCAGCTGCTCCTCTGTAATCTTTCATATCTTTTAAAATTATTGCAAGATTGAAATGTGCTTCATACTCAAAAGGCTCTATTTCCATTGCTTTGCAGTAATAATATCCCGCTTGATTATGATTTCTTAAAAGTTGATGTATTAATCCGAGATTATAGTTTGAATTATATGTTTTTAATATACTTACTGCTTCTTCATACGACTCGCTTGCTTTTTGCAGATAGTATCTGCTTGAATCTTGATTTAATCCTGCTAAAAGTGATTTTGTACGATAAGCTAATCCCATATTGTAATATGCGACCCCTCTATTGTGTATGTAGGATTTTTTGCTGTCTACTAAAAATGGAATCCTTATAAAATGTGGTCTATTTGAGATAACTTTTTTATATTGTTTTATCGCTTCATCGGTTTTATATGTTTCAGACAAAATTATAGCATAGTCAATTCTTGCAACTTCATAATCCGGTTTTACCAGAAGTGCTTTTTCGTAGTTTTTTAACGCGGAATAATAGTCTTCATATACAACATAGATGTTTGCAAGGTTGTACATTGCTTTGTAATGCTTTGGATGAAGCTTTATACCTGTTTCATAGAAATAAATTGCTTTTGATAAATCTTGTTTTTTAAATGCTTTATCACCCTTATAAATCCAGTAATATCCTCTAAATTTGTTTATTTCTCTTTTATAAAAATCAAAAAAAACAAAAACACTTAATGCAAAAAGTATGATAAGTACTGCACTTATCACTTTTGCTAAGGTTGATTCGAATATTTTTTTTAATTTTTTCATTTTTGGTGACGGTTATTTTATTTATTAAGCTTCAAAAAGTTTGTATAGTCTTTCTTCTATGATTTTGTTATCTAGCTCATTTTTTTCTTTATTTAAGTTTAAAGCTTTTTGATATTGTTTTGCGGCTGTAATTTTTTCATTTAGTATTTCGTGACTTCTTGCCAAATTGAAGTGCGCAAGCACATATTCAGGATTAATCTCAATAGCTGTTTTAAAGTATTCTGCTGCTCTGTTTGCATCTCCAAGACCATCAAGGAATACAACTCCAAGATTGTTATATGCTATATCGTAGCTTGAATCCAGCTCAATTGCTTTAGAGTAGAATATTATTGCTTTTTCTATGCAATCTTTTTCCCAATAAGCCATTGCAAGTCGTGAATATATTTTGGGATTGTCCGAATCTTCATTTAAAGCTAAATTATAGTATTCAATGGCATTATCCAGATTTTCAATATCATAATATATATCTGCAATTGCTTCATGGATTTGTGATTTATTTTTAGTTAATAGTAAGCTGTTTTGAAGCATAGAGATTGCAGCTTCGGAGTTTCCTTTGATTTGATGATATATTGCAGCTAAAGCTTGAGCTACTACCGATGTCCACTCATCGTTAGGATTAGCCTCAAGTGCTTTTTTATAAAGTTCAATTGCACTATCATATTGTTCAAGTTGAACATATGCGTATGCAAGTGAATTTTGGTAATATGGGTTATTTTCGTCATACTTTAAGGCGAGTTTGAATGCACTTAGGGCATTTATTTTTTCGTCTTTTTTCAGGTATAAATGCCCTAATTCGTAATAACATTTCGAAAGTTCGGGGTATTTATTCGCTAAAATAGTATAGTAATCAATTAATTCGTCAACTTTATCAGTTTGGTATTGTTCAACAAATTCGATAACATTAACAACCTTCATTGGATCATTATCTGACAAAACAACGACATTATTTAAGCAATCAAATGCTATGTCATAACGATTTTTCTTTATTGCAATACGTGCCATTCTTTCATAAAGGCTGATTGATTTTTTAGAGTTATCAACGGCATTTAGATATATATCGTAGGCCTTTTTTTCTGAATTTATTTTTTCAAAAAATTCACCTATTGCCTTGTATTTTGTGAAATTAATATCGTCAGCAATGTTTCTTGCCAACATTTTTATACTTGCTTTGTCAAATAAGCTCATTAAAGTACCGGTTATTCCGTAATAAAGAGCATTTGTGAAGTCGTTAATTGATTTTTTTTCTGTTGAGTTTTTTATTTTTTCTAAGCAAGTTAAAGCAAGAACAAGACGAGTTCTTGAAGTTGAAGGTTTCAATTTTATAGCTGTTTTAAACTCTTCTTTTGCTTTTTCAAATTCTGAATTTAAAGATAAAAAATATCCCAGATACATATGGGCATTGGCATCATCTGGATTGATTTTTACCGCTTTTGAGCATTGTTCAATAGCACTTTGCACGCCTATTTGACCATTTTTATGCAGAAGTGTTGCAAGCCTGTAATATGCACTTGTCTGTTCGGGGTTTTCTTTAATTGTTTCGATATAGCAGTTTATTGCTGTTGTTAAATCTTCATTGGTTGCTTTTAGAAGATATCTTTGATGAGCTGCAACTGCTAATTCCAGTGTTTTTTCAGAATTTGTCATGGTCGTATCGTCTTTTCTTTGGGGAAATTTAGTTTTTTGTTTTAACATTTATAATCCTTGCTTTGACAGAAAAATATCATACTATCAAGCTATCGATTCTATATGATTATGCTTTAATATCATAAACAAAAAATCATCTATATGTATGAAATAAAAAACCGTCAATTTGACGGTTTTTTTATTTTTATTTTAAAACAAATTAATCGTCTAAAGCGTCAACGCCCGGAAGAACTTTTCCTTCGATGAATTCTAAAGAAGCTCCCCCGCCTGTTGAAACATGGGTAAAATCTTCTGCTTTTGCGAATTTTTTAGCTGCTGAAACAGAATCGCCACCACCAATAACAGAAGTAGCACCTTCTTTTGTTGCTTCAACAATTGCTTTTAATACTGCTTTTGTTCCTTCTGCAAATTTTGGATTTTCAAAAGCACCGACAGGACCATTCATTAATATTGTTTTTGAAGACTTTATGACGTCTGCAAATCTTTTTTGAGTTTCAGGTCCTGCGTCAACTCCTTCAAAGCCATCAGGAATATTATTTACATCTACTATTTTGTTTTCGCCGTTTCCTGAAAAATCATTTGTAACTAATACATCGCTTGCTAAAACCAGATTAACTCCTTTTGCTTTTGCTTTTGCTTCTATGGCTTTTGCTGTTTCTAGTTGGTCATCTTCACAAATTGAGTTACCTATTTTACCACCATTAGCCTTTACAAAGGTGTAAGCCATACCACCACCAATGATTAAGTTATCAACTTTATCAATTAAGTTTTCTAAAACGCCGATTTTAGTAGAAACCTTTGCTCCGCCAACAATTGCAGTGAAAGGATGAGAAGGATTATTTAGGGCATCACCTAAACATCTTAATTCTTTTTCCATTAGAAGACCTGATACTGCAGGTTTTAGTATGTGAGCTAATTTTGCAGTTGATGTATGTTTTCTGTGAGCTGCCCCAAAAGCATCATTTACATAAAAATCCCCTAGTTTTGCAAGTTCTTTTGCAAAAGTCATATCATCATCTTTTGCTTCTTCTTCTTTATAAAATCTTATATTTTCTAATAGTGCAACTTGTCCATCTTTGAGTGCTTCAAGTTCTTTATCTGCACCTTTTCCAACTAATGATTTAATAAATAATACATCTTGTCCAAGTACTTTTGACATATGAGATGCAACTGGTGCAAGAGAAAATTCAGGTTTAACTTCACCTTTTGGACGTCCTAAATGAGCCATTAGGATTACTTTTGCTCCCTTGTCAGTTAAGTATTTTACGGTTGGAATAATTGCTTGAATTCTTGTATCATCGGATACATTGTTATTTTCATCTAAAGGAACATTAACATCTACTCTTACAAGAGCTCTTTTTCCTTTGATGTCGCCTAAATCTTTGATTGATTTTTTCATGTCTCAAACTCCTTATGTAACAACATAAGGTAATTTTAGAATAAAGATAAACAATCTTCAACTTTATTTAGTAAAGAAATTTTTAATTACTGAAAGAAAATCTGAGATTAAATTTTTTATTATAGAAATGAGACTTTCTTCTTCAACAGTTTCTTCCCCTTGTCTTTCAAAACTGTCATCCGGATAATCTTTTGAAAATTCAATAGACTCTTCTTCAGCTTCTCCACGTTGAAAATAACCGGTGTTTCCTGCACCTCCGCCGGATGTTTTAGATGAAGCTTGTACGTTAGATAGATTTCTGTTTGGATTGATATCAAAAGACATAAAATCACCTTCTTTTACTATAATTATAGCATAAGAAGGTGATTTATTCAATTATTTGTTATAATGATTACTTTTATCTGACAGGTAATTTTAAGTTATCTTGTAGTTCAAGAATTACTTTTTCGCCTTTTTTTGCTTTGTAATGAAGCCCAGGAGAAACTACGCCAGAAACTAATCCTACTCCGCCACCGATTGAACCGCCTATAATTAAACCTGTAATTGTATTACCTGCTGCAACTCCTATTGCTGCACCTAAGCCTGAGCCTACTCCACCTATGGAGAGGGTGTATGCTGCTATTTTTCCTGCTGTTTCTTTAGCACCTTCTTGAAGATATTTTTTCTTTTTGGCAAGTTCTACACAAACAGGAATATTTGTTCCATCCGGAAGTAAGATGTGTGTAAATTCCATAAAGACTTTTGCATTTCTTGAAAACCATTTTGGAGATTCGATGCAGGTAATTCTTGCAATAAGAGAAGAATTGCAAGGTATTAATAAAGTTCCTTCGGTTGTTTTGACGTCATTTTCAAATACAAATTGTACGTAATCTCCTGTTTTATAGTATTTTGAATTGAAATTTTGTGCAAAGTTTACTACAAGGTTGTTTTCTTTTTGAATAACATTTCCGCTTGGAGTAATTTTAACAAGATCAATCTTTGCGTCTTTAACGGTTTGTAGGTGCTCAACATCAGTATCGTTGTAATTATACGCTAATGTTTGCAAAGATGTTGAGGCAATAATTGCAGACAGTAAAGTCATAGATAAAGCTTTTTTAAACATAAAATATCCTCGTAAATCTTCATTCAACTTTTATATATTATCAGAAAATTTAATATTCTTAAAGTAGTGTATTTGAATTTCCATTTTTGTACTTTTTGATTTGAAAAGTTTTGTATAATCTTTTTTAAAGTCTTTATTTTTTAGCATATAGGCATAACCTAAACATTCTCTTGATATTGATTCGTTCGGATTTGTATTTATTGCGTTATAGCAGCATTGAACTTTATTTTTTTGTTCTTTATTAAAAATTATTTTTTCATTTTCAATTATATAATTTATTTCCACATCTTCAGGATTAAAAACATTGTCATCTTGAATTTCTCCTTCTAATATAACCAAGTCATAGTTATTGAGGTTTATTTTATCTAGGTTTGCTGCATTTATAAAATCAAAATCAATTTTTGTTATATTTTTGTCTTTTAAATATAACAAAGAGGAATTTGTTGTTTTAACGATTGCAACTTTTGAAACATTTTTATATCTTTTATTCACTGTTTCAAGTATATCAGGTGCTAATTCGAATACATCAGTTATTTTGCTGTTGAAACAATCTTTATTAAATTTAGATAAATTAAAGTTATTTGTTTTTAAATTTTTTATTACAACAAAAAAAGGCATTCTTTTAATATGTGTTGAAATAAGAGTCATATAAAAAATCATAAAAAATATGATAAAAGGCTTTATGGCACTTTTTTTTCTGTATGAATATATAAGACATACGCTAGATAAGCAAACAAATGATACAATAAATCTTATTGAAAAAATCATATAACCAATGCTTAAAGATAAAACAATTATGTTTATTAAAAAAATGATTGCTAAAAAAAATAGAAAAATTGTTTTTTTATTTTTATTTGAAAAGATTTTATAAATTGAAATAAAAATACAAGGTATAAATACTAAAAAACCTAAAATTCCAAAACCTGCAACTTGTTCATCGGCTATAATATTTACTTTTTCCATTTCAACATTACATCCTATGATGGGGTTAATGTTTATTAAATGAAAGAAAGCGTTTTTTAGGTGAAGTATTTTATCATTTAAATAATACCCCCATTTAAAACCTGTAAAATCAAGTGCTTGAAATGAAAAATGTGTTAAATTTGAAATAAATCCCTTATATCCGCCCCAAAATTTGTGTCCAAGATAAGCAGCGTGGTTTGAGAATGGACTATGGAAATCTATAAGATTTAAAATGTAGTTATATGATGAAAATATAAGAAAATTTAAAATAAGAAAAGTAATAAACAGCCCAATATTTTTAAAATTTCTTTCTTTTTTAATAAAATAAGTGATTGCTAAGATTAAAATTATTAAACCAAAAAGCATCATAAAGCTTGTACTTTTGACGCCAAGAGCGATTGCAAGCGATAAAGATGAAAAATAAATATATTTTTTGTGATTTTTTAAGTATAAAGCAACTGTGCATAAAAAAAGTGCTCCTACGGTTATATCTGTTTGCAGACTTGGAATTTGGATTATAATTGCTGCAAGCGATGAGAAAAGAAATATTGCCCACAATCTTTTTCTATACGATATTTTGAATTTTGAACAAATATCTAAACTTGCAAAAAGCGTAAAAATGTATGAAAAAAAAGATAAAAGTCCGCACCCTTGAAAATTCTTTTTTAAGGCTATCATCCAAGTATAAAAAATTTCTGAATTTATTGGCATGATTAGGGCTCTAATGTCGTTTGTTTCAAAATGTGAGAGATTTTTTTGTGATATAAATTCAACTGCTCTTAAGAAATGATAAGTTTGGCTGTCAGGCTCCAGTGGAGGCATAACAATAGCTAAAATAAATGTTGTGAAAATTAAAATTATAAAAGAAATCGCCAGAATAATTAATGATTTATCCAGCAAAAAAGCATTTTTAAGTCTTTTAAAGTCTATTTTTAGGGCTAAATTCGGGTAGTTTTTGTTTCTCCAAAAAAGTATTAAAAAAAATAATTCAAATAAATTCAAAAGAATTATATTTATTGAATTAATCGAATTAAAAATCGATAAAATTTCTATATTTAGAATTATTAATGCAAAAAAGGCAATAAAGATTATCAATTCGCTTCCTATAAGCGAAGCAATTATATATGAAGAAAAAAAGTTTAATAAGATTCCTAAAAAGAACATATTTTAATTCTACAAATTATGGTTTAATTAGGCAACAAGAAAGCGACGTTTGATTAATTCTCTTTTATTTTCGATAAAATCGTTTTTGTTTATATATGATTTTAGAGAACCTTCTTTTAAAATTATTGAAATATACATTAAAATTTCACTTTGAAGATTAAAAAGTTTAAATTTATTAGTTAAAAGTAAGTTAATAAACTTTTTTGAATTTATAGTGATAACATTTTTCATATCAAGTCCGATTGTTTGATGATTTTTTGTTGCTTTTAATATATTGTCAACTATATCATCGTCAATTTTGCTTTTATTTATAGTTAAAATAATTTTATTTTTATGAGTTATCTTTAAAAAATCCATTTTTTAAGTCATCCTAGCTACTCTACTTTATCTTAGTTGTTTTTAATTTAAATGTTAATTATTACAAAGAATAAGTTTACTATAACTTTCGTTTGATAAGATATTGTGATAATATAATTTTGAGAAGGTTTTATAGCGAATAAATGAAAATATTAGAGTATTTTAAAAGCCAAAAAGAAGATAATAACTTCAATTTATTGCCAGACGGAATTTTTACATTAGAACAAGACGGTAAAATAATAGACGTTAATGACAAAGTTCTTGAAATGTATGATACTAACAGGTTTAATGTTTTAGGGCATTATTTTTCCGAGTTTGTTGAAAACGGCACTGCAATATTAAATAAAATTGTTCAAGATGGTTCTTCGGAACTTGTTAAAGCTTTTATAAAAGAGGAAGAAAGACCATCTTTGTTACTTGAGATAACTGCAAGGAGAGATTTAGAAACAAATAAAGTTTATGTTGTAGCAAGAAATGCAACAGAGCAACACAAAGAAAATAAAGTAACAAAAGAAAAGTTTTCTGTTGCACAAAAGATAATAGATGAAAAAAATGATTTCTTGTTGGATTCATCCGGAGTTATTTTATCTAATCTTGTTTCAATAAGTGGATTTTCTCGAGCTCTTTTAGACGGTATCGGCGGAGCTTTATCTGAAAAACAGCAAAAATATTTAAATATTATAAATATAAATGCAAGAGATTTAAATTATGATCTTGAAAAATTATTTACTCTTTTCAAGGCAGAATCTAAAAAAATTGAATATAAAAGAAAGTTATTTGATTTAATAAGTCTCATAAAATCTATTAATCGAGTTTATGAGAAGGATTTTAAGGACAAGAAGATTATATTTTCTCTTGATTATTCGACTTTAACAGAGAGAGATTGCTTTTTAGATAGCGAAATTGTTGAATATATTTTGCGTTGTATAATGGATATATTTTTGAGATTTGTAAATTTGGGTAAGTGCTCTTTAAATATTGGGCATCCCCCTTTGGATTTCTTAAAAACAAGAGACTTTTTAGCAAATGATTCATACGATACAACAAAATATGTTTTGTTTGAAGCAAAGATTGCAGATTTGGTATTCAGTCAAGACGAATTGGATAATATTTTTGATACTTATTATAAAGGTTCAATTAAGCGTCCGATTGGGCTAAAGGCTTCATTAAATTTATTAAAAAATTATATAACAGATTTTAAAGGTGAAATTTGGGTATATTCTAAAGAGAACTTTGGCACAATGTTTACTTTTGTGTTACCTTTAAGATAGGTGGATAAAAGAGTAGAGTTTAATGGCAAAAGTATTATTAAAAAATATTTCGAAGAGTTTTGGTAAAAAAGAAATTTTAAAAGATATTAATCTTGAAATAAATGATGGTGAGTTTATCGTTCTTGTTGGTGCATCGGGTTGCGGTAAGTCTACTTTATTAAGGATGATTGCAGGACTTGAAACTCCAACTTCAGGTGAAATTTTCATTGATGATAATATGGTAAATTCAGTTGCTCCAAAAGATAGAGATATAGCTATGGTTTTTCAAAGCTATGCTTTATATCCTCATCTTTCTGTTAAAGAGAATATAGCATTAGGTTTAAAAGTTAGAAAAGTTGCAAAATGTGAAATTCAAAGAAGAATTACAAGAGCAGTTGAGATTTTAAAACTTGAAGATTATATAAACTCTAAGCCAAAAGAACTTTCAGGAGGGCAACGCCAGAGAGTTGCCTTGGCAAGAGCAATCGTACGCGAACCAAAAGTTTTTTTAATGGATGAACCATTATCTAATTTGGATGCAAAATTAAGAAGCGAGATGCGCTCTGAGATTAAAAAGCTTCATAAAAAATTAAAAACAACTTTTATATATGTTACACATGATCAAACTGAAGCTCTTACAATGGGGGATAGAATTGTTGTTTTAAATGAAGGAATGATTCAACAGTTTGACACTCCTTATAATGTATATAATCATCCCAAAAATGTCTTTGTTGCCACGTTTATGGGAGCTAATCCAATGAATATTTCTTTGGCGGAAATAAAAAATGAAATTATGGTAATGGGTAATATTTCCTTGAGTTTGAATTCCATGCCTGTTTCAATTAAAAATAAAAATGAAGTTTTGGTCGGTGTTCGACCCGAAGACATTATTCCCGAAGGCAACCCATTGTATCCTTTTAATATTATTAAATTTAGTGCAAAAGTGGTTTTTGAAGAGAACTTGGGCGCATATAAAAATGTTTATTTTAAAGTGGGAGATAGTGAATTTTGTTCTACAATTAATGCTCAAATTCCAACAGAATCCGAAGTAAAGTTTTCAATAAATCCTAGGGATTTGCATTTTTTCGATACAAAAACTAAAGAACCTTTATATAAAACTATGAATTTTAGCATTTAAACATATATTTGATTTAGGGCGTTGAATATTGCTTTCACATTTGCTTGAGCAGTTGATGTGTCTATTGCTCTGCCGATTATTTCTTTTCCTTCTTTATTAAGCATAGATATCATGCTCATTGCTCTAGCTGAAGAACCTTCAGAATCGCTATCTAGAGAATATTGTTTATAATATGAAAGTTTCGTTTCAAATCCTAATTTTTTTAAGGCATTTAAACAAGCATCCAAGGGGCCGTTTCCTTGTCCGATAACTTCTTTTCTTTCGCCTTTAAAATTGAAAAATAAGTCAAAAATTCCTTTTTCAATTTGCTTAAAGGAAATTAATTCAAATGCTCCTTTGATGTTGCATATTTTGTCAAAGTATAATTCAAGAATTTCTTTATCTGTAAGTTCACCTTTGGTTTCTGCTATTTTTTTAGCAATAGGTGTTAAATAAACCGATTCTTGAATTGTAATAGGGTATTTTAGAGCTTTAATGATATCATAAATGGCAGTTTTACCTGATTGAGAAGTGAAACCAATTTTTTCATCATCAAATCTTCCTATCAGGTTTGGATGAATTGGTCTATAAGCACCGAAGTCCATGTCTTTTGTTTTTATTGCGCCGTCTTGATGTATTCCGCTTCTGTGTGCAAGGGCTTCAGGTCCTATCAAGGGAGCTTTTTCATATATTTTAATTTTTGACATTTGAGAGATAATTAAAGCTGTTTCATAGAGTTTATCAAGTTTTATTCCTGTTTCAATTCCGCTATTATGAAGTGCAACAGCGACTTGCATAAAATCAGTGTTTCCCGCACGTTCACCCAAACCATTAAGGCAACATTCAAGTTGTTGTGCTCCTCTAAAATAACTTTCCACTGTTGTGGCTGTTGCCATTCCTAAATCATTGTGATTATGAACTGAAATTATTATATTTTCTGGTAAATTTTCTTTTACTTTTGTAATCATATCTAAAAATCTTTTTGGGCGGTATCTTTCAACTGTGTTTGGCAGGTTTATTGTTGTAGCGCCATTTTTAACTATATCCTTTAAAACATCTATAACAAAATCAAGATTTTCAAGACAATCTCCAAAATGCTCTACTGAAAATTCAATATCTGCATTTTTGTTTTCTTTTAAAAGATTTTTATGACCGTATTCAACAGCCTCTATTGCAAGAGAAGCAACAACATCAGGTTTTTTATTTAAAACGTGCTTCATATGAAACGGCGATAGAGTAATAAATGTGTGCAATCTTGGTTTTTGTGCATCTTTAACAGCCAGAATTGCTCTTTCTATATCGTCTTTGTGCGCTCTTGCAAGAACTGAAACAAGAGTGTTTTTTGAGCGTTGCGCAAGTGTTTTGCAGGATTCAAAATCCATTTGGGATGAAGCCGGAAATCCTATTTCAATGGCTGGAATATTAAGAGAAACAATTTTATCAAAGATGAATTTTTTTTCTTCTAGACTCCAAGGTTTTTTTAAAGATTGGTTGCCGTCCCTTAGGGTGATATCATAAAAAAACGGTTTTTTAAAATTTTGTTTTGAATTTTCTTTTCTTTGCATAATCTTAATATCCAATTTTATGTATTTTTTGCACTTTTTTGTTATAATAAATTTTATTCTAAATTGGCAGTTGTGGTCAACGGGGATTATGTAAAAAAATGTAAAACGTAGTGTTTTGCATGGCAAAAATTTAGGTTTATGGTTTTTAAATTATTGGTTAATTATAAAGTGGTCATATGAAAGTAAATAGCATTAGCAATCAAAACTTTAAAGGTTCTTTTGGTGAAAAAACCGTTGGATTTATTACAAAGCATCCTGCTTTATTAGCTACTCTTGCTGGTTCATCGGTTATTGCACAAAAGGTAGTTATGTCAGCTTCAGAAGCAACAATTGGTCCTGCAATGGATATCGGAATCGGAAAGACTATTACAAAAATTACTGATGAAAAAGACGGAAGAACAAAGCAAAGCTCAAAAGTTCAAGCGGTAAGAACTTTTTCTCAAGCTGTTGGTGGGACAATTGTTGGTGTTGTTATAAGAGGTTTATGTATTGCTGCTGCAACTGCTTTATGTATGAAAGCAGGGGAAAAAGCAGGGGAGAAACTTGGTGATAAATTTTCAGATAAATTTGCCGGAATTGTAAATAAAGGATTGAATGAAAATAGCAGTAAGTATAAAAAAATATCAAATGCTTCGGCTTGGGGTAAGAATATAGGCGGAGCTGTTGCATTGTTGGTTATGCTTGTTACAAATTTTGTTATTGATGCACCGTTTATTAATTTTATTAATAAAAATGCAACAAAATTTGTTAAAAATATTGGTGCAAAAGTTAAAAAACCTCAAAATAGTGATAATGCAAAGGAGGTTAAATAATGGCTGCCGATATGCAAAAAACAGGCAAGGGAGTTTGGGAATTACTTAGAAAATGCTCTCCAAACCCTAAAGACGCAGGAAATACATTATTGTGTTTAAATGCAATCGGTATGTTATTTGCTGCTGCAAGTAATACGACTGCTACTGCAATAGATAAAAATACACGTCCTGAGGATAAGAAATTTTTAATTCCTGCAGGCGTTGCAACGGGTGTTGCAAATATCGGCATTTATTTTTTAATGACAAGAAAATTAATTAAATATCTTGAAAAATCAGCAGCTAATTATGTCGACAATATGGGAGATAAATTAGCTGATAAAGCAACTGATTTTGCTAAAAGAGCCATTAATAAAGCAGAGAAAGGTATTTTTAAAAAACCTAAATTGGCTGTTGCTATGAAAAAAGCTTTTTTTGAAAATGGCAATTTGTCAGATAGTATCACCGAAACTGCTAAAGAAGCGTACAAAGATAATGTCAAGGCTGCTGCAAGTGTTGCAGGTGCCTTTGCGGGTGCAGTTATAGGCTGTTCTATTTTAACACCTATTATTCGTGATGTTAGTGCGTATTTTGTTCAAAAAAGAATGGAAAAAAATAATCCTGACTTAAAAAATGAACCGCACAAGCCATACTATGACCCTTCAAGAGTGGGTACCGGTTTGTATAATAGAAAGCAATTTCCTTCCATGACAAGTTATATGGCATTTGCAAATAAAAATTTGAACGGAAGAATGAAAGTTTAATTTGCTTTATTTTATATTTGGTATTTGCTTACATTAAAGCAATTGTCATGGTTTTTTTATAAAAATTTACTTTTAGTACATTTCACCCATACCAAAAGTGAAGAAGCCTGAACCTCTGTCTACACCGCAAGTATTTGTAAGAGGAATACCATAATCTAAGTTAATTGGTCCTAACCCCGGAATAAATACCCTTAATCCTACGCCTGCGGTGATAGCGTATCCCGGTTTATCATATATTTCAGAACCGATTGATTTGTTAAATAATGTTCCGGCATCAACAAATGCTGCAAGCCTTAAGTTATTTAGGAATGAATTTGATGTAAGCCTGTCTATAAATGGTATAGGTACTCTTACTTCAGCACTTCCCATCATATAGCCATCGCCAACACCTACTTCTGAAATATTGAAACCTCTTATTGTGTATGGACCGCCAAGGGCGAAGCTTGCAAATTCAGGCATGTCCCCATGAAGTTTTCCACCTGCTTTAGCAGTCAGGACTATTGAAGATTTTTTACCTAAAGGAGTGAATTTTCTAATCATACCGTGTAATTTTCCGAATGTTTCTCCTGAAATTCCTAAATTTTCTTCAAACATAGCCCTTGCAAGTACACCTCTGCGAGCATTAACTGCACTATCTCTCGTGTCATAGGTGAGCGCGGGGGTTATTTTTATAAAGAAGCCGCCGTCAAGTTCTTTTTCACGTAGTGCCCAAGGTACACCATGGGATAAATATTTGTTTCTAATAGTTCCTTCATCGCCTTCAGACAGGTTGACGCTCTCAACTCCAAAGCCAAGTGAACCGGATAAGTTTTTATATGTTATAAATTTTCTTGAAATAGTAGCTTCGGCACCAAATCTTTTTTCAATTGCTAACGGTACCTGATAGCTGCCGTAATATCTTGCAAATCCTCTGATTGCAAGTGATTGATTTTCACGCTTAAACATTGGCTCTAAAAAGCTTATTTCACCTTGCAAATTGGCTTTATTAATGACTGAACTGTCATTCATTAAAATACCTGTACCTGCAAGTAAGTTTAAGTTAAGTTTTTGTCCAAGTCCTCTAAAATTGTTTTCGCCAAAGCCAACTGAACCAAAGAACCCTGAAGCTGAATCAATACCAACCCCAAGAGATATTCTTCCTGTTCTTTGTTCTTCAAGAGCTATATATACATCATAAAGTCCTGTTCTTTCATCTTGTTTCAGTTCTCTTTGTACATCTTTAAATGCTTGAGTCCCCATTAGCCTAAGAATATCAGACCTCATGGTATTTTCGTTATAAACTGAACCCGGTTGAAGGAAAATATTTCTTTTAACAATAAAATCTTTGGTTTTGTTGTTTCCTTCAACTATTATATCCCCTATGATTCCTTCGTTTATTTCTATATTTATAAATCCGTCAGGATCATCTGATACTTTTGTAACTCTGGCAAGAATATAGCCTCTTGATGAGTACAGCTCTTGTATTTGATTTATTGCGTTATTTAAGCTTAAAATATTTTGAGGCAAACCTTTGTACTCATTTAAAATATTCATTATTTCAGAAGTTGGAATACTTTTGTTGCCGGTTATGTTAAAACCTGCAACGGGTGGGTTTTCTTCTAAAATGATTCTTAATTTTACGTTATTGTCATCAATTCTAATTGGCAGCGCTCTTATGTTTTGTGTAAAAAATCCTGTTCCATATAGCGTTTTTAAGTCGTTTGAAACTTCGGAGCGGATATATTGGTAGCCTTCTTTTGATTTTATTTGGTCTTTTATATAGCTTGCATCAAGAAGATTGTTGCCATAGATTTCTACTTCTTTTATATAAACTAAATCAGTGTCGTTTATGTATGTTCCTTGTTCTATTTCATTTATTTCAGATGAATTTTGTTCGTTTATTTCTTCTTCTATTATTTCATCTTGTTTGTTTTCTTCTTTTTTATTTTTGCGTTTGAAATTGAATAAGGATTTCTTTTTCTTTTTTTTGTTGTTAATTTGTTTTTCGTCATTGTCTTGTATAACGGGGTTAGAATACATATCATCATCTATATCTTCGAATGATGAAAATGTGGATTTATCAAGAGGTATTTCTTCAAGTTTTATTTCTTTAGGGGAGTTGTTTTTTTCTTTTTTCTTGAATAATGATTTAATATTTTTCAATCTTTTAAATTCTTTTACATCAACTCCCGAAGCACAATAAGCACTTTGCCCTAAGAGCAAAGAGAAAAATATAAAAACTGTCAGAAATTTTATATAAAATCTTTTCATTTATTCCAAGTCAAATTAAGACAATAACGCTTATAATAACTATTATATATCTAAAATAAACTAAGTTCAAAAAAAATAATAAAATCAACCATTTACCCGAAAAACACATGTATAATTGTTACAAAATTATTAAGAAAGTTTAAAAATGGAATTATTTATACTAGTATTTTATTAAAAGTTGGTTTTAAAAATGAAAAAAGTTCAAATTAACAAAGACCATAGAGCATTGATTGAATCCGTCATCAGGGAAAGCCCTAAGTTTAAAGGGCATGAGGAGTTGATTGATTTATTTTGTGATGCTATATATAAAAAATCATATCTTTTGATTGATGCAATTCGCGATATGTCTCGTTTAAGAAGGCACTTGGCTATGATTTGTGATTCTTGTATGGAGCAAATTATAAAAGAGAAAAAAAAGTTTGATGAAACTCGTTTATATAAACAAATTGAGCAAAATGCCAGACTCCAAGATGATATCGTAAGTGTTAAAAAATCACCTCTTGACGAAAAAGAAGAACTCGAACAGGAGTTTGAACGTCATAAAATCAAACAAGATATAGTTAATTTAAAAGAAGAAATACAAAGAAGTGAAAAATATGATGCGGTTGAGATGTTGATTGATCCGCTTGAATTTTGTCCGCAAAAAAGAGTATCAGAACATACTGTTGATAAGTTAATTCATGTAGTAAAAATGATAAGTGATAAATTTCCAAAAAAACGATACTATGAAATTTTTTCACTTAGGTATATGAAAAGATATAATCAAATGGAAATAGCTAGAGAAATGAAAATATCTCAGGTCGAACTTTCCAAAAGATTTGTTGAGTTAATAAGACTTACTCGTGAAAATATTTAGTTTTTTAATTTAATAACAGCACTGTGTCTTAGTTTTGTTGCGTTTTCTTTTCTGTAAGAAAAAAATTTATCATTGTCTTTAATTGTGCAGTATGGGCAAATGTCAATTTTTTTGACCCCGATTTCTAATAATTGTCTTTCATTAATTTTCTTTAAATCAGCGTAATTACCTCTAAAAAGTCCATTTGTGTCAGATATTGTTTTTGAAAGTTCTTTAATTGCTTCATCTGAAGTTTCAAAATATTCAAATGAAATGCAAGGTCCAATCACTGCTATAATGTTTTCGGGTTTTGAGTTATATATTTTTTGCATTTTTAAAACGGTTTTTTGTGCAATTTTTTTTGCTGTACCTCTCCATCCTGCGTGAGCTATTGCTCCTATATTTCCTATTGGGTCATATAAAATTACAGGTGTACAGTCTGCAAAATTCAGATAGATTGCAATGTTATTATCTTCAACAATTAAAGCATCAGTGTTTTTGTATTCTTTTATGTTTTCTTTTGCTATTTCAATATTATCTTCGTGGGTTTGATTTGGGCGTAATAAATTTTCCGGCTTGATATTTAAATATTTGGATATTGCATTTAAATTATTTTTAACAAGCAAGTCTCTTGATGTAAAAAAGTGTTCAAGATTATTTAAAAAATCTGAACAGTATATATTTTTATTTTCAATTTGTTTGACATAAAACATAAAAGAATTATATCATATTAGAGAGAGGATTTAAAATGCGTGAACAAATTAATTACTTAACAGTAGGAACATGTTGTAAAAGAATAGATGTTGAAATCGAAAATGACATTATAAAAGATGTCGATTTTATTGGTGGTTGCGATGGTAATCACAAAGGAATAAGAAATCTTGTCATTGGTATGAATATAAATGATGTAATTGCTAAATTAAAAGGTATAACTTGTGGTGCAAGACCTACAAGTTGTCCGGATCAACTTGCTTTATGTTTGTTGAATTATCTTGAGTCCAGAAAGGCTCAAGTTTCAGTTTAATAAAATTAAGTGTACTTCTTGCCTTTAATCTGAGTTTATTGTAGTATAGGCATATGAGAACATTTGCTGAAACAAAAACACATGAAGTTACGGTTGACGTTGTAATTTTAACAATTCATAATGATAAACTTAAAGTTCTCCTTGTAAAGCGTGAAAATGAACCATTTAGAGGTAAATGGGCAATTCCGGGGGGATTTATAAGATTGTCTGAAAATATTGATGATGCTGCTTTAAGGGTATTAAAAGAAAAAACAACTGTTCAAAATATTTATCTTGAGCAACTATATACCTTTGGTGATCCTTTGCGTTATCCTAATGCTCGTGTCATCACATGTGCTTATTTTGCACTTTTGAGAGCAGAAGATATTAAATTGGATGTTAAAAATACTGAAGGCGTGGCAGATGTACAGTGGCATGATGTTGAAAAATTGCCTCCTTTGGCTTTTGACCATAAAGAAATTATTGAGTATTCTTTAAAAAGAACAAGGGAAAGATTGGAGTTATGTCCTATTGCATTTCAACTTTTGCCTAAAAAGTTTACTTTAACTGAATTGCAAAAATCTTATGAATTAATTTTGAAAAAAACTTTGGATAAAAGAAATTTCAGAAAAAAAATGTTATCATCAAATATTTTGGTTGAAACAAATGAATACACAAAATCTGTTTCAAAGCGTCCTGCTGCTTTGTATTCCTTTGATAATATAACTTTAAATTCAAAAAGAGGACATTTTTTCTCTTAAAATGTTACGTATTTTTAATTTTCTGCCAAAATTTGTATAAAATGTTATTTTCTTATTATGAAAAGTTTTTTTGAAGATGAATTTATAAATAAAAGAATATTGTCAAGGCTAGTAAAGGAAATTAAAAAAGATCAACTTGATAAAACAATTAATGAGATTGATTATTTTAATGAACTTCAAAGTCATGTGCTCTCCAGATGTGATTTTACATCAGAACAAAATAGGGAATTGGATTTTATTAAAAAAGTAAATAATGCAAGAAGACAAAATATACAAGCATAGATTAAAGGTGGCAAAAAAGGATGAGTTGAAATATGTTTCTCATCTGGATTGGCAAAATTTAATTTTGAAAGTTTTTAGACGCTTGGAGCTAAAGTTGGTTCTTTCGCAAGGTTACAATAAAATGCCAAAAGTATCATATTCTCCGGCTTTACCTATTTTTATAGAGTCTGAGTGTGAACTTATCAATTTTCAAACTTATGAACCTTTGGCTAGCGATTTTATATCGCAATTTGATAAATTTTCTCCAAATGGTATTGAGGTCGTATCTTTAGTTGAGCAAACCGAGGGTGAACCTAAATCTTTGGAAAATTATATTCAATGGGCATTATATGAAGCAAAAATTGATTTTAAAAAAAATCATGTTTACAATTTTGAAAAAATAAGATATATTATAGAAAAGTGTTTGTCTTCTGATGAATTATTGATCAAGAAGAAAACTAAAAAAGGTATAGAAAAAATTGTAAATTATAGAAGTTCCCTGAAATCAATGGAGATTAAGGATGATTGCCTTGTTTTTGTTTTGAAAACAGGTCAAAATGATGAAACGCCTTCTTTGCGTGCAGATGAATTCTTGAAGGCTTTGTTTGAGGATATCTCTGTTTTTAGGATTAAACGTATAAGTTTTTTCGATGCTGAAATGAGAGTTATATAAGTTTAAAGGAAATTGAATATGTCAAAAAAGATTATTATTTCAGAAAAAGATAATATCGCTGCTTTAATGGAAGATAATAAGGTCTGTGAGTTTTTTGTGTCAAAGGGAGATGTTTTATTAGGAGATGTATATTTGTCTCGTGTAGATAACATTTTGCCTTCAATAGAAGCAGCCTTTGTTGATGTTGGTATGAGCGATAGGATGGGTTTTATACATACAGATGATATTATGGGCAAGGGTAGCTTGAAAGAAAAGGTTAAACCTAATCAAAAGTTGATTGTCCAAGTTGTAAAAGAACCAACAGGACATAAAGGTCCAAGGGTTACTACTTCATTATCTTTGCCGGGAAGGTTTTTGGTGTTATTGCCCGATGAAAAAGGTGTAAATGTTTCTAAAAAGATTACTTCTCAAAAAGAAAGAGCAAGGTTAAAATCTATTGTAAGCTTGCTTAAACCTGTGGGTGTCGGAGTTATAGTAAGAACAGAGGCTGAAGGTCAAACTGATGCTGAAATTCAAGAAGATTTAGAAATTTTACTTGAAAAGTGGAATTCTATCGTTAATGCTGCTGATAGTGCTACTCCTCCAACGCTTTTATATAGAGATCAAGATTTATTATATAGAGTTATAAGAGAAGCTTGCGATTCTAATGTTGATGAAATTATTGTTGATACTGCTTTTGCTCTTCATAGAACTACTCAACTGCTACAACATTGGAATATGCAGGTAAAAGTTGTTATGCACAAAGGAAATGAGCCTTTGTTGGTTGCAACCGGTGTGAATAAGGAGATAATTAATTCTTTAAATACAAAAGTTAATTTACCTTTGGGTGGATATTTATTTATTCAACAGACTGAGGCTTTGACCGTTGTGGACGTAAACTCAGGAAAATTTACAAGTTCGTCAAATCAAGCCGAAACAATTTTAAAAACCAATATACAAGCTGCAGATGAAATTGCACGTCAATTAAAACTAAGAAATATCGGCGGTATGGTAGTAATAGACTTTATTGATATGGCAAGCAGAATGGACAAACTCGCTTTATTAGAGCATTTTGAGCTTGTACTTGAAAAGGATAAAGCAAAACCTCAAATTGGACAATTATCAGATTTGGGGCTTGTTGAGTTAACAAGACATAGACAAGGACAAAGTTTGTCTGAAATATTTACTAAAAAGTGTGATAAATGCCAAGGACAAGGTTTTGTAATTGATGAATTAAAATTTGCAACACCTACATCAGTTGGTGAAAATCGAGCAAAAATGAATAAAATTAAAGGTCCTTTTGGCTCAAACTTTAGTTCTAATAATGAAGTTGCACCTAATCAAAACCAGAAAAATTATAAATTTGATAAAAATCAAAGAAGAGATAAAAATAAAAATAGACAAAATAGAGAACAATTACAGCAAAATTTATCTGTTGAAAATCAGGAAAATAAGCCGGAATTAACAAAGGTGGAAGTTAATGAACTTATAGATGATTTGATTAAAGATGTGGTAATGGACGGAGCAAAAGACGCAATTGAAGAAAGAAGCCTTGTAAATGAAAATGTTGATTTACATGACAACGAGGTAAAAGTTGCTCTCGAAGAAGCTGTGAGTGAGATTGAGAAAGAAAAGGTAGAAAATACTTCTGTTGTTCAGGAGAATGGTGAAATTGAAAATTCTGAACAGAAATCTGACCCTGAACAAAAATCTGAACCTAAAAAACTTTCAAGAAAAGCTAAAAAGACTAAGAAAAAAGAAACAGAAACTGATACAGAAGCTAATGCTGAAGAAAAGCCTAAAAAAAGAACAAGGAGAGTTAAAAGTGCTAAAACAAGTCAATAAAATTGTATTATCAAGCATTTTATTGTGTAATTTGGTTTTTGTTCCTGCCGTCTTGGCGCAAAATGAACAAGATTTGCCGATTAATAACCAAATAAATGCTCAAATGAACCTTGTTGAAAATGGAATTAGTGTGAAGGATTTAGATATAGATCCTATAAATACAGAAAAGGTTAAAAAGTCTGTTGTGCCTGACGCAAAAAAGGAAGGCAAAAAGGTTGTTGGGCTTTTTTTAAAAACCATGATGGCAGTTGCTTTTTGTTCGGTAATTCTTTACTTAATTCTTTTATTTGTTAAGAAGTTTTATGGAAGCGCTTTTGTTTCAAATGATTTTGACGAATTTGAAGCATTGGATTTATCGACACCAACAAATAAAACAGATGCTTTGAAATCTTTTTTAAATAGGACAAAATAGAAATAAAATGTAAGTTAAGCCACAATGTCTTTATTTGTGTTCATAATTTCTGCTTCATTTGGCAGTCCTCGTGTTTTTAAAAGAATATCTACAATATGTTTCATTTGACATTTAAAGGAGTACTTTGCTTTTGTTATTGGGCATATAGCACAGTTGCAATTAATTTTATAACATTCCAGCGCGCTTATAGTCCAATTTTGTACAATGGAATCTGATATAACACCATTTGTTTGACAAATGAATTGTTCATCATCAAAATTTTTTCCGTAACTATTGAACAATATTTTCCCCTTTAGTCTTAGTAAATCTTGATATAATTTTATTATGCTTCATATTTTTGAAAAATTCAAATTAATCCTATAAATGTAGTAGTTTTAAAATTAAACTTTTCGGTAATTACTTTTTTTAAAAAATCAAATATTCTTTTATATTATGTACGAATTTTTTAAAAATATTGCGGAAAAAAATGCTTGTCAATTATCGGGTGTTTGTTCAATTCATCCGAGCGTTAATTCTTTGTATGAATTGCTTTTAAGTGAAGCAAGAGAATTAGCTTTTTATTTAGTTAAGTTAAATGAATTTAAGATGTCAAATAAAGAAGCTGTTATTCTTTTGATTGATGTATTATCTATTTTTCTAATAAATACAAGTTTTAATCAGAAAAAATATATAGAACTTTTTAAAAAATTAAATTCATATAAAAAAGAAGTTAAAAAAAGTTACATAGGTTATTGTTCAAATAATCAACTTCCTTGTGAAATTATAAATGCTAATTTTGAAATAAATGATAATATTACAATAAATGAATTAATTGAGTTTTCTCAAAATAATATTGTTATAAGACAGAAGAATTGTGACAAAAAGAAATTTAGACTTTTCGAATTAATTACAATTTTTGCAAGATTGGCTGCAATCGATGTTGTAAAAATTAAGAAATTTGAGCAAAATTTTAATGATTTTGATTATGAAATAATAAGATTTTTTGCTTTAACCAATGGTTATTCAATTAGAGATGAAAAAATCATAAGAAGGATTTTGGAATTTTCAAATTCGGCTTTAAAAATTCGTGAAATGCTTTTTAAAGTATATAAAGAAAGATTTGGAGATAAAGAAAATGCTTCAGTCAATATAAGCCCTTCAAAAGGTCATTGCATACTTGTTTCAGGCGATGATCTTGATGAATTACAAAAGCTTTTAAATACTCTTGAAAACATGAAAATTGAAGGATTATTTGAAGATGATGTTAATGTATATACAAATGGCGCTTTATTTTTAGCTCATTTTTACCCATATTTTAAAAACAATAGATTTTTAAAGGGTCATTATGGAACAGATAATGCAGAGTACGATTTTTCTGTTTTTCCGGGGTCAATTTTAATAACTCAAAATTTTATTCAAAAAATAGATAGTTTATATAGAGGTGAAATATTTTCAAATAAAATAATTTCATTTAGTAAAGTTTTTGATATACAAAATGATAATTATAATCCTGTTGTACAGTCAGCTTTGAAGCTTGATGGTTTCAATAAAGATTTAGAAAAAAAATATATTGATGTTAATTATGATATTAAAGATGTTAATAAAATTATTGAAGAATTTAAAGAAAATGAAGTCGTAATAATAACTGGTAAGGTTGATTTTGAAACTTTAAGCGTATATGAAAATAAAAAAATTATAAATTTAAATTGTCCTTGTGAAGCGGATATTTTAATTGGAGCAATAAAAAAATTAAAAGCCAAAAATGTTAAAATTACATTATTTTTTGCACAATGTAATTTAACAAGTTTATTTATGGTCCTTTCGCTTTTGGGTCAAGTTGATGAAATTTTGCTCTCGAATTGTCCGCAAGCACTCATAAACCCACATGTTATTGAGGCTTTAAAAGATGATTTTAGTGTAAAAATTATTTAATTATATTATCTCGTTCTATATTTTACGTTGATATTTGTTTGATTGGGTACATAGAATGTTTCAACAGTTTCAGTTAACTGAATTGGGTCTCCGTTTACTGATTGAACGTTTCCGTTTTTAATGACATATTCTGTTTTATCGTCAACAAATTTTTCATTTTTGCTATCATAAATTTTTCTTACGACCTTTGTTCCTTCTTCAAGAGGACATCTATCTGAATTATCTTTTATCGGAATACCCATAACTTTATATGTTTTATTGGAGCTATTAGCTTTATACGACTGTTTTTTTCTTGTTATACCATTATTTGTAATTATACTTATTGTTTTTGAGCCTTTTTCGTCGTATTTAAAAATTGGCCATAAGTCAATATTCTTTTCTGTCGAAGGATTTTCAGGGTTTAATCCATATAGTGCGTTTTTTAGTGTTTCAAAATTTCCGTTTGCACCATCTATTTTTAAATCTTCAGATAAAAATCTTTCATATTCCTGTTTGCCTTCATTTTTATTTTTTGAATTTATAATTCCTATAATTTCATCAAATGTCTTATTTTCTTTTTCGGCATATTCTTTGATTTTTTCTCTAAAATACAGAACCGCACCGGGATGAACGCCATTGATTGCACTTGTGTTTTTAAGAGAAATTGGAAAACCGTTTCTTAGAGCGCTTAAACCCGGTTGTTTATATAGCTCTGTAATGGCATTTATTTTCTTATAAAATTCCTTGTAACCGTTTTTGTATTGTAGTTCATGCATTGCTTGATTTCTGTTTTGAACATAAACGTTTTTTGAAGCTGTTTCATAGCCTGTTTGACCAAAGTTTGTACCATAAAATATGCTAGGAGTACCCATTATGGCATTCATCACTTCCCACAAGTTTTCTTGCAAGTGCATTGAATTTTTCTTTAGATTGTAGTGGAATGCTATAATTTCATCTTCGTTATTATCATAACCGGCATTTTTGAATATATCACGTGTTGATATTTCATATGGAGTTGTACCAAATGCTTCTGCTCTTTTAAAATTTGGTTTTGGAGAAGCACTTGATTTGCCATTTACAAGATTAATTAATGATTTTGTTAGTTTATCTTTCTTGTCCGGATCGTTTTTATATATTTCATCTATGTTTTTTTTCATTAATAAGCCAACTGCAACCGCTTTAGCAGAGATTCGTTTATAATCTGTTCTTCCTTCTAAAAGGGGAGCTGCTTGTTTTTTATCTTCTTCGGATGCGTATTGCATATTTATTTTGGAGAATAATTCCATATTTATAGGCAGGGTATGAAGAATACGGGGCTTATCATGGTTATCAAAAAACATATGAGAAAGTATAGCCATGTTTGGTTGTACACTAGCAATAAAGTTTTCCATTCTTTTTTTAAGTTGAACTATATTTCCTGCATCATGGCTTTTATCATAACCATTTTCCGGATCAACCCCCAGATAAGCGGTTAAATTATTAAAATAAGCATCATAATTAGAGCTTGTTGTTGCTCCTGTTGAATTAATAAATTCTATTTCTTTTACATATGGCATTTGATTTTCGTGAATTTTTTGCTCTTCTTCAGAAAGTGATTTAAACCAAGCATCAAGCTTTTCGTCAAAGTTCTTATTTAGCATATCTTCTTTATCTGCAAATGCCCAAAAATCAGTTATTTCTTCAATACTATATAAAGAAGGGTTGTATTTTGCAGCATTAGAGATAAATTTAGTCCAAAATTGTTTTACTCCCGGGAATTGATTGTCTCCATCCATAATACTTTTAAAGCTTGCAGTTTTGTCTCTTACGGAATCTAAATCACCTATGTCTTTAGCTGCATCAAATCTCCAGTTTAGACCGGCTTTTCCTTGAATAACTATACTTTCTGCAAGTTTAAAACCATTAAGGTCTATATTTTGCAGATCTTTTTTCATTTTTTGTTTAATTTTTTCAGTTGTTTCTCTATTGATGCCGTTTGTTATTTTTCTTATTACTATTTTTCTTTCTTCTTCCGGAGTGGTTGCATTTGCTGCATTTAGGGAATTTAGCGAAACTTTTTTCATTTCGTTTTGATTAATTGTTCCGTCATCTTCTATTGCATTGGGGCATAATGCTCCTGCATATATATTTTTTAGTATTGTTGGTGTATAGAGCTTTGTAACATAAACTCTATAATCGTCATCTTGTTTGTATTCATCAGGTATTGCTTCATCTATTACATCATTTACAATTGTTCGTATTTCTTCAAACGTATCCTTTGAAAGAAGTTCTTCATTGAATTTTGGTTCAGAAAATACAGCGCTTAAATTTGGGTTTGTTTCAATCGATTGAAGCGGGAATTCTTTTATATAATCTTCAACTGTTTTTCCTTGTTCAAGGATAAATGATTTTACTTCAGAATGGGATTTTGTTAATTCTTTATATTCTTCTTCAGAAAGGTCGTTTTGTATTGCTGTTTGTTTCCTTTCAGAATTACCCATTAATGCAGTTTTCAAGATTAAATCTGATTGAATAGTTTCGCTCCAAAAACTTGCAACTCCAAAAAGATAATCTCTGGCGTTTTTGTACCCTTCAATGTCTATTCTTGAGTTTGTAGGATTGGAAAGGTTCATTTTAATGATGTCACGGTTGCCATCCCAGAAATTTGCTCCTGAAGCTTTAGATTTTTCTACAATTGAAAAATTTTCAAAAGTTAGAAAATCGTTTAAACTTTCTATATCTTTTAATAATATTGTCTTATTTTTTCCAAAAGCTTTTAGTCTTTTTGCATCATTTGGATTTATTTCAAAATAATAAGGAATTATGGAATCTTGATGAGAGGTTATATCATAATGGTCAGAAGGATTTTTATCGTATGCTTTTATCAGTTCGTTAGAGTTTTGTTGTTCATCACTTGAAAGACGTGAATCAAAAAACTGTATATAGATTGGTTTTTTGCTGTCGTACCCTTTTATATTTGGAGAATTTACTATTCTTATACCGATATAGTCTTGTGGTTCTATTGTTCCATCATAAGTTTTATCAGGTAAAACCCCTAAATTTATTTTTCCATCGACTTTAAGCATATTATAAAAGGGTGAATTTTCTCCCCATTTTAAAACATGCTGCACCATAGGAGAATGTATGCCTTGCGAAGTGAAAGCTCCGTCTGCAACATATCCTTTGCCTCGTTTATATAATTCAAAAATAAATTCTTTAAAATCTTCAATGTTTGAGCATTGATATTGATTGCTTGGCCAATATTTATGGCTGGATGTTGGATCATTTCCTATATCAGGTGTTGTAATTATATATCTATAATTTTCAAGTTCATTTGTGTTTTTTAATAAATAAGTTAACCCTTTGATGCTTCCGCCAAGCTTATTAAAATGATTTCTTACAAAATCCGAATCAAATTTTTTAGGTTTTCCGTTGATATCTAAAATTGCATCTGAGTCAACAAAGCTATGATACATAGGACCCGTTTTTGGGGTTATTAAGTAGTTGTCGCTTTGTTCAATAAGATTCATTTTGCTGTTATCTTTAAGTTTTATTTTTTTAAATCCATCAACAACATATCGTTCTTGCCCATTGTTTTTGTTTGTAATTTTGTATCTGTATGCAAAATTTCTTGAATATTCTCTAACATTATCTTGGCTTAATACCAAAGTTCCGTCATCTTCGAAATCAAGCTCCATTATATTTTCTTGTTCTAGCGGTTCATATTGTTTTGTTTCTTTATCCTGCTTTAACATAGCTATTTGAAGGGTTACTGTTTCATTTTGTCTGTCAAAAGGTGGCGCAATAAATTTTAAAATGGGTGTATTGTCTTTATGAAATGCACCTTTCATACCCTTAAATTTTAAGTTGTTTCCTTTTATTTTGTTAACAGATAAATCCATAGCTTTCCCTTTTATAGTCTTATAGTTCCCTTTAGTTGATTTGTTTAACATTTAATTTAGATATTTTTGTTGCATAACGTTTTTGGGGTCTGATAATTTTTCAATTTCGGTATTATCAATTTCAAATACACATCCCCTTGATGTGCCTAATTCAACTGTAACAGTGCCATTTTTATTGTTTTGGAATTTACATTCTTCTCCATATTTAGGCATTAGGTTATTGAATTTTTGCTCAGGTTTTAATCCCGGGATGGTTATTTTACCGCCAACAGGTCTGTTTACATTTCTATTACCTATAAATATTAATGTTTTTCCGTCTTTGTGTCTTGCAAATGCTATTATTTCAGGATTATTTGTCGGAAGTATTATAAAAGATCCTTTTGTAATAACATCTTTGGAGTTTTGCATATTTAATTTAGTGTTCGAGTTTTTATTTGTTTCGTTGTAATTTCCGTCTCTTAAGGAGAATATTGTTTTTGCAACATTTTCAATTTCGGGGAATTTTCCGCCCGGTTTTCTTGATTTGTTGAATATGTCTATTCTTCCTGTATGTACTGTACATTCATGGTTATCGGTTTCTGTTTCTTTAACTAATGCATGGTCATACGGGTACATATAATAGTCGCCTGTTTGTGTTCCGTCAATCATATAAGGATTTAGTTGTGGCAGCATTCCTTGTAAAATGGTTGTAAACATTACCCAAGGCGCACCTCCATATAACATCGGAGAAGAATCATCATGGGTTGCAAATGAACCTATAAGAGATTTTGGTTTTCCGATTTCATTATTTAAATTTATATTTTCTTTTACATAATCATAAAGTTGACTAGCTTGCGTCCATTCGTTAAATATGTGATATTGACCATAGTATGCGTCAAAACCAACTTCTAGTAATTCTTTTGGTCTGTCATATGGCATATTTAATTGTGGAGAGGCGTCTTCGTGTGTGTATGTTTCTGCAAGCCAAGCAAATTGAGGATCTTTTGCGTGTGAATAGTTGATTATTACATTCCAAAATTCAACAGGTTTTGCTCTGCCTACATCTGCTCTTATACCGTCAAAACCCAGTTCAACACACATATCAACATATTTTTTGTGCAGATCAAGAACTGATTCGTTTAATTCACGAGTTTCTTCATTTTTGAATGGTTTTAACATTCTAATGTCTTGCCATCCTTGAGGCACTTTTTCTTTTCCGTTTGCGTCTACTGCCATCATTTCGGGATGATTTTTTGCAAAATCAACACTTCCGCAAGACGGTAAATCAAGCATAGCTTTTATATTTCTTTTGTGACATTCTTCTAAAAACAGTTTGCATTGTGCTTTTGCAACATCAGGATCATTTTTGTCCATTTTTGTTAGTTTTTTGCCTGTTAATTGCAGATAAATTTCTTCAATTCTTTTTTTATATTTTTCAGGTGGATTTTCATCTACAATTTCAGGATCGATAGCAAGAAAGTCCAATGGTGCGTAGAGTGAGCCTGCTGTACCCATTGCTTTTGTTTTTCCGGTAGGATGAATTGGAAGCAAATGAAGGGTGTTAAAGCCTGTATTTTTTATTTCATCAAGTCTGTCTATTGCATTGATTAAATTTCCTGATTTTTCATCTCCTTGAATTAATTCATTTCCGTCAGTATCTTGAGCATTCATTGTTCTGATTATGACAGCAAGAATTTGAGCTTCGTTATTTAAAAACATTGATTTTAGATTATTTTTGTAATTTTCTGTTTTTTCTGTTGTTTGGTTTATGGCACTTGTTTTTGTTGCACTTAAGATATTTTTTGATTGAGCCAGTATAGTTTGTTTTAAAAGAGGAGAATATTTAAAATTGTCGTATGAGAAATTAGCCTCTACTGTTTGTTTTTGTTGAGGTTCTTGTTGGTTTGCTTGAATATTCATTTTTTGTGCCAATATTGGGCTAATCGGTCTGTTAATCATTATTTAGCACCTCCCGACTTTTTATCTTCCGGAAATTCTTTTTTGATATTTCCAAAAAATGGTTGAACTAAAAGAGTTACCGCTACAAGTCCTATTGCCATTGGTGCAAATATTCTCATCCAAGTTTTATTATTGTAAAGTCTTGTAGCATATGTTTTAAATTGGTCTGAAAGACTGTTTGCTTTTAGGGTTCTTTCTGTGAAATTGTTAGCTTCGCTACCTAATGACTTAAGGGATTCAATAATGTTTGAGATTCCGGGCATTACCTTTTCTTCGGATTTAAATACAGATGAGTCAAATACTGCTTCTAGTATACTTTTTCCTGTATCTTTATTTGGAATTTGTAGATTGTTAATTGCATCAGAAATTGTTCCGTCATATAAGAAATTTCTTATTGCTTCTATTTCATTGTTTTCAAAAGCGTCAAAAAATCCTTCCTTTGCTCTTCTTTCAAAATTAGCGCAAATCATTAATTTTGCTCTTGTATAGTCAATATCTGTATTTTTATTTTTGATATATCTAGAAAGTAAATTGAATAAATGTGATGGTTGTTCTTTTCCTCCGAGAATTTGACTTGTTAAAATTTGATCTGCTTTACTTCCGCTTAGAATTTCATTTATCCAAACATAATTATCTTTTTTTATATGTTGTGCAAAATTTTCAAATTCACGGTCGAATCTAACTATTGAATGCTCTTCTCCGAGAATGTTTTTAAGAGTTTCTCTTAAAGTATCTTTTGCTTGATTATAATTTGTATTTTTTGCGCTTAAAAAATCATTTATAGCATTGGTAAGCCCGTCTAATTTTTTGAAATATGTTTCATCTTGCGTACCTGCATTAAATATTTTCATTAAAGATGATGTTTCACCAAGTTTATTTGATGCTTCTTTTTTATTACCTGTTATTCCTTCAAAATTAAGCACGTCAATTGAAGCTTTCTTTGGTGCGCTTTGTTCGGTTGTGGAATAATCTTCAAAGATTTGCATTAACCAAGTTTTATTTTCAGGTAATAATTTGGTATTTGATTCATCAGCTGATTTAACATATTTTAAAAAGTCTTCCAGTTTTTTTCTATCACGAAGAAGTGGAAAATTATCTCCAAAAGCTGCTCTTATGTCATTTTCAAAGCTTTGTAGATTTCTATCTCCAAGATGACTTGTTGTAATGTCAACAAATTTATTGAAGCCATCAATATAATTTTTATCTTGCTCATCAATTAAAACTTTTATTTTGTCTTGCAATAATTTTTTTGCGGCACTATTTCCTTGTTCTTTAATTTTTTTAAGGTCTTGATATTTTGTTATTCCTAATCTTTTAGAAATTTCACTCATTAAATCATTGTATTGCTTTGTGTAGATTGATTCAGATTTTGATCCTGCAACAGGGTTCATTAAATCAAGGAACCCTTTTATTCTTCCTTTGATTTTTGAAAGGAAACCCTTGTTATATTCTCTAATTGCTTTAAAAAATTCTTCATTATCGGTTTCTACTTCGTTTAGTATTGCCTCTATTTGTTTATCGCCCAGTTGTTTTTTAGTCTCTTTTAAATTTAAAACTTTTCTTAAATTTTCAAGAGTTTTATTTTCGCCAAGTTGTCCTATTATTGAATTTATTGTTTCCTCTGAAAGTTTTGTTTTTGGTCCATTGAGCTTTAAAGCTGTACCCGTAGCTTGATGTGTATTTTCTAATAGTTTTCTTAAGCTTTCTTCATCTACTATACTTTTTTGTTCTTGTAGTTTTTTAAGAGCTTCTATCAGTTCATTTGGCTTTAAGCTTTCAAGCGGTTTCCAATTGTCTTTATCTTTCATATTTTGAGATAAATCGCCAATTTGTAAAAGTTCTGCTAATTTTTCATAAAATTCATCATCTAATTTTTTACCTTTAACTTGAGTAAATAAATGCTCTAATGCTTCAACGTTACTTAGGTCTTGTTGTTTTATAAGGTAGTTATTTAAAGCATTATCATTTGATAAGATGTCTTTTACTTTTTTAAATTCATGTTCAATAACAGCATTTTCAACTTTTGGTTGAACATAGTTTCCTACAAGTGCTGTCATGAGAGGAGTTGCAAAACCTGCTGTTGCCATCCATAATGTTCTATTTTGAAGTGCGGTTTTTTGTCTTTTTCTGAACCATTTTTCTTCCGCATTAAGTTCATTAGGATTTATACCCATTCTTTTCATTTCACGTTCTTTTTGTTTTTTAGAGTGAAGTCCTGTGGGAATAAATTGGTTATCAAGGTATAAGTCTTTTTTATCACCTTGTGCACTTATATATTTTTCATCTATCGGAAATCCATGAATTATTCTTGCGGGAAGATTTATAAATATTTTTGGCCAAAGAGCCATTGAAGCAAAGAAAGTTGTTCCTCCTATAAATTGCATTAATGCCTCAGTTTTTGTTTTGGCGTGTGTAGCTAAAAATGTCGCAATAAGAAGTGCTCCTGCTTTCATTCCAAGGTCGTTTATTCTTCCGAGGTTGTTATCATTCATTTTTCCAGTTTTGGCAGCTTTAAAGAAGTTTAGCCCGTCATTGAAGTTATCTTTAATAGCTGAAGCAGTTCCTGAAATGGGATTTTGTTTTACAAGTTTTGCTTTGGCGTCATTTGGTTTGACGTCATTTGCGTGTTGTTTTAAATCTTCATAAATTTTTTCATGATGATTTGTTGTGTTATTTGATCGTCTGTTATTATTTAATTGATTTCTAAGAAAAGGACTGATGGTAATTGTCATTATGCCACCTCGAATTCTTTTTTGGTGTCAACTTTTGAGACCATGGTGTTTGGTTTGGATTTAAATTCCAAAGTCGGTATTAACCAAGTTAATAGCGTTGCAAGAGCAGACCCTATAAGGAGCGCTTTTCCAAAGTGTTTAGAAGCAAAGTTTCTTTCGTTGCCTTCCCAAAGTTGTCCAAAACTTTTTTTAAGAGATTTTAAAATGCTCGTTGGTTTTTTAAGTTCAATATTTTCAAAAGATTTTTGAAAGCCGAGAGCTACTCCTGTTGCGGCAACAATATATTTGCTTATGTTTTCCAGTGCTGTTGTTCTTACTTTTACTGCTCTAATCAATGGCCATGCCGTTTGATTTGGTGCGTTTTGTTCTTTTTTATATCCGGCTTTTTTTAGAATTTTATCTTCAAAGGCATATATATTTCCGTGTTCAAGTTCTCCCCAAACAGCAGTTTTATCTTTTCTTGGAAAATCGGCAGAATCAAAAACTCCGGGGTATTGAGTTCTAACTAAGCCTTTTTCTTGACCATTTTCAGGTAGCTCGTTTACTTTGTTTAAAAGTTTCCAATCGAGATTTATTCCGGTTGATGCAAAAATTCCCAAATGTGCTATTTTTTTAGAGAGCCATTTGCCAAGTCCATATAAAATAACTCCTGCGCCCATTCTTTTTGCAAATTTATTTGCGGCTCCTTTATCAAAACTGTTAAATTTTCCGTTTGCAAGTCCGTAAAGACCAATTAACATGCCGCTACCTATAATATAAGGCACCATGCCCAATGAAAGATATTCATAGAAATTGCTGTTTTTTGAACCTGAAAATCCTTTAGGAAAATAAGTCAGAATATCGTTTGTAAGTTTATGCGCACCAGCTTTAATGTCCATAAAGGGACCTTGCTTTGGAATGTGTGATTCTGATTTATAAATATTTTCTTTTTTATTTTCTTTAGAGACACGGTAGCCTATTTTAGGCAGACTATCAACACTGGAATTTTGAACTTGTTGCATTTTTACCCCAAACAACTAAACACATATATATAAACAACACTAAATTGTAAATTTTGCCTTTTGTTTTTAAATATTCTTTACAAAATTTAATAATTATATAAACCGTAAAACATACACCTAATAAGCTTTTTGGTTATGACAACTATTGTTTTTTATAATGCCGTTCGAATATTTATACTATTGCAAACAATGCGAGAAATTATGTACAATAATATTATGACTCAAGGCCTTTTTCAATTTAACAATTCTATTATAAATGAAATTTTAAATTTTGTCATATCTACTTTTGACTTAATCTATTTGGATGGTCCCAAGGGTTCTGCAAAGAGTGAAACAATAGGAAAAATAATTCCTCAACTTAGTGAAAATAATCTTGTTTTTCAGCATTTTTGCTTTGAAAACACTGTGATTGACGATTTCTTGTTAAATTTTTATGACGCATTAAGGAATTTTTCTTTGGCGCAGAAAATTTCTTTAAAAAAGTTTACAGAAGGAGATTTTAAAGAAAAAGTCAGTCATTATTTTAAAACAATAAATGCAAATTGTGTTATTGTTGTTGAAAATTTTGAAAAAGTTGAAAAAAATATTGAAATTGTTGATTTTTTGTCGCATCTTGCAAGTTATGAAAATGTTAAAATAATAATAGTCTCTAGAAATTCGGGTGCTAATCTTTTTAGATTTAAAAAAATTAAGGTAAAAACAGTTGAAATAGAGCAAATAGATAAAAAAGAATTTCAATCTAAGCTTTCTGTATTGTCTGAGGCATTGGATGATGAAACGAAAGAAAAATTTTATGAAATAACAGGCGGACTTGAATTATATTTAAAAATGGCTGTTAAATATTCAGGTATCACAGGAATTGGTCTTAAAGATTTAATAAGTGAATTTGAAAGAAAAAGCATGGGTCTTAAAATAGGTTTTGAAGAATTTATGGTTTCAAAATTTGTTTCTTTGACACCAAGTGTTTATCAGGGATTGTTTAAGGTATTATGTACTTTATCGCATCCTGTGAGCTTAGAATTTTTAAGTACATACAAGTTAGGAGATATTTCTCATATAGATTATTTATCAAAAAATTTTTTGGTAAGTTTCTTTAAAAATGAAATATATGTAAAGGATTATTTTAAGCAATATATTGTTAAAACTTTTTCCATACAAGAAAAGATTACATATTATAAAAATTTGATTGATATTTATGAAAATGAGCTGACAAAAAGCCCCAAAGATAGACTTATAAGACTTTCAAGAGAATCCATCAGAAAAGAAATAGAACTTTTTAACTCTTTAATTCCTGCAATAAATTCTCCTGATAAAAGTCAAAAAGCTTTTTCATATTTAGGAATTGTAACGTCAAGCTGGCATGATGAAAAATTGCATCAAAAGTCAAAATTATCGGAAAAGTTAAATAAAATAAAAGAAAGAAAAAATGTTTTATCAAAAGAAGAAAATGAACTTTTAATTCAAAAACGTTTGCAAGACTTGAACCAAAAGTCTCTAGCTGATGAAAATAAGGAAAAAACAAGACTTTTTATTGTGAGTCTTATAAATAGCTCAAGAGATTTTTCAAAAGAATATAAATATAATGATGCCTTGTCAGAGCTTAAAAGGGCTTATGAGGTTGATTTCGAGGGTGAATTTAGAATAGAGATATTATCTTTAATTGCAAAAAATCATGAATTTTTAAATGAGTATAAAGTCGCTCAAAAATATTATGAAACCGCACTCGATATTGCCTTAAAAATGAGGGATTCAAGGGTTTGTGAGTTAGAATATTTTATTGCAAATTGTTGTAAAAATTTGTATAAAATTGATGATGCGAAAGAAAGATTTAAAGTTATTGCAAATAATGAAAATAATCAGAAAAGTTATAGAATAAAAGCTTATATTGAAATTGCTCAAATCGATGAAGCAGATTCTAAGGTGCAAAGTGCTATAAAAAATTATGAAAAAGCTCTTTCGCTTGCTTTGGGTAAGAATAAAGAACTGACTGCAAAAATATATTATAAACTTGGTGTTTTATATGATGAAAATCAAGATATAGAAAACGCAGTAAAATATTATAGAAAAAATTATACAATAAGTTCAGAAAGAACTGAGAATAAGTATTATTCGGCATCACTTACAAATTTGGCTTTGATTTATATAGATTTGGAAAATTATAAAGAGGCGATTGATTTTCTAAAACTTGCATTATTATACGATAGTGAAATTAACGATTATGAAAATATGTATTTTTCTCAAAAAGAGCTTGCTAAATTATATGCAAGAATTGATGAAGTTTCTGCTATCGGTTATTTTAAACAAGCACTTTCGTCTGCTCAAAAATTGAATGATGATTTTAAAATTGCACTTGTATATTTTGAAGCCGGAGAATTTCATTATGACAGAGGAAATGATGAAAAAGCGCTTATTAACTTTTTGAGCGCAAAAGCGTCCTTGAAAAATAATCCTAATGATGAAAATATTTCAAGAATTAATCAAAGAATTAAAGATATTAAAATGCGTTTAGATGCTGTGAGTTATAATTTAATTTTAGAAAAATATGATAAGTAGAGAAAGAATTGAAATATTAAAAAAAGAACTTGGTTTTGAAATAAACGAAGAAATTATTGAAAAATTGGACTTATGGTATAAAAATTTTGTTCAATATAATGAACATACTAACTTGATGAGTTCAAATGATGTAAAAGTAATTTTTGAAAAACATGTATTTGATTCATTGTCTATTTTGAAATGGGATGAATTTAACAGCGTTAAAAAAATATTGGATGTTGGTACCGGAGGCGGGTTTCCGAGTGTAATTTTTGCGATTTGTTTTCCTGAAAAAACTATTATTGCGAATGATTCTAGGGTGAAAAAAATAAACTTTATAAAGGAAATAAAAAATACTTTAAAATTAAATAATCTTGAAATAGTTTATGCAAGAATAGAGGATGTATCTTCCTTGGGGGTTGATTTGATTGTTTCTCGGGCAGTGGGATCAATTCTTGATGTTTTTGAATTTTCAAAAAAACATATTGGTAAAAAAGGTAAATTTTTAATTTATAAATCAAAGACAATTAAATCAGAAATTGAAAATTTTAAAAATAAATATAAAAATGCAGAATTTAATATAATTCCTTATAAATTGCCTCTTGAAGAAAATTTTGAAAGGAATCTTGTTGTTTTAGAAAATTTATATTAAATTTGAAATTTTATTTAGTATTTCTGCTATATATTGCTTTTCTTTTGATGAAAAGGGTATAGCGTCATTTTGAAATTCTTTTTTAATTATGGATATTTTTTTTGATATTTCATTTTTAGAAATGTAATCACATTTTGTTAGAACATTAAAACAAGGAATATTATTGTATTTAAGCCATTGTTGCATTTGAAAGTCATTTTTTTGTATGTCATGCCTTGCATCAATAAATTGTATGGTTGAAACGATGTTTTTTCTTTTCAGAAGGTATTTTTCAAGGTTTTTTTGCCAAGATTCTTGTTCTTTTTTTGAAACTTTAGCAAAACCATATCCAGGTAAATCTGCTAAAATAAATGGTTTTGTGTCAGTTTGTATTTCAAACAAGTTAATAAGTCGAGTTTTACCTGGAGTATTTGAGGTTTTTGCGAGTTTTGATTGATTAACCAGGGTATTTATAAAACTTGATTTTCCAACATTAGAGCGACCTAAAAGAGCAAACTCCGGTATATCTACATCGGGACAGAGCTCTAAATTGGGGGAACTTGTTAAAAATTTTGCATTCTTAATTTTCATATGGTTTAAACCGCAGTTTTTGTTTGTTCTTTTTTTTCCTTTTGGTGTTGTTTTTTAAGCATTTGTTTTTTGTAGATGACGCTGCTTAATAAATTATATGCTCCTTCGCTATTCACAACGTTTATATGAACAGTGTCATCTGTTAATTCAACATTGATGGACTTACTTGACACAAAATCTGATTTAAAGCCCGTTATTTGTATTATTCTGTTCTTTAGAATAGATAAGGGTAAGGCAATAAATTCTTCAAATGAATCCATAATTTTATTTTTGCTTTTCATTAAAATAATTATAACAAATACTTAATTTTTTTTGTATAATTATGAAACATGTTTAAGTTAAATAAAGGAAAAGAAATGGCTGAAAAATTATACCATGAAATCACCCCTGAAGGTTTTGGAATTGCAATAGAAAATGACAAAGATTTGTTTTCTGATAAATCTCCCTACCAGACTGTTGATGTTTTTCATTCAAGAGCTTTTGGTAATGTATTAACTTTGGATGGTTTAATGATGGTAACTGAGCGTGATGAGTTTTTCTATCATGAGATGATTGTTCATATTCCAATGTTGACTCATAATAATCCTGAAAACATCCTAGTAATAGGAGGTGGTGACGGCGGTACGGTTCGTGAACTTTTGAAATATGATTCAGTTAAACATATTGATATGGTTGAAATAGATGGAATGGTTATTGAAGCTTCTAAAAAGTTCTTTCCAACAGTTGCATGCGGATTGAACGATGAGAGAGTTTCCGTTCTTGTGCAAGATGCAATTGATTTTATTAAAGATAAAGAAGATGTTTATGATGTTGTTTTAATTGATTCAACGGATCCGATTGGCCCTGGGGAAGGTTTGTTCAATGAGGGATTTTATAATAATGTTAAACGTGCTTTAAAAAAGGGTGGAATCGTTGTTCCCCAAACAGAAGGTCCTTTTGCACAGAGTGAAAATATGAAAAAAACATATAAATTATTGAGAAAAGTGTTTAAAAACGTGGCTCCTTATTGCGGCCCGATGCCTACATACCCCGGCGGATATTGGTCATGGGGTTTTTGTAGTGATGATGTAGAAATTCCATTGAACTCATCTGAAATAGATGAAGTTCGCTCAAGTAAAATTGCTAATACTTGTAAGATATATAATAGAGCACTTCATAGCGCTGTATTTTGTGTGCCGAATTTTGTTTCGGAGCTTGCTAACGGCTAAAAATGGATAATTTTTTGAAAACTTCAAAAATTGAAAAATGCTTATCAGGAGAGATTGTCATTCCTCCTGATAAGTCTATTTCTCATAGAAGCCTTATAATTGGTTCGATAGTTTCAAAATATACTCAAAAAAAGATTAGAATTAAAAATTTATCTTTAGGCAAAGATTGTGTTGCTACTTTAGAAATTTTAAAAAATATCGGTGTTGAATTTGAAAAAATAGCTGATAGAGAGATTATGCTTGATGCTACAAAAGCATTTAAAAACCCTGTGCAACCATTAGATTGTGGTAATTCGGGAACAACAGTAAGGCTGCTTTCGGGTTTATTTTCTTCTTTTGAAGGATTTACTTGTAAATTTATCGGGGATGACAGTCTTCAAAAAAGACCTATGGCAAGAATTATAAAGCCATTAAGTTTAATGGGTGCCAGGATTACATCAAATCAAAATAAACTTCCTTTAAGTATTGAAGGGAAAAAATTGAATTCTATAACTTATTTTTCTCCCATAGCTTCGGCTCAAGTTAAAAGTGCTGTTATTTTTGCAGGGTTAAATGCTTCAGGTTGTACAAAAGTTATAGAACCTGTTTTATCAAGAAATCATACAGAAATTATGCTTAAGTATTTTGGAGCAAATATCAAAACCGGAAAAGACGATGAAGGTTTTTGGACAAGTATTGAAAAAAGTGAGTTTATACCAAATGATGTTGAAATTGTTGGGGATATTTCTTCTGCAGCTTTTTTTATGGTTGCAGCGGCAATTGTTCCTGAATCAAAAGTATTGATAAAAAATGTCGGAATTAATCCCACAAGAACAGGTATTTTAGACGTATTTAAACAAGCAAATGTAAAATATTCAATTTTAGCTGAAAGAATTATCTCCGGAGAGAAAGTGGCAGATATTGAAGTATGCTATACCCAAAATATTAAGCCTTTTTCCATAAATGGAGACATTATACCCAGATTGATTGACGAAATACCAATTTTGGCAGTTTTAGCTTCTGTTGCAGATGGTGAAAGTGTTGTAGAAGATGCTCTAGATTTAAGAAATAAAGAATCGGACAGAATAAAGGCGATTGTTGAGGGTATGAAAGCTTTTGGAGTCGATATAAAAGAAAAAGAAGATGGATTTATAATTGTTGGAAAAAAGGAAATAGATAAGACTGCAAAATTGGAGACATATTTGGATCATAGGCTTGCAATGAGTTATTATGTTTTGTCTTTGATTAATAAAAAAGACACTATAATAAACGGTTTTAGTTGCCATGAGACATCGTTTCCTGAGTTTTTAAAATTAATGGATAAATTAAGATATTCTTAAGAAGGAAAAGTTTTGGCAAGTAATTTTGATTTTTTAAAAAGTATTGATAAAGAATTATTTTCTTTAATAATTGATAGCGAAAAATTATTTAGAGATGAATATTTTAACCAATGTGCTGTGCAATTAAGGATATTTGCAGAAAAAACAGCAAAAAAAGTTTTAGGCGAAGTTCAAAAGGAAATGACTTTTGATGATGTAGTGAATTGTTTAAAAGATAAAATTGAAACTCAGGAACAAAAAGAATTTGTTGAGGATTTATTTTTTATAAAGCGTGCCGGAAATAAGTGTGCCCACGGTGAAGATATAGCACCAACGGAAGTCTTAGAAGCGATAAAGCGTGCGTTTGAAATAGCGATAAGTTATTCTTATTCTAAAAAGAGGGATGAAAAAATTAGAAAATTACAATTTGATGAAACACTATTAATTACCCAAAAACCTTTAAAAGAAAATAAATTGGTTGATGAGTATGTTCGTCTTGCAAGTGAACAAAAAGCAGAACTTTTAAACTTAAAACAAGGAGAGTTCAATTCGAATGTTGAAAAAACAATAGACGGGAGAAAGGATGAAAGCTTTGTTAACAATGTAGTTCGTTACAAAAAAACAAATAAAAGAAAAAAAGAATTGACCCCATCTCAAAAAAGGGTAAAAGAAAAAATAAAAGAAGCAAGAAAAACCGTAAAGCAAAAAGTAAATAAAATTGAAGAGCCTAAAAAAACCCAAAAAAAGAATAAAAAGAACAAAAAACAAAAAAATAATTTTTTAAAGCATTTAATTTTCATTGTTTTTGTAACAATTTCATTGTTTTTCTTAACAAAAATGATGTTTTTTTATTAATTTTTGCAATTTTTAATTAAAAAAATACTTTATTAATTTAGATGTTATTTTGATGGGTAAAAGTATGGAAAAAAGAGATAAAGAAGAACAAATTAATGCACAGTTGTCTAAAGAAATTAAGGCTTGTGAAGAGTTTTTATCTTTTGAATTTAATGATTGGCGAATAAAATCTTTAGCAGACAGGATTAAATTGCAAAAATACGGACCTAACATAAAAATTTATAATTTGTAGTTTTTATGATATCTTAATTTTTGTGGAAAACAAAATTTTATTTTTAGATTTTGATGGGGTTCTTTTTGACACTTTAAGGGAAGTTTATCTTGTGAATAGGTGTCAATATAGTGGTGCTTCGTTTTATGATGAAGTAGATGAAAAAAATTATAAGCTTTATTATAAGTATAAATTTCTTGTTTATAATATTTGGATGTTTTATTATTTTAATCCTTTAATTTTTGAAGGACTGGAAGAAAAAGAAATCATACCTTCTTTTAATAGAGCTTTGTTAAACAGAAACAAGGAACTTGAAGAAAAATTTTGTGCAGATTTTTTAAAAATTAGAGAAGATTTAATAAAAAATCATTATGACTTTTGGCAAAAATTAGAAAAACCATATAAGTTCTTTTTTGAAATTAAAAATTTGTATGAAAAAGAAAAATTCAAAATGGTAGTTGCCTCTAAAAAAAATAAAAGCTCTATTGTTAAAAGATTTAATTATTATGGGTTAAGTTTGGACGAGAATGAAATTTTTGCTCGTGAAATTTTGAATAATTATCCTTCAAAAGCTGATTTTTTTGAAGAATATATGAGCCTAAATGGCTATTCTAGCGCACTTTTTGTGGATGATAATATAAATAATATTTTGCCTTGTAAAAAATATAGCAATATTAAAACAATACTTGCCCTTTGGGGAAATACAGCTCCTGATAGTGTTGGATGTACTGAAGAAGAAGCCGTTTTAAAAATAATTGATTATTTTAAGAATTAGTAGCAAAAAAAATAATTCATACGTTTTATACTCCTAACTGATGTTGTTTTTTTAAAGAAAAAATGATATTATCTACCAGACACAGGACGAGGGTAAAAAATGGTTGATAACAGAGGTATATCTCCAATTCCAAGTTTTAATTTTAAGTCGGGCGATGCTTCCGGCATGGCAAATAAGATGTCTGATGAAAAAATGGGACAGGGCGGCGAATATTTCGCACAAGAATTGCAAGAAGAAGAATACAGAGAAGAAAAAAACATTTACCATGATAGATCAGCTCAATTAAGAGCCTCTTTGGATAGCCTTGCTTCGGTTAATGCGGGTGCCATGATGATTAAGAAAATTACGGAAGAAAAAGAAGAAAAAAGGCAAAAAAAAGAAAAGCCCGAAACACAAGACAAAAACGATACCGATGAAGAGACAGTTTTAGAAGATTAAGTTTTGTAACAAAAAATATTTAATTTGAAATTAGATAATCTTTATATACTTTATATATATGTAAGCAGTGATTAAAGGAAAATAAAGATGAAACTACAAATTACAGATAATTTTGATCAAAAACTTGCAGAACTTTATTCTTCTAAAGTTACTGTTAACCTAGAAGCTAAATCAACACTTGATCCTAATCAATTTTGGAATTCAATGGAATTAATTGCAGTCAACCATAAAGCTATGATTAATTTTAAAATAAGATAATTTAATCTATTATTCTTCCGTTAAATTGTTCAATCATTTCTTGGACTTTGGGGCTAAAATATTTTTTTTCATTTTCTTTTGTTTGTTTTTCTTCTTCGCTTGGTTGCTCTATGCTAATTGGATTTTCAACATTTTCAGTTTGTTTTTGAGTGCTTATTGGAGCTTCAGGCGGTCTTTTAGGTATATTTTGGTTGATTTTTGGTTTTACATCAAGAGTTTTCGTGTTTGAATCAATTTTTACAAATTCTATTTCAAAATCTTTATAGGTTGCTTCAAGGGCAATTTTTAATTGAGGCATTTTAGAATCAGATTTTGCTTGTATTATTAAATTTTCATTCAAGAAACCGAGTTGAATTTTATTATTTTCTATTTTTATTAGTTTGGCAACTCCTGAATAAAATGCTTTTGCTGGTAGTGAAGGAATTGAATTAACTATATTTGTCCATATTTCAGCTTCATTATTAGTTTTTGGTTTTTCATTTTCGTAAGTATTTTTATCTGTTTGCTCTTCTTTTGTTGTGGTTTTTTCAGGTTCATGGTTTATGTTTAGTTTTAAATCTTCTTCTTTTTCTTTAATTGGCGATATTTGTTTGATTTCTTTTATTGAAGCTGTTTTACTTAATGCAGTTTGTTCTTTATTTTTTGTATCTTTTAAATTTAATTTACAAGCTCCAATTATGGCAAGCTCCATCCATAAGTATGGATTTGTAGAAATCTTTATTTCTTTATAATATTCAATTATTGTATTAAGAATTTCTATGATTTTGTTTTTGTCAAATTTACACGATTCTATTTTTTCAATATCTTCTTTGATTAATGTTGTAAACTTAGTGAGAGTCTCGTTGTTTGAAGAATTTATTACTAAAGTTACATTTCTTAGAAATTCAATAAAGTTTTCTGCTAAGTTTCTTGGTTCATTTCCTTTTGCGTATATTTCGTCAATATCGTACAGTGAAAGCTCGATGTTTTCTTCGTATACATCTTTTAAAAGTTTTAGCAAAATATCAAAATTAACTTTTCCGAGTAAATCTTCAATAAGTTCTTTTGTAATTTCTTCTTTTACGCCTAAGATGCTAACTTGATCTAATAAGGCAAGAGAATCTCTAAGTCCGCCTGATACATTTTTTGCAATCGTAAAAAGGGCTTCGTCAGTTATTTTAATGTTTTCAATGTCTGAGATTTGCCTTAGTCGTTTTATAATGTCTTCTGTTGTAATTCTTCTTAGGTCAAATCTTTGACAACGGCTGACTATTGTTTCAAGAACTTTGTGCGGTTCTGTTGTGGCAAGAATGAAAATTACATTTTTGGGTGGTTCTTCAAATGTTTTTAAAAGAGCATTAAATGCGTCATTTGAAAGCATGTGGACTTCATCAATAATGAAAATTTTATATTTACCGTTTATTGGTGCGTATTGAACTTGTGAAATTAGCTCTTTGGCATCTTGAATACCTCTGTTTGATGCGGCATCAATTTCAATAACATCTAGTCCTGTTGCATTTGTTATGTCAACACAGCTGGCACATTTTTGACATGGAGTCAATGTTGGACCGTCTTTGCAATTTAGGGATTTAGCGAAAATTCTTGCGCTTGAGGTTTTTCCCGTTCCTCTTGGTCCGCAAAATAAATAAGCGTTAGCTATTCGATTTAATTCGATAGCGTTTGATAAAGCTTTAACAAGATTTTCTTGTCCGATTAAATCTTTAAATGATTGAGGACGATATTTTCTAAATAACGGCAAATAATTTTCTTCCATAGAAGGATTATAATATAAAAATTAAAAGATTTAAAATTTTTATTTTTTAAATTACTTACCCATGTGGATAGTGCCCAAATTATACAACAGACTAATTAACTAAAAAGTTTGTGCAAGATAGTATTAATCCAAGAATAATTTATTAACAATACAAGACGAGAAAGGATTAAATCAATGAGCCAACAAACGGTTAGTAGAAATGGCGCAAAAGAAGTGCGCGTTATTATTGTGGAGGATTATAAGTTAACGAGAGTTGGCTTAAGGTATGCGTTGAACGAAATTGAAAACATTAATGTTATCGCTGAAGCGCAAAATGCAGAGGTAGGTTTAGAGTTAATAAAAAAAGAACAACCAGATGTTGTTCTTATGGATTTAGGGCTTCCGGGTATTAACGGATTAGAGGCAACAGCAAAAATAAAAGGAATATCACCTAATACTAAAGTAATTATTTTAACTTCTCATGATAGAGAAGAAGAGGTCATTGCTTCTTTGGGTTCAGGTGCAAGCGGCTATTGCCTTAAAGATATTGACCCTATTACTTTATCAGGAGTTATTAAAAATGTGGCAAAAGGTGCATGTTGGATTGATTCTAATGTTGCACATTTGGCTTTAAAATTCTTTCCGAAACCTGAAAATACTGAGATTATGAATTCTTCTCATTGTATGGATTCAAAAGCAAAATTGACAGAAAGAGAAAGTGAAGTTTTAAAATTATTAGTACAGGGTAAATCAAATACTCAAATAGCACAAGAATTAATTGTTTCGGTGCATACAGCAAAAGCTCATGTTTGTTCAATATTACAAAAGCTATGTGTGGATGATAGAGTTCAAGCAGCGGTCAAAGCCATAAAAGAGGGTATTGTATCGGTATAGTATAATAAAGCAGATATTTTATAATATCTGCTTTTTATTTTTTTAAAAGTATTATACAATGTCTTGTATGGAGTTTAGGCAAAAAAACACAAAGTTTTTATTTCCGGTTTTTGTATTTATTTTTCTTGTTATTTATTTACTAACCGCTCCTTTTTTGCAATTAAAATCTTATAACATAATGAATAAATTGACGATGAATAATAAAATTTCTTCGTCTGATGTTGTTTTAATTGTAATAGATGATAAATCTCTTCATGAAATCGGAAGATGGCCATGGAAAAGGGAATATTATCTTGAAATTTTTGATTTTTTTGAGAATTATACAAATGCTAAATTAATTGGATATGATGGATTAATTATGGCTCCTGATAATGAATTTCCTGAGTCAGATAGGAAATTTTTTTCAAAAATCGGGGACTTTAAAAAATTGTCGGCGGGTGTTGCTTTTGCGTATGATGATTTTGAAAATAATATTGATGCAAGAAGGTATGATGCTGAATTAAAGACAAAAACAGATATTAGAATAATTGATAAACGTTCAAAAAAATATTCTAAAAAAGGCGATTTTAAAAGCTTCACAGTTCTTCAAAAGGATTATTTTAAAAATATTTTGTCTTTAGGGTTTGTTAATGTTCCTGAAGATTTTGACGGATATATAAGAAGAGCAAGCCAGTTAATTAATTATAAAGGTAATTTTTACCCTTCTTTAGGCCTTATAATGTATGGAAAATATACAGGTATTAAAGAATTTATTTTGACTGATAAATATCTTTATGGTTTTTCTAACTCAAATACTTTAAAAATTCCTGTTGAAAATGATTTTGGAGTAGTGTCTAATTACATTTGCTATTACAAAACATTAGATAATACTTACTCTCATAAGAAATATTCGGCTTCTGATATAATCAATTCTTATAGAGCCATAAAAAAAGGTAAAAAACCTTTTATTAATATAGAAGATTTTAATAACAAAGTAGTTTTTATAGGGGCAAATGCTCAAGCACAAGCACTTTTAGATATTCAACGAACACCTGTTTCTGAAAATTTTTCAGGGCTGGATATTCAAGCAACAAATTTTGATAATTTAATTACAAATAATTTTTATAGGTCGACAAGTCCTTTGTATAATTTTTTGCTTTGTTTGCTGGTTTTTGTTTTGGTTTTTGTTCTGGCCAATACAATGTCTATTAGTGCTGCATTGTTATCATCTATATTGGCTATGCTTACATATTTTTTGTTTACATTTTTTATGTATTATAACAAAATCGCAGTTAGTTTAATTTTACCTGAATTATTTATAATAGTTGCGCTTGCTTGTGCATATTCATATAGGTATTTGGTTGAAGATAATAAAAAAATAAAAATTCAAAAGGCAATGGGAAAATATCTCTCATACGATGTAATGCAAAATGTTGTAAAGAATATTGATAATATTTCATTAGGTGGTAAAAGAGCAGATATTACAGTGCTATTTGCAGATATAAGGAATTTTACATCAATTTCTGAAAGTATGGACGCTAATTCAACGACAATGATTTTGAATGAATATTTTTCTGCGTTAGTTCCCATAATTGAAGAACATAACGGTATTTTAAATAAGTTTATGGGAGATGCCGTTCTTGCAATTTTTGGAGAGCCTAAAAAGAATGAAAATCATGCGCTTGATGCCGTTAAGTGCGCTGATAAAATGTTGAAAAAAGTTAAGTATTTACAAGAAAAATGGATTGATGAAGGTAAACCAAAAATTGAAATAGGAATAGGAATTTCGTCAGGGGAAGCCTTTATAGGTAACATTGGCTCAAGTGAAAGATTGGAATATACAGTAATCGGAGATACCGTAAATACTGCAAGCAGAATAGAAAATTATAATAAAGTATATAGAACAAATTTTTTAATAAGCGAGTCTACTTATGAAAGAGTAAAAGATTTTGTTGATGTTATTACTATAAAAAATGTTGTAATAAGAGGAAAAACAAATAAAATAAATTTATATGAAGTAATCAGACTTGTAAAATAGGGTTGAGATTTTGGATTTTGATGAAATTTATGAAAAAGTAAAACAAGCTATCACCTTAGAAATTAAATATCAATACATTAATTTTGACGGTAAAAAGATGAATTTTTCGAAATTTATGATTGGTATTTTGTATGATGTTTTAAAAAGAATAAATAGAGTTGAAAAACAAAATGTTGCGAATTTAATAAATCTTTTTGAAAGCTATTCAATAGATAGTGTTTTTAATCGAAAATATACTATTGATAAAACATTGGAATTATTTTATCGTTTAAGAAAACAGATTAAACCAAAAGTAAAAAAGAATGTAATTGAATCAAAAGAGTTTCAAGAAGAAATTGAAGACATAGATGTTACTTTTGTTAAAGGTGTTGGACCTCAGATTGCAAAGTTGTTTAATAAATTAGGTATTTTCAAGGTTAAGGATTTAATACAATATTATCCAAGAAAATATGCAGATTATAAGGGGCAAAATAAGATTAAGGATTTAAAACTTGGTGAAAATGTTACTATATACGGAACAATAGCCAAGATTCAGCATTTTACAACACAAAAGAAATTGACCATTTTTACAATCTACATAAAAGATAAAACCGGAATGATTCCCGTTAATTTATTTATTAAAACAAATAACAGAAGACTTATTGAACATTATAAAAAAATGTATCCGATAAATTCTCTTGTGATGGTTCTAGGGACTGTTAAATATGATGATTATAATTCAAGAACTACTTTGGATAAGGTACAAATACAAGTATTAGGCGAGGGTGTGGAAATTGAATCTGAAAAAAACAGAATTGTTCCGATATATCCTTTGACTGAAGACTTAAATTCCAAGACTTTAGTGAATGCAATTAAAAATTCAATAGAAAAATTTTGGGATAAGATATATGAGCCTTTGCCTGATTATATTATAGATAAGCTTTCTTTGGTTAAAAAAAAGGAAGCAATATCTGCTCTGCATTTTCCGATATCATTTGATGAAATTGATAAAGCTAGATATAGGCTTGTGTTTGAAGAATTTTTTTCTATGCAGTTAAATCTTGCGCTTCTAAGGAAAGAAATTGAAAAAGATGAATCGATTAAGCTTGAAATAAAGAAAGATGGACTTGTAGAAAGATTTATCCGGAATTTGCCATTTGAATTAACAAATGCTCAAAAAAAGGCAATTGATGAGATTTTTAAAGATTTAAATTCAACAAAACCTATGCAAAGGTTGCTTCAAGGTGATGTTGGATCAGGAAAAACCGTTGTAGCGTGCATAATGTTATTATGTGCTATTGAAAACGGTTATCAGGGTGCTATTATGGCACCTACTGAAATATTGGCTCTTCAGCATTATAGAAATTTCTCTTCTTGGTTAACTCCGCTCGGTTTAAGTGTTGGTTTATTTGTAGGTAAAAATACGCAAAAAGCAAAAAAAGAAGCATATGCAAACTTAAAAAACGGTCAAATACATATTGCGGTTGGTACCCATGCACTTATTCAAGAGGGAATAGAGTTTAATAATCTTGGTGCGATTGTAATTGATGAACAGCATAGATTTGGTGTTAAGCAAAGAAGCGCTCTTTTAAACAAAGGAAAAATGCCTCAAATGCTGAATATGACAGCAACTCCGATACCAAGAACTCTTGCTTTAACTTTACATGGCGAATTGGATATGACTGTAATGAATGAATTACCAAAAGGCAGAAAACCCATTATAACTTCGCTTGGCGGATTAAGCGAGAGAAAAAAAATATATGATTTAATTAAAAAAGAAATATTTTTTAAGCATCAGGCTTATATTGTCTACCCTTTAATAGATGAATCGGAAGCAATTAGTGCAAAAGCTGCAACGGAAGAGGCAAAGAAATTGCAAGAAGGTGTGTTTCAAGGATATAATATCGGTTTGCTTCATGGAAAGATGTCGAATACTGAAAAAGATGAAGTAATGAATGATTTTAAAAGCGGGAAATATGATATTTTGGTTTCTACAACTGTTGTAGAAGTCGGTGTGGATAATCCTAATGCAACAGTTATCGTGATAGAAAATGCAGAAAGGTTTGGTCTTTCTCAGCTGCATCAGCTTAGAGGACGTGTTGGTCGAGGAGATGCTCAATCTTATTGTGCTTTAATTACGACAAGTTCAAGCAAAGATGTTAGAAAACGGCTTGAAATTATGACAAAAACCAATGATGGATTCGTTATTTCGCAAAAGGATTTAGAATTGAGGGGTCCGGGGGAATTTTTAGGTACCAGACAATCCGGACTTCCTGATTTTAGGCTGGCTGATTTAGTAAATGACGCTGAGATTTTAAATATTGCAAGAGATTATGCTTTTGAATTTGTTAAAAATCAAAATATTGATGATTATCCGTTATTAAAAAATGAAGTTCTAAGTTATAATTTGTTTAGGGGTTAGAATTTAGACCTTTTTGAAGGCTTGTGCTTGTAACTCTAACACCAAATTTATCTTCAATTACAATAACTTCACCTTTCGCTACCAACTTTTCATTTACGTATATTTCAACTTGTTCACCTGCAATTTTATCCAGTTCAACAATTGAACCTTTTTCCATTTCCATTACTTCTTTAATCGAAGATTTTGTTCTGCCTAATTCAACACTTATGTGCATTAAGACATCTTGCATTATATCAAGATTTTTTTTGATTGATCTATTTGCAGGAACATCTTCAAATTCTTGAAATTTAACAGGTCTGACTGTAACCAACTCGTGAGCGGGTTGTTCAGAATTTGTAATTTCTTCCGTAACTGATATTTTGTCATTGGGTGAAATTTCGTTTGAAATTTGTTCGTTATTTAATTTTTCTTCTTTTTCTTCCATTTTATTGAATTATAAATTGTCCAAAACTAACTCTCATAACTTCTCTTTGACCTTCAAAGATATTGTTTACCATTTGTAGAATTTCTTCTTTTGCTATTTCTTTTCCTGTCGGAGTTGAAAGTTCATCTGAAGTTTTGTTTGAAAGAACTGATATAATAGCATCTCTAATTGCGGGTTTGTATCTTTCCATTTCTCCTATTATTGCAGCACTTGGATCAACCGGAGCAGATGCTCCATGTCCGCCATGTCCTCCAGATGCGGCTGGTGCTTGAGCTTCAAGCATTTCTGCTTCTGTTTTGGAAAGTTCCATTGCTACTCCGACTTTTAAATATCTTCTGTGAGTTGTATCAGCTAAATTTAAGATGAATTCTCCTAAATCTAACAAAACCCCTTCTTGTTTTACATCTTCTTCTTCGTCATCTATCTGTTCGTTTTCAGGAAGAAGTTTAGCTATTTTTTTGTTCATAGATGAATCTATCATAAAATACATAATTAACATAGAAACAATAACCACAACAATCAATATGACGTTGTTTAATATCATTATCATATTTGGTGTGAGTTCAATAGGTGGTTTTTTATTAGGATTTTTATCTTCTTTGTTATCAACAGGTTTTACCATAATTCCTCCAAGATTATAACCAATTTTCTTCTTTTTTCCTAAAAATTTTATTTTTTAGATTTATTATACCGTTTTTTGTTTTATTTCCAAAATTTACTATTCCGTTTTTTGTTGTGTTTGTTACATCAATAATGTTTTCTTTAGTGTCGTCTCTTAGTTTATCTGTGTCCCATTTTTTTCTTTCAATTTCTGAGAGTTCTTTCTTGACACCAATATTATGTCTGTCTTTTGCATATTGTTTAATATTTTCTCTTGTTATTTCAGTTGGCGGCTCAACGAAATTCGGATTTAACATTTTCATTTTAACATTATATGCAATATCGGGGCTTATGTATTTGGAGTATTCTTTTAAACGTAACATTCCTTCGTAATTGTTGGAAATTGTAGTGTCGAGATTTTTCATTTTATTGTTTCTTATATTTTTAGCGTATATACTTTCCCAAAGCACAATTTCTTTTTCGACATCGACAAAACTTACATATACTGAAACCCTGTGGGTTGGATTAACCACATCCATTCCGGATACGTTAAATATGTTCCACATCGTATTTTTTAGAAAGTCTCTTTGTATATCCATTCCCATGGTGATTACAACCATTTTTTTAACCCCTATTTTTTTTGCGATTTTTTTTAAAAGAGGGTATTCAAGGTTGTATCCTTGTTGTAGTCCTTGTAGGGATTCTAAGTCGTATTGCCTTAAGCCGGCTTGTTTTAGAGCATTTTGCGCTGAGTCAATCGGAATAACTTGTACATTTCTTTTCATTAAACTTGCTCTTACGTCTTGAGCAAAAAATTCAGGAGTTCTGTAATAGGCATTATAGTAGTTTACAGGTGTTAAAAGAGTATCTGTTATGATACCTATTTTTTCAAGTGCAAAACAGTTTAAGTTGCAAAAAGCAAACAAAGCAAGCACCAATACGACTTTTTTTATATATCCCCTAGCCATAGTAATAAAATTATCAACTATATGTTAGACAATTAAAATCATATATTTAGTTGATTTTTTTGACTTTAATAATTTTTTTATTAAATAGTTATTATCCTTTAGCCGTATTCGATTTTAGGAAAGTATATACATGGACAAAAAATGCCTTTTTCATATAGATTACAAAAAATTCTGGAAATCAGGATAAGAAAAAAAGAAGAGCAGCTCCAAGCGGTAATTAATGCTCAGAAAGAGGTTGATAGAATTGAACTTTTAATAATTAAAAATCTTCAACAAATTGATGATTTGACAAAACAAATGCGAAAAGCAGACCCAATGATGTATGAAAGATATGATAAATTCATAAAACATTTATGGGAAGAAGATAAAAAGCTTCAACAACAAAAACAAGAGGCAATACAGGCACTTAATAGGGAAAAAGAATTATTAAAATTAAGGGAACAAGAAGTAAATGTATTAGAAAAACATAAAGAACATCAAAAAGAAAATTATATACAAGAACAAAAAGCACTTGAGCTTAAAGAGTTGAATGAAATAGGCTCGCAAAAATTCTTTATAAGGAATAAAGAAAAGAAAGAAGACGAAGAATATCAAGAGTATTTAGAGTATTTAGAAAAAGTCAAAAATGGAAATTGAAAACATTTCAAAGCAAGAATATAACGAGGACTTAATAAAAACCAATTTAAGAGAGATATTTGAGCCCGAAAAATATATAAGTCAAAAAGAATTAAATCCTTTTGACAGCATAAAAACTCGCTTGCAAGAGATAATTGAGAATCTTATTTCTCCAAAAGAAATAGATTTTATGGAAGAATTAAATGCAAAATTTTTAGAGCTTGATTTTGGTTCGGAGTTTGATATTGATGCAACTAAAATTGGAGTTCAAGATGCAATATTTTTTGTTAATCTTTTAAATCAGCAAAATTTAATAAATTATTCAGTAGAAGATAGTGAAATTAAACTATCTACCTCTGACAATAAAAGAATTCAAGTTACAAATTCTTTGATTAATATGTTGCAAACTTCTGTTACTACAAATAAACCAATCAGACTTGATTTTGATAGAGATGTTACGGTTGTTTTAAAGCTTGATAAAGATGGTAAAGTTCAAGCTCATTTTATTCCCGGAACTGCGGAAGTAGAGAGCTATTTAAGAAATAATATTCAATGCCTTAAGCAACGTTTTGATGATGAAAATATTAACTATTCCTCTTTGGGATATTCAAGGTATAAAGACGATAACCAGTCCAGAAAGCAAAAAAGGAGCAACAAATGAGAGATTCATATATTAATGCGATGAATGTTCAAAAAACAACAGTACATTGGATGAACGCAATATCGGAAAATCTTGTAAATATGTATACTCCAGGTTATAGAGAAAGTCAAGTAACATTTAAGACTTATCTTGATTCTGCTATTCCTGATATGGTTTTGAAAAATCAAGGGCAAGGAAAAGCAATACCCGGAACTTCCAATGAGAATGTATTTCTCGAAGGAAACGGTTTTTTTGTTTTGAGAAATGATGAAGGACGAATAGCTTATACTCGTTTGGGTGAGTTTAAATTTGATGGAGAAGGGGTATACAGAGCTGCTGACGGTTCAAAAGTTCAAGGGTATATTTTAAATGATAAAGGCGAAATTATGTCCGGTACTAAATCATTAGATAATGACGCTTTTCAAGATACTCTTGCTCAAGGTGGAGCATTGTCTGTTCCAACTACTGAAATAAAATTATGGATTGATCCGGACAATGGAAAATACTTAGGAAAATATGACGAATTTGAAATTAAGGGCGATGGGGTTTTGTATGGAAAAGCTAATAATGGTAAAGACTCTGCACCTTTATATAAGCTTGCTGTTATGAATTTTCATAATCCTCAGGAACTTTTTGAATATAAACAAGGTCAGTATTTAGAAACAGAATACTCTGGAAAGCCTGTTGCTGGTAGGGGTGAAATAAGGAGTGGTTTGATTGAATTATCTAATGTTGATTTTAAAGCTAATGCTACATATTGGCAACAAGCTCAAACCCAACTTGATTTATCCGGAAAAATTATGTCTACATATAAGCAGTTATTGGAATCTGCTATGGAATTATTAAGTTAATATTATGAAAAAGTTTTTAATCTCTCTCAATTTAATAGTATTATCTTTCTTCTTCACAATAAATTTTGCTTATTGTGAAGAAGACTTTTTTCTTGATACTCCTTTTGAAGATGCAAAAAGTAAGCCTAATATAATTCAAAAAGATAAAATAGAAAATATTAAAAATATAACAAAACAAAAGACAAACTGGTTTTCAAAATTTTTTAAAGATAAAATTTCAAAAAAGGAAGAAACTGAGGAAGCTAAAAAAGGCTATTGGGGAGTTTTGCCTGATATTGAAAATGAATTTAAATATAAAAGGCAAGATGCAATTTCTAAAAATAAAGATGAGTTGAAGATTCCAAGTGAAGAAGATTTATATGATGAAAATCTTAAAAAAGCTCCTTATGATGATGCTTTGTTTTTAGATGTTATTGTTAAAAAAGAAAAGTCTTCGAATTATTTAAATGATATTCAAAGGATTAAATTTGCTTTGTCGAATTTAAAAAAATGTATAGAAGAAGATGGAGATATTCAGCGTTTTAATGCATGTGTTAATGTGATTGATTTATATAGTAAAAATTTAAAATTGAAATATCAAGAAAAATCAGAATCTTTAAAAGAGAGTTATATTGATATTTTAACAACAAATTACCATGCTAAAATTCTTGGAAATTTGTTATATGATTCTAATTATTATGCAAGATATATTCCAACTTCACAAGGTAAATACAGCGAACAGAATATAAAAAATGAAAAATCAAAGCTTTTGGCAAGATTAAATAAAACTTTGTTTTTAATTAACAATGAAACTTAATAAGCTACACCTATTTCATTTAAACCATATACAAACACATCTTTTCCAAGTTGATTTGGCCCTTTGTTTCCATCAACATCTATATATAATTTTCCCCAACATTTCCCTTTTCCAGGAGTTGTTGTTGTGGAGCCCGGTATATAGTAACTTGGACAGTCGGAAACTGATATAACCTCAATTCCTATATAACTTTCCGGTGGAACTTTTGCCCCTATTATCTTATCATTTGAACAATAGCTGGTATAATCGCAGAATTTTAAACCTGTATTTTCAAATTTTATATATTTGGCATATAGATTAATTACATCTGATGCTGTGGCATTATTTCCGGAAGAATTTATCAGTGCATATTCCCAAGTGCCCATAATATCAACCATAAAGCTTGCCATGGGACAGTTTGTTTTTTCAATTTCTCTTATTTTTAGTGATGCTTGTTGTATATTTTCTGCTATTTTAAGTGCATTTGCAATATATCCTTGCTCTTTAAAATCTTTGGTTTTGACATTTTGTACCATAATGATTGCAAGTATACCGATTATTACCATACAAACAAGAACTTCAGCAAGTGTAAACCCTTTTTTCATTTTATTTCTCCATTTACTGAAATTATAGATTTTTTTTTGGAATTTCGCAAATTTTTAATGAAAAATGCCTCCGTTTTATTGGAGGCATTTATAGATTTTATTATTGGAAATCCTTTTCTTCATCTTCGGTATCATTGTCTTTTTCTTTTGATGAATCATTCGTGCCTGTTTCTATACAGTCATCTGAAGGCTCTTCGGATGGTGTATTAGTAACTGTTGGTTTATCTGCAGGTGTTTCATCTTCTGTTTTTTCAGTTGGCTCAGGGGTTGCGCTGGGAGATTCTTCTCCGGAGTCGTCTTGATTTGGATTACCTGTTTGGTCTCTGGATGGTGCAGGGCTTACACCAGGAGGTGCAGTTTCAAGATTGCCTTGATCTGGATTAATTGTTGGATTAGGTTCACAGTCTTCAGTTGGCGCTGGGCTTGTATCAGGAGATTCAGTTTCTTCCGGATTTTCAGTTGGTTCAGCTGTTGGTTTTGTAGAATCTTCAAAATCTGCGCCACCATCAGGTGTATCGTTATCGTTATCACCGCTAGAGCCATCTGTATCTGTATCAGGACAATAACTTGGATTTTCAGTTGGTTCAGGAGATGGAGTCGGCTCTTGAGTTGGAGTCGGCTCTTGAGTTGGAGTCGGTTCTTGAGTTGGAGTCGGTTCTTGAGTTGGAGTCGGCTCTTGAGTTGGAGTCGGCTCTTGAGTTGGAGTCGGCTCTTGAGTTGGAGTCGGCTCTTGAGTTGGAGTCGGTTCTTGAGTTGGAGTCGGCTCTTGAGTTGGAGTCGGCTCTTGAGTTGGAGTCGGCTCTTG
>CALUWM010000009.1 GCA_944324485.1 Candidatus Gastranaerophilales bacterium | reverse complement strand
GGCAAAGGTGTGCGAAGCACGTAGGCAGAAGCGTTGAGCTTGTGCCAAGTGCGAAGTCCTTACCAACCGAGGGTGAAAAAACAAAACAATAATTGATAATTAAATATATTTTCGGGACGTAGCAGGGTCCCCAAAGCGAAGCGATGGGGGTGCGCAAGTCCCGAGAACAAAGAAACAAAACAATAATTGATAATTAAATATATTTTCGGGACGTAGCGCAGCTTGGTAGCGCACTACCTTGGGGTGGTAGGGGTCGCAGGTTCAAATCCTGTCGTTCCGAAATTTTTATTGCACAATAAATAATTTAACAAATTTTTTAATAAAAACCAGTGCTTTACTCAAAAAAAATAATTTCAAAATTCCTTATTTTGCATAAAATTATTTAAAGACTATTCTACTTTAACAAACTCATCTTTTTGTTTTTTGAATGTTGAAAATTGTCCACTTTTAGTTATAGCAACCTTTCCAGAGCGAACAAACTCCTTTATCCCAAAAGGACGAACTAGCTCTGCAAAAGTCTGAACTTTCTTTTCATCTCCATCAATTTTAACGGTATATGTCTTATCGTTTACATCCATAATTGTTGCAGAAGCTTGTGCAACAATATTCATAAATTCAGACCTATTTTCATCAGCAACAAAAACTTTTAAAAGACCGATTTCATATTCAATAGCATCGCCAATAGATAAATTTGCAACTTTAATAACAGGAATTAATCTATTTAATTGTTTACAAATTTGTTCAATAACATCTTCATCAGCCTGTGTAACAATAGTAACCCTTGAATAAACACTATCTAATGCAGGAGCAACAGTAAGGCTCTCGATGTTATAACCCCTACCTGAAAACAAATCAACAATTCTTGATAAAACCCCAACTTCGTTTGAAACGAGAACGGATATTGTATGGCTTACTGCACTAACTCCCATTAATATTCCTTTCTAGAAAGCAAAACTTGATCTATTGGTTGTCCTGCTAAGACCCAAGGATAAACCATTTCAAAATTTTCACAAACAAAATCAATCAAACAAGGTCCGCTAAATTCAATCGCTTTTTTAAGGGCAGGTATAATTTCTTCTTCCTTTTCAACTCTTATACCGAGAGCACCATAGCTTTCTGCTAATTTTACAAAATCAGGAGAAGTAATTTTAGTTTGCGAATAGTGTGCATTATAAATTTTTTCCTGCCATTGTCGTACCATTCCTAAATAGCCATTATTTATAATACAATTTATAACCTTGAAATTATAATCAACACAAGTCATTAGCTCCTGAATATTCATTTGTATAGAACCATCACCAGCAATATTTAATACATATGAGCCTTTTTTTGCAACTGCAGCACCCATTGCAGCAGGAAAACCAAAACCCATTGTACCAAGACCGCCTGATGTAATTAATTTTCTTGGTTGATTAAATTTAAAATTTTGAGCAGTCCACATCTGATGTTGACCAACTTCAGTAGCAACAATGGGTTCATCTTTTTTAGTATATTCATAAATGGTTTCAAGAACAGTAATTGCACTTAATTTATCAGACATTTTTTGAGGAATTGCAACTTTCTTTTTCCATTCTTCAATATCTTTAAACCACTTATTCTTTAACTCAACATTAATTTTATGATGAGACTTTGATAACTCCATTAGCATTGAATTTAAAACGTTTTTTATATCTCCAACAATTGGAATCGTTGCTTTAACATTTTTTGAAATAGAACAAGGGTCAATATCAATATGAATAACTTGTGCATCACGAGCAAAAGTTTTAAGGCATCCGGTAATTCTATCAGAAAATCTTGTACCTATTGCAAATATAACGTCTGCATTAGAAACGGTAAGATTGGCACAATAATTTCCATGCATACCCATCATACCAAGACTAGTCTGAAGCGAATCCGGATATGTTCCTGTACCCATTAAAGTATGAACAACAGGTATATGAAGCTTTGTTGCTAATTCAGTCAGCTCTCTACTTGAATTAGAAGCAACTACACCGCCTCCGGAAATAATAACCGGCCTTTTTGCATTAAATAATGTCTGCAAAGCACGTTGTATTTGTAGCGGATGACCTTTATAATTAGGATTATATCCAACCAATTCAACATTTTTTGGATAATTAAAAGTATATTTGGCACTAAAAACATCCACAGGGATATCAATAACTACCGGTCCTTTTTTTCCTGTTGTAGCAATATAAAACGCTTCTTTAACTACTCGTGCAAGGTCTTTAACGTCTTTAACCAGATAATTATGTTTACAACAAGAACGAGTTATACCCACAATATCTGCTTCTTGAAATGCGTCACCACCAATTAATTTAGAATTAACTTGCCCTGTTATTAAAACCATGGGCGTCCCATCGTAATATGCGTTTGCAAGTCCGGTAATAGTATTACAAGCACCAGGGCCCGAAGTAACAATAGCGACTCCCGGCTTTCCTGAGACTCTGGCATAGCCTTCTGCAGCATGGACAGCTGCTTGCTCATGTCTAACAAGATAATGCTTGATATCGTTTTGTAAATACAAAGCATCGTATAAAGGAAGTACAACTCCGCCCGGATAACCAAAAATCTCTTCTATACCTTCTTTTAACAATGATTTTAATAAAATTTGAGCTCCGGAAAACATTTGCTTATTCATTTATACTTCCTATCAGCTGTAAATAATACCTCAGAAATATTATAGCAACAAAAAATACATAATTTCCAAATGTAAAATTTTTTAAACAATTAAAACAAGTATATTTTTTAGCATATAATTATCAAAGGAGTTAATAAATGTTTGATTATATAAGAGGAAAACTTGTCAATAAGTCATTTCCATATTGTACAGTTGAATGCAACAATATAGGTTATTTTCTTTTAATTAACCAAAGAACTTTTTTAAATCTTGGTGAAATAAATAACGAAATTAAAATATATACCAAACTAATACATAAAGAAGACAATATGACTCTTTGCGGATTTAAAAACAGAGAAGAAAGAGTAATTTTTGATATTTTAACATCAGTATCAGGAATTGGAACAAAAGTTGCATTTTCACTTTTAGATGAATTTGAAACTACTGAACTCATAAATGCAGTTATAGATGAAAATTATAAACTAATCTCAAGAACAAAAGGAGTAGGCATTAAAATGGCACAAAAAATTGTTCTTGAATTAAAAGATAAACTAACTAAAATAGATACAAGAACAGAAATAATTTCATCAAAAAATCAAAATTCAAACATTTCAAAAGAAACAATTACACAGGCTCAAACAATTTTGCAATCTTTGGGTTACAACCAAAGCGAATACCAAAATGCACTTGAAAACGCACTAAAAAAACTTGAAAAAGATGATCCACAAGAACTGTTAAAAAATGTTCTTGAAATACTTTCAATATTTTAAAGGGATAGAATAATGGACTTAAAAATTTTTAAAAAACAAAAAAAAGAACTAAGGGTAATCTTTGCTTCAGCTGAAGTTGCTCCATTTTCAAAAGTTGGCGGACTGGCAGATGTAGTAGGAGAGCTGCCTATTTATCTGGAAAAAGAAAATGTAGAATGTATTATCTTTACTCCTTTATATGGTTGTATTGATCAAGATAAATACAATATAAAAGAACTTGAAAATTCTGAATTAAGAATCAATATGGGACATTCACAGCACATTTTTAAACTTAAAATGTGCGAAATACCTAAAACAAAAGTAAAAGTGTTCTTTGTTGACAATCCAAAATATTTTTCTTGTTTCAATGTCGTATATCCTAAATGGTGCGATGAAATGTATGAGATGCAAAGATATGTCTCGTTTAATCTTGCAGTACTTGAATATGCAAAGCTGCTTAATTTTAAGCCAGATATAATACACGCAAACGATTGGCATACTGCTATGATTCCAATTTATCTAAAATCAAATTACAAATTTGATGAATTTTATAAAGATACAAAAACAATTTTTACTATCCACAACCTTGCATACCAAGGAACATGCGATAAATCAATCATAGATTTTGCAAACATGCGTTGGGATAACGTATATAAAGATAATTGTGTTGAACATTACGGAAAAGTAAATTGGCTAAAAGGCGCTTTATATTGTGCCGATAAAATAACCACGGTTTCTCCAAGATACGCACAAGAAATCCTGGGGTCAGATTTTGGCGAAGGCATGGACTATACTCTAAGAGGACAAACGTACAAACTCTGTGGAATATTAAACGGTACAAATTACGATAAAAAACCTTTTAATATAAAAGAAAAACCTGAATATAAAGAAAAAATACAAAAAGCATTTGGTTTACCTGTAAATCCACATAGACCTTTGATTGCAATGATTTCAAGATTAGTTTATCAGAAAGGGCTTGATTTAATTGATTTTGCAAAATTTGAGCTTATGAATCTCCCTTGCGATTTCGTTTTTCTTGGAACAGGTGAAGAAGGGTACCAAAACATGTTAATCTGGGCTTCTAATAATTCACCAAATATAAGAGCTTGGATTGATTTTAAGGCAGATTTATCTAACGACATATATAAAGCTTCAGATTTATTTTTGATGCCGAGCTTATTTGAACCATGCGGTATTTCACAAATGATTGCTATGAAATATGGTTCAGCTCCAATTGTTAGGGCAGTTGGCGGTCTGGATGACACTGTTACAGCGTATCCTAATGAAAAAGCAACAGGATTTAAATTCCTTGGATACGATGCTCAATCAATGGTAAATGAAATAAAAAACGGAATTTGGACATACTATGACAGAAAAGAAGATTTTAAAAATATAGTGAAAAACTGTATAAACACCAAATTTACTTGGGAAGAATCCGCAAAAAAATATAAATTCTTATATTTAGATGTACTAAACAGGAAAAATTTCTAAAAAAAGCCCCTAATCGGGGCATGAAAATCGAATAAGTAGAGAGTTAATAAGTAAAATTATTTTTTCAAAAATTCCTTTCCTCTTTTTAACCAAAAAGAGCAGTTTTTCTTGTCGTCAAAATTATTTATGATAGATTTTAATATTGTAGTCAACTGCAAAATCTCATCTGACAATTTTTCAATCTTAGCATCTCTTTTTAAAATTTTATTTTTGTTTTCGTTTATCACTTCGCTAAAAACACTCAAGATAAATTCAAATCTGGTTTTTGCACTATATTTTTCAAAAAGACTATTCATGCGATTTGAAACAGTAGATTGTGAATAATTCAGTTTTTTAGCAATTTGTGCAATAGTTAAACCGCTAAAAATACACTTAGTAATAAGTTTATGTTCTTCCATCAGTTTCTTATTATAAACCTTCTTCATAATTCTTAATTCCATCAGTACAATTTGTAAATTAACAGTTTATTATGTTATAATGTAATTGACATTATGTATTAACAGTACACTATATATTTACAAATGTCAAGTGTTGGTTTATTAATATGGATAAATTTTCTATGGAAAATATTGGAATTAGATTTAAGAATGTACGAAAACTCTTAAAAAAATCACAAGATGAGCTTGCAATAGAACTTGGCATCACAAAACAAGCAATATCAAATATCGAAAATTCAAAAAGTTTACCCGGATTATTATTATTAAGTAAATTATTAATTGACTATGATATAAACTTGAACTATATAATAGCAGGAATAGGCGATATATTTATAGAAAAAGAAAAAACCTATAAAACCCTAAGAACTTCACTAATAGAAGAAGTCGAGCGTTTATTGGATTCAAGAGGCATTAAATAATTTTTAAGTTTTGTAAATTTTTTATAAAAAATTCTAAAGCAAACAAGAGTAATTTCCGTATATACGATTAAGTGTGTAAAAATAAGGAGTGACTCATGTCTGACGGAATATTAGGAAAAATCAAGGAAAATATAGAAAAAGCAAAAACTGCAATACAAAACAATGGTCAAATAAACAAAAATGCAGGTAAATCAATTCTTACAAGAGCTCAAGACTCTTCGGTATTTACACAAGAACAATTTATAAATACACTTGCAGGCACACCCATAAATGGCAACGAAGACGAAAGAGAAGGCGGCTACGGATTCGAAGTAGAACAAGCGCAAGCAGTATGGGATTTTTTAAATATTGATACAGAAGGCGATAGCAAAGAACAACTTGACGATAGTGAAATAAACTTCTGGATAAATACATATGGAGAAGACACTGATGGAATCGAAGAAAATGGAAATGATACTTTTTCTGTTTCAAATTTAATTAGCGCAATTGGTATTGTACCAAACTCAAATGGCGATTTCATGGATTCAGATCAAGTTAGCGAGGAAATATTAGATTATCTTGAAAACTTAAAAGCAGAAGGCTACGATATAGACACGGAAGAACTTGGGCAACAAATTCGAGAAGAAGTTGGAATTACAGCACCACAAACAGATTCAACAGGAGGAATTGAAGTAGTTGGTGAAGAAAGTGTAACAGATGGCCTACAAAGACAAGAAGCACCACAAACAGATTCAACAGGAGGAATTGAAGTAGTTGGTGAAGAAAGTGTAACAGATGGCCTACAAGGACAAGAAGCATCACAAACAGATTCAACAGGAGGAATTGAAGTAGTTGATGAAGAAAGTGTAACAGATGGCCTACAAGCAGAAGAAGCACCACAAACAGATTCAACAGGAGGAATTGAAGTAGTTGGTGAAGAAAGTGTAACAGATGGCCTACAAGGACAAGAAGCACCACAAACGGATTCAACATCTCCACAAACTCAAGAAGACTTATTCAAAAATGCAGGATTAAATGGTGATTTAGCTCAAACAAGAATTACTGTTTCTGAAGGAATATACACATTTACAACAGATAGCTGGAATAATAATAAAGAAGATAATCTTGATTGCGAATCAAGAATTATGGAAAACATATACGGAGTAAATTATGGAGAATATCCAGGTTGTTTTGAAGCTTTAATGAAGCTAAACGGTTACTCTGGAACTCCGGCAAACGCTACAATTAAGCTATACTCTATTGAGGACCTAAAAACAGCAGCAGCAGAAATTGCCAACGGAACACCAATAGATGAAATCAGAACAAATATAGCGCCGTTAAGCGAAATAAAAGAAACATCTGAACCTGAAGCAACTGCTGTTCTTCATGAAGAAGACACTGAAACAACTCCAGAAAACTACGAAGAAGAACTTGACTTACGTCTTGCTGAATTAAACGAAGCTTTAAATGGCAACAAAGGTACAGACAAAAACGGATTAAAATCGCTTGTTGAAGGATTGCAACTACCTGATACAAACAAAGTATCAGTAAGTGCAGCACTTGAAGCAGCATATTATTTAACAGGTGGTAATAGTGAGGCATTACAAGAACTACTCAGCAAAGATTCACTTACAAGAGATGAACTTGCAAGCATTGCGGGTTCAGAGCAATATGCTTATAGTCAAGATCATACGCTACAAGCTGGTGATATAGTATTTAGAAAAGGTTCAGACGGAACTCTTCTTCCATCAACTGTGTATGGTTATGATGAAAATGGAAAACTACTTGTAATTCAAGGCGGACAGACAACAGGAAATGGAACGTCAAACGGCATTTATATTAGAGAAGTAGAAGAAAGCAGAATAGATTATGTAATACCATGCGGCCAAGAAGCAAGAACTAAAGCAGAGGTAGCAGAAGCTGAAACCCAAGCAACAACAGCAGAAGCTGGAACCCAAGCAACAACAGCAGAAGCTGGAGCTCAAACAGCAGCAGAAGAAGGTGGAGCTCAAACAGCAACAACAGAAGAAGCTGAAACCCAAGCAACAACAGAAGAAGCTGAAACCCAAGCAACAACAGAAGAAGCTCTAATAGCGACCGTACAAAGCGAATATGGCGATATGCTAGAAGAATTACAAATAACATCTACAATAAGCAAAGCAGAAGAAAGCGAAGACGGAAGCTTATCTCTAAGCTTCGATGATGGTACAACAGCTAAAATATCTGATGAACAAATCATTACCTACGATGAACAAAACAATCCAATTGCAGGGGTTAATCTTACAGAAGATGGAATTGCTGAATTTCTGGATGAAAATGCTACCCTAGAAATAAATGAATTAGGTTTAAATAACCCAACATTTAACGCAAGAGGTGGAATTATAACAGCAACAGATGAAGATGGTAAAGTAGTAACATTTAGTCAAGATGGCAAAATTAAAGACATAACAGAAGCAAGCGGCATTCAAACCATGAAAGATGGTGTTGAAATTCCATATGCAAAAGCTGCACAAAATGAAATTAATGAACTTGGAATTAGCAAAGAAGATATAATTATAGATAATGAAAATGGCACTATAAGTTTTAATCATGAAATAAATGGAAATACGTTCAATTACAATTATAAAAACAATGAAAACGGATACACTGTAACTTTAGACTTAGTAAATGGAACAATAAGAACAATAGAAGAATATTCTAATGGCGAAGAATTTCCAACAGCAGAAATAATGGAAATATACTCAGACTCGTCCAAAACAACATTGAAAAGCTTAACAGTAAAAGGTAATCCTACAACACTACCAGAAGAAGCAGAGAACGCAATTAATGAATTCTATATTAATCACGAAAACATTCTTGAAGAACATGGTATTAACAAAGAAAATATAAAAACAATATCCATGGAAAAATCCGAAGATGGAAAAAACTATACAATAAAATTAGACAATGGCAATACAATCTCAATCAGCGACAATAAAGTAACAATTTATGGTAATACACAAGATACAAGTTCTGAAATAGATAATAAAATTGTAGAAATATATACTCCAGAAGGCGAGCTATCAAGTATCGAGATAAATGGTAATCCGGAAGGATTAGTGCCTATTGAAATAGAAAATATTATTAGTGATTTTAAAGAAAACTACTCTTTAATACTAAATGAAGCAGGAATTAATTCTCCACTAACTAGAATCAACTTCAAAGAAGACGGCACTACGCTATACACTCTTGAAGATGGTACAATAATTGAAGAAACTCAAGCTGGAAACAGAAAAAGAACAACCTTTAATGATAATACAATAATAACAACTCAAGATGATGATGGAAACAAAACAATTGAACTCTACAACAATGGAAAACTTGAATCTACAGAAAAAATATCAGTGAACAAAGATGGAAGTATTAGAAAAGAACTGTATTCAAGCGAAGATATATTACTACAAATAACAACAGAATATACAGATAGAACAGAAACTACTGTGTACGATGATGGTAAAAATATGTTATACACCATTACAGAATCCAACGATGGTAACTCAATAACATACACACGAGAAAATCAAGAATCATTTAATGAATACATAAGGGAAATTCTACACCAAATAGTAGAAGAAAATGGCTATTCATACGATAATCAGAACATGGCATACGACAACTTTATTTGGAATTATGATTATAATAACCCAATAAAAGAAGTAACAATAAATCAAAATGGTGAAATAGTCTTCATTAAAGAGGACGGAACCATTGAAACATTTGGTACATCAACAACTACCCAATTCAGCGATGAAGTATCCAAACAATGCAATGGTAACGATATTACGTATTTTGAACATGAAATAATAAATGAAGGTGCATCGCTCCCTTACTGCACAAAGGAAATATTATTCGGAAATGAAAAACTATGCAATGCATACACTAATGGAGACGTAACAAGCTATAATAATTTCGAATATTATGGAATAGACTTTGTGGCAGGCAGGTTAACAGAAAAAGGATGGAATGCAACTGCTATACAAGATGCGCTAGAAATATTTGAAAGCCTGGGCGACACCAAGTATTTAACAGAATTACCCAATAATAGTATTATTTTGGGTTCAGATTCAAGTATTAGAATTATAGCCCCAAATGGAAATAACGGTGTAAGCTATTTTGATATAGAACTAAATGCAGAAGATTATGAAACCGCTAAATTTACATATATTGATGGTCAATTAAGTGTAACAATAGAAGGTACTAGAACTTACACTATCAACGAAGACGGTACTATTGAAGGATATGAATATGATTAACAATACTAAACAAATTGTATAGTATATGTAACAATTTAGTAACAAATTTGCATTAATAATTATTTATGTGCAATAATCAAGAAAGTTAATAGTCTAACCATTCCTTTCTTGACTTATGCGGTTTTAAAACCGCATTTATTTTTGATAAAAATATAAAATTTGTGGTATAATTTTGATATGAAAAAAACGACAGAAAAAACTATTGAAATAATTGTTTATATAGTATGCATACTAATAGCAACAGAACTTTTAATGAGTTATTATGCTTTAAGATTTTTGTTTCCAATTAAAAATTCTAATAGTTTCGGATATATAAACCGCTCAACAAATGAAATCATTGTTCCGCTTAACAAATATAATTCGAGACTAAAATCTCAACTTGCTTTACCATACGAAATAATTGTATCAAAATTAGATAATAAAGAACTTATCAAATCTTTTGACAGAAAAACAGGAAAGTTTGGATATATAGACAATAACAACAAAACAATTATAGAATATAAATATACTCAAGCTGAAGCTTTTAGAGGCGATAGTGCCGTTGTAGCAATTTTAATTGACGGTAAAGAAAAATATGGCATGATAAATACCAAAGGTGAATGGGTTATAAAACCAATATACGACTATTTATGTCCTTTTTCTAATTATTATATAAAAGCGTGCCTTGATAACGAACATTGCGGCGTAATAGATAGATATGGCAACAATATTACCCTAATGACATACAACACCAAACGTCTGCATTGCAAAAACAACAATTGCAGAATTAAATTCTGTCAAATCGGAAAAGAAGATGATATATCTTGCAATTATTTTTTATGATAAAATAATTGTATGTTAAGCGAATTTCTATATGGAAAAATACATAGAGCAACTGTTACAGAAGCAAATCTTGAATATGTCGGTTCAATAACAATCGATAAATCATTACTTATTGCATCAGGAATTAAAAAAAATCAAAAAGTTGAAATTTTAAACATCAATAATGGAGAGCGTTTTTCAACATACGTTATAGAAGGCAAAGAAAATTCCGGGATTATATGTCTAAACGGTGCCGCTGCAAGAAAAGCACAAGTAAAAGACAAAATAATCATAGTAGCGTACGCTCTTTTAAATGAAGAAGAACAAAAAACATTTACACCAAAAATAGCTCACGTAGATGAAAACAACAGACTTATCAACATTAAATGATTAAACTGATAGAAGATAATAATTCAATTTATGCAAAAATAATAAGAGCGAGTAACAACTATTCGAACTTAGAATTTTTTACGAACGAAAACGATGAACTTCAATTTGGTATAATAAATAGAGAAAAAGATTATAAAACCGGAGCCCACTACCACAATCATATTAAAAACAAATGCCAAAAAATTGATGAAATTTTAATTATCCTAAAAGGATCGGCAAGAATTGATTTCTATAATGACAAAGGTGCATACATAAAAAGCACTATTATAAAAGCAAATGATGCGGTTATAATATATAAAGGCGGGCACAACATAGCACATATAGAAGACACAAAATTCTATGTTATAAAACCCGGAGTCTACGATAAAACTACAAACGAAACAAGAATTATCGGGGCAAACAACCTTGATTTAATTATTGAAGAAGATTAATAATTTTCTGAAGAATTTTCGTCATCTTCTCTTAATGAAGATAAGTCATAATTATAAGTACAGTCAAAATCTTCAGGCAATTTATCAACGTCCGGCCAAACTGTACTTTCATCAAACCTGCAAGAATCAAGGTTTTCACTTGTTGAAAAATCGCTATCAGATAAATCTGCCTCAGAAAGATTGCAACCTGCCATATCAGCATCAGAAAAATTACAATAACTTACCGTTGCATAATTAAAACCGGCTCCGTTTAAAATCGCACCCGAAAAATTACACTCAGTTAAAACCGCCCTTGAAAAATCTACACTAGTTAAATCACAATCAGTAAAATTCACATTAGTTAGATTAGATTCCTGAAAAGTTGAGCCAGAAAAATCGACATTTGCAAAATTGGCGTTCTCAAGATTTGCCCTTGAAAAATCACCTTCTGAAATTTCAATATCAGAGTCTTTCGAATGAATACTAACAAAAGAATCATAATCATTCAATATCATTTCAACTAAATTTTCTGTTGTTTGCATATATTTTATTCCTTTTAAATAATTCCTGTTTGTTGGGCTAATAACACTGCTTGAACTCTATTATCAACATTTAATTTACGATATATACTGTTTAAATGAGTCTTTATCGTAACTTCTCTTACAAATAGTTTCTTAGCAATTTGAGCATTAGATTCTCCTTTTGCAACAAATGATAGTATTTCCTTTTCTCTTGCTGTCAAAGGAGAGATCTCATCTCCTTTTACAAAAGGAAGAGGTTGATGCTGCTTTATGTCTTTATTCCACGATGAGCGTCTTAATAACGCTTCAATTCTTGCTAAAAGATTTGGAAGTACAAAAGGTTTTGTTACGTAATCGTCAGCACCGAACTTTAAACCTGAAATTTGCTTATTCGCATCGGTAACAGAAGTTAGCATAATAATAGGAATTCTAGAAGTTTTTTCATTAGAACGAATTGCCTTAAGAGTTTCCCATCCATCTAAATTAGGCATAACTACATCTAGCAATATCAAATCAAAATTTGTATTTTCATCTAAAATTTTTAACCCCATAAGTCCATCATGAGCCGCCTCTACCTCATAGCCATACATAGGCAGGGCATCTTCCATTAATTTTGAATTATCATCAATTATTAAAATTTTCGCTAAAGAAGTCATATAAACCTACACTATAATATTCTCTCTAATTGCCTTTATAGCAGCTTGTGTTCTATCTTCCACTCCGAGCTTTTGCAAAATCGAACAAACATGGACCTTGGTTGTGTTAATAGAAATTGATAAATTTCTTGCAATTTGTTGATTTGAAAAACCGCTTGATAACAATATTAACACTCTTTTTTCTTGCTGGGTAAGATTGTAACAATCCTTAACCGAAATTTTATCATGCTTTAACGATAAATTAGATGTTTTTTGCATTACAAACTCTGAAACAGAAGAATCAAAATACATAGACCCCTTTAAAACATCTTTAATTACTTCAGCTAATTTATCCGGTTTTATATCCTTTGTACAATAAGCATTAATGCCAGCCTCAAGACAATTTTGGACTTCATCTTTTCCGCAATGTGATGTAAGAATAATAATTTTTACATCTTTATTTTTCTCACGAATTGTTCTGGTTGCTTCAACACCATTAATTTCCGGTAATCCTATATCCATCAATATTAAATCAACATCATTATTTTTAAGAATCTTATATCCCTCAAGAGCATTCTGAGCTTCATATACTTCACCGCAAAAATCCATCGACTGAAGCGAAGTCTTGAGTGCAAATGCAGTTAGAGCATGATCTTCTACAATTAAAATATTATTTTTTTTATTCATAATAAAAATTATAAATTAACTTAATAATAAATTGCAATATTTAAAGATTTTTGTTAAGTTAATATTTGAGGAAAAAATTATGATTACAATAAAAGACGTTGAACATGTGGCAAAATTGGCCAGACTAGAACTAACAGAAGAAGAAAAAGAAATGTTTACTCATCAATTAGGTGATGTATTAGAACATGTTGAAAAAATGAACGAAGTAGATACAACAAATGTTGAACCTATGAACCACCCTATTGATTTTTATAATGTTATGAGAGAAGACAATAAAATTTACGAAAATACAAGAGAAGAACTTATGCAAAATGCACCAGATGTAGAGGGTGAATTTTTCAAAGTTCCAAAAATCAACTAAAGGATTAAAATGACAAAATATATCTTTATAACAGGCGGCGTAGTAAGTTCCTTGGGTAAAGGGATATTAGCCGCCTCTTTAGGTAGGCTTTTAGTTTCAAGAGGGTACAAGGTATCAATTCAAAAATTTGACCCGTATATTAATGTTGACCCTGGCACAATGAGCCCCTTTCAACATGGAGAAGTTTTTGTGTGTGATGACGGAGCTGAAACAGACCTTGATTTAGGACATTACGAGAGATTTATCAATACAAACCTTTCACAAATTAACAATGTAACATCAGGAAGTGTATACCAGACAGTTATTAATAAAGAAAGAAAAGGGGAATATCTTGGTGCAACGGTTCAAATGATACCCCATATAACAGGTGAAATAAAATCTAGAATTATTCAAGCAACAAAAAAAGATGAACCGGATATACTAATTGCAGAAATTGGCGGTACAATAGGCGATATTGAAAGTTTGCCATTCATTGAATCAATAAGACAATTTAGATCTGAGATAGGTTTTGGAAATTCAATGTCAATTCATGTTACGTTACTACCTTACTTGCCCACGTCCGGAGAATTAAAAACAAAACCGTCTCAACACAGTGTAAACGTTTTAAGAAGCTATGGCATACAACCGGAAATGCTCGTATTAAGAACACAAGTTCCAATAGGCAAAAATGAAAAAGAGAAACTGGCTTTATTTTGTTCTGTAAATAAAAACTGTGTTATTGAATGTAAAGATATGGATACGATTTATGAAGTACCTTTATATCTTGAAAAACAAGGAATTACAAATGAAATCCTAAATTTTCTTAAAATGGAAAACAAAAACCCCGATTTATCAGATTGGGAAGAAATGATAGAAAACATTAAGCACCCCAAGAAAGAAGCAACAATAGCACTTGTCGGGAAATATACAGAATTAAATGATGCTTATATATCAGTAGTTGAAAGTTTAAAACATGCTGGCTACAAAAATTCAGCAAAAATAAACATAAAATGGATAGCATCAGAAAACATAACGACCGACAAAGAAGCTTGTCAATGTCTTTCTGACGTAGATGGTATTTTAGTTCCGGGTGGTTTTGGAACAAGAGGAATAGAAGGAAAATTAAAAGTTATTAAATACGCACGTGAAAAAAATGTTCCATATTTGGGATTATGCTTAGGCATGCAATGTGCCGTTATAGAATTCGCAAGAAACGTAGCAGGTCTAGAAAATGCAAATTCAACGGAATTTGATAAAAATACAGAATTTAAAGTTGTAGACTTAATGGAAGAGCAAAAAAATATTTTAGGATATGGCGCCACAATGCGTCTTGGATCATACCCTTGCAAAATTAAAGTAAATTCAAAAGCATATAAAGCCTATAACAACGACTTAATAAATGAAAGACATAGACACAGATTCGAATTTAATAACGAATTTAAGGAATTACTTGAACAAAAAGGACTCCTGATTTCAGGCACAAGTCCTGACGGATTATTAGCAGAAATTATAGAAATACCTGAAAACGATTGGTTTGTTGCGTGTCAATTTCATCCTGAATTTAAATCGAGACCTCAAAACCCGCATCCGCTTTTCTTAGGTTTTATAAATGCTGCCTTAAATCAAAAATAAACTAAAAAAAAGCCCTCATTTTGAGGGCTTTGAAAATCTTTTTGCTTGATTCTCGTGTAGAAAAGGTTAGTGTGTTAGTAGTGTGTTTTGTGTGTTTTAAAAACTTAACTTAATGTAGGGGGAGGTATTTATGTCTTACATATATATAAAGTATATCTAAAATATAAAATTGCTTATTTGGGTTATTTATTTACAAAACTTAATACAATTTTTACTTTCACATACCTTATATCATTACAAAAAGGAGAATAAAATGATTAATAAAATTAATTTTTGTGGCAATGTATATCAATCATCAAGCGTACAAAGAATATCAAACCCAAAAGAAATAGCACAAATACAACAAAAAGCAGATGAATGTGGCTATGATGTATTTATATACGATCAAGATAAATACTATGACGGAAGCTCTTGCTATTACGGGTTCACCATAAAAAGAGATACAGTATGGAATGAAGTATTTGATTTCAAATACCCAGAACATGAAAGTATGGGCGGCTACTATGATGTAAAAAATTTTGAAAAACTTTTTTAAAATTATAGCTCTCAATTAGAGAGCTATAATTTTTAACTAACCTTTTCTATTACTATTTTTTCATCTTTAAAATCCATTTTAAGTTTATCATTTTCCTTATAATTACCACTTAAAATTTCTTCTGCTAAAACGTCTTCAACTTTCTTTTGAATTACTCTGCGCAACGGGCGTGCTCCATATGTTTCAGAGTACCCTTCTTTTGCAAGATAATCTTTAGCAGCATCAGTTACCTCTATTGTTAAATTTCTTTCGGAAAGACGTTTGAATAAATCCTTAAGCATTAATTCAACAATCTGCCTAATCTCATCTTGACTTAAATGAGCAAATACGATAATATCATCAACCCTGTTTAAAAATTCAGGTCTAAAAGCTTTTTTCAATTCTTCATTTACAGTTTCTTTAAGTTTTTCATATCTGTCTTTTTTATCATCACCCGACACCGAAAAACCAAGTTTTTGAGTGTTGGTTATCATGCTTGCACCGACATTTGATGTCATAATGATTATTGTATTTTTGAAATTGATATGACGTCCTTTTGAATCTGTTAAACGACCATCATCTAATATCTGGAGCATTATATTAAATACATCCGGATGAGCTTTTTCTATTTCATCAAAAAGAACAACAGAATATGGTTTTTTTCTAATTATTTCACACATATTACCGCCGTCATCATAACCAACATACCCAGGAGGAGAACCGATTAACTTAGAGGTTGTATGTTTCTCCATATATTCAGACATATCGATTCTTACCATATTATCTTCAGAACCAAATACTGCTTCTGCCAATGCTTTTGCAAGTTCAGTTTTACCAACACCCGTAGGGCCGGAAAAGATAAAACTTCCAATCGGGCGATTTGGAGCTTTTAGACCAACACGCGCACGTCTTATAGACTTTGCTAAAGAAGTTACCGCATCAGCCTGACCTATTACACGATTGTGCAAAGTATCTTCTAATTTTAACAACTTTTCTGACTCAGCTTCGGTTATTTTTGTAACAGGTATGCCAGTTATAGTAGCAACAACTTGAGCAACTTCCTCAACGCCGACAACCGGTTTGTTTTCATCTTGAGATTCTCTCCACTGTTCAGAAATCTCGTGTATTTTATCCTTTAGGTCTGCTTCGTCATCTCTTAAATCAGATGCTCTTTCAAATTCTTGGTTTCTTATTGCATCTTCTTTTTCTTTAATTATAGCTTTCAGTTGTCTATCCAGTTCCTTACCTTCAGGAGGTAAAGTAGAAACATTAAGCCTAACCTTTGAAGCAGCCTCATCAATTATATCAATCGCTTTATCAGGTAAAAATCTTTCAGTTATAAATTTTGAAGACAATTCAGTAGCTGCAACAATTGCTTCATCAGAAATTATCAATTTATGGTGTTCTTCGTATTTTGGTTTTAAACCTTTAATAATTTCAATGGTTTCTTCAATAGAGGGCTGATCAACTATGACAGTTTGAAAACGTCTCTCTAAAGCTGAATCTTTTTCAATATATTTACGATATTCATCTAAAGTAGTTGCACCTATAACTTGAATTTCACCTCTTGAAAGAGCAGGTTTTAAAATATTTGCTGCATCGATTGCACCTTCAGCTGCACCTGCGCCGATTAAGGTGTGCATTTCATCAATAACAAGTATAACATTACCGGCTTGGCGAATTTCATCCATAATTTTTTTCAAACGTTCTTCAAATTCACCTCTATATTTTGTACCGGCAATCAAAAGCCCCATATCAAGCTGAATTATTTTTTTATTTTCCAAAATATCAGGAACTTCACAATCAACAATTTTTTGAGCCAAACCGTGAGCTATTGCCGTTTTACCTACCCCTGGTTCACCAATTAAAACAGGATTGTTTTTTGTTCTTCTTGCTAAAATCTGAATAACTCTTTCAACTTCTTTTTCTCTTCCAACAACAGGATCTAATCTCTGCTCCTGTGCTGCTAACGTCAAATCAGTACCAAATTCATCCAAAGAAGGTGTTTTAGCTTTAGACTGAGAAGCGCCCGGAGTAGCTAAAGATGAACCGGAAGACGAACTGGTTTTTGTTTCACCTAGCATTTTTATAATATTTGAGCGACATTTATTTAAATCCACCCCAAGGTTTTCTAAAACCTTTGCTGCAACACCTTCACCTTCTCTAATTAATCCAAGCAAAAGATGTTCGGTTCCTATATAATTATGTCCCAGCTGTCTTGCTTCATCCCATGATAACTCTAAAACCTTCTTTGCTCTTGGAGTAAAAGGAATTTCAACTGCAACAAACCCGCAGCCTCTTCCTATTATTTTTTCAACTTCTTCACGGGCTTCTTTAATATTTACACCCATTGATTTCAATGTTTTAGATGCAATACCTGTACCTTCAGCTATCAAACCTAAAAGCAGTTGTTCTGTTCCAACGAAATTATGCCCAAGCCTGCGTGACTCCTCTTGAGCAAGCATTATAACTCTTATTGCCTTTTCCGTAAATCTTTCAAACATGTAAACTTCCTTATAAAAAGTCAAATATCCATACTAAAATTCTACAATGAAAAAATATTTTGTACAATAAAAAATTAGACTATTCATCAAGCATTTCTATTCTTTTTTTATGTCTTCCACCCTCAAACTCAGTATTTAACCATACATTTAATATTTCAATAGCATTATCAACACCAAGGACTCTTTGACCCAATGTCAAAACATTAGAGTCATTGTGAGCTCTGGACATTCTGGCGCTATAACAATTTTGAGGGCATACAGCTCTTATTCCCTTGAATCTGTTAGCTGCAATTTGCATACCAATACCAGTTCCACAAATTAATATTCCTCTAGCATACTCGCCATTTACAATAGCTTCTGCAACTTTTTTAGCATAAACCGGATAATCACATGAATTTTTATCATATGTACCAAAATCAATCGCTCTAATATTGATTGAAGCTAAATATTTTATAATTTCATTTTTTAAATCATATCCACCATGATCACTTGCAATCGCAATATCAAAATCTATCATAATATTACTACCTTTCTTTCGTATAATTATATAATAAATTTCTTGTAGAAAAAATATTTTTGAGATAAATTAAAACTTGTAGAGTTATTTTAAGAGGATAATCTTATGACAGAAAGAAAATTAGTCGGAACAAATGAAATGTTCAAAAAAGCACTAAAAGGCGGTTATGCTATTGGTGCTTACAATGTAAACAACATGGAAATTTTGCAAGGTATTGCAGAAGCAGCTGAAGAAACACAATCTCCAATCATTCTTCAAGTTTCAGCAGGTGCAAGAAAATATGCTAATCAAACATATTTAATTAAATTAGTTGAAGCTGCACTAGCAACAACAACTGTACCTATCGCACTTCACTTAGACCACGGTGCAGATTTTGAAATTTGCAAAGCTTGTATTGATGGCGGTTTCTCATCAGTTATGATTGATGGTTCAAGATTCCCTCTTGAAGAAAATATTGCTTTAACTAAAAAAGTAGTTGATTATGCTCATGCAAGAGGAGTTTCAGTTGAGGCTGAACTTGGTAAACTAGCAGGTGTCGAAGATGATGTTAAAGTTCATGCTGCAGATTCAACATACACAGACCCTCAAGAAGCTGCAAGATTTGTTAAAGAAACCGGTTGCGATTCTTTAGCTGTGGCAATTGGTACATCACACGGTGCATACAAATTCTCAGGTGAAGCAAAATTAGACTTTGAAAGATTGGCTGAAATCAAAAAAGCAGTTAATGAAGCAGTTGGATATGATTATCCTCTTGTTCTTCATGGTTCATCTTCAGTTCCTAAAGAATTTGTTGAAAAATGTAATAAATTTGGCGGTAAATTACCAAATGCTCAAGGTGTTCCTGAAGAAATGCTAGCATTTGCTTCAAAACATGGGGTTGCTAAAATCAACATTGATACCGATTTAAGATTAGCAATGACATCAACAATAAGAGAATTCTTTATTGAGCATCCTGACAAATTTGACCCACGTGAATATATGGGACCAGGAAGAACTGCTGTTAAAGAAATGGTTAAACATAAAATGGTTGACGTTTTAGGTACAGCAGGTCACGCTCAAGACTAATAAATTTATAATAAACAATTATCAAAATGCCCGAAATTCGGGCATTTTTTTTGTCAAGTAAAATAAGCACAATATTAACGATTTTAAAAAAAATTTACGTTGTGAAATATTTGCTGATTTTCCAAATACACTTGTGCTATAAAATATATAACAAAAGAAACGAGATTAACTTTTATGGGGGAATCAATGAGCCAGTATCTAAGCAAAGAAGAAATCAAACAATGGAGAAGCTCTTTAGAAAAAATTACTCTTGAAGAATACGCAAAAAGATTGGGAAAAATTCTCGAAGAAGAAAAACAAACAAGCGATATTATTGATATAGTCATGCAAAATGAAAAAAGACTATACACATCAAGAGAAAACAAAAACCCAAAACAACAAGTTTTAAAGTTAGCAAAAAAAACACAAGACCTTCAAGATTCAATGATGGCTTCCGTAAAAGAAGACTCGCTTAGTTATGTAAAATCCAAACTAACTTGCAAAAAACAACTTACACAAAGAGAAGATGCTGTTTTAGAACATTTTGCAAAAAACAAAGGTAAGATTGTATTTGCTAAAGATTTAGCAGCTATTTTAAATCTACCGACAGATTATGTATATAAATACATCAAAAATTTAAGAACAAAAATTAACGAAAATATACTTGAAAACGCAACAAAAGGCGGTTACATTTTTAATATTCCAAACAATTAATTTTAAAAGATATTAACATTTTTGCTTGTTTTAAAATTTACTTTATAATTTTAATATATGCTTAATGAAACATTAAAATTAATAGAGAAAATTATAAACAAGGAAGAAATTAATTCAAAGAATTTTTATAACGACATAGTTCAAACCCTATGCTCATTGTATAAAAATTCTTCAATAGGGATATTTTTTATTGAAAATACAGGATGCACAACAAAAAGTGCCATAAATAAAAAATATATAGAAAACTACACTCTAAAAGAAGACTATTTTAAACTAATAACTAATGCCCCTAATAAAACACTTGAAATAAAAACAAAAGAAGATATATTTTTAAAAAAATACAGCTATGTTGTAAAACTTGCTATAAGAGAGTCTGTTTTCGGTTTTTGTATTTTGAGCGAAGACACAGAAATAAGTGAAAGCAAAAAAAATTCACTAAACAGTCTAATTAGCATAGTAAGCTACAAAATAAAAGATTATGAATTAAATGAAGTATTTAAAATTCAACTAAAAGCCTTACAAGACAATATTCTTGAAAAAGAAAACGCATATGAAATTATAAAAAAACAACATAAAAAACTTGAGGAATTAGACAAAGCAAAAAACCTTTTTTTAGCTAACATTTCTCATGAATTAAGAACCCCGCTGAATGCAATCATAGGCTTTTCACAAGCACTCGACAGTAAAATTTTTGGCGAACTAAACGAAAAACAAACAGAATACATCAAAGATATTCAAATTTCCGGATTACATCTTTTGGGTATGATTAACGAAATACTCGATATATCCAAACTTGAAGCAAATGCAATGAAATTTTCTCCTATTGAGCTTAATCCTGAGCAAGTCATACAAGAAGTTGTAAACATTTTAGAACCATTATATAAAAACAAGAATATAACTGTATATTTTAATTCCGAATTTAGCGGAAAAATTAAAGCAGACTATCAAAAATTTCAACAAATACTATATAATCTACTTTCAAATGCAATTAAATTCACACCCAAAAATGGCAAAATTGAAATCTTTTCAACTTCAAACAACAAAAATTATATACTAAAAATTAAAGATAACGGAATTGGAATAGATAAAAAATACCATAATAAAATCTTTAAAAAATTTGTACACCTAAATAATGTCTACACAAAAAATCAGAACTCAACAGGATTAGGACTTACAATTACAAAAGAGTTGGTAAAATTACACAATGGGAAAATAACCCTCGAAAGCGAATTAAACAAAGGCACAACGTTTACGATGGAGTTTAAAAGAATAATACTATGAAAAAAATCTTAATCGTTGAAGACAATGAACTAAATATGAAGCTTTTTAATGATATTCTTGAATATCAAAATTACAAAACCGAAAAAGCAACAGATGGACTTGAAGCATATCAAAAGATAAAAAACAACAAATTTGACTTAATTATACTGGATATTCAACTTCCAAAACTTGATGGCTTTTCGTTACTTGAAAAATTAAAAAATGAAAAAATAATACTACCACCAATAATTATTGCAAGTGCGTGTGCTATGGATTCAGATAAATTAAAAGCAAAAAAATACTCGATAGACACATACTTAACAAAACCCATTGATATAAATAACTTTATAAAATCAGTTAAGTCTAAAATTAATAATTAAACAGACAAAACCTTTCTTGTTTTTAGATTTCTACAAACCCCACAATTATTACATTTTACCTCACATGGAACAGTCGAAACGGCTTTTTTTGCTTTTTCATACTCAGCATATAACCATGACTTATCAACCCCATAGTTTATGTCGTCCCAAGGCAATTTGTCATCAACATCAAACTCTCTTGAAGCTTCTTTTTCTATATCTATATTTAATTTGCCTGCAATTTTTTCATATAAATTAAAATCTAAATTTTCATCCCAAGATTCAAGATAAGCACCATTTTTATACATATCATATATTAAAGCAGAAGCATTGGCATCTCCTCTTGAAAAATAAGCCTCCAATTGAGACATTTTTGGATTGTGAAAATTAAATCTTACATTTTTAATTTTTTTTTTTAATTATTTTCACAACACTATTTTTTTCTCTATTTCATCAATTTTATTTTGCCTTGCCCATTGAAAAGGAGTATGCGGTTTAGGAACAAAAACAGAAATAGAACAGGTAATCTGAGGATATTTAAGCCCCAATTCCCGACATTTTAAATTTACTTTTTGAATCAAATCAACTATGCCCTCTAAGTCCTCAAATGTTTCAAATGGCAAGCCAATTACAAAATAATATTTAATTTTATTCCAACCATTTTTAACACAAGAAATCGTAGCATTAATAATTTGGTCTTCTGATAAATTTTTATTTATAACATTACGCATTCTTAAAGAACCTGCTTCAGGGGCTATTGTAATAGTAGCTTTCTTTTCTTGTTGCGCAAGAGATGCTAATTCAAAAGAGAACCTATCTGCACGCTGAGATGGCAAAGAAACATTAATTCCGCTACCTTTGTAATAACAATTTAATTCTCTCAAAATTTCCTCTATTTGCCCGTGATCATTTGATGATAAAGACAAAAGAGAATATTCATCATAACCTGAATTCTTTACATATTGCTTTGTTAACTCGACAATATCTTCTTTTTTTCTTTCTCTAACAGGCAGATTAATATGTGAAGCCTGACAAAAGCGACATAGCCTACCGCATCCTCTCCTTAATTCAATAATTGCTCTATCATGGACAGATGAAAAATGGGGAATTGGCGAGCTAACGGGGTGATTATTAAAATCAAGTTGCGCAATTCGTTTATTTGTCTTCTTAGGAAACATAGGCGCGTACACACCCTCGATTTTTGAAAGTTCTTTTATTTTTTCAAACCTTGAAAGATTTTTCAATTCAACAACTTTTCTTAATACCTCAATATTTACATCTTCTCCATCACCAATTATAAATATATCAACAAAAGGACTCATTGGAACAGGATTTGAAGCCGAAGGTCCGCCAGCCAATATAATAGGGTGATTATTATCTCTGTCTTTAGAAAAAACAGGAATTTCAGAAAATTCAAGTAATTTTAAAACCGTTGTATAGCACATCTCATACTGTAAACCAAAACCAATTATATCAAAGTCTTTAGGACTTTTTTTTGATTCAAGCGCATACAATGATTTCTTTTTTTGCTTTAATAATTCTAAAAAATCCTTTTCCGGTGCATACATTCTATCGCAAAGTAAATCATCTTGTTTGTTAATTAAATCATATAATATTTTATGTCCAAAATTACTTATTCCGATTTCATATTTATCCGGAAAAACAAACAAAAACTTGCCTTTTGCTGCTTCAAAATTTTTCTTATATGAACCAAATTCATCACCAATGTAGCGAGAAGGGCGTTCAACATTTTGTAAAATTTCACTATATTCATCAAAAAATTCATTATTATCCATATCAATTATTAAACTACAAAAAACTAAATTTTATGTTAAGAAATATTACATTTTTAATTATCAAAGAGCAATTTAAAACAAGAAAAAAACTTTATTATATTGTAAGGTTAGTTTAAAAATTAGGTTAGGAGTGTTAATTATGGGATGGATTACAATGTCCTTAAGGAGGGCTGAGCTTCAAAGAAGCATTAACGACCATACTTATGAGAAACTAAAAATTAGTAGGCAATTAAGAGAACTTTCAAGTTTTTCAACAGCAATAGGCGATGGAACAATATCGCCGGAGGAAATTGCCTCGTTTGGAATTGATCTTTTCGGAACGGCGCTTGATTTTATGGGTTATTCTAATGATGCAGCTACAACAGTGGCCACAGAACAAACAGATTACTACTCAACGGCATATGATGATTTAACTCAACAACAATACTACAACAACCCATCAATCGCTGCTCAAGCCGAATTATATTACGATGAAAGCGGCAATCTCGATACAACTGCAATGTATGCAAATTTCTACGAGAAAGCTCTTCAAGAATATGCTGAAAAACACATAATGCCGATACTTAATGAAAAGCAAAAAGAAATTGAAAATAAACAAACTGAACTAGAGACACTGATAACTTCAGAAGAAGCAGAGCTTCAACAATTAAAAGAAAGTATTAAACAAAATATTCAAGAAAACACAATACAACTAGCTTAAAATAACTAACTCTCCAAATCCTAATAAACTAATTTAAACCCGCAATTGCGGGTTTTTTATTTGTTAATCAGATTAACTTTGCAAAAAAAATTAATTTATGTTAATATAAGTTCAAAAAAATATATATTTTGTAATGTTAAGACTAATTTGAATAAGTAAGGAAGAAAAATGACAAAAGACATCCCAAGCGAAAACACAGATGCTAAGCAAAAGATTCTGGTTGTTGATGATGAAGCAAGTATAAGAAGAATTCTTGAAACTCGCCTTAAGATGGCTGGATACAATGTAGTAACCGCAGAAGATGGCGAAGAAGCAATAGAACTGTTCAACAAAACTAATCCCGATATTGTTATTTTGGATGTTATGATGCCAAAAATGGACGGATACGGAGTTACAAGAGAAATAAGAAGAGTATCCGATATTCCAATTATAATTTTAACAGCTCTTGGAGATGTTTCAGAAAGAATAACAGGTTTGGAATTAGGTGCAGATGATTATGTAATAAAACCTTTCAGCCCAAAAGAACTTGAAGCAAGAGTTAAAGCTGTTTTAAGAAGAACAGTAAGCAAAGATATCACTATTCCAACCGGAAAAACAACTAAAAACGTAATTACAACAGGAAACATTAAAATCGATACAGCAAGAAGACAAGTATATCGCAAAAACGAAAGAATACGTTTAACAGGAATGGAATTTAGCTTATTAGAATTACTTGTAAATAATTCAGGCACAGCTTATTCAAGAAATGAAATCTTGCAACATGTTTGGGCATATCCGCCAGATCATAGAATTGACACGCGCGTTGTTGATGTTCATATCTCTAGATTACGTTCAAAGCTTGAAACAGATCCTGCTAATCCAGAGTTGATATTGACAGCTCGTGGCATAGGATATATGTTTCAGAGAATAGGGTAAAATGACTATTAAAATAATTAAAAAAGAAAACTCCAATTATGATAAAAAACTCCTCATAATTGGAGTTTTTCACGGTGACGAACCACAAGGCGAGTATTTTATAAATTCATACTTAAAAAAACAAGCTAAAATCGGTAAAAATGCCGTATATTATATACCTTGTCTTAACCAATGCAAGTGTCGCAAAAACAAAAACGGCGTAGACTTAAACAGAAATTTTCCAACAAAAAACTGGGTTTTGGGTGAGAAAAACGACTACTATGGCGGAAATTCACCAAACAGTGAAATCGAAACACAATTTCTTGTTAATTTAATAAACGAAAACAAATTTGATGCAATTATTACAATACATTCACCATATAAGGTCGTAAATTTTGACGGACCGGCTGAAAAATTGGCTAAAAAAATATCAGAATTTCTTGGATATAAAACCTCAAATGATATAGGCTACCCCACCCCTGGTAGCTTTGGGACATATTGCGGAATAGAAAGAAAAATCCCAACACTCACCATAGAAATAGATGAAAATGAAGATATTGAGCTGCTTAATTGTAAATTCGAAAAAATATTCAATTATCTTGAAAATGATTTTTAATTAAATATTACAAAATGTAAAATATACACTTAACATATTAAAGAAAATAAATACATATTCCGTCAATAAGGATAATTAGCTTAAAAAAGGAGTGTATATTATGTCAAACCCGATTATTTCAAAATTTCTACAAGAAAGCAAAGTAGGACAAAAAATGCCAAGCTTTGATGCAAGAAATGCAAAACCACTTGAAGATGGAAGCTTATTTGATGAAGATATGGATATGACATTAGAGTTATACGATAATAACAATGACGAAGTATTTGATAGTGAAAAAATTACCATAAAAAAAGGAAACATAGAAAACAAATACTATGACTATAATAGAGACGGAATAATTGATGAGTTCGTAGAAATACAAAATGATGAAGAAACAGATGAATTAATATCAAGATATTATGAAAACAACAGCGGGATAAAAGAATTAACAACTAAAGAACAAACTGAAAATGGTAGCGTTGAAGACAGGTATTTTCTACAAGATGGTACACAAAGCCACATTACAATATATGAATATGATGAAGGAAAAACATTATATGATATAGACGGAGACGGAAAACCTGACACAGACGACCTAGATAAAGCATATGATCTATTAGGTATATTCGGATCTGAATTAGCCGCTTCAACTCCATCAGATGATTCAGAATCATAAGTCAATCCAATACTATCACACGCCCCAGAACCATATCCTGAGCCAACTCCATCTCAAGAGCCAACTCCATATCAAGAGCCAGCTCCATATCAAGAGCCAACTCCATATCCTGAGCCGACTCCATATCAAGAGCCGACTCCATCTCAAAATCTATCAAATAATACAGAAGATTCGCTAACTGATGACTTGCAAACTGAATTTTGAAAAATATATAGGCTTAAATCTAATAAATTGAGACAAGTTAAAAAAACTTGGTAAAAACTGCAGTAACAGCCAAAACAAATAACATAAAAATTTACAGTTAACATCCTAAAAGAAAAAAACAAAATGAAATCAAATACTAATAAATGCCCTAATAAAGGGCATTTATTTTACGCTAATTCAATTCTTTTCTTTTCAATAATCAACTTGTCATAAACCCAATCAGGAACAAAGTTCTTGCCCATTAATATTGTACCGTGGTTCAAAGAGGGAGCATGAAAATCCGAACCACCGGTAACAATTAAACCGTATTTTTCAGCCAAAGTCGAAAAATGCTCTACGGCAGCAGGAGAATGTTTCCGATGATATGCTTCTATTCCCCTTAATCCATAACTAACAAGTTCACAAGTTAAATCATCTGCAATATCTACATCAATAGGATGAGCAAAAACAGGTATTCCGCCTGCTTCACTAATTACTTCAACTGCATCATGAGGTGAAACAGTTTTTCTTTCAACATAGACATCCGAATTATTATTTATAAACTTGGCATAAGCATCCATTACATTTGCAGTTCCGCCAGAACTTGTAATCGCTCTTGCAATATGAGGTCTACCGATGGAACCTAAAGGAGCAACGAGTTTCTGGACATCTTCAAATTTAATTTTTATTCCTTCTTTTTTTGCCAACAATTTAATTATTTGGTGCGTTTGTTCAATTCTCGCTTTTTGTTGAAATTTAAGCATTTGGACAAAATCACTATTCTTTTCATCCATAAAATACCCAAGAATATGAACCTCAAACCCTTTGTATATGGTATTTATTTCAACTCCGGGTATAATTTCTAATTTTGAATTTTTATTTTTAAGATAATTACAAGCAATTTCATAAGATAAAACATTATCATGATCAGTCAAAGCAATAACGTCTAAGCCACAGTCAACTGCAGTATCGACAATTTGCTCAGGACTTAACATACCATCTGAATAAGTAGTATGAATATGTAAATCAATCTTCACTTTCCTTTTCCTCGTGTTGTGTATATTCAAAACTTATTCTTCTTATGCTTACGGGAATATTTCTATTAAATTCAACCTCTAAAGCATTTAAAATATACGGATAAGACATTTCTACCTCAAAGCGTTCATTAATAGAAGTTAATAACCGCTTCAAAGAGCCTTCATATTCCATTCCTATAACGCCATTTTTACTTCCGCAAAAACCAACGTCAGTTATATAAGCACATTTGCTATCAATAATACACTCATCAGCAGTTGGAACATGCGTATGAGTACCAATAACGGCATTTACACCTAATGAAGCGGCATATCTGACAAAACATTGCTTTTCAGCAGTTGCTTCAGCATGAAAATCCACAATAATTATCTTATCATCACACATTTTTTTTTCTTTTAATTCCGCCAACAATCTATCCAGTGCTTCAAAAGGACACTCGATAAGCGGCATAAAAGTCTTACCTAATAAATTTATCACAATAAAATTATCAAAAACTCTATATCCCACACCCTTAGTTGACTTATGATAATTATATGGTCGAATCAAAATGTCCGACTCGTCAATATATTGCAAAATGTCTTTTTTATCCCAAATATGATTTCCCGAAGTAAGACAATTCACACCACACGATATTAAATCATCATGATTTTTTTTGGTTAAACCAAAACCATGACTTGCATTTTCTGCATTTGCAATGACAAAATCATAGTCATTCAATTTATTGTCATCCAACAGATACTTCTTTACAATGTTTCTACCTGCACGACCAACAATATCACCAATAAATAAAATTTTTAATTTTTCTTGCATTTTTAAAACTGTTGTTATTTGGCAATTTCTGTAACTCTTGCTTCTCTTACAACGGTTACACGAATTTGTCCGGGGTACTCAAGTTCATCTTCAATGCGTTTGGCTATATCACGAGCAAGCTTTGCACTTGCAACATCATCAAACACATTAGGCTGAACAATAACCCTAACCTCTCGACCAGCCTGAACAGCAAATGTCTGCTTAATGCCTTCATAACTGTTTGCAATTTCTTCCAGTTTCTTAAGGCGTTTTATATAGATTTCAAGCGTATCTCTACGAGCTCCGGGACGACCTGCTGAAAGGGTATCCGCAATCTTTACCAAAGCATCCGTAAGAGTATTACATGGGACGTCATCATGATGTGCTTCAATTGCATGAACAATAATTTCCTTTTCGCCAAATCTTCGAGCCAAATCGGCACCTAATTGTACATGTGTACCTTCCTGTTCTTGGTCAATAGCTTTTCCGATATCATGCAACAAACCAGCACGTTTTGCACTTTTAACATCAGAACCAAGTTCAGCGGCTAACATACCTGCGATTTGCCCAACTTCAATAGAATGTTTAAGCACATTTTGACCATAGCTTGTTCTATAATATAAGCGTCCAAGTGTTTTTGAAAGCTCTTTGTTAAGGTTCATAATACCAAGGTCAACAGCAGCACGTTCACCTTCTTGTTTAATTTTATTTTCAATTTCTTTAACAGATTTTTCGTATACTTCTTCAATCCTAACGGGATGAATTCTACCATCTTGAATCAACTTTTCAATTGTTAGTTTTGCAATTTCACGCCTTACAGGGTCAAACGAAGACAATACGACCGCTTCAGGAGTATCATCAATAATCAAATCAACTCCTGTTAATGTTTCGAGTGTACGGATATTTCGACCTTCACGACCAATAATTCTTCCCTTCATTTCATCCGATGGCAGTGATACAACTGAAACACTTGTTTCAATAACTTGTTCAATTGCACAACGTTGCATAGTCTGACTCAAAATTTCTCTAGCCTGCTCATCAGCCGCTTCTTTTATCTTTAATTCATTTTCACGAATTAATTGAATTTTCTCATTTGCAAGCTCATCTTTTAATTGATTTAAAAGCATTTCTTTAGCTTCTTCACGAGACATCTGAGCAACTCTTTCAAGCTCTGATATTTGCTTTGCTATTGTTTCAGCCAAATAATCTTCTTTTTCGTCCAACAAATCTTGTTTTTTTGATAACACAAGCTCTTTATCAACAATAGATTGATTTTTAGCCTCAAGCTCATCTTCCTTCTTAAACAAGTCTTGTTGAATTTTTTCAAGTTCAAGCTTCTTTTCTCTTGAAGCTTCTTCAAACTCAAAACGCTCTTGATGCAACTGTTCCTTAGCAGAAATTAAAGCTTCTTTCTTTAAAAATGCTTCTTTTTCTTTGAAATCTTCAATGTATTTCTGTTCATTTTTCTCTAGCACCTCTACTTTAGCTTTTGACCTTACAAAAAGCACAGTCAAAGCTGCAGTTGTCAAAACCAGAAGGGCTAATATAACGTATAAAACTGTAATAATTGTCCTAGTCCTCTTATTGTCTACAATCTAGCAGATAGACTATTTTCATATTTAATTTTCTATATAAAAAATGATAAAAGTCATCTTAACAATACAATTCTACCATAAGATTTTAAATTTGAATAATAATTTAATATTTGTTAAAGTTTACCCATTAAATGTTCGATTTAAAAATTTAAAAAAATGATAAAATATAATTGACATTTAGATATTTTTCATTAAATAAAAACAAAAAAGGATATTGTATGCTATCAAATTTAGTATCTCTTCTCACAAAATCAATGGCTTCAACGAACCAAATTTCAACTGTTTCAAAAACTTCACTACAATCAAACAATCCGTTTAAAAGTGATAATGAGAATCCTTTTTTATCAACATCTTTCGGTTCAGGATACAATTACGGCAAAAATCAGCCGGTAAGTGGCGGATACTTTGCAGGATATTATAACGGAAAGCCAAATATAGTTGGAAGAAAACTTTTTATAGAAGTTTAATTTGCGCTAGCTAGTTTTTGCATTTCTTTTTCTTGCTGCACAATAGCAGGGTTTCTGTTATCACCATTATTTAATTTTTTTCTCATCCAGATATTAATTTTTGGTTGAAGTACACCCATTGCCCAAATAGCAATTACGACATTTCCAAGGGTTGCAAAAGTTTTAAAGGCTTTAATTTTCTTGATAGAATCCAAAGACCCAGATAATTTTTCAATATGGCCAATAACCTTTTTAACCTCATTTTCATCTATAATTTTAAATGCGCTGACATTTGTAATTCCGTTCTTATCTTTTACAACAGGCAAGGTTCCATTTTTTGCTAAAATATCAACCAAGGCACTATTGGATTTTAATTCATATATACTTTTAAGCAAATCTTTTGAATCTTTTAATTTTTTTATATCTTCTTTAGAATTAGCAAGTTTATCTTTTAATTCTGAATCAAATATAACTCTAGCATCCAATTCAATCGGCATATTCATTTTGTTTCCGATAGCCTCAAAGCACATTTGTATGGGCTTCGCTAAACCATAGATAAAGAAAACCTGAAATAATTCTTTAAGTCCTATTTCAATTCTTTCACCTTTTCTGCCTTCTTTTAGCCTTGTTCCTGCAATAAAGGCATCTAAAATAGAAGTATTTTTTAAAGGATTAAACATAAATTCAGAAGCAAATTCACCAACTGCAGAAGTTGATAAGCCACGAAAAGAAACGTTTTTATTATCTTTTTTTGATTTTTTTACAAAAGCACCATATAAATTGTCATTGCCTAAAAATTTCTGATAATCAAAAGCATTTCTTTTCTTTTGTATATCTTTTTTAATTCTTTCATCTGTTGTTTTTTGTTTATATTTTATTAATTTAGTCAATGCAAAAGCACACAATAAAGTTGAAGACAAAAACTTTCCAATATAAACTCCTTTGTACATTTGTTTATTTGTAAAAGGTAATTGAATTTTTTTTAAGATTTGAGCTTTGTTAGATAAAGAATTAAAAACACCTTCTTCAACTTCATTCTTTTTAACAGATTTCAAAAAATCAAATTTGTTGTCTTTATTATTTAAAATTCTTGGATCTAAATTAGGGTTTAAGCCCAATAGGGGATAAATTGTTTTATCAACTAAAAACTTAAAAGTAGGGATTCCAAAAAGCCAAAGTGCTCCCGTTCCGAATTCTTCTATCGCTTTTTCTCTGACATCATCCTTTCCACCCTCTTTTTTATAGGTATGAATAAGTGTACAATCAGAAATAACATCTTTTGCAACCAATGGCACAATCGAATCCGAATTGTTGCCAAGTCCAGATAAAGTCTTTATAAAACCATTTGTTATAATGCTCGGTATTGCCATATTCTTCCTTTAGAAATTATAGTCCCCAAATTAAATTCATTAATTTTTGAACTCTTTCATTTTTATATAAATTACAATTTTTTTTCATAATATTTACCCACTTTTTTTCTAACAATCAAAAATTAAAATTTTTGCCAAAATATTATAAAATATAAACAATTTTTAACAATAAAAAGGACCTTTTAAAAAAGGCCCTTTTTACAATTTGATTTATTAGTTAATCTTTCCTAATCGGAACATAAACCAGGCCTTTTTCCCTAAAAGGTCTGAAGCTTCGGATAAGTCCAAGTAGAATTTTTATCATAATAATCCTCAAATTATGCCAGCAATAATAATTATACACCTTTTTTAGATTTTGTCCAGTGCTAAAATAAAAAAATAATCTTTTATAGTATTTTTTGTGCTTTTTGTGCTTTTTTTATAAGTATAATTTTTTTTATCAAATTTTGTTTTTGTAAATCATTCAAAAAACTAATTTTAGAAATTGAAGCAAGTATTTCTTTTTCGCAAGCAGTATCTAAACTAATTTTATTTAGTTCATCTTCATCAAACCAAACTGGCTTATCTTCAACAAATTCATCAGTTTTAACAGAAGAAAACTCATCAAATTTTTTATAATTAAACAAAATATCCTTAATTTCAATTCCAAGAGGCAAAGAATAAGAATTTAACTTATTGATTAAAAGTTTTTTATTTAATAAAAGCTCCTGTGAAATAACAGGACTCTTAACCGCTACATATAAAACACCAGCCTTAATAGCATAAGGAACTGATAGATTTTCAAACTTTCTTCCTGCGATGTCAGACCAAAATGAAAAAATAGTTGAATGCTTTATAACACTTCGCATTTTATCATTGTCTAAACCTTTTGCAAATATCGAAGACTCAACAAGAGAACCTATTGTTTGTATGTCGCTATTTTTATACATAATAAACCTAAAAAACCGCCTCGAAAGAGGCGGTTAAAATCTTATACTAAAACAGCTGAAGCTTTTTTATTTAGCTCCTCTGCCATTTGAGTTTCTTCCCAAGGTATAGGAAAATCTTCTCTTCCGACATGTCCGTATGCTGCCAGTTTTTGATAAAATTTACCTCCGTTTTTCTTTGGTAAATTTCTTAAATCAAATTGTTTAATAATTGCTGCAGGTCTTAAGTCGAATGTATCAATAACTATCTTAGATAAGCATTCATCAGAAATTTTGCCTGTATTAAACGTATCAACCAAAACAGAAACCGGTTGAGATTTACCAATTGCATACGCAAGTTCTATTTCACATTTTTCGGCTAAACCTGCTTTTACAATATTTTTTGCAACCCAACGAGCAGCATATGCAGCAGAACGGTCAACTTTGGTAGGATCTTTTCCAGAAAACGCACCGCCACCATGACGAGCATATCCGCCATAAGTATCAACAATTATTTTTCTTCCTGTTAATCCAGCATCACCTTGAGGACCACCGATTACAAATCTTCCCGAAGGATTAATTAAATATTTCGTAGATTCATCCGGTTTTATATCGTAATTTTCAAATACCGGTTTTATAACAAGATTAATCATGTCGTTTCTTATAATTTCTTGAATTTTTTGATTATCAGAAACTCCATTTATTTCAGGGTCATGCTGGGTTGAGATAACAATAGTATCAATTCTAAAAGGTTTACCATCTTTATACTCAACCGTAACTTGGCTTTTGCCGTCCGGACGCAAATAGTTTACAAGCTTTTGCTTTCTAACTTCAGATAATCTATAAGCTAACTTATGAGCTAACGAGATAGGAAGCGGCATTAATTCAGGTGTCTCATTGCAAGCATATCCAAACATAATACCTTGGTCACCTGCTCCGATATCCAATGTTTCATCTTTTGATGTATCCGCATTATCCAAACGAGTTTCAAGAGCTTTGTTTACACCACCCGCTATATCAGTTGATTGTTCATCAATAGACGTTAAAACAGCGCATGTTTTATAGTCAAAACCGCCGCCTTCTTCTCCGTTATAGCCGATTGATTTAATTGTATTTCTGACAATAGAAGGAATATCAACATAACAATTAGAAGTAATTTCACCGCACACTAAAGCCATACCGGTTGTAACAGTGGTTTCTGCCGCAACTCTAGATTTAGGATCTTTAGTTAAAAATTCATCCAAAATAGCGTCTGAAATTTGATCACAGACCTTATCAGGATGTCCTTCTGTTACAGATTCAGATGTGAATAAAAAGTTTTTTAATGTCATCTTTTTCTCCTTAATTTCTACTATACCGGTAAGGTTTTTAATTCCGACCCGGTTACAACATTGTATTTAAAATTATAATACAAATATAAAATCGTTTTATATAATATAGAATTGTTACAATTCTTAATGCAAGCAAATTAAAAAGCAACAAAATAAATTCGCATGTTTTAAAAAAAGCAACAAAATAAATTCACATGTTTTAAAATAAATACAACAGGAAAGGGGAAAATAAAACATGAACACAATAAGCGCAATCAATAAAATTTCATTCAAAGGAAACACATTAAACAACAATCAAACACAAGTACAAGCTCAAGCACCAGTACCTGAAATTAAAAACGATACGGTTGAATTATCAACAAAAAATAAAACAGGGCTTATTGATAAAATAAAAGCAAATAAAAAAATTATTATTCCTGCTGCAATCGGACTTGCTACAATTGCAGGGGGTTTAATTTTTGCAATTAAAACAGGAAAGATAAGTTTTAAAGGTAAAATCGAACAACAAGCAGCTGAAGCAATAAGTGGAAATGGTAAAATTGAACAACAAGCAGCTGGGATTTTAAGCGAAAGTGAAAGAATTAAACAACAAGCAGCCGAAATTGAACAGCGAGCAGCAGGAATTTTAGGTGAAAATGAAAAAATACTAAAAAATTCTGAAGAAATCAAAGTTGAAGCGCAAAAGCAATATGATGAAGTTATGAAAATATTAAAAAAAGAAAAAGAAGAAGGCTTCAAAGATGTTGTTGATAAATCAGGTAAAACCATAAAAAGATTTGTTGATGATACAAGTACTAAAGGTGCAAGAAAAATAATGGATGAATTAGATGGGGATAAAATTTTAAGAAAGACATATTTTAACCCTGACAATCTTGAAATAAGCAGAATAGACAAAGGTATTACACAAAATGCAGACGGAACAGATTATATAGCGGAAAAATTCATATATTCAGACGGCGAACCTTTCGAATTTATAAAAGATTATAAATGGAATCCAGACGTAACAGAAAGCTGGGCAGAAAACTTCATATATCGAGGCGGCAAACTTTCCGAATTTATAAAAGATCATAAATTAAATCCAGACGGAACAGTAAGTCAAGCAGAAAACTTCTCATATTCAGACGGCAAACTTTACGGATTTAAAAAAGATTATAAATTTAATCCAGGCGGAACAGTAAGCTGGGAAGAAGACTTCAAATATTCAGACGGCAAACTTTCCGGATTTATAAAAGATCATAAATTTAATCCAGACAGAACAGAAAGCTGGGCAGAAAAATTTGTCCGAAATAGAGAAGGTAAACTTGAAAAAGTTGATCCACCAACAGTGTAATAAAACAATTTCAAAACAAAAATTCTCCTTGGAAAAAAATTTAAAAAATCCAAGGAGAATTTTTTATTGGTTATTTTTAAGATTTATTACAATTTTTAATATCAATTTGAAAAAAATGCAAAAAAATATATTCACATGTTTTAAAACAAATACAATTGTAAAAAGGAGAGAGTAATGAACAGAATTAGTCCAATTAACCAAAACATGGTATTTAACAAAACACAAGTTAAAAAAAGCAAAACCAATTTTTCAGCTTTTAGAAGAGAAGCACAAGATCAAGTTTCATTCAGCGGAAATAACAAAACTTCAAAATCAAATAAATTTAATCAATTTATTAACAATATAATCAACAATAATAAAAATGCAATCTCATTTAAGGGAAAAATTAAAAGCGAAGCAGATTTAGAAGGTGCAAAAATTCAAGATAAAGCTGGTAGCATTTTGCTTGAATCAAAAAAACTTCCTGAAATTAAAAATAATAATTTAGAAGAAGTTGTGCCATTAATTTTAGAAGGCAATACAAACAACTTTGCAAATATGATTGATGAGTCAGGCAATGTTGTAAGATTTATGAATGTCACACCAAGAAAAATGGCAATGGAAGAATTTGACGGTAATACCACAAGAAGAACAGAATTTAATCCAAGAACATTAACCGTACATACTATATATACAGACTATGAAAAAACAGAAAACGGCGGCTTTAAAGCAAAAGAAAAATTCAATCTTGCAAACGGAAAATATTGGACCTATGCACTAAATTACACAGAACAAGCAAACGGAAGATATTGCTCAGATAAAGAATTCGACTTCAAAAGTGAACAACTTGAAGGATGCAGATCAGAAGTAAAAGAAAGTTCAATAGGTACATACAAAGTATCAGAACAATACTTTTTTGATGACGAAGAACTTGAATCATATGTAAAAAACAGAACCGAAGCACCCAACGGTTACAGCAAGATTGAAGAACAATACAATTTTGATAAAAATGGCGTATCAGGATATAAAAAAGAAGAAACAATTTCTTCAGAAGGAAATCTAAATATATCCGAACAATATTACACAGGAGCAAACGGACAATTTGTCAGATTAATATAATAAAAAGCCCCTTTTTTAGAGGGGCTTTTTATTGCCCATACAAAAAATCTAAACTCAAAACGAAGCTATTAAATTTTCTATTAATTTTTAAAAAAATTTAGTAAAATTTTATGTTTATTTTATAATTAAACTACATTTAAAATAAACGAGAGGGAGAATATGGAATTAACATATAAAAAACAAAGTTGCACAGAGTTAAATGAATCCGATATAGGAAAAACGGCACTATTAGCAGGATGGGCTAGTACAATCCGTGATTTAGGCGGAATAATTTTTGTTGAATTAAGAGATAAAACCGGACTGTTTCAACTTGTTGCTGATCCTACCATAAACCCTGAAGTACATAAAATTTTATCAAAAATAAAACCTGAATATGTTATTCAAGTTGAAGGCAAAATATCAAAAAGACCTGATGATACGATAAATGATAAATTAAAAACAGGAACAATTGAAATGTATCCTGATAAAGTCAATGTGCTATCCAGCGCACAAACACTTCCTTTTGTTTTAGATGATGACAACGTATCTGAAGATGTACGTTTAAAATATCGCTACTTAGATTTAAGACGTGAAAAAATGATGAATAATTTTCAATTACGTCATAAAATCGTAACAGCCATAAGAAACTATTTAAATAGTCTTGACTTTATGGAAGTTGAAACTCCAATTTTAATTAAAGCAACACCCGAAGGTGCTCGTGACTATTTAGTTCCATCAAGAATCCATGACGGAAAATTTTATGCACTACCTCAATCACCACAAATTTTTAAACAACTCTTAATGGTTGCAGGTTTTGAAAAATATTATCAAATAGCAAAATGTTTTAGAGATGAAGATTTAAGAGCAGACAGACAACCCGAATTCACACAAGTAGATATGGAAATGTCTTTTGTAAATCAAGATGATGTCATTAAAATGACAGAAGGTCTTATTGAAAGTGCATTTAAAGCAGCAGGAGTTGAAGTTAAAGCTCCATTTAGAAGAATTACTTACAAAGAAGCAATGGACAGATTTGGCTCTGATAAACCAGATACTCGCTTTGGATTAGAACTTTTTGATGTAACAGATATAATGCAAGCATCAACTTTTGAAGCATTTAAAGCGGTTATCAACAATGGCGGAACAGTAAGAGCAATTAAAATCCCAGGAATTGCTGGATATTCAAGAAAAGAAATGGATGATATCAGAAATCTTGCAATATCATTTGGTGCTAAAGGTCTTGCTTGGATAACATATATGGAAGATGGCAGTGTAAAATCACCTGTTTTAAAATTCCTAAACGAAGAACAAATTAAAGAAATTCAAACAAGAGCACAAGCTCAAAATGGCGACATAGTTTTCTTTGTAGCAGATTACCCTCAAATTGTATTTGATGTATTAGGAAGATTTAGACTTTATTTTGGTGAAAAACTTAACTTAATAGATAAATCAAAACATGATTTACTATGGGTCGTAGATTTTCCTTTATTTGAATACAGCTTTGAAGATGGAACATACAAATCAATGCACCATCCTTTTACAATGCCCGCTATGGAAGATATTGAAAAACTGGAAAATGATAAAGGCAATGTCAAATCAATAGCTTATGATATTATATACAACGGAAACGAGCTTGGCGGCGGTTCAATCAGAATTCATGACGCAGAAATACAAAGAAAAGTATTCCATGCTCTTGGACTAAGCCAAGAAGATATTAATGAAAAATTCGAATTTATGATTGATGCCTTTAAATACGGTACACCACCACACGGCGGTTTGGCTATTGGTCTTGACAGACTGGTTGCGCTTTTATTAAGAGCTAATTCAATTAGAGAAGTCATAGCATTTCCTAAAAATTCGGCTGCCAAAGACTTAATGACAAACGCTCCCTCTATGGCATCTGAAGAACAATTAAGAGAATTGCATTTAAAATTAAGAAACATACCTAAGGTATAAAATGCTAAACAATAAAAAAATAATTATAGTAATGCCTGCGTATAATGCGCAGGCTACTTTAGAAAAAACATACAATGAAATTCCAAAAGATTTCATTGATGAAATCATTCTTGTAGATGATTATTCTAAAGATGACACAGTAAAAATAGCAAAAGAACTCGGCATAAAAACAATATGCCACAGTAAAAACCTAGGCTATGGAGCAAATCAAAAAACTTGCTATAATGAAGCACTTAAAAACAATGCTGATATAATTATAATGCTCCATCCTGATTACCAATATGACCCAAAATTAATCCCCGCAATGGCTTCTATGATAGCATTCAATAACTATGATTTTGTTATAGCTTCAAGGTTTTTAACAGGAAATGCTAAAAAAAGTAAAATGCCAAGATATAAATATTTTGCAAACAAATTTTTAACAACATTTCAAAACATGTTTTTAAATCAAAATCTATCCGAATACCATAGCGGATATAGAGCTTTTAGTGCGAAAATTTTTAAAAAAATCGACTACAACAAATTAAATAATGATTTCATATTCGACAACGAACTTTTAGCTTTAATTTGCTATAATAATTTTTCAATAGGTGAAATATCAACTTCTGCAAGATATTTTGATGAAGCAAGCTCTATTAATTTTAAAAACTCATGCAAATATGGTTTAGGTGTATTACTTGTGAGTATTCAATTCATGTTGTCAAAAATTAAATTTTTTAAAAATAAAATATTTAAATATTAGTAGCAAGACTTGGAGCGATAATAATAAATTTTCTAACCAACTCCTTATCCCATTGAACACCGGCGCCCATTTTAAGTATTTCGCAAGCCTTGTGCACAGATAAACCTTTTCTATATGGCCTATCTGAAATTAGTGCATGGTAAGCATCCGCAATAGCAACAATTCTTGCAGATAATGGAATATCATCGCCTTTTAAGCCATAAGGGTAGCCTGTACCATCGATATGTTCATGGTGATATTTAACCATAGGAATTAAATCATGCAAAGATTTATTAGGCTTTAATACCTTATCAGCACCGATTGCAGGATGTTGTTTCATTATTTTCCATTCATCATCAGAAAGCATGTCCGGCTTTCTTAAAACATGTTCAGGAATACCGATTTTACCAATATCATGCAATAGAGCACCTAATTTTATACGTTCTACCTCATTTGCAGGCAAATTTGCAGCTCTTGCAAGAGCTTCAGCATATCTTGAAACAGCAGCAGAATGACCTTTAGTGTATGTATCTTTTGCATCTATTGTGGCAGCTAGAGACGAAACTACGTCTAGCAAATGTTCATTTGAAACAATTTTTTCGCTATGAAACTGGTTAATAAGCTCTTCTTCGATATTTACTCCAACAGAAGCATGTTTTTTAGTTAAAACTTGCGCAAAGCATTTTAAAGCTTCATCATCCCAAAAATTATAATCATTTGTAGAAACTATTGTAGATTGTCCTGTTTCATTTCTTTTGCTTTTTGAAATGTAAAGTGCTTGCTCTGCTAATATTGTTAGCTTTTCTTGTTTATTTGTAGCATCAGGAAACATCGATATGCCACACGAAAACTTAAGTTGACCTAAGTCATCAAACATTGTACAAGACAAATTGTACAATAAATATTCACAAACATACTTAGCTTCTTCATCCGTTGTATCTGGCATTATAATAGCAATTTTGTCTCCGCCATATCTGCCAAGTACATCAGTATTTCTAACGTTTTTCTTTATTTTTTTAGCAACTTCCTTGATTACTTCATCACCTTTAGCGTGTCCAAGTTCATTATTAATTTCTGAAATATTTGCTATATCAAAAATACAAAAAGCAAGCTTCTTATCATAATTACCGCACTGTACAATTTCTAGAGCTAAATCTTCTTGCAATTTTTTATGGTTAGATAAACCTGTCAGAGAATCTGTATCAGTATTTCTATCTACTAAATCAGATAACATACGATTTTTATAGAAAATAGCTATATAATTAGCTATAAGCTTATAAAGTTCAAAATATTGATTAGCATTATTATCTGCAAATATAATTACACCAACACATTCACCAAAAGCAATTAAAGGTATAACATGTGTTGCTACATTATTAAGATAACTTAGTTTAAGATATTCGCTATCTGTGGTTAATATTATCTGCTTATTTTTAAATGATTTAACTATAATATTTTCATCATCAGACAACATTATTTTTGAATTATATGAAGCACCTGTTTTATCAATTAATTTCACATTTATGTAATTTGAGTTTTGGTTAAAAATACCAAGTGCAGAAAAATTAAGATTTAATCTTGAACAAATGTTATTATGAATAGAATAAAACAAATGTACAATATCTGTTTGGTTTGAAAATGAAACATTTATTGCATTAATTAAATCAGTATAATTTATATCGTTAGTTTTATAGTAAGAATTTGTATAACCGCTAAATAGCCTGTTTGCAGAGGTTCTTGTATTGAGTGGCATAATTTTTGGTTTTTCAATGGGATTTGAAATTTTTTGATTTACTATGCCGTCTGAAGCCAAAGAGCGGGAATTTTCTTCTTTTATATTATTAGAGTCCATTTCGACCTTTCGCTATTCAACATTATGTTTAAATCTGCTGAAGAAAAAAAATGCTAAAATATTTTTAAAATTATAACATATCTTTACAAATCTTAAAATACAAATATACAAAATTTATAAAATAATTTCAATTAACTTAATAGAATTCCTTTCTCCAAGTAAAATTGAAATTTTACTTTTTGGTATATCAAGAATATCTGAAAGATACTCAATCACAGCCTTATTCGCCTTACCTTCGATAGCTCTTTCTTTAATTTTAAGCTTTATAACATCATCTAAAAACTCAATTGAATTTTCCTTAGATGAAGCAATAACCTTAACTTTAAATTTTAAACGAGAATTCTTTATAATGCTGTCTTTTAATTCTTCTAAATTTTTAAAAGTCATAACAAACCCGTATAAATACAACAAATAATATACACTAAAAACAAGATAAGTTGTATAATGTAGTAATGGATTATCAAGAAAAGTTTGATGAAATAAAAGAACAGTTGATAAAGCAAAAAAGATCCAAAGAAGACATTGAACAAATTGAGCTTGCTTACAACTGGGCAAAAGAACTTCATGAAGGACAATACAGGATTTCACAAGAACCTTACATTGTTCATCCTGTTGAAGTTGCAAAAATCCTTGTAGACTTAAAACTTGACAAAAACACAATAATTGCTGCATTTCTACATGACGTCCTTGAAGACACCGATACAACACCTGAACAAATGGAAGAAAAATTCGGTTCTGATGTTGTAAATCTTGTTCAAGGAGTTACAAAGCTTGGAAAATACCAATTTAAATCAAAAGAAGAACGCCAAGCAGAAAACTTTAGAAGAATGTTTATTGCAATGGCGCAAGACATAAGAATAGTCATATTAAAACTTGCTGATAGATTACATAACATGCGTACACTTTCTTTTATGGCATCAGCAAAACAGAAAAAAATTTCACAAGAAACGCTTGATATATTTGCACCTCTTGCAAACAGACTCGGAATGGGGAAAATAAAAGCAGAACTTGAAGATTTATCGTTAAGGTATCTTTACCCTGAAAAATATTATGAAATAGCAAAACTTGTTGCAGAAACAAAAACTATGAGGGATTCAACCGTAAATTCTCTCATTGAAACAATAAAAAAAGAACTTGAAAAACATAAAATTAAAGCAACCATAAAAGGTCGCGCAAAACATTATTACAGTATCTACAATAAAATGAAACGCCTAAATGTTACATTTGATCAGCTGTATGATATCACAGCAGTCAGGGTAATAGTTGATACTGAAGCAGAATGTTATCAAGTACTAGGGATAATACATCAGCTATTTAAACCTATTCCGGGAAGATTTAAAGATTACATTGCAATGCCAAAAGGAAATTTATATAGATCATTGCACACATCTGTCATAGGAACAAAAAACAAGCCGGTTGAAATACAAATAAGAACACACAAAATGCATGAAGTTGCAGAATATGGGGTTGCAGCACATTGGAGATATAAAGAATCGGGCTCAATAAAAGCAGACAATAAACAAGACATGCAATTTTCTTGGATGAGAAAAGTAATGGAACTAGACAAAGATTCAACCGATGCTAAAGATTTTGTCGAAAGCGTAAAATTTGACATCTTTACAAATCAAGTATTTGTCTTTACTCCAAATGGAGATGTATTTGATTTACCGCAAAATTCTACCCCTGTTGATTTTGCATACAGAATTCACACAGAAGTTGGACATAGAACCGTAGGAGCACTAATTAACGGAAGAATTGCTCAACTGGATACAAAATTAAAAAATGGAGACATAGTTGAAATATTAACATCAAAACAATTTATGCCAAAAATTGATTGGCTTAATTTTGTAGTTACAAAAAATGCGAGTTCAAAAATAAGGCAATGGTTTAAAAAATTCAACAGAGAAGATAATATTCAATTAGGAAAAACAAATCTTGAAATTGAACTTACGAAAGCTTGTTTCGATGAATTTTCAAAAGCAGGACTGATTGAAAAAGCAGCTCGTGAAATGAATTATAAGTCAGCCGAAGATTTGTTTGCAGCACTTGGTTACGGCGAAACAACAATTCATAAAGTCTTAAACACACTTAAAAAATACGAAGCACCAAAAACAAATGAAGAACTAGCAGCAAGCCAAGGTCAAAACATACAAACAAGAAAACCAAAAAACAAGAAAAATGACATTATCGGTCTTGAAGGATTATTGTGGTCTTTAGCAAAATGCTGTTCTCCAATACCGGGCGAACCCATAATTGGCGTTATAACACGTTCAAGAGGCGTAAGCGTTCATAGACTTGATTGCAAATGCTTATATAACATTGAACCCGAAAGAATGATTGATATTCATTGGGCTGAAAATACTACCAAATCGACATATATGGCACACATAAGAATAGAATGTCTTGACAGAGTAGGAATTTTAAGAGATGTTCTTATGAAAACAGGAGATTTGGGAATTAATATTATATATTCAAATACTTATCTTAAAGGTAGAAAATTTGGGATAATAGACCTTGGATTTGAACTTGACAACATTGAGACTTTAAAAAAAGTTATACTTGCAATACAATCAATAAATGATGTTTATTCAGTAAGAAGACTTCAACAAAAAGAAAACTTAAATCAACCAAAAAATTCCAAGAAGAAAATCAAACAAAAAAATAATACTCACAAGGAATCAAAAAACTAAATGAAAATTTATCATGAGATAACTGAAGATAAAAAAAAGCTTGCTCTTGCCTTAGGGTTTTTTGACGGTGTTCATATCGGACACAAAAAAATACTGACAACATTAGTTCAACAAGCAAAATTAAAAGGAATCCCTTCGGCTGTTGTAACTTTTGATGATAATCCTGCAAACTATTTTAGTGATAAAAAAATTCCCGCAATACAAAGTTTTAAAGATAAAGAACTCATAATGAGCTCTCTTGGAATAGATTATCTTTACGAATTAAATTTTGAACAATATAAAAATTTAAATGCTCATGATTATTTAGCAAATGTGATAGTTAAAAATTTTGAACCTGAAATTATTGTTGTTGGATATAATCATACATTTGGAAAAGAAAAAAGCGGAAACCCTGAATTTTTAAAAGATTATGCAACAAACTTTAACTATGAGTGTATAGTTATACCGGAATACAAATATAAAGATAAAGAAACAGTAAGTTCAACCGAAATAAGAAAAAGAATTTTATACGGACATCTAAATGCAGTGCACGCACTTTTAGGAAGATACTTCTCAGTAAGAAATTCTGTAATAAAAGGGGATAAAACAACAACCCTACTTTGTTATCCAACAGCTAATTTAGTATGGCCAAACAGCATGATAAAACTTCCCTATGGAGTATATTATGGCTTTGTTCAAGCAGAATCAAAAATGAATCCTGCTTTAATTTCATGGGGAACAAAACCAACACTATCAGATGGTTCAAACGAAGTTTTAGAGGCACATATTTACGATTTTGATGAAAACATATACGGCAAAATCATAAATGTAGTATTTGTTAAAAAAGTCAGAGACGAAGAAAACTTTGGTAATATAAGAGTTCTTAAAACGCAACTACAAAAAGATTACAGCGCATTTGAAAAATGGGCGCGATTAATGAAATAAATTAATCAAAAATAACACAGTTAAAATATAATTTAAAATCATAAAACAGAAAGTTTTTTTCAAGCTAATCATAAATTAATTAATAATTTAAAATATAAAAAATAAAATTAGCAAACCTACTATGTAAAATTTATTAATTAAAAAATTTAAAAACTGTTTACAATTTTTAAATGGCATGCTATTATCAACCTTGCATCTAAAATTCTGTATTGTTAAGAATTTAAAATTTTTCTTAAAAAAATGTCAAAAAAACTTATTTACAAGTTTTTAATAATTTGTGTTCCAAAGGAGGAAAAGGTTTAGTGAAAATATCTGCCATAAATAGTAGCGACATCAAACAAAACAAAGCAAATAAAAACAATCCAACATTTAAAGGCGGGGTAAACAGTCTGGTTAATTTTTGGCAATTTGTTGATAATGGCGGAAGAGCACTACAATTTACAGTAGAAGATATGTTTGGAACTAATTTTCCAAGAACATACAAAGGTGCTATGGCAGGTTATAAGTACACAGGAAAAGTTAATATCCCTGCACTTTTACAAGAGGCAATAAGAGAATTTTTAACAGGGCCTATTATGTGTATAACTCCTGTGGTTGTTTTAGGACTAGCTAAAAAATCAGGAAAAACAGCAAATACTCACATAGAAAATATAAATAATTTATCATATTTAATGCAACAAGCAGCTAACAATAAAGATAAAATAAAAGGAGAAGACTTCCTTAGAACAACCATAGAAGATTTAATTAAAAAAACTTCAGGAAAAGAAGCAATTGATAAAGATGACGTAAAATCACTATTAGACGCTTTTAAAGCCTACAAAGAAAAAGCTGATATTCTAGCTGATAAAGAATCAGTTAAACAAATTGGTAAAAAAGTAGCTAAATCTAATGTTGCAGAAGAAATGAAAAAACTGCAAGAAACTTTTGAAGGTGTCATAAAACGAGCAAAAGAAAACTTTAAGAATACTGATTTTACTCAAGTTAAATATTCAATCAATGAATCAAAAGAAGACACAACCAGTTTCAAAAACTATGCAGAATACATAACTGCATACCTACAAGATTTTACAAAAAAATTCAACAATGGCGATATGCTTAATGCAACCGAAGAAAATATAAAAGCATTTAGAAAATCGTTTTTAGGAAAACGCATTATAACTGTTGCTTCAATGTTTGCCTTTACCGGACTTTTAATGTCATTTATTCCAAAAATATACACATGGGCATCGGGCGGAGTAAATCCTAACGCATCTGCAATATACGAGGAAGCAAATAAAAATAAAGGAGGAGATGTTAAATGACAGCAATAAATAAAATAACATCAAGCTCCTTTGCGCAAGGAATATCAAAAAAAATGGGTTCACTATGCTCAAACATAGGAGATAGATTAGCAAAAACAGTAGATAAAGCTCCTAATGAAGATAAATTTATATCAAAATTTTTAAAAACAGTTGAACCAACAGGAGCTAATAACCCTTTTGTAACTCTGGCAACGCTTATGATTGGAACAGTAATTATTCCAAGAGTGCTTACAGCAGGAAAAAGAAATCCGGACAACAAAGAAGCAACAAGAGATGAGATTAAGGAAATCTTATTTAGAGATTGTCAAACTGTATTAATAATACTTTTTGCTCTTAAATCAGCGAACTCTTTAATTGCAGGAGCTGCAACAAAATTCAAAGGTTTACCTATGATAAATAAACCTTATGAAGCCTTATTTGAAAACAAAGAAAAAGGATTTAAAGGTCTAAAACAAAAAGGTGAAGAAATCATACAACACCCAATAAAAAAACTAAAAACAATAGGAAAAAACCTACTTAATACAATTAATCCAACAGGTGGCGTTGTAGCATTAAATAACGATGAATTTATTTCAAAATATTCCGGCTATTCATCATTAGATGAAATTAAAAAACTAATTGACTCCATGCCATCACAAGGTGGAGACAAAGAAAAAGTATTCAAAAAAATTATGGATTCATTAATTCAAGGACAAGAAGACATCTTAAATGGAAGCAAAACAAGTACAGGGCTTCATGCAATAGCAGCAAGAACTGCAAACCAAGATGGATCTATAATAGAAAAAACACAAAATGAAATTAATAATGCAGAAGCAATTAAAGAAGCACTTGAAAAGCTCAGAGAAGAAGGTTATGAAAGTTTTAGTAAAGACAATAATATAGATGGAAGGATTCAAAATATTCTAGTTGAATTCTTTAAAGACAAGGATAATGCTCTTGTAAAAGAAGCTAAAGGATTAACTGCGATATTAAAGACCTTTGCACTTGCAGTTGAAACAATATACCTTGGTTTTGGATTGCCGGCGTTAAATCAAAAAAGGCTTGAAAAGAAATACTTAAAAAATAATCCTGATTTTAAAAGCAAATACAAAGGTAACAAAGCAGAATCAAAAGAAATAATAAATAAAATAATAAAACCTCACGAAATAAAGCTTTATCATCAATTTTTGAAATAATAAAAAGTAATCATTTTTTCAATTGTCATTAAACAAGAATTATTATAAAATTAAAAACAAAGAGGAGAAAAAATGATTACTGCAATACTTTCTGCAATTATAAACTGGATTCAAAATGTTATCGTTGAAATGGGTCCTTGGGGGATAGCCTTTTTAATGGCAATTGAGTCATGCAATATTCCGCTTCCCTCTGAAGCAATATTGCCCTTTGCAGGATATATGGTAACAAAAGGTGCTTTTTCCATACATACAGCTGCAATTTATGGAGCAATAGGTTGTGTATTAGGTTCAATCCCATCATACTACCTTGGATATTTTGGAGGAAGAAAATTTATAGAAAAATATGGAAAATATTTTTTAATCTCACGCCATGACTTGGAAATAGCAGACAAATGGGTTGAAAAATACGGTGATTGGTCATTTTTCATATGCAGAATGTTACCTGTTGTAAGAACATTTATTTCACTGCCAGCTGGAATTTTAAAAGCAAAAAAAAGATTTTTCTTTACTTTTACCTTCTTTGGTTCATTAATTTGGAGCTATTTACTGGTATATGCAGGCGTTAAGCTCGGAGAAAACACAGAAGCGCTAAAACATATCTGGCATAAATTTGATGCTTTAATAATTCTTGTTTGCCTAATCCTAGGTGGCATATATATATGGCATCATTTTAAAAATCTAAAAAATTCATAAAAATTAATATAAAGCAAAAAAGCTAAAGAAATAAGTAATCTATGCCGTAAATATCTTATATAAAGGTATTTTTAGATGGCCGGATTCGATATAAAAAAATTCAAAAAAGAGCAGCTAGAAGCACTTAAAAGATTGCAAAGCAATTCAAATAATGTGCCTGTTTTTGATTCAAAAATAGAACTAAATTCCAGTATCTTTGAAGACACTATCCAAAACATAACAGAATCAAACAATCCATTATTTAATAGTCTAAATGAACAACTACAAAATGCAGGATATAAAACTGAAGATATCTTAACTATTCTTGATAGCAATCAGGATGGAAAAATAGCAAGTGAAGAAATTGAATACTTAAGTAATATTGACGGAGATAACAAACTTACAAGTGTTGACTTTGAAAAATTTATACAAGAAGCAACATCAAAAGAAACTCAAGAAGCAATTTTAAACTTAGAAGCAGATAATTTAGCTATTGAAGAACTCACTCAAATTGCAAGACAATATACACTAAGAGAAGATTTAACTCCTGAAGAATACTGTCAAATAATTGCAATAAATCAAATGGAGACAGTATTTAAAAATACATATTCAAAATACACTGAACAACTGGATAGCGAAGGTTTTATTGATGATGTATGGAATAGTTTAAAAGATTTAACCGGACTTGGAATAACAAGAGAAATGGTTGAATGTGAATTTAATAGCCATTTTAATACAACAAAAGCTCTAAGTGCATTTATAAATAAAGATTATGAAACATCAAGCGAAATCTTAAAAGAAGAATTTATAAGAAAAATTAATGAAGAAAGCGAAGGAAATGTAGTACAGCAATTCTATTCTTTTATCGAATATTATCAAGATGAAAATATTGCCATAGAAAAATTTAATGAATTTATGGCAAATGCACAACAACAATCTCTAAATACTCCCGAAGTAGTAATAAGCAAAGATAAGGATAACAACTATTATATTAAAGTAGGCGCAAATGAACCCGAAAAATTTAGCGACATTGAAGGAATAGAAACAAACCCCTTTATAACTTTTAATTACAAATTAAATAATGAAACAATAACAAATGAAAATTTTTACGACACAAAAATAAGCGATGATTTTAATTTAATGTATGAATTTTTCACAGGAGCTGAATATAATCCTGAATATATTGAAGATTACATACAAAAAAATTATATGTATTCATCAGCAAACATGGGCTATTATTCTGCTTATCAAATTCAAGAAACACTGAGTGAAAAACCTCTTGAAGATGTGTTTAGCGAATTTTTAAATTTAAATAACGGAGACACTGAAAGCGCAATAGAACAATTTAACACATATTATGACTCTATTTTAAACAGCGAAGACTCAAAAGATTTAATTTCAAGAAGTATATATTCAGAAGGAAATATTAAAGGACTTAACGCCAGATTAAATGAAAACGGCGAGATAGAATACGTTATCAGTATAGAACCTGACGAAAATGGCTATATGTTAAGTAGTTTAGGTGAATACACAGAAAATAACGGACTAAGAGAATACATATACAATCCGGCAGAAATAGAACGACTATACGAAAGCGGCGACAATTACGCATATATGCAATACGTTGATAAATCCAATGTATTTGAAGCAATGATTTTTCAAATAAATAGAGATGTAAAATCCAATAATATTTTATGCAACAGATTTGAAAAAAGTTTTGAAGAAACCAATGGACTAACATTAGAAGAAATTTCACAACAATATTTTGAATCATACAAAAAAGCATTAGGGGATAGCGATCTTCAAAACATACTAAATGACTACATTAATGATATGGATACCTATGCAAGTAAACTTTCTGCAATTATTTCAATAGGTTCAATAGGCTTAAGTTTTATTTGTCCGGCATTTGGTATAGGAGCTCTAGTTGGAGCCGGAATTGATAACCTATCCGATGGAATTAATATGCTAACAAATTCAAAAAAAGAAAGCGCAGAAGAATGGACAAAATTATTCACAGATACAATAAGTGAAGCCACAATGATTGCAATAGGTATGGGTATAGGTAAAAATGCAAGTCAACTTGGAGCAAAAGCAAAAGAACTACTCTTAAATAGAGGTATGAGTCTTAAATCAGCTTCAATATTAGGAATAGGAATAGAAACGGTCACTGACGTAGGATTAAGTGTTGGCGCTGATTATTTAACAACAGGTAATTTTAACCTAAAAGGAAACAGTTTGGCAGGGTTCATCGATATAATGAGCGGTATAAGGGGCTATAAAGCAATAGCATCATTATATAGTGAAAGTTATACACCTAAAGCAGATGAGGTCCTTAAAGGGGTTGTATTAGATGATATCGAACCCCAAAAACTAATTGAAACTCAAACTCCTGACGATTATGTAGAAACAACATTTACTGAAGGAGATAGAGTTTTAAATAGCGATATAGCAGAGACTGTAAGCACGGCATATTCCAAGAATACAATATATGTCGAGCCCCCAAAATTACTTGAAGGAGATATATCTATACCTGCAAGCAGATTATCTGAATACACAAGAATGACTGATATAGACGCAGAAACCCTAAGGATAGATAATCCTTACGAATATTATGCAACAAAAACATATAATGAAGCTATTGATAAAGCAATAGCTAAAGGTGAACCGGTAAGTTCAACAAGACTAAGTGCAGCTCAAGAAATAATAACAAAAGGAGAGGCATATCAACAGATAGATAGGCTGGCTGGAGAACTTGTAGCAGAACACAAGAGCGGTACATATACAATAGACACATTAAGAGAAATCGCAGAAAGCCTTGGTTACACAATAGAAGGTGATATTCCAATAAACAAAAATGAAGCATACGTTGCAGAAGCAGGCACCATAACAATCACAGCAAGGGCAAAAGGTAAAAGTTCAACTTTAAGCAAGCTAAAAAATAAAGTACTTGAATTAAAAACTGATTTACCTGAAACCATTGCTGATGCAAGAGCACTGGTTGGAGACAGTCAGGGTGTAAGAATAATTGTTGAATCAGGGAAAATAACACCTGAAACAATATCAAAACTAGAAATAGACGGGCTTGAAAAACAAGATACCGAATTTTTAAGTAAATACTTAGAAGGTGATTTAACAAGTGTTCCGAAAGAAAAAATACAATACTATCAAAGTATTGAAAATGAAGTTTTAAACGGACTTGCAGAAATTCAAGCACAAGAATTTGTTGATAATTTATGTAGGAGCATAGCTAATGGAGAAATAGTAATAAGCGAAATCAATAATTACTCAGGTCCAAATGGCATTCCATACCTTAGTGCAGCACAAGTTGAAAAAATACAAAAAACTTATGCTAAATGGTATCAAGATATTTACGAATTAACAGAAACAAACCCTAAAGACAGCCAATATGAAATAAGGGTTGATGACAAAGGTAATTCATACCTATTTGATACAATATCTCAAACCAAATTTATTAAAGAAATTCCTACAAAAAGTGCAACAATAACTACAAACAATGCCGGCATTAAAAAAAGCGGCTACACAGGAGCTCAATTTAATGTTGTCAATTCTTACGGACAACAAACAGAACTTCAATACAGAGGAACGGTTCTAAATCATACAGCTGAAACAGAACACATAATTTATGATATAATGAGTGATAAAGAAACAGTATCTGAACCTATATATGATGATTTAAAAAATGCAATAAATAAAATGAAACAAATTGACAAAAGTCAAGGCAGTACCAAACTAATTGATGAGTTTCAAAGATATTATAATGACATATACATAGCAAGCAGAAAACAAGAATTAGGTATTGATATTGAATTACCCGATTTAAGAGATTATCCTTCTTTAACATCAAACCTAACCGAACAAGAATTATATATAATAAGTCTTGATGGCGTTTTAGACTTACACGCAAGAGTCGAGGAAATGAAAAATGCAAATAAACAACAACAATAATATAAATACAAATACAAACTATAAAGGTCATAAAATGGAAAAAACAATAGATGATATGGCAAAAGAAGCTGCCATTAAGCTATATAAAAAAGGAAGACTGGAAATATCCGAAGAAGGCAAATTCGATACCTTTTATGAAAGCTTTACAGATAAAGGAGAAAAATATCTTTTATACGTATCTCCATCGATGGATAAGGACACTCCAAATGAAAGAACACTATCAGTTGCATACGAAATAGAAGATGAAGGCAATATGATAAGTATAGTCTTAAAAAGAGGAAATAAACAAGAAATTTTAGACTATTTAGGCAATGAAAAAAATTTAGGCGAAATAACAGGCTATGCAAAAATTGCTTACGAAAAATACCTTAACTCATAAGCTTTCCCATTTTTGCTTCAATTTCTTCTAGACTGACGCCTTTGGTTTCAGGAACAACATACTTAACAAACAACAAAGAAATTACACATAATAAAGCAAATATTAAAAATGTTGCACATCCGCCGATTTTATGAATTGAAATCGGAAATAATCCTGTAACAATAAAATTAAATACAAAATTTGATAAAATAGCTATACTCATGGCACTTCCACGATATCTTAAAGGGAAAACCTCAGCAACTAACAACAAACCAACAGGCCCTAAAGACATTGAAAAAGAAACAATATATAATGCACAACAAATAACAGCAAGATATTTTACAAACACAAAATCAAAACAAAACGTCATAGCTAAAATCAAAAGATTTATAAGCATACCACTTAAACCAATATATAAAAGTGGTTTTCTTCCGATTTTATCTACAAGAACAATTGCAACAAAAGTCATAAGAAAATTTATCAATCCAATAAATATTGTCGCAAATAAAACATCTTGATTAGACGAAAAACCAACCATTTTAAATATAGTAGGTGCATAATATATAATTGCATTTATACCGGTTGCAATTTGAGCAAACATAATACCAATGCCAATTATAAAAGGCATAATTAATTTTTTTTCAAACTTTATTTTTTCACTTTGACCAAGAGTTTTTTTAATATTTTCAATCTCTAAATCTATATTCATTTTGCTGTCTATTTGTTTTAAAACAGATTTAGCTTTTTCGATTTTTCCCTTAGTAACGTACCAACGTGGAGTATCATGAAAAAACACCATGGCAATAAACAATATAATCGCCGGAAAAGCACCAACAAGTAACATAATACGCCAGTTGCTATCAAGATTTGCACAAAAATAATTTGTTAAATAAGAAAAAAGTATACCAAAAGTTATAGCTAGTTGATGAAAAGATACTATTTCACCACGTTTTTCCTTAACTGAAATTTCAGATAAATATAAAGGCCCTGCAAAGCTCACTGCTCCAACAGCACAACCTATTAACATTCTAGATAATATCAACTGAACTATATTTTGTGATAAATAGCAAAAAATAGAAGCTATAATAAAAATAAAAGCGGTAATTAAAAGCACCTTTTTCCGACCTATTTTATCTATTAATGCTCCATTGACTAAAGCACCAATAATAGCACCTATTGAAACTGAACTAACCAAAAAACCAAGCATTGAAGGTGTTAATTCAAAACTCTGGTTTATATATAACAAAGCACCGGAAATAACACCTGTATCGTAGCCGCTCAAAAGTCCGCCTAAAGAAGCCATAAGAGCGCAAATATATAAAAATAAGTAATTTCTCATATATATATTATACCATTATATTTACAAATTCACTTTTTTTTATTTTGTGAGACAATATATTTAGACACATGGGTAAAGTCGGGGGTTAAATAATGTCATACATAAAACTTGACAAAAATAAATGCAAATCTTGTTATTTATGTATGGATGTTTGTCCCAAAGGACTCATCAAAAAAAGTGATGAAATTGGGAAAACAGGTGAATTTATAGTAAAATTTGAAGATAAAGAAAATCAATGTCTGGGGTGTAGCCAATGTGCCATTATGTGTCCCGAAATAGCTATAACGGAAGTCTATAAAGAATGAGTGAAAAAGAGCTTTTAAAAGGTAATATTGCAATAGCAAAAGCAGCACTTAATTGTGGCTGTACTTGTTATTTCGGATACCCTATTACACCACAAACAGAAATTGGCGAATATTTAAGTCAAAAAATGCAAGAAAAAAATTTAGCGTACGTTTGTGCAGAATCAGAAATTGCAGCAATAAATATGGCACTTGGTGCGGCTTCAACAGGTGCAAAAGTTATGACTTCAAGCTCATCATGCGCTGTTTCACTAATGCAAGAAGCAATTTCATACGCATGCTCAGATGAACTTCCTATTGTAGTTGTTAATGTTATGAGAGCGGGTCCCGGGCAAGGTTATATTTTTCCTTCACAAGGAGATTATAATCAAGCAACAATAGGAGGGGGAAACGGGGACTATCATACTATCGTACTTTCACCATCTAATGTCCAAGAGTGCATAGATTTAACATATAAAGCATTTCATCTTGCGCAAAAATACAGAAATCCTGTAATCTTGCTTGCAGATGGATTATTGGGTCAAATGGCAGAACCGGCTGAATTAACAGAAAACCCGTATCCACAAATAGATAATTCCTCTTGGAGACTTGATGGAGCAAACTCCCGTCCCTCAAGAAATATACATTCTCTTGAACCAAATCAAACAAAACTAAATCAACACATAATAAATCTTTATAAAAAATACGAATTAATAGAACAAAACGAATGTGATTATGAAGAATATTTATGTCAAGACGCCCAAGTAATATTTGTAGCATTCGGTTCTTTATCAAGACATGTAAAATCTGTTTGTAATCATTACAGAAAAAATGGAATTAAAGCGGGTCTTTTTAGACCAAAATCACTGTATCCTTTTCCATATAAAAAATTAAACGAATTATCAAGAAAAACACCGATATTTATAGATGTGGAAATGAATATGGGACAAATGCTAAAAGATATCAGATTGGCAATTCTTTCAAATGCAAAAATTTCCTTTATAGGAAAACCAACAGGAAATTGGCTTCGAGAAGAAGAAATAATAAATGCAGCGGATAATATAATAAAGGAATATTATGCAAGTATATAGCGCTCCAAAAGCAATAAAAGAAAATTCTGATTTTACCTTTTGTCCAGGTTGCGACCATGGTATCGCAATTAAAATAATTGCTCATCTTATTGACGAATTAAATCTCAAAGAAAACACTGTTGCAATAGCTTCATCAGGATGTTCGGTTTTTTTATATAATTTTCTGGATATTGATTGCTTAGAATCTCCCCATGGAAGAGCTTGCGCTGTTGCAACAGGAGTAAAAAGAGCTCATAAAGCACAAGGAAACAACAAATTTGTGTTTACATATCAGGGAGACGGGGATTTTGCTTCAATAGGTCTAGCAGAATCTATGCATAGTGCACTTAGAGGCGAAAATATTACTGCTATTTGCATAAACAACACAAACTACGGTATGACTGGGGGGCAACTTGGTCCCACAACAGCGATGGGACAAGTTACAACTACTAGCCAAAACGGAAGAAATAAAGAATACCATGGCTTTCCAATAAGAACAGCAGAACAAATTGCACTATGTGAAGGAACAAGTTTTTCAGCCAGAGTCGCACTTTATGACATAAAAAACATTATAAATGCAAAGAATATTATTAAAAAAGCTTTTGAATATCAAAATCAAGGACTTGGATTCAGCTTTGTTGAAATTCTTTCAAGCTGCCCTACAAATTGGAAATTATCACCCAAAGACTCACATGAAAAAATTAAAAACGAACTTACGCAAATTTTTCCTTTGGGTATATTTAAGGATATTAAAAATGATTAGAAATTTTATTATATCAGGCTCAGGTGGTCAAGGAGTTTTATCAATAGGAACAATTTTAGCAAACATATTTATGCTAAGCAACAAATATGTCAGTTTTTGTCCCTGTTATGGAGCTGAAATGAGAGGCGGAGCCGTAAACTGCGAGATAAATGCTTCAGATACTGAAATCTTAAGCCTCCAAAATAAAGAGGTTGATATTGTAGTAGCACTTAATCAAACATCATTTGATAAATTTATTTCAAAAGTCAAAAAAAACGGAACAATAATAGTAAATTCTTCTCTTGCAAAAATCAATAAAACCAGAGATGATATTAAATATATATTTGCTCCAATGACACAAGAAGCAACTAAACTTGGCAATATAAAAACTACAAATTCAATTGCCCTAGGTATAATTTCAAAAATTACTGATAATTTTTCGATGGAAAAAGTAAAAAAAGCTTACGAAAAGATTTTAAAAGATAAGACAGAGCTTATACAAAAAAATCTTGAAGCTTATTTAATAGGATACAATTATCTGCAAGAAAGGCAATAAAATGACAATTAATACTAAAATAATAAGTCTTGATTTTGAAGTCGCAAAAAATATAATAACAAATGATGATTTAACAAAAATATTAGATACCTCAGATGAATGGATTACAACAAGAACAGGTATAAAAGAAAGAAGAGTAATAGACGGAGATGAAACATCTACCACACTTGGCATACAAGCCGCTAAAAAGACACTAAAAAGAGCTGAAAAAAGAGGAGTAAAAATTGAAGATATTGATTTAATTTTAGCTGCTGCCTCTGCCCCGGAAGATGTGTACCCATCTGTGGCTTGTTTAATTCAGTCCGCTATTGGAGCTAAAAATGCTGCCTGTTTTGACATAAAAGCTGCATGTTCAGGTTTTATATATGCAATGGAAACAGCAAGAGCTTTTATAAAATCGAGATTATATAAAAATATTTTAATCGTAGCAACAGATGCAACAACAAAATTTACAGACTGGACAGATAGATCAGTATGTGTACTTTTTGGTGATGGTGCAGGCGCTATGATAATAAGCGCAACAGAAGAACAAAAGGATGATATTATAGGAATTAACCTTATATCAGACGGGGATTGCGGAGACTATATTACTTTAAAAACACAAGGCAAAAACTGCCCATTATTAAAAGACATGACTCATCATGTTAAACCCTTTATAGAAATGAAAGGCAAAGATGTGTATAAATTTGTTATGCACACTATACCACCAAAACTTGAAGAATTACTTGAAACCACAAAAACTGACGTAAAAGAAATAGATTATTTTATTCCACATCAATCAAACCAAAGAATGATAGATGCTTTAGCAGATAGGCTTACAATAGATAATTCAAAAGTTATTTCAAATATAGAATTTTACGGAAATATGTCAGCTGCATCAATCCCTGTTGCAATAAGAGAATCAATAGATAATGGTAAAATAAAACTACCAGCAAAAGTTATGCTTAGTGCATTTGGTGCAGGCATGACAGGAGCAAATGCAATAATAACACTGGATGAAGAAGTTTAATAATATATAACAAATAAGGAGAGAATAAAGAAGTATGAAAAGAAGAGTTGTAGTAACCGGCATGGGATGCGTTTCACCATTCGGTGTTGGGGTTAACACCCTTTGGGAAAATCTAAAAAAAGGTGAAAGCGGAATAAAATACCTCAATTTAGATTTAGAAAAACATTTAGTACACATCGGCGGACAAGTTCCGGATTTTGACTGTTCCAAATATGTTGATCCAAAAGATGCAAGAAGAATGGATAAATTTATTTTATGTTCGGTTGTTGCAGCAACAGAAGCCATGGAAGATTCAAAATTAGACCTTAGCAAAGAGGATCTGACAAGAATAGGTGTTATAGCAGGTTCTGCAGCCGGTGGACTTGAAACAATACAAAAAAACCACGAGGTAATGCAAGCAAGAGGTTACCATAAATGCTCTCCATTTATGGTTCCAATGATGATTACAAATATGGCAGCAGGAAAAATTTCCATAAAATATGGTCTTAGAGGTATGTCAAAATCAGTTGTTACAGCTTGTGCAACCGGTGCTCACTCTATTGGAGACGCAGCTAGAGCAATTCAATGTGGAGATGCTGATGTAATGGTTGCAGGAGGAGCAGAAGCAGGTATTTGTGATATGGGAATAGGAGCATTTACATCCGCAAAAACTCTATCCAAAGCAAATGAAGACCCCAAGAAAGCTTCAAGACCCTATGATATAAAAAGAGACGGTTTTATTATGTCAGAAGGAGCAGGAATTCTTGTTTTAGAAGAAAGAGAACATGCTATTAAACGTGGTGCCAGAATTTATGCAGAATTAGTAGGATACGGTCAATCATCCGATGCCTATGACATGGTAGCTCCGGATCCGGAAGGAAACGGTGCAATTTTAGCTATGAATCTAGCCCTAAAAGATGCAGGTTTAAATCCTGAAGATATAGATTATATCAACGCTCACGGCACATCAACACATGTGGGTGATATAGCTGAATCAAAAGCAATTGCAAAAGTTTTTGGAGATAAAACACAAAATAAAAACTTGCTTGTTTCTTCTACAAAATCAATGACAGGTCATATGTTAGGAGGCGCCGGTTCAGTTGAAGCTATTATAGCAATAAAAGCAATGTTAGATGGAATTGTTCCTCCTACAATCAATCTGGAAGAACAAGACCCCGAGGTTGCAAACCTTGACTATGTTCCACATAAAGCAAAAGAAAAAGAAATTAAAGCAGTACTTTCAAATTCTTTTGGCTTTGGCGGTTGCAACGCGGTTCTTGTATTTAAAAAATAAAAATATAAAAGACCTCGAATTTTCGAGGTCTTTTTTTAATAAATATATTTTTAAACGCCTAATTTAACCAATAAACCAACTAAAATATTTCTCAAAATCGACAAACAAAAAAACGCAACAATTGGAGAAATATCAATCATTCCTATTGGCGGAATAAGCTTTCTAAAAGGACCTAAAAAAATCTCACTAAAAGCACGCAAAGACCTAAAAGGTTCATTATACCAGTTAATCTTTGGAAACCAACTCAACAATATTGTTATAAATAAAATTAAAAAAATTAAATCAAATATTCTTGCAACTGCAATCGCTAAACCCATAACTACACCTTACCATTTTGCTTGATTATCACAATCGCAAGTTTTTTTATCATCAGTCATTTCAACTATTTTAAATAACAATTTTTGTAATTTTTGTATATTATCGCTAAATACTTTCATAACAGCTTCATGCGAAACCGGATCACATTCAGCAACAAGTCCAGCATCATAATCAGTAATTAATGAAATATTTAAAGGACACATATTAAGCTCTTTAACAAGATGGGCTTCAGGGTATTGAGTCATATTAATAACTTGCCAACCTTGTTTACTAAAAAAAGCACTCTCAGCTTTAGTAGAAAATCTTGGTCCCTGAATTACAACAACAGTACCACTTTTATGAATTGAAAAGCCCAATTCCTCTGCACAACTTATCGCAATTTTTCTCAATTGCGGGCAATATGGTTCAGCGGCCGAGATATGTTGAATATCATTTTTATCAAAAAAAGTATCTTGTCTGCCATTTGTCCAATTTACGTATTGGTCACAAAAAACTATATCACCAGGTTTTACTTCTTTTTGAAGAGAACCGGCAGCGCAAGGGGAAATAACTCTTTTGCAACCAATTTCCTTCATAGCCCATACATTTGCCCTGTAATTTACCTTATGAGGTGCAATAGAATGATTTCTTCCATGGCGCGGCATAAAAGCAACTTTTTTTCCTGCTATTTTGCCAAGCATAAGAGCATCTGATGTTTTTCCGTAAGGCGTGTCTATTTGAATTTCTTCAATATCATCTAAAAACTTATAAAATCCAGAACCCCCAAAAATCCCGATACTTGCTAAATCTTTCATAACTTTTTTCCTAAATACTCAACTCAACAATATAAACAGCTATATCAAGCCCATTAATTTTAAATCTTTAGCTATTTTAGAATCAAACATACTAACATATGCTAAATCATAACTAACTTCACCAGTATATTTATGCGCATGACCTCTCTGACTATAATATCCATTGCTTTCAAATCTTGTTAGTATATTTTTAGAATTGTTAGCTCCGGAATTATAATTGTGTGTAACGGGAACGATACGCATTAATACCTCTTTTATTATGTACGCTGTGAGATAATGATAACATAATATAGGCAAGAAGGCAATAAATAATTAGGCTAAGAACATATAAATCTTTGGTTTAATTTCATCATTGCAAATGTTATTGATGCAAAAACAGCAATATTTAAAGATTCAACATTATTATCCATAAGTAAAGTAACTTTATCATCACTCAATTTTATAACTTCTTCGCTTAGGCCTGAAGCTTCTGAACCAAAAGCCACAATATACTTTTCGGGAAATTTGTAATTAGTGATATCATTTTTTGAATTCACTACTGTTGAAATTAAAGTATGTGTTTTCTTTAATTGGTGAATTAAATTAACATCAGAATGAATAATTGGAATTTTAAACATATTTTGAGCCGCAGACCTAATCGTTTTAGAATTATAAATATCTACACAGTCATTAACTAAAATAATGCCATCAACTAAAAATGCACATGCAGAACGAATAATAGTACCAAGATTACCTGCATCTTTTATTCCATCAAGAAGGACAATTTTATTAAATTTTAAAAAATCCGAAAAATTAACCTCCGGCTCTTTTATTATTCCCACCATCGAACAAGGAGTTACCACGGAAGAAATTTTATCTAAAATCTTATCGTTAACATAAATTATTTTTTTTGCCTTAATTTTATTCAAATATCTATTATCTTTTTTTAAAAATATATACTCAAATTCAACACCATCATCAATTAAACCCACCATTGTCTTATCGCCGTCTACAAAAATTAGTTTATTAGCTTTTCTAAATTTTGCATTTTGCAATTTTACAACATACTTAACTAAATCATTTTGCGTGCTTTTAATTTCAATTTCTTCCATTTTACATTCCATTTTGCCAAAATTTGACAAACTCTTTTTCTTTATCATTTAAAAGATTATAATCAATTAAAACCTCCTCAAAAGAAAATTTTGATAAAGAATGTTTTTTATAGTTCACATCTGAATATACGCAATTTTCTATCCTTACTCCAAACTGCAACCCTTCAATGGTTTTTCCATACAATCCAGGCTCAATTGAGTGAACTTGATAAGGCATAATTATATCTTTACTTTTTAAACCTAACCTAGGAGGGTTTTGATGAACAGAAGTTCCAATCCCATGTCCTAAACCATGGTCAAAATAAAAGCCATCAGCATTACATTCTTGCAGTATATCCCTTGCCATTTTATCTAATTTTTGTGCATCTGTTTCATCTGACGTATAGCACGCTATAAAAGCCTTCAATACCATAGTATATACTTTTTTATGGATATCTAGAGGCTTAGCTCCGTAATAAAAAGTTCTGGTTATATCAGTCGCCAATCCACAAGACCAATATCCGCCACAATCAAGGAGTATTATACTATCATCAGTTAAAATTTTATTTTTATCATACGAAGAATAATGAATTGAAGCAGTATTTTCATTTATAGAAAGTATTGTTTTAAAAGAGGTTGAAATAGCACCTGTCTTTAAAAGCTCAGCTTCAAATATTTCAACTAAATCCTTTTCACTTAATCCAACTTTTAATTTAGCTTTAAAATTCAAAATTGCAGTATCAAGTTTTTTACAACATTTTTTTAAATATTCAATTTCTGACTTTAATTTAACCGAAGATATAAGCTTAAGACAAGAGTCTTTTTCGTTTTTTGGTTTTTTTATTGACAAAAAATTATCCAAACTTATATCCTTATAATCAAATTCTACTTTATCATCTATTGAGTTTATAAAATCCTTGAAAGCATTTAATTTCATATATTTTAAACAATCAACATCATCAGCAACTTTCGGATTATCCAAAAAAAGTATATAATTTGAATTTTTTAAATCCAAATATAAAACCGAACGAAAAACTGACGAATGAAGCGTTTGAAAACTTCTCAAATTTGTAATCCAACTTATTTCATCAAGATTAAAAATAACAAGTTTTTCTTTTTTTGGATAAAGTTTTTTAAGCTTATTAACTTTGTATAAAAAATCATTCTTGTAAACTTTTTTATCGGCTAAAAATACAGGAGCATTTTTTATTATATCGTAATTTTTTACATATTTATCCGGAATTTTATATGTTCTTAGGTCAAAATATTTATCAAGTTCCAAATACTCATTAAGGTTAATATCGATAGGAATATGCAAAACAGAATTTTTAGGATAGTTTTTCTTAAACGCATCAAAAAAACTCTCTCCAAGAGGCATCTTATAGATTTCTACATCCGAATAAACTTGTTTATCAACCAAAATATGATATCTGGAATCAACAAAAATTTTTATCTTACCACTTTTGTCAATTATAGCCTCACCGCAAGAACCGGAAAAATTAGTTAATACATTCAAAGGGGAACCCTTAAAAGGAGCTTTAAAATAAGAATCAACAGACTTTAAAAGCAAATATTCATTTTCTTTTAAAATATCAGTATATAATTTAATTTGATTATTTCTTTTTGTATTTTTCATAACTTTTCAACTACATTAGCATGTTGCCGAAACAACAATCTCTCTTATTCGTGGCTTATTATCAAAATCAATTAACACAATTTGCTGCCAATTTCCAAGTTCCAACTTTCCAAAAGACACAGGAATGGTTATAGAATTTCCAAGCAACGAGGCTCTAAGATGAGAATACCCATTGCCATCATGCCATTTTTTATCATGTTCATAAACCCGATTAACAGGTACAATTGTATTTAAAACTTCGGGCAAATCAACCACAAGCCCAGGTTCGTACTCTAGAGTTATAATTGAAGCCGTAGAAGCAACAACAAACACATTTACTATTGCATTATCAAGATTGAAGCCCGACACAATTCCTTGCACCTTAGATGAAATATCAATAATATCATCAAAGCCTCTTGTTGAAATTGTAAATTTTTCTATTTTTACACTCATTATCTAATTATACATCCCAAAACTACATAAACAACGGAGCTAAGGTCAATGCCAAAATAGCTATAAATTTAATTAAATTTTTTAATACCGGAACAAACAAATCCTTAATCGAGGAAAAAACCTCATCATTCTGTATTAACACAGCATATTCATCTGATAAGTTGGAATTTTCATATTCTCTTCTTAAATATTTTTTTGCATTTCTCGCAACAAAAGAAGAATTACTGGCAAAAAACAATAAACAACAAGAAGTCAGAATAATCCCTATGATAAACCCGCCAACAGCTTCGATTTTAAGATATAAAACTATCAACATAAACACAAATATCACTAAAAATGTGTAAAAAGCAGCTTGAATTGTTGAATTTCCGGAGGCAATATCAACACATTTTTCATAATCCGGTCTCATTTCAAAACGCAAAATTTGTGGAAAATTTCTAAACTGCTTCTTTGCTTCTAATACAAGTCTTTTTGAAGTTTTATTCACACCACTTAAAATAAACGCAATATACAAGAAAGGAATTGAAGCGCCTAAAAATAAAGCTGCCAGAACATAAGGATTTAAAATATCAATCATTTCAAGTTCAGCAACAAAAGTATAGGCAACTAAAACCAAAATAGCACACAATACAGCTGAAGCATTGAAGAAATTTTTTCCAAACAAAGCGCTATTATATGCAGCATCGCCCAAATAAGACTCTTTTTTATCTTCTAATAAAGATATTTCAGTATTTTCGTATGACTTAACAACTTCATTAGACGAATTTAATATGACAGAAAAATTGTTTATACACAATATAACCCCCATGGTTGAAACCATGGAAAGAACAAACAAAGTAGTTCCATATATTCCAAAAAGCGGAGACTCAATTCCTTCTGATAATAAAAAGGAAAATATTATGCTTAATGCAATAACAAAAACCGGCATAAATATACTCATAAATCCCTCGCGAAGAGATTGCAAAAAGGTAGGCAAAAAATCTGAAATTGCAACGTTAGCAACATTTTTTACAGGTTTTGAATCTGAAAAAATATAATTAGAACTTATAAAGCAGACTAAAATAGAACAAATAGACCCCAACAACACAGAATAAAATAAACCAATTACATCAGGAATCCATAATTTAATACAGTAAAAAGATAAAGCACACAATATAAAGACAGCCTTAAAGACTGAAAAATAAACGATTTTTGTTAAACTTTTTGTTTTGTTAATCTTTAACAATAAAACAACAAAGATAGAAGCAAATACGCCGCTTGCACATATTGCAATAGGTAAAAAACAACCCATAAGATTATATGCAAAAGCCCCAATTGTCATAGAAGATATTAAAACAGCACAAAAAGTTAAAAACATATCAGATGATATTGAATTAACATTAAATACCATTTTTGATAAACCATCTAACAACAATACAGGAGAGCGTTTATCATACAAATCTATATCTGCAATATGACCCGAAATTATACCTGACGCACAAGAAACAGATTTTTTTATTATTGCAGTTGATACACAACTAAATACACAAGAAAGTCCGGCACCCAATAAAAATCCACCAATAATTTGATAATCTTTAAATAAATGAAATAAAATCGTAATAACGCTCAAACTTAATCCAATGCCCATCATAGATGAAACTATTCCTGAATTAAGAGATAATCTCAAAGCGCAATTAGAAGACTCATTAACAGCCTTTACCACTCTAACTATTGTTCTTGAAGAAATAAAAACTGAAATATAATACGAAAATAAAAAGGTTAAAATTCCTGAAACGAAACATATCAAAAATGATTTGCCCATTTTTTCATATAAAATCCAACATGCAATTAACGCTATAATAAAATTCGATCTTAATTGATGTTTAAAAAATATTAATGCACCTTTATGGAAATAAGAAACAATCTTTTGGATCAATGTATCTTTATGACAATAAAATAGATTTTCTAAAATTTTAATTGACGCGGTTAAAATTGCAACTGCTCCTGCAAAAAGCCCAATCCATTTTGATTTTGTTGATGTCAAATCAACAAAATAAACAAAATACCCCTGATAAACAGCAATTATCAAAAAAAGCCAAACAAACAAATTCCAAAAAATTAGTCTTTTTTTAATTTTGTTTCTATCCATATAAATTCCAAATAAATTCTTCAACTACAATTATATTTGAAAAAGATATTTTTATTAAATAAAATACCTCGCTTTTATTAAATTTAATTTTCTTTCGTCTAATAATATTGTTATTGCTGCATTAATACAATTTAACAATTCTTTAGAATCATCACTTTTTCTTATTGCGACTGCGTAATACTCTCTTGAATATGATTTATTAATAATTTTAAATCTACCATCGTTATAACCTTTAAGAATACAGTCATCTCCTAAAATGGCATCGACTTGAGAATTCAATAAAAGATTATACGCTTCGTTATATGATTTTGCACCGATAAAATGTGCATTTGGAGCAATAAGGCGAGAGATTTTCTCCCCAGTTGTCCCCATAACAACAGCCAGTCGACCATTTTTGTTAAAATATTGCAAATGTGATATTTTAGATGTTTTTCTGACCATTATTTTCTGATTTGCAACAAAATAAGGAATAGAAAAACTCATTATAAGTTTTCTTTTTTCATTTATGCTCATTGTAGCAACAAGGATA
>CALUWM010000008.1 GCA_944324485.1 Candidatus Gastranaerophilales bacterium | reverse complement strand
CAAACATTTCAAAAGTACGGACTTTTTCAATAAATTTATTGATTATAAGTTCTAACTTTGTAACTTCTGCACCACCATAAAAAAGACTTTCAAATGAAAGTCTTTTTTATATGTCTTTTGTTGTAATTTGTATATATATGAATTTCGTTTTGTTTTATTATCGTGAAAAATGAGCCATGACGGCGGAGTGGATGGCATAATTGATGAAGATGAATTGGGGTTAGAAAAAATCTACCTGCAAGCTAAAAGATACTCAGATAACAAAGTTAATGAAAAAGAAATGCAAAATTTTGCTGGAGCTCTAGGTTGTTCTCTTGTAAGAAAAGGAGTATTTATAACAACCAGCTTCTTTGATGAAAAAGCTAAAAAGAAAGCTGCATCTGTCCAAGGCAAAATTATAAGACTAGTAGACGGTGAAGAATTAACAAAATTAATGATTAAGCATAACTTAGGGGTACAAGTTAAAACTAAAATCGAAATCAAAAAGATTGATGAGGATTTCTTTGGTGAAGAGTAATAAAAATTTCGCTATTATTAAAAGAATATTTTAATAGAATAACAATTTTATATTTAAATTCGAGGATTGTTGTTTATAAAATTCTACAATATAAATTTGGTATTTTAAGCAAGTCAACAGTAATTAATAGGTGTTTTTTTGTTGAAATAGGTATTGTTATTTATGTTTTTGTTTAACAAATATACCCTGCTATTGCGGATTTTGCAGCTGTATAAGGACTTGAAAGGTAAATATAACCGTTAGTATTTCCCATTCGACCTTGGAAATTTCTGTTTTGAGTTGCAAGACAAACCTCGCCATCCCCTAAAATTCCACCATGGACTCCGACACAAGGTCCGCATCCGGCAGGAATTAAATTGGCTCCTGCTTCTAAAAATATTTCAAGTAAGCCTTCTTTTGCTGCTTGCAGGTATATTTCTTTGCTTGCAGGTGCAATTATAAGTCTGACATCCGATGCAATTTGCTTATTTTTTAATACTTTTGCAGCAATTCTTAAATCTTCAATTCTGCCATTTGTGCATGTTCCTATGAATACCTGATTTATTTTAATTTTGTCAAGTTTTGAAGCTTCTTTAACGTTGTCTACTGTGTGCGGACATGCAACCATTGGCTCAATCATTGAAGCATCTATTTTAATTGTTTTTTCGTAAATTGCATCATCGTCAATTTTTATTTCTTTATATTTGTCTCCTCTGTTTCTTGAAATTAAAAATTCCTTGGTTTTATCATCTGTCTCAAACAGCCCTGCTTTTGCGCCTGCTTCGACAGCCATGTTTGCTAATGTAAAACGTTCTGACATCTCCATATTTTTGATTGTATCGCCTGTAAATTCAAGGGCTTTATATGTAGCTCCATCTGCTCCAATTAATCCTATTAAATATAACATTAAATCTTTGGCACAGACATTTTCTTTAAATTTACCACTTACTTCTATTTTGAATGATTCCGGGACCTTGAACCATGTTTTTCCAAAAGCCATTGAAACTGCTATATCGGTAGAACCCATACCTGTTGCAAAAGCTCCAAGCGCACCTGATGTACAGGTGTGAGAATCTGCTCCAACGAGTATTTCTCCCGGGTTAATATAATCTTCAACTAATCTTTGATGGCAAACTCCGCAGCCAATATCGGATAATACTGCTCCGTATTCTTTTGCAAATTCGCGAATGATATTGTGAGCATTTGATAATTCTTTTCTTGGAGAAGGGGCGGCATGGTCAATAAAAAGTATAGTTCTTTCAGGATTGAATAATTTTTTATTTAATTTCTTAAATTCTTTTATTGCTAAAGGTCCTGTTCCGTCTTGAGTTGAACACACATCAACATTTGCGATAACAAGTTCTTTTGATTTAACATTGTGTCCTGTGTGAGCGGATAAAATTTTTTGAGCTAAAGTTTGTCCCATAATTAACCCCATAACTTCCTTATTGAATTATAAAACAAAAAAGCTTTAAAAGATAGTTATTTTTCGTTTAATTATATGATAACAAATGCCTTGTTTTTTATGATAATAAAGCAATAAATTAGGAGTTTTATAACTTATGGATATAGCAGCGTTAATTGGTACATTTTTAGGTATAGGTTTTATATTAGCTGGACAAGCTCTGGAAGGTGGTAATATTGGTCAATTACTTCAAATCACAGCTGCATTTATTGTTGTTGGTGGTACTGCCGGAGCGGTTTTTTTAAGTTTTCCTGTTGAAGATTTTAAAATTGCGGGAGAATGTATAGGGGTTGTTTATTTTGGTAAGGCGCCTAAGTTAGAAGTTTTAATTCAAGAAATAATAGGATATGCGCAAAAAGCTCGTAAAGAAGGAGTTATTGTTCTTGAAAAAGAAGCAAAAAATGCTTCGCATCCGCTTTTAAAGTTGGGTTTAGAGGCTGTTGCGGATGGTGCTGATCCTACTTTAGTTAAAGATATGATGGAAACACAGTTATCGCAATTACAAGAAAAAATTGCAGCAGGAGCGAAGGTTTTGGAATCTGCCGGTGGTTATTCTCCTACATTGGGTATTATTGGTGCTGTTTTGGGTCTTATTCAAGTTATGCAGAATTTATCGGATCCGTCAAAACTAGGTGCCGGTATCGCTGTTGCTTTCGTTGCGACAATATACGGGCTTGTTGTTGCAAACTTGATTACAATTCCATATTCAACAAGAACAAAAAGAAAATATGCAAGAATATTTACTTCTATGGAGCTTATGATAGAAGGCATTTTATCAATTCAAGCTGGTGAATCTCCTGCTTTGATTGAAAGAAAGCTCGAATGTTATATAGTTGAAGGTAAATCTAAAAAAGGAAATGATGCTTAATGGCTAAGAAAAAACCGGCAGAAGAGCATGAAAATCTAGAGCGTTGGCTGGTTTCTTACGCTGACTTTATGACGTTACTTTTTGCAACGTTTGTTGTTTTGTATGCGTTAGCTCAATCGGATGTTAATTCTTTTAAGGGAATAGAGGAAGCCTTAAGAAAAGCGTTTAGTCAAAGTATATTTAGTGATAATACAAATATAATGGATGGCCAAGATTCTATTTTAGAAGGCAATCAAGGAGCTATGAATCCTTTGATGCTTGAATATATGAGCACTAAGTATGAACAGAGTTCTTATGATGAAATAAAAGATGAAATTGAAAACTTAAAACAAGATGGAGTTAGTGCAGAAATTGATGACAGAGGTCTTGTAATACGCTTAAACAGTCATGCTATTCAATTTGCAGCCGGCGGTGCTGATTTATCTCAAAAATCTTATGATATTTTGAATGCTGTTGCAAAAATTATAAAAGAAAAGTTCTCAATTCATTATATACAAGTTGAGGGTCATACTGATTCAGATCCGATTTCAAATCCTAAGTATCCTTCAAATTGGGAATTATCAAGCGCAAGGGCTTCAAGAGTTGTTAGATATTTGATTAATTCACAAGGTTTTAATCCTAAATTATTTATAGCTACCGGTCTTGCTGATACTATTCCAATTGTGCCTAATACAACTGTACAAAATAAAGCTAAAAACAGACGTGTTGAAATCATTATTTTGAGGAACAAAAATAAACATTTATCAAAGAAAAACATGCAAGAAATAATAAAAGAAGTTCAAATTGATCAAAAGAAAGCAAGAATTCAAAAACAGCCCTCTAAGGCTATTGAAGGTTTAATCGGAAATGACAAAGAGCTTTTGCAAAATGTCATTGATCTAACTGATCAATACGAAAATGAAGATAAAAGATTGGATTCGATAAATAAAAATGATTATATGCACGATGGTGTGAAACCTGAATTTATGGAGCAGAATAATGACAAAAAATAGTTATTTTGCAGTTTTTGGTGGCGGTGGTATCCGAGGAATAGCTTATTGTGGTGCATATAAGGCACTAGCTGAAAATAATATAAGCTTAACAGGTTTTGCGGGAAGTTCAATTGGTGCTGTTTTTGCAAGTTTGCTTGCAGTAGATTATTCTTATGATGAAATATATGATATTTTATCTAATACAGGATTTGAGATGTTTATAGATTTAAACATTGATTTTAAAAAAGAATTAGCTTTGTCTAAGGGAAAAATTTTTCTTGATTGGATGAGAGAAAAAATTGAAAGAAAATTTTATCGTGAAGACTATCAAAAAGGGAAAATGTCTCCTGTTAGATTTTGTGATATTTCTTCAAACCTTATTATTTATTCTGTTGATTTAACAAATTTAAAATTTTTTGAATTTTCAAAAGAAAAAACTCCTGATTTTGAAATTGCTTCTGCAGTGAGGGCAAGTGTTTCAATGCCGGGGCTATTTGTGCCGTTTGAGTATGATGGAAATTTAATAGTCGATGGTGATTTATTAAAATCAATGCCTTTGTGGAGAGTAACAAATTCTATTAAAAATTTAGAGGAAAGAATTTTGGAATTTAGATTGGAAGATAACGAAACTCCTAAGAAAATTTCAAATTCCATAGAATATTTAAATAGAGTATATAATGCAATTTGTGGTTTTGCGACAGATTATATTGTTGATTTGTATAAGGAAAAAGACAAATTTGATTATATAAAAATAAATACACAAGATGTTTCTGTTGTTGATTTTTTAATACCAAAAGAAAAGAAAAAAGAGCTTTTTGAAACAGGGTATAATATAACAAACGATTATTTTAAAACTTTTTTCCCGCAAAAGAAGAAAAAGCTTCTTGATAAATATGAAAGATTACTCAAGTATTTAAATAAATTCCAAAAAGAATTTAATAAGAAAAATATAATTAATTCTTATTTGAAACTTTGTGAACTATTTGTTTTTTTGTGTGAAGAAAAGCAGTTTCTTGATTCAAGAATTTTTCAAATGATTTCGGATTTTAAAAATGAATTTATGAAAAATTATAGAACTTTAAATTTCTTTGGTTTTAAAACTGCGCTTACTGTAAATAAAGAGAAAATGTCAGGAGATATTCTTGAAATTATTAAGATAACAGCTCAGAAAATATCTGAATTGAGTTAATAATTTTTGTAAATTATTCCAATAAGTCCGTTCTCAAAGTTCTTTATAACAGCCATTCTTTTAGGAGAATTTTGTATCATTATTGAAAAGACTACTTCTCTTTTCTTTTTTGTTTTCATAGTTCCTGTTATGCAAGAAATTTGCGAAAGAGTTCCTGTTTTTGCTCTTAAATTATTTTCAAGAAATAGAAGCCTGTTTTTCAATGTTCCTTTTTTTGGTGTCGCCATGAGGTTTTTAAAGTTTTCATCTTTACAAAGTTCTTTTAGAACTTTTGCACAAAATTCAGGATTTACAAGGTTGTATCTTGATACACCACTACCGTCTTTGATTGTTATTCCATCTGTGTAGAATTTTTCAAATTTTTCTTTAAACATGTCTGTGGCATCATCCAGTGTTGCAGGATGTTTGTAATTTATATATTTTGCTGCTGCAACTTTGAAAATAGTTTCGGATGTAAAATTGTCAGATTGAAGTAAAACATCTTTTGAAATTTCTTCAATTGTGTGTGAAACACTGGCTATTTTTTCTATTGAATCTTTTGGTAATTTTTTTCTTTTTATTTTTTTATCATATACAATTCCGTTTTTTGAAATTGATTTTAAAAGTTTTATATTAAAGTTTAGTTCAGGATCAGGCACAGGAAGTTTGAATATTTCATCTTTTGAAATTGTGCCTTGAAAGTTTATTACTGATGAATTTTCGCCATATAGTTTTTTGACTTTAATTTCTTGAATATTTGAATCATTTGCTGCAAGCTGTAATTCATTTATAATTGGCAGCTTGTAGTCGTCATTTTGAATTATATCTACTTTTGTTGCTAGGCTTGAGCGATTTATAGCAATGTTAACATAGTTCTTATCTATTATATAAGGACTATGAGGTCTTGAGTTTGGCCACATGTCGCCTGACATCCAACCATCAGGGTATGGCGTTTTATCGATAATTGTATCATCTATATATATGCCTTGAATTTTAGATGTGTCAATTTTTGATTTTGCTTCTTTGATAAGTTTATCTAAATCATTTTGACTGAGCAGAGGATCGGCTCCAAGTTTTAAGTATATATGATTTTTTGAATCTTTATAAATTGCAGTTTCAAATTTGTAATCTTTTCCTAATTCAAGATAACTTGCTCCAAAAGTTAAAACCTTCATTGTGCTTGCAGGATTTAGGAGTTTTGTTTCGTTTCTTTTATATAAAACTTTATCGCTGTTTTTTTCGGTCAAATATATTCCAACTGTTGATGATACTCCAAAACCTGATTGTTTTATGTGCTTTTGTATTTCGTTTGCCAAGATAGGTGTGCTTACAAAAAGCATGATTATTGTCGATAGTATGATTTTTTTCAATTTATAACTCCTCGGGACTTCCTATTCTTCCTAAGACAGCACTTGCGGCAGCTATATATGGGCTTGCAAGGTAAATTTTTGAATCTATATGTCCCATTCTGCCAACAAAATTTCTATTGGTTGTTGATATACAAACTTCACCTTCAGCTAAAATTCCACAATGTCCCCCTAAGCAAGGTCCGCAGGTGGGTGTGGAAATTGCAGCTCCTGCTTTAATTAATGTTTGATAATATCCAAGTTCTATTGACTTTAGAATAATATCTTGTGTTGCCGGAAAAATAATTAAGCGAACATCAGGATGAACTTTTTTGTTTTTTAGAATTTCTGCTGCTGCTTTTATATCTTCCAGTCTTCCGTTTGTGCAGCTTCCTATTACTGCTTGATTTATTTTTATGTTATTTTTTATGGTTTCTGTTATAGTATGGGTATTTTCGGGCAAATGAGGATACGCAACAACAGGCTCTATTTTAGAAACATCGTATTCTATTACTTTTTCATAGTTTGCATTTTCGTCACTTTTTATGATAATTGGTTTTCTTGAATATTCTTGCTTAAAATGGTTTTTAATGTAATTCAGGGTTGTATCATCAGCTTCTATTATGCCATTTTTTGCTCCGGCCTCGATTGCCATATTGCATATAGTAAAGCGTCCGTCCATATCCATAGATTTAATAGCATCACCGCAAAATTCAAGAGTTTTATATAGTGCTCCATCTACGCCTATATCTCCGATTAAATGAAGAATTAGGTCTTTTGCGGTTGTATATTTATTTAATTTTCCGTTAAATATTACTTTTATTGTTTGCGGTACTTTAAACCAAGTAGAACCTGATGCCATAGCACAACCAAGGTCAGTTGAGCCTACCCCTGTTGAAAAAGCACCTAATGCTCCATAAGTGCACGTATGAGAATCCGCACCAATAATTAAGTCCCCTGCTGTTACTATGCCTTTTTCAGGTAATAGTGCGTGTTCTATTCCCATTGTCCCTACATCAAATTTATGTGTAAGTTTTTTTTCATTTACAAAATCTCTGAGTTTTTTTGCTTGTTGTGCAGATTTAATGTCTTTATTTGGTACAAAATGATCCGGAACAAGAACCACTCCTGATTTATTAAAAACATCTTTTGTGCCGATTTTATTAAACACATCTATTGCAATAGGTCCTGTGATGTCGTTAGCCAAGGCAATGTCTATTTTTGCTTCAATTAAATCACCCGCTTTAACACAACTTTTGCCTGAATGGAGCGCAAAAATTTTTTCAGTTATAGTCATAGGGTGATTATTTTGCATTGTTTATTTTCCTTGTTTTGATTTTATATCTAAAACACTGTTATGCCCTATTACATATGCTACACAAGTTTTTGTGCTTGAAATATACCAAGCACAATTTTCTTGTAAACAAATTCTGTAATCATTGTTCCCTGCTGAAAGTAAAGGACAAAATGGTATTTTCTTTTTTGGTGTGTTTATTTCAACCATATTAAACCCTCGTTTTTTCTAATTCTATACCTTTTTTAATTAAATTACACTTTGTTTCATCGCAATGTTTTTCTTCTTCTTTATATATTTTTGTTCTGTTTATAACTTCATCAAAATCAATTAAATGAGCATCAAAATCAGGACCATCTACACATGCAAATTTAACTTTTCCTCCTACTGTAACTCTGCATGCTCCACACATTCCTGTGCCGTCTACCATAATAGGATTCATTGAAGCTTCGGTTTTAATTTTGTATGGGCGTGTAAGTTCTGCAACAGCTCTCATCATTGGCATTGGGCCAACAGCAATTACATAGTCTACTTTTTCAGAATCTATTATTTCTTTTGCAACATTTGTTGTAAAGCCTTTAATTCCATAACTTCCGTCATCAGTTGTAATATGAAGTTCGCTTACTGCGTTTTTCATTTTGTCTTCCCAGAATATTAGATCTTTTGTTCTTGCACCCATTACCATGTGAACCTTGTTTCCCGCTTCTTTAAATGCTTTTGCAATTAAATAGCAGGGAGCAGCTCCGTAACCTCCGGCAACACAAATTACTGTTCCGTATTTTTCAATGTGAGTAGGTACTCCCAAAGGTCCTACTATGTCTTCTATGCAGTCTCCAACTTCAAGGGAAGCAAGTTTTTTTGTAGTGTATCCAACTGCCATATATACTATCGTTAATATTTCATTTTCTCTGTCGTAGTCCGCTATTGTTAAAGGTATGCGTTCAGAATTTTTGTCTGTTCTTAAGATTATAAACTGTCCTGCTTTGGCATTTTTTGTTATAAATGGTGCTTTTACTCTTATTTCATATTGATTTTTGCATAATTCTTTTTTATATAAAATTTCATATCCCATTATCTTTCCTCCGGTTAATTACTTTATAAATATTATAATATAGCAAAAATTGCTCTTTGTCATTTTTTTAATTTTATTATTTTTGTTCAAATTATAATTTTTTTCATGAAATATTTAAGCGAACTTTTTTATTTTAAAATAATGTAATATATGTATAAATATTAAAATATTATATGTATTTTAATATATGTTATATAGCGTATTTAAAAAATTAGTGTGTTATATTTAAGGAATGGAAACAGTAAATATATTTTTTAAAAATAAGAAATATTGTATAGATAAAGAAAAGTTGCTCTACATTATTAACTATATGAAAATGATTGAATGCAGCGAAAAAAGTATTTATAAGATGCTTAAAAAAAGAAAGTTGTTAGATGCAGGTTTTTTGGAGAAATTAAATTTAATTTAACAAATATTAAAAAAGCTGCAAACTTCCTGTTTGCAGCTAAAAATCAAAATGATTTTTTAATTATTGACCAAAAGCAATTGTAACTTTTTCTTTTGGGTTAACTTTTGAAATAGGATTTCCGGTTGGATCAACAAGATAAGCTATTTCATCACCTGTTGTTTGGAATAAGCCCATTGTTCCTGACAAGGCTGTTCTTGTTAAGTCAACAGGAGCTTTGACAACAGTTTTTAAACCATCTTGGTAGCTTCTTCCTGCGGCTTTGAATTTACCCGAAAGAAGTTCAGATGTACCAACGCCGGTTTGATCAAGCAATGCTTCGGCAGCGTTTGAAATACCAATTGCAGCACCACCTATTGTTCTACCTGCTGTACCAATTAGAGAACCTGTCCAAGTGAATGGCATTTGAACTAATCTTAACAATCCGTTGATTTCTTTTTGTCTTTCAACACGTGCTGTTAAAATTTGTTGTGGTAGTTGTGCTTTGCAGCCATCGCAGTTGATAATTTCATTAAATGAAAGTTTAAGCGAACCTTGTTCATTTTTAGATGGACGAGTAACTTCTGTTACTTTACCTCTTACGGTTGAACCGCAAGGGAAGGTTTGACCATTTATTGTAATTTCATTTAATGTTGTTGCGCTGAATTGTTCTCCAACGTTTGCATGTTTTGCGTTAATTATATCATTCATGGATAGTTCAAGTGTAGGAATTGTTACTCTTGTTTCTCTTTCCATAAATGTTTTTCCGCCAAGGTCTTGTGATGCTGTTTTTGTTGATTTATCATATCCGCCTGCAACTCTTATGTTTTGTAACATAGCACTTGCTTCTGCACGAGTAGTTTTATCGTTTGGACGGATATAGTCTTGATTTCTTTCATTTTTAAGTGCGCCATTGTCAATAGCTTTGGCAACGCATTCTCTAGCCCAGCAAGGTACTTGAGAACCATCTTTATATTTTGACAATATTTCATTTGCTTTTGTTTCATCCATAGGACAGCTTAGGCCTTTTGACATTATTGTAAGGGCTTCTGTTCTTGATATGTTTTCATTTGGTTTGAACATATCGTTGCCTTTACCTGCTATCATATTTTCAGATACGCCTTTGGAGATGTAGCTGTGTGCCCAGTGGTTTTGAGGTACATCTTTGAATGTTAAATTATCGCATCCGGATGTCATATCAAGATTATAACCTTTGACAACCATTGTTGCCATTTCGGCTCTTGATACTTTTCTGTTTGGTTTGAATAATCCGTCAGGATATCCTTCAAGTACGCATGCTTCAGTTAAACGATTAATGTCAGAACTTGCCCAGTAGCTATCAAATACATCAGGATATTGTTGTGCTGTAATGTCTGCTGCTGCTCCTGTAAAACCAAGACAAGCGCATGGTTCCGTTGTTTTCTTGATAATATCCATAGTAGTTGTGGAATGTACATTTGGCGCTGCATCGCAGTCATATTTTGGCATAGCATCTGCATCAATAACAGGTGCAGCTCCGCCTGTTGGACATCCGCAATCAACAGGAACACCTTTGTAGCAAGGTTTTAATAATGAATCATTAATTTGAGCATTGTTATTGCTTTCTCCGACTTGTGTTTGGTTGGAGTTAGAATAAATTGCATTAGGATATGCGTATGTTTGTTGATTCATTGGCTTGCATTCTACGCAAGGTGCAGCTCCGCCTGTTGGACATCCGCAATCTGATTTTTGTTCTTCACATCCGCAATCAGATTTTTTTGTTTCGCAAGGATCGCATTTGCTTTTTTTCTTTTTGCAATCGCAATCTGCTTTTTTACACTTTGAACAAGTTGCATTGTCCGGAGTAACAATTTCTGAGTTGTTATTGTTGCAGTCTTGAGAAACCGGACATGCAGCAAAAGTCATGGGGACCGTTAAAGCTAATGCGCATAAGCTTATTGTAGCGCCTTTTAATAGTTTTCTTTTGATAGTCATTTTTCCTCCTTTTATGTTCTTGTTTTACAAACAGACTATGCTTTAACAAGTTTTTGCGGGTAATATTTTGTTTGTAAAATAAGCAAAATAAAACGCACAATTTTATTCTAAAATTATGCGTTTTATTAAGTTTGTATTCATTACCATAAAAGGTTATCTAAATTGCTAATTTATTATATTTCAGATAATAGATAATCAGCCATCCATTGATATTCACTGTTTTCAGTAGCAAGTGCTTTAAGAGGAACAACGGCACTTTCTCCGATTCTGATTAAACTCATTGCTACAATTCCTCTTTGAATACCGGTTAAAGTTATTAATTTTTCAATAAGAGCATTAACTGCACGCGCACCCATTGCAACAATTGAATTTTCTACATCATTTTTTGTTGTTGAATCAACATCTGATAGTAAAAAATCTAATTTTTCGGAGATATTATCTTGTTTAACTTTTACATTAGAATCAATAACCGCTTGCATTATCTTTCCTCAATTTTCCTATTTGCTTATTAAAGTATACAAGATAAAAAATCTTTTTTTGGATTTCCTTATACAATCTTTATATCAATTTAAAAAATTATTTTAAATATGGTTTGAATAATTGCAAATATCTTTTTTGAGCTCCTTCTTTTCCTTTGTATTTATCTTTATATTCTTCAATAGTTTCATTGATTTTTTCCATTGCTTCAGGTTTTTTGTTTTCATTAAATAATATTAAAGCATCAAATAATTTTTCCATTTCATCGAAAGATATAAAGCGAATACTTGCTATGTTTTCAATTACTTTTAAATTTTTTTCATTATAATTTGTTTGAACATAGCTTAAAATTTCATATATTTTTTCGTGTTTATCTTCAAAATAGTCATGCTCTTTTTGAATTAAAAGACGAACTAAATTAAGCATATCTTCTTCAAAATAATGATCTTCAGTGTCTATTAAATTGATTATATTGTTTATATATTCATTATCAGGAATTTCATAAGTCCAGCTTTCTGTCTGCTCAATAATGTATGCTATTGCTTCTGCTACATTCATATTAAAAACACCGTTTCTTACACAATTTAGTGCCATTTCAAGCGGAAAACCTTTTTTTAATAATTCGTTTACTTCTTTATCATTTTCTATAAGTTTTGCGAGCATGTTAAGGGTTTCTTCATCCGAATTTTCAATATATCTGATTGTGTTTTCATTGCATCGCAGTGCATGTAAGTCGGAATTAAGAATTTGTGAAAGATAAAATGTTGGACCAAACATTGAATTTCTATCTATAAAAAATATGGGATTTCCATTTGTATCGTAAAAATTTTCAAGAGTACTTCCTTTTATTTCATCGTTTCCGATTTCATATTTTTGGATTGTACCGCTTTGTGCTGTGTAAGAATATTCGTAGCCATTTCCAGCAGTCATTGTTATTGCATAATCACCGGTTAGTTTTTTGTTTAAAATTGAGTATAGAAAATCTTGAGGTGAAAAAGATATTGAGCAATCCCCTTTGTTTATATCTATGTATTCGCATATTTTTTTGTTGTTTTGATTAATGGTGCTATTAATAGCGATTTTATATTCGGGTAATTGTTTTTTAATACATTGTGCAAATGCTTTTACCAGAGGTGTCATTGTTTCTCTTGATTTTTCAAAGTCTGTATCAAAAAAAGCGGAGTTTTCAGAGTAAAATTGCTTTATTACTATCTTTTCATCAATTAATCCATCATGGTAAAAATTTCTGATATTTTTTAGAGTTCCGAAATCAACTGAGTTTAAATCATCTTCAAAGGATTTTGCAATTTTTAAAGCTTCATTTGGAACGTTTTTGAGTTGTTTTGCATCATGGTAATAATCTAAAATGCTTTGTTGAATTTGATTTTGATTTGCTCTTATTCCATTTTCACTGCAAAAGTCAATCATTTCTTTTGTATCTAATTCAAGATTAAAAGGCATGCTTTTAAGTTGTAAAGCTTGAATGGGTATAATCTCTGCCGGTTTATCAGGCAGGCTGATTGTATTATTGCTTATATTTGTCGGTTCATTTTTAATTTGTTTATTTTTTGCGGTATTAAAAGCTATTATTTTTCCTATTGTCATACTTCCCTCTTTTGTTTTTACAAGTGTTGTAAATAAATATTTTTGCGTTTTAACTTTTTAAATAAAAAATTTGTAGTAAAATTATTTTATGTTTGATAATTTATCTGAAAGATTACAAGAAATAATAAGAAAAACTAGTGCAAATGCAACTTTGACAGATGAAAATATGCAAGATGCACTAAGAGAGATAAGACGTGCTTTATTAGGGGCTGATGTCTCTTTGAATGTTGTTAAATCATTTATTTCATCAATTAAAGATAAAGCAACGGGTGAAAATGTAGTTCAATCAACTAATCCCTCGCAAACTCTGATTAAAATTGTAAATGATGAGTTAACAAAACTTTTAGGCGAAAAACAAGCTCCACTAAAGTTAGATTCTAATCCTTCAATTATTTTGATGCTTGGATTGCAAGGTTCAGGTAAAACAACCAGTGCTGCTAAGCTTGCTTTAAAGTTAAAAAAAGAAGGCAAAAAACCTCTTTTAGTGGCACTTGATGTTTATCGTCCGGCTGCAATATTACAATTAAAGACTTTGGCAGACGAAAATAATATTAACTTTTTTTCTGTCGAGGGAGAAAAAGATGTTGTTAAGATAGCAAAAGAATCTTTAAACTATGCAAAAGAAAATAATAATACGGTTTTAATTTTTGATACTGCAGGGCGTCTTGAGATAGACTCAGAGATGATGGCAGAATTGATGTTATTAGTGCATAGTTTTGATATAAATGAGAAATTATTGGTTGTAGATTCAATGATAGGTCAAGCAGCAGTTGAAGTTGCCTTGAATTTTAATGAACAATTAGGTATTGATGGCGTCATTTTAACAAAATTAGACGGCGATACAAAGGGCGGCTGTGCATTAAGCATAGTGTATTCTTTAAATAAACCTATAAAACTTATAGGTATGGGTGAAAAAATTGAACCGTTGGAAGATTTTTACCCCGATAGAATGGCAAATAGAATTCTTGGAATGGGAGATATTGTTTCTCTTGTTGAAAAGGCTCAGAAAAACATTGATATAAAAGAAGCAAAAGAACTTGAAAGTAAAATGCTAAAGGCTGAATTTAGTTTTGATGATTTTTTAAAAATTCAAAAACAAATTAAAGCGCTTGGTTCTTTTGGCGGAATTTTATCTATGTTGCCTTTGGGAATTTCAAAAAATGACACTGAAAAAATTTCCCATGAAGGTGAAAAGCAATTTAAAAAAATTGAAGTTTTTATTCAGTCAATGACACCCGAAGAACGCAGAAACCCAAATATTTTAAATGCGTCACGTAAAAAAAGAATTGCAGCGGGTTCTGGCATGGACATAAATGAGCTTAATAATTTTATAGCTCAATTTGAGACAATGCGAAAAATGATGAAGGGGCTTGGCGGTTTAAAAAACTCATTAAAGGGTAAAAAGGGTAAAATGCCTTTCATGCCTCCTAAGTTTCCGTTTTAAGAAGGAAAGAATTATATGAAGATTGTAATATACGGTGCAAATGAAATGGCTTCTGCAATAGCTGCAGATTTATTTGAAGACCACGATGTTATTATAATAGATCCTTGTCAGAAAAAATTAGATAGCTTTTCAAGATTGGATATTGGGCTTATTTGTGCGGATGCTTTAAATATAAATACATTAAAAGATGCGGATATAGAAAGTACAGATGCTTTCGTTGCTTTAACGGAAGATGATGAAATTAATATTATTGCTTGTCTTATGGCAAAACAAGTTTCGGATGCTCAAACTATTTGTTTTGTAAGTAAAAAAGAATCCATGGAGTCTGTAAATTCTTTAAAGGATGAGTATAAGTCATCTTATGCTAATTGCATAGATAATGTGATATGGCCTCAGGGGCTTTTGGCGCAAGAAATTTTTAAAATAATTGCTGTACCTAATGCGGTAGATGTTGAAAATTTTGCTCATGGTCGAGCTAGGCTGTTTGAGTATAGAATCAAAGAGGATTCAGAATTGTTAAATAAAAAATTAAAAGATTGTTATTTTAATTCTGAAGTTTTGGTAGTCGGAATTGTTAGAAATGATGAGCTTTTTATTCCAAACGGCAATAGCGAATTTTTATTAAATGATAAAGCTATTTTAATGGGTACACCTATTGGACTTGATATTGCTGCAAGTGAACTTTTTGAATCAAAAGGAAGTGTTAAAAAAATTGCAATAATTGGTGGCGGTTCGGTAGGTTTTGAATTGGCTTCAGCTTTAGAAAAAACGGCAATGAATTTAAAATTAGTTGAAAATGATTACGAAAGATGTGAAATGCTTTCGCAAAATTTAAAGAAAACACTTATTTTAAATGAGTCCGGAACAAGTCTGGAATTGTTGGAACAGGAAGAAATTGGAAAGTCTGATGTTGTAATTGCAATTACAAATAATGATGAGAAAAATCTTCTTTGTTCTTTGCTTACTAAACAATTAGGTGCAAAAAAAGTTATAACAAGGGTTTCTCAGGGAATTACCGCGAATTTGTTTGAACGTGTTGGGGTTGATGTTGCAATTTCACAAAGAGAGGCTTGTGTAAATGAAATTAAAAATAGAATTATTGAGTCTCGAGAAGGAATAATTGCAACAGTTGAAAGAGGACAAGGTGAGATTCTTGAAATTCAGTTGAATAAAAATTTTGAATCAAAAACACTTGCTGAAATTAAAATGCCTGTTCCTTGCGTTATTGCAATAATAAGACGTGGCTCAAAGGTGATTATTCCAAAGGGACAAACAGTTGTTAAAGGCGGGGATATTCTTCTTATTTTTACAAAAACAGATGATATTATCAAAGTTAAGGAATATTTAAGTAATGCGGTATAATCTTATTTTTAATATTCTTTCAATGACTTTAAAATATATAGGTGTTTTGTTTTTAATGCCTGTTGTTGCGGCTTTGTTGTTACATGAAAATAAAGAAGTTTTACCTTTTATAATTACTGCCTTTATTTCAATTTTAATCGGTTTAATTTTTTCAATAAATAATGCGGATAAAAAAGATATAGATAATATTAAAAAAACAGAATCATTAGCGACTGTCCTTTTTGCTTGGCTTTTGTTTAGTTTGATTTGCTCTATTCCGTATTTGTTTTATGGTTTTAATTTTACAAATGCTTGTTTTGAAGCAGTTTCAGGAGTTACATCAACAGGCGGAAGCGTTATACAAGATTATAGCTTATATCCCAAAACTTTTTATTTTTATCGTTCTTTAACTCAGTGGATTGGTGGTATGGGGATAGTTGTACTTTTTATAGCTGTACTCCCAAAAATTTCGGTTGCCGGAAGACAAATGTTTTATGCAGAAGCACCTGTACCCACTGAAGATAAGGCAACTCCAAGAATTCGCTATACTGCAAGTTGGCTGTGGGGATTATATTTAACGTTTACAGTTTTAGAAATATTTGCGTTAAAGTTTTTAGGTTTAGACTTTTATAATGCTATCGTTATTTCTTTATCCACTATTGCAACAGGCGGCTTTTCGCCATTATCAAATAGCATACTCGGTTATAATAGTACAGCTGTCAGCATTTGTGTGCTTATTTTTATGTATATTGCAGGCATAAATTATATTTTAATATATAGGACTATCAAAAATAGAAGTTTTAAGTCGTTATTTAGAAGCGAAGAATTTAAAGTTTATACCGGTTTAATTCTTATATTGAGCTTTTGTTTGACTTTAAGTTTATGTTTGAATTCTAATTATGAATTTAAAACTGCACTTTTAAATTCTTCTTTTGAAATTGTTACAACAATGACAACAACAGGTTTTGCTATTGATAATTATATAAATTGGGATACGGCTTCAAAAGTCATCTTATTTTTAGCTTTTTTCACCGGTGGTTGTGCTACTTCAACATCAGGCGGCGTGAAAATTATAAGATGGGTTTTTATAGCAAAATATTTAAAAAGAGAATTGAATAAAATATTGCACCCGAAAGGAGTTTATCCTATAAAACTTGAAAATAGTGTTGTAAATGCTGATATCGTTACTCAAATGATAGCTTTTATTGCATTTTATTTTGCAATATTTGCATTTGGTGCTCTTTTAATTGCGTTAATTGAGAAAAATTCAATCCTTGCTATTAGTGCTTCTGCTACTGCAATAGGTAATGTCGGTTCAGCATATGGTACAATCGGTCCTATGGATAGCTTTTTTCCTTTGCAGTCAGCTACAAAGTGGATTTTGATTTTTTTAATGTTAATTGGTCGTCTTGAAATTATACCTTTTCTTGCAATTTTAAATAAGGATTTATGGAAAAATTGAAAAATGGGAAAATAAAAGTAGTTTTTGTCGGCATTCCTGATATGGCTATTGTTTGTCTGAACAATCTTTTGGCAGCAAAATTTAATATTGTAGGCGTAGTTCCGCCTAAAAAAAGTCATGAAGCTTTTAGTTTTTTTAAACAATTTGTTTTAGATAAGGGGTTAAATTTTATTGAATTTGAAAAAAATCCTAATGATATTGATTGCTTAGAAAAAATTAGAGCGCTAGATGCTGATATTGGGGTTGTTTGTTCTTATAATAATCTTTTAACAAGGGAATTTTTAGAAACTACAAAAATGGGTTATATAAATTCTCACCCTTCGCTTTTGCCTGAGTATAGGGGAGCAAATCCTTATTTTAATATTATAAATAATGGAGAGAAAAAATCTGGTATTACATTGCATTTTATGGATGAAACTTTTGATACGGGAGATATAATTTATCAAAAGGAATTTGAGCTTTTATCTTATGAAACGATGGGTACTTTGTTTAATAGAACGACTTATATGATTGCAGATGCTTTAATAGAAGTTTTAAATGAAATTCAAAAAAATGGCAACATTAAAAGAATTCCCCAAGAGAAAGGGAATTTTAATAAGGCTCCAAAAGTTGATGGAAATTTTAGAATAAGATGGAAAACCTCGACCGTATTTGAAATTGAAAGATTGATAAGGGCATCAAATCCTTTTTATAATGTTTTAACAGATTTTAGAGGTGTTTGTTTAAAAGTAATTAAGGCATCTGCAATTGAAGCAAAACATAATTTTGAACTTGGAAAAATTATCAAAGCAGACAAAAAATGTTTAATTGTTGCTGCAAAGGAGGGTGCTCTTGCAGTAGAAGTTATGCAGGTAGGAACCTGGGGTTATTTTACTCCAAAAGAATTTTACTGTACTTTTAGTCCAAAAATAGGTGAATATTTAATTTAAGGAAAATAAAAATGGATAAATTACATTTTTTAACAGCTGGAATACCAGCACAAGCTACCGATTATACCAATGCTTTTGATGTTTTGAGAGATTTAAATTTAGATGGTCTTGAAGTTGAATTTGTGCATGGAGTGAGATATAGCGAAAAAACAAGAGAAGCAATATTGAATAGAGGCAATTTATTAATTACTCATCATGGACCTTATTATATTAATTTAAATGCCAAAGAAGCCGATAAAAAAGAAGCAAGTATAAAAAGAGTTTTGGACACAATAAGGGCTGCAAATGATCTTGGTGCCTATTCTATAACTTATCATGCCGCATTTTATCTGGGTGAAGATTCGGATACTGTAACAAAAAAAATGATTGATTTGCACAGTAAAATAGTAGATGTGGTTGAAAAAGAAGGGCTAAAAGCCTGGATAAGACCTGAAACTACCGGTAAGAAGAGCCAATGGGGTACATTGGATGAAATTATTGAAGTTTCTAAAAAGTTTAAAAATATTTTGCCTTGTGTTGATTTTGCTCATATTCATGCAAGGGAAAATGGTGCATTTAATACTTATGATGAATTTTGTTATATTTTAGAAAAGATAGGTAATAATCTTGGAGAAACTGCATTAAATAATTTCCATGGTCATGTGGCAGGAATTGAGTATGGTGCAAAAGGTGAAAAAAAACATTTAATCTTTCAAGAAAGCGATTTTAATTATAAGGATTTACTTAAAGCGTTTAAAAAATTTGATATAAAAGGCGCTATTGTATGTGAAAGTCCAAATATAGAAATTGATACAAAAATCTTAAAGGAATATTACCAAAGTTTATAATCTCTTTAGTAATTGAAGTTTTTTTAAAAAAATGTATAATGGTTTAAAAGTTGTAAAAGGATTTAAATATGAAAGAAAGATTTTTAAACGTTATAAAATGGTTTTTTATAATTTTAGGTGTTTTATTTTTAATGCAATTATTGCTTGTTGCAGGAGCTTTTATAGGTTTTTCAAGTTTTGCAAAAGCTGACATAAATACAATTGGAAATAAAAGTCCTAAAATTAAAGATATACAGCCAATTATTAATTATGTTGAAGAGTATCAAATAAAAAATGGCAAATATCCTGAAAAAGTTGAAAATGTCAAAGTAAAAAAAGGTTTAAATTATAAATATGAAGTTTCAAAAAATGCAAATTGTTACACTGTAACAATGAAAAAAGAGAAAGATAATATGACAAGCCAATATCAGCATTGTAAAGTTTCTTCCGAAAATTCGAATTCAAGTTCCGAAAGTTATATAGAATTCAATAATTAAGTTTTAATTAAAAAAAGCGGTTTTTTTAAAAAAAGAGCGATAATAAGACTGTAAGAAATGAACAGTAAATAAAAATTGAAAGGAGCAGTCTTATGAAGTTCTTAGTTAGAAAAGCACCGGAAAATTTTATTAGAACTGTGAATGATGAAATCAGCTCTTTGTTAAACAGACATTTTGACAGTTATTTTCCGGAAGCAAGTTATTGGGAAAATATTGAAACAAAATATTCTATGCCTGTTGAAATTTCTGATAAAGGTGAAAATTATGAATTGAAAGCTGAGTTACCGGGCGTTAAAAAAGAAGATTTAGATATTGATATTGATTCAAATTATGTTGTAATAAACGCCAAAAAGGCTGAAGAAAAGGAACATAAAGATAAAACCTATACTAAATCTGAATTTAGATATGGTGAATTTTCTAGAACAGTATATTTTCCTGAGGAAATTGATGTCGACAAAACGGAAGCAAAATTAGAACATGGTATTTTAAAAATAGAGGCACCAAAAAAGGTTGTAGAAAGCGAGAATAAGAAAAAATTAACAGTTAAATAATTTTAAAACAGGGCAATTTGCCCTGTTTTACTTTAAAAGGATGAATAAAAATATAGTTATCTCTGTTAAAATGTTTATGTTTTAGGAGAATAAATAAATGCTTAAATATTTTACAGGGTCATATATTTTTACTTTAGCGGGTTTTATCCTTGCATATTTATGGGCTGAACATATGCACAGCGGAAGCGGTTTTGCCTCTTTGTTTATTGTTTTTGTTTTAAGTATATTAGAAGTTAGTCTTTCATTTGATAATGCTGTAATAAATGCAGGAAAGCTTGAAAAAATGTCTCCTAAATGGCAACATAGATTTTTAACTTGGGGGATTTTGATTGCTGTTTTTGGTATGAGATTTTTGTTTCCGATATGTATAGTTTCTATTTTTGCTAAAGTTGGTTTTTTAAATGTTATAGATATGGCTTTAAATAATGCCGATAAATATGCACATTATTTACATGTTTCTCATCCTCCAATTATTACTTTTGGTGGTGCATTTTTAATTATGTTATTTTTTTCATATTTCTTCAATCATCAGAAAGAAACTCATTGGATAAAATCCATTGAAGAAAAAATGGCATTTTTGGGTCATTTTAAAAGTATCGGTATTACAATAACACTTATTTTAATTTATTTAACACAACATTTTGCTCATGCAGATGATAAATATGAGATTTTGATAGCCGGTATTTCCGGAATAGTTACATATCTTGTGATTGATGGATTTAGTCATATGCTTGAGCATCATAAAATTGAAGGGGATGCTTGTTCAACAGGTTTTAGTTTAAAAAATTCTTGTTTTATTAATTTTTTATATCTTGAATTAATTGATGCTTCCTTTTCTTTAGATGGCGTCTTGGGGGCATTTGCTTTGAGTAAGGATATTGTTATTATTACCATAGGTCTTTCAATCGGTGCAATGTTTGTAAGATCTTTAACTATAATGCTTGTTGAAAAGAAAACTTTAAAACAGTATAAATATTTAGAACATGGCGCACATTGGGCAATAGGGGCGCTTGCTGCTATTATGTTTATATCGGCTGTTCATGAGGTAAGTGAAATAGTAACGGGTTTAATTGGGCTTGTATTTATAACTCTTGCCTTTATTTCTTCTTTAAGGGAAAACAAAAAAGAAGCATAAATTATGTTCCTATTTTATGAACTCTGATAAAATTAGTTCTGCCTGAAATTAGTTTCGGTGCTGAACCTGTAATAATTACGTAATCACCTTTTTTAAGACCAATTTCATTAATTAAGAAATTATCAATGTTGATTAATAATTCTGCTTTTAATACATCATCCCACATTTTATAAAAACTATACACGCCCCAACAAAGAGCCATTTTTCTGCAAGTTTCTTTAAGATCGCTTATCATAATGATTGGTACTGAAGGTTTTAATTTTGACATAAGACGAGTAGAATATCCAAAATGAGAAAAACTTAAAAGTGCTTTGGCATTGACGTATTTTAACATTTTATCAGCACCAAATGCTATTGCTTGTCTGGTTATTGCCATTTCTTCAGAAATTTTAAAATCATTATCAAATTTATAAAATTTACTGTTTTCTACGGTTTTTGCTATTTTTGCCATTGTTTCAACTGCTTGGATTGCGAATTTTCCAACCGATGTTTCCCCGCTCAACATAACGGCATCTGCACCATCTAATATAGCATTTGCGACATCTGAACTTTCTGCTCTTGTGGGTATTGGTTCGTTAATCATTGATTCAAGCATTTGAGTTGCTACTATTACTGGCTTTTTTTGTTTATTGCACTCTTCGATTATTTTCTTTTGGCAGATTGGAACCTCGACAGGAGAGAGTTCTATACCAAGGTCGCCTCTTGCTACCATTATGCAGTCTGAAACAGATACAATGCTTTCAAGGTTTTCGATTGCTTGAGGTTTTTCAAGTTTTGAAATAACAGGTATATCTGCTTTTAAGTCATTTATGTATTTTTTTGCAAGTAGTACATCTTCTTTTTGTCTTACAAAAGAAAGAGCAATATAGTCTGCTTTATTTTCAACTGCAAATTTTATAAAATCAATATCTTTTTTAGTAACGGCACTTAGACTGTTTGTTGTGCCTGGAATATTGAGTCCTTTTCTGGATTTTAACATCCCTCCGTTTGTTATTTTTACATATACTTTGTCATTTTTGACATCTTCAACTAATGCTTGTATTTTTCCATCATCAAGAAGAATTTTACTTCCTTTAACTACATCATTTGCAATTCCTTCATAATCAACAGGTATTACGTTTTTTTCTGTTGAATTATGAGCAAAAATAGCTTTTTCACCGGTTCGAAGTTCGATATCTTTTTCTAAACTGCCAACCCTAATCTTTGGACCTTGAAGGTCGATTATAATCGCTGCATTGTAGTCATTTTCTTTGCATACTTTTCTAATTGTTTTAAATTTTTCAAGATGGTCTTGCATTGTTCCATGGGATGTGTTTAATCTAAAGACATTGACCCCTGCTTCAAGCAGTTTTTTGATTTTACCTTCAGAATCAACAGAGGGACCTATTGTTGCAATTATTTTTGTTCTTTTTTTAAATTTTGAATTCATAAAATACCTCTTTTATTTATTTTAACATATAATATTTTAACATATAATTTTTTATTCTTTAGTTTATATAATATATGTAATTGTATTTTTTTGGTTGTATGATTTAAAATAGGAGTTGAAAGCGAAAGGAAAAATTATGATAAACGAAAAAATGGAAAAAGCTTTTCTAGAACAAATAAACGCAGAGTTATTTTCTGAATATTTATATTTGTCAATGAAAGCTTATTTTGCAAATTTGAATTTAACAGGATTCGTTAATTGGATGGACGTTCAGGTTCAGGAAGAAAGAGCTCATGCTATGGGTATGTTCGATTATTTACTTGAACGTGGCGGAAAAGTTGTATTAGAAAAAATTGATAAGCCTGAAAGTGGTTGGAATAGTCCTTTGGATGTATTTAGGGCTGTTTTAAAACACGAAGAATATATTACTTCAAGAATTAATGCTCTTATGGACGTTGCTGAAGAAACAAAAGACAGAGCCGCCCTAGCTTTTCTAAATTGGTATCTTAAGGAACAGGTTGAAGAAGAAGCTAATGTAAGCGGGGTTTTAGCACAATTAGAAATGATTGGAGAAGATAAAAACGGTCTTTTAGCTCTTGATAAAGAGCTTGCAACTAGAACTTTTGTTGCACCGGTTATCGGTTAGTTTAAATATTTTTAATTATTTTGTTTATAAGCGAGCTTAATTTTAGGCTCGCTTTTTTGCCTGTTTCAAGAACTTCTTTATGCGAAAGTTTATTTTCAGATATTCCTGTTGCATGATTTGTAACTATGCTGAATGCCAGAGTGTCCATTTTTAAATAGTTAGAAACTATTGCCTCAGGTACACTTGACATGCCAACAACATCTGCTCCAAGTATTGAAAAAGCTTTTATTTCTGCTGCTGTCTCATAGCTTGGCCCTGTTGTTGCAAGATAAACACCTTCTTTTAAGTTCATGTTTATCTCACTGGCGCATTTTTTTGCTGTTTCTCTGAGCTTTAAACTGTAAACATTGCTCATATCAGGGAAGCGTTCACCCAGACTCTCATTATTTTTACCTATTAGAGGATTTGTACCCATAAAATTAATATGATCTTTTATTAAAATAATATCTCCAATATTATAGTTTTTATTAATCCCTCCTGCTGCATTTGTTATTATAAGTGTTTTAATACCTGCCATTTTAAGAACTTTAATTGCAAAAGTGCAATCTTGCAAAGAATATCCTTCATAATAATGGAAGCGACCTTGCATAATTGCACAATTTTTGCCTTCAATATTGCAGTACAGTAATTCTCCTTTGTGTCCCGAAACACTTGAATGAGGAAAATTAGGGATATCATTGTATTTTATGGATTTACCTTTTAAATTATCACAAAAAACACTCAAACCTGAACCAAGTATAATTGCAATTTCTGGATTGAAATTGTCTATTTTGGCATTAAGGTAATTGAGTGTTTCTTTAATTTTTTCCATTGATTTTATTTAATGATTAACCGACTAAACCATCGTCATCAGATTCTGATGCTTTAACCATTATAGCATGTTGCACGGGTTTTTCTTTTTTAACATTAGAATCAAAAGGGATTTCTACATCAAAACCGAAATCATCTCTTGGTTTTTTCATTTGAGATTCATCAACCAGTCTTTTTGCAAGTTCAATCAGTTCATATACCAGTTGATATCTGTTAGGGGCTTTTTCATTTAAATCCCATGCAATTTTTGTAATTTGACTCATAATTATCTCCTATAATTTTATATTACAATGAGATGATTTTACATGCAAGAGGATTAATATTCATATTTATAATACATTTCATCGCTATATTTTCTGTATTTTTCATATTTTTCAGGACTGACAAGTCTTAAAAAGCCGTCAATAAGCCCCACGTTATCACGTTCTCTTAATTCAATCATATCGTTTCGCATTCTTTTAGCATTTCTTTTAGAACTTATTGAGGCAGGTAGCGCAGTTCCAATTATTGCTGTGTTAGATGAAGCAATTTTTAACCTTCTTATGCGTTCATCTTGTGGGCTAAACTCCCATACTCTGCCCATTAATTCATATTCTAAATTTTTTAATCTTTCACTATCGCTAAATTCAGGGTACGTTCTTGGGAAGTGCCTTCTTTCCATTACTTCTATTGCTTTTAAATCTTTCGGAGAAAAATTTACCTTATATGGTGAAACAGGTTTTGCGTTCATTATATCTTCTTTAGTTATCGTAACTGTTTGTACAGGTTCATAGCAATAACTTGCAAGTGGAAGAAAGATTAAATAAAAAATTATTGCATAAATAATGCAATATATTATTTGAAATTTTATATGTTTAATCATTTTTAATTACAGCTTTATTGTTTTATATTGCAATATAGCGTTTTTAATTGAATTTGATATTAATCTTTCATTTAAAAAATAAGTGTAATATTAACTTTTGTAAAAAAATAATTTAAATTTCAAAATTTTTTTAAAGTATACGTGCCATGTGTCGTAAACCTAAATATATTATTACAAAGGACAATAGAATAAATTTCGGTGTGGTATGAAAAAGATTTTAATAGCTTTTTGCATAACATTTAGTTTGATTTTTGGGATACAAGATTCATTTGCGATAGATTATTCAAAAATTTCGGGTAATCAAAAAATAGTATCTGCTCTTGCTGCCCTTGAAAGTATAAACAGAAAAGATGTTATAGCGATTTTAAATGGACATAATGCAACAAGAAGACCAATCAGAGTTATGTTTAGAGATTTGGCGATATATGGTTATCAGGATTGCGAGGCTTTAACCGTAAAAACTAAGAGTAATGGTCTTGTAATATATATAAGTTCTGAGCATAAAGGCGCAAGTCCTGAATGTATTGCTTGTTTAATAGCTCATGAGTCTCAACACCATACATTTACTAATTCAAGGCAAGAAGAATTAAGGGCTTGGATATCTGAAAGTCAAGCTTGGAATGAATTTGTTAAAAGAAATAAAACTTTAGCACTTTCAAATGAGCCTTTAGCTAAAAGGGAAAATTATATTGCAAAAATAAGAGCTAAGGGTGGTGTTATGGGAGTACAAAAACTTATTGCAACAAACCCTGCTTATGCAGGTTTAAATTAAAGTATTATTTCGATTTATAGTTGATTTTTATATTATTTAATTGCATTAAGTATTTTTTTATATGTCCTATGTTTTCATTTTCTTGCAATAAATCTTTTTTCGGGGTCTCTACTAAAAGATTGTCTTTTGTTTTTTCAAATTCTGATTTTTCTTTAGACATTTTTTTAACTAAATCATCTATATTAGTAGCACCATATTTTGGATAAAGGGCTAGTATTTCTTCTTCCGTTTTTCCTATGGGTAGTTTATATAGCCATTGAAGAGTTTTTAAGTCGTTTTGTGAAATATTTACCACTCCGTATTCGTGTGGTACATACATTATGTCCCCTTTGGTTTTTGAATGTCCAAGACCTACTGCATGACCTATTTCGTGCAAAATAGTGTGGAATACTTCGTTTTCATCCATATATTGGTGGTGAATAATTCCATCCGATAGACCAATTGAAAGCTCTGCTGAATAATATCTGCCAAGTTTATCAAAATTAAAAGTGCATGAACCTAGTGATTTTCTGTCTACTCTTTTCCAATCAATATTTATGTTTGAATCATATAAATTCATTGTTCTTTCAAATGAAACCAATCCTTTTGAAAGAGTTTCCCATAAATTAAAGGCATCAATTATCATTTGAGTATATTTGTATTCGTCATTTGCATTGCCTTTTGATTTATACCAGTTAAATTTGCCTATATAAACTTTTAGCGGCATAAAATTATCTGCCCATCTGGACAATTTACCTTTATTAAAACAATCGCTTAAATAAGTAATAGTTTGCATATAAAAATATAATAGCATATAATAATACTTAAAGAACAGACTTTTTAGGGAGAAATAATTATTATGATGAATATGATGCAAGTTATGCAACAAGCTCAAAAGATGCAAAAGAAATTTAAAGAAACTCAAAGCGAGTTGGAAAATACAGAAGTTATTTCAAAATCCGGTAATGGTGCTGTTACTGCTGTGTTAAACGGGCAAGGCAAATTTAAATCAATTAAATTAACTGCTGAGGCAATTAATCCTGCAAATCCTTCAAGTGTTGATTCCGACACTATTGAAATGCTTGAAGATTTAATTACTGAAGCTATGTCAGATGCTACAAGTAAGGCTAACAGTCAAATGGAAGCTAAAATGAAATCTATAACAGGTGGAATTTCTATACCGGGACTTTTCTAGACTTTAAAAATGGAATATACAAAACCTTTAGCAAAGCTTATAGAATATTTCCAAAAACTTCCTTCGATTGGTCCAAAGACTGCTCAAAGGTTGGCTTTGCATGTTGTAAAAATGTCAGAAAATGAAGTAAAAAACTTTGCTCAAGCCTTAATTGAAGCAAAGACAACAATATCTTATTGCGATGTTTGTTTTAATATGTCTTCAACTAATCCTTGTGAAATTTGTTCTAATTCTTCTCGTAACAAGAATATAATTTGTGTTGTTGCCGAGACAAAAGATTTAATTGCTATTGAAAAAACCAATGAATATTTTGGTGTTTATCACGTTCTTCAGGGTCTAATTTCTCCTATTGATGGGATAGGTCCAGATGATATAAGAATTAAGGAACTTTTGTTTAGAGTTAACCAAAACAATGTATCAGAGATAATTCTTGCTCTTAATCCTTCTGTTGAAGGAGAAGCAACAAGTCTATATTTAACAAAACTTTTGAAACCCTTTAATATTAAAATTTCAAGAATTGCATTTGGGCTTCCAATGGGTTCTGAACTTGAATATGCGGATGAAATGACGCTTCTAAAAGCATTAGAAGGTAGAATTGAATTGTAATTTACATTTCAACAACAGGTTTCATTTTGTTTTTAAATTTAGTTGTTGCCCCGAAGAATAATAAGTCAACACTGCCGGTTGGACCGTTACGTTGTTTAGCAACAATGATTGATGCTTTATTTTTGAGTTCGGGGTTTTCTTTGTCATAGTATTCTTCTCTGTGAACAAACATAACTACATCAGCATCTTGTTCAATAGCGCCCGATTCTCTTAAATCTGATAGCATTGGGCGTTTATCAGTTCTGTCTTCAACTTTACGGGATAATTGTGATAAAGAAATTATAGGAACGTTTAATTCACGAGCTAATGATTTTAACCCTCTTGAGATGCCTGAAATAGCTTGGTTTCTATCTATTATTGTTTTATCTTCAATCAACTGAAGATAATCAATTATAATTAAACCTAAATCGGGATATTTTGTTTTAATACGTCTTGCTTTAGCTCTTATATCTGATAGTGTAACCCCTGATGAGTCGTCAATTAAAATTGGCGCTTCATGGAGTTTATTCATGACATCTGCTATTTTTTCCCATTCGTTTCCGTTTAATTCTCCGGTTCTTGCTCTTTGAGCGTCAATTTCTGCCTCTGAACATAATATACGTTGGGTAAGTTGAGCTGCTGACATTTCAAGAGAAAAGATTAATACGGGAACTTTTTGTATAATACCAATGTTTTGTGCAACATTGAGAGCAAAGGCTGTTTTTCCCATTGAAGGGCGGGCAGCAAGAATTATTAAATCTGATTTTTGAAATCCTGCTAGCATTGCATCAAGGTCATAATATCCACTGGGAACACCGGTGTATGAACCTTTATTATTGTATCTGTATTCAAGTTGTTCAACTGTTTCCATCAAAAGATTTGAAATTAATTGAACATCTTGTGAAGTTTTTTGTTGAGCGATTTCAAAAATTGTTTTTTCTGCTACTTCAAGACTAACATTTGCTTCAGGGTTTTTAAAAACTTCTTCTATGATTATCGTTCCTGCATTAATTAATCTTCTTTTTAGAGCATTTTCTTTTATGATTTCAGCGTAATATTCTATATTTGAAGATAGAACAGTATCTAAACCAAGCTCACCTAAGTATTCGACCCCACCAATGTCATCTAGCTTATTTCTTGAGCGGAAATATTCAGCAAGGGAAAGTCCGTCAATGGGTTTGTTTTGGTTATATAAGTTAAAAATTGCTTCATAAATAAGTTTATTTTGTGGTGAGTAAAAATATTCAGTATCTAAAATTTCGACAACCCTATTCATACTTTCAGGATTTATTAAAATTGATCCTAAAACAGCAGCCTCTGCTTCAAGGTTGTGCGGCGGCACATGTTTTATAGGGGTTGTTGTTTTGGTGGGTGCTTTAAATGCCATAAATCATTCCAATCTTTTATATTTAAATTTAATTTTAACACAAATTTATACTTTGGGTGTAGAAATTTCTAACTTTTTTATAATTCTTTAAGACCCCGAAAAACGCTAATATAACAATGTCAGAGAGGAATAAATCTTTGACAATGGTTAGATAATAAAATTGCCATTTATTTTTTAACCACCGGTTTTATAAAGATTCTACGGATAGATAAATTAAATAAAAAGAGAAAAAGGAGTATTGTCATGGCAGTAGTAATTAACACAAATGTTGATTCAATTAAGATTCAAAGCAATCTAACAAAAGCAACAAATTCTTTGTCAACAGCTATGCAAAGAATGTCTACGGGTTTAAAAGTGTTGACAGCAAAAGATGATGCAGCAGGTACTGTAATTTCAGCTCGTATGCAAGTGCAATTAGACGGTAATAAAATTGCACAAAATAACGTTCAAAACGGTAATGCTATGTTGGCGACAGCTGAAGGACACTTAGACGTTGTACAAGACAACTTGTCAAGAATTCGTGATTTGACTCTGCAAGCAAAAAATGGTACGTATTCTGCTGAAGAAATTCAAGCAATGCAAGATGAAGCTGCTCAATTGATAGAAGAAATAGATAGAATTTCATCATCTTCTAAGTATTCATCTTTATTCTTGTTCGATGATGTTAATTTGCAGGCAAACGGTGTTACTTTCCAAGTAGGTGCTAATTCAACTGAGGATAATACAATTGCCGCAGATCAAACATTATTCCAAAGTGTAGAGTTTCAAGAATTAACTACTATGGCAGATTTTGATTTAACTGCTATGAGTGCGGCTGATATGGTTACTGCACTTAACAACCTAGATGATGGTTTAGACAATATAACAAGCAGAAAATCAATAATTGGTTCTGCACAAAATCGACTAGATTCAGCATTATCTACTTTAACTACTCAATACGAAAACTTATCAAGTGCTAAGTCAATTATCACAGATGCCGATATTGCTTCTGAAGCTTCAAGCTTTACACAACAGCAAATACTTCAACAAGTATCAACATCATTATTAGCACAAGCAAACCAAGCGCCATCAATTGCACTAAGTTTAGTATAGTAGGAAAAATATCTAACTGGTGATGGCAATACAGTGGGTCGATAATTGTATCGACCCTTTTTTTCATGTTTAGATAAAAAAATACCGAGGTCGTTTGACCTTGGTATTTTTTATTGTGGATAACTTTTATGTACCTTTAGACCAAGAGTTAAGGTATAGCTCTTGCTCAGGAGTGAGGGTGTCGATTTTAATTCCCATAGATTTTAATTTTAAGCTTGCAATTTCAATGTCAACGCTATGAGGTAATGTGTATAGTTTGTTTTCCAGTTTTCCTTTATTTTTTACTATAAATTCCATACCGAGTGCTTGATTTGCAAAACTCATATCCATAACTGAAGCCGGATGACCTTCGGCACAAACTAAATTAACCAATCTTCCTTGAGCAAGAACATAAATGGATTTTCCGTTGTTTAAAACCCATTCATCAAGATTTGGTCTTATATTTTTAAATTCTATAACATGTTTTTTAAGTCCGTTAACATCGACTTCAACATCAAAGTGTCCTGCATTTGCAACAAAAGCTCCGGATTTCATTGTTAACATATTTTCAGTTGAAATAACATTTATATCACCTGTTATAGAAAGGAAAATATCTCCAATTAAGGAAGCTTCAGCAATAGGCATAACTCTATAACCATCCATTGCTGCTTCAAGAGCCTTTAGGGGGTCAACCTCTGTTACTATTACATTAGCACCCATTCCTCTTGCTTTTGCAGCAGCTCCCCTTGAACACCAGCCGTATCCGCAAACGACAAATGTTTTTCCTGCAAGCAAGATGTTTGTTGCTCTTATTATTCCATCTAGTGCACTCTGACCCGTGCCATAGCGGTTATCAAATAGATGTTTTGTTAATGAGTTATTGACGCCCAGAGCTGGAAATTCAAGTTTTCCTTCGTTTTCCATAGCTTTTAGGCGGATAATTCCTGTTGTTGTTTCTTCACAAGAACCTATTATATTATCCAAAAGCTCTCTTTTTTTGCTGTGGATTGTTGCAACTAAATCACATCCGTCATCAATAATCAAATTAGGTTTATGATCAAGGGCTATTTTTATGTGTTTATGATATGTTTCAGAATCTTCTCCGGAAATTCCATAAACAGGAATTCCGTAATATTTAACCAATGCTGCTGCTACATCGTCCTGAGTCGAAAGGGGATTTGATGCTGCTAATACTGCGTTGGCACCTCCTTCTTTCAGTGCAATACATAACGCCGCTGTTTCTTTTGTAACATGCACAGAGGCTGTTAATCTTAATCCTTCGAAGGGTTTTTCTTTTTTAAATCTTTCTTTTATTGAGTTTAAAACAGGCATGTCTTTTTGCGCCCATTCGATATTTTTTTTACCTTGTTCAGCTAAAGAAATGTCTTTAATTTCATAATTTAATGTTGTTTGCATAATTATAGCTCCTTCTTGTTAATAAAAATTTTATCATGAAGTTTGTATAAAAATAATAAATTATAAATACTTGTAACAGTCATTTTTTTGGTATAAAATAACTTTGATTAAGCTTGACAACAAAAGGAGTATTAATTATGTCAACAGTAGAGTATTTTACTAATTCGGAAGAATTAAAAACATTGATGTCAGCAGCTCGTGCTACCATCACCGCACCGTTTTTTGGAAACAATGTTGAAGAAGTAAAAACGGTGTCTGAAGCATACAAGCTTGCTAAAGATTCATCAGGAACAATTGAATTAACAGGAATGCCTGTTTACGAACCTGAAAAAGTAGGTTTACCAAAAGGTGCAAATCAATTATTATTTAACGATGGTACAGTTGTTGGACGTTGTGCCGCTGCAAGAAAAATTGTAGGTGAACCAAATTGTGATTTAGCATATTTATTACCTATTATTCGTGAAGCTATTTACGGTACACGTGATAAATTAATGTATAAAACAGAAGCAGTTGTTGGTCTTGAAGAAGACTTTATGATTAAAGCTCATTTAATGATTCCAGCTGGTTTTGAAAACATTATGTATTCTTGGATGTTGAACTTCCAATATATTAATGAAGAATACGCAAAAATGTATGACAACTCAAGAAAAATTAATGAAGGCGATATATATGTATTCTCTGATCCTGACTGGTCACATCCTGATTTCCCATACGGTTTAACATTCTTTGATCCTGTTCATAACTGTGCTGCAATATTGGGTATGAGATATTTCGGAGAACATAAAAAAGGTACATTGACTCTTGCGTGGGGTGCTGCAGCAAGAAACGGTTATGCTTCTTGCCATGGCGGTATGAAACGTTATAATCTTGCAAATAACGAGTCTTTCCAAGTAGCTGTATTTGGTTTATCAGGTTCAGGTAAATCAACAATTACACACGCTAAACACGGTGGAAAATATGATATAACAGTTCTTCATGATGACGCATTTATTATTAATGTTCATGATAAATATACAATTGCACTTGAACCGGCTTATTTTGATAAGACTGCCGATTATCCTATCGGATGTGAAGATAACAAATATATCTTAACTCAACAAAATGCAGGCGCTATTCAATTAGCTGACGGTAAAGTTGTTTCAGTTACTGAAGATATCAGAAACGGTAACGGAAGAGCTGTTAAATCAAAACTTTGGTCTCCAAACAGAGTTGATAGAATTGATCAACCGATTAACGCTATATTCTGGTTGATGAAAGATCCTACAATTCCTCCTGTGTTGAAATTGTCAGGAGCTTCATTAGGTTCTGCAATGGGTGCTACTCTAGCTACAAAACGTTCTTCAGCAGAAAGACTTGCTAAGGGTGTTGATCCTAATGCTTTAGTTGTTGAACCTTATGCAAACCCATTCAGAGTATATCCCCTTGCAATGGATTATGAAAGATTTAAACAACTTATTGAAGATGGCGTTGATTGTTACATCTTGAATACAGGCGAATTTATGGGAACAAAAGTTAAACCTGCACATACTCTTGGTATTATTGAAGCAATTGTATCAGGTGAAGCTAAATTCCATAAATGGGAAAACTTCTCAGATATCGAAATTATGGATATCGAAGGTTTTGATGCTTCATTCAGCAATAAAGAATATGCTCAACAATTCAAAGCTCGTATGCAAGATAGAATTGATTTTGTTAAATCTAGAGAAACTGAAAAAGCTGGTTTGGATAAACTTCCTGCTGACGCTTTAGAAGCTCTTGAAAACGTTGTAAGACAAACTGAAACTGCAAACGTTTAAAATCAATAAAGTATAAAAATAACGCTAAACTTATGTTTAGCGTTATTTTTTTATATGTTTTTTACCAAGAGCCTCCGCCGCCTCCGCCGGAGCCTCCTCCGGAAAATCCTCCGCCTCCGGAGCTTGAAGTAACATTTCCTCCTGTTGCAATTATTGAGCAAGAAAAAGATCTGTTGAAATTTTTTAAGTTATTTTCGTTATATTCGCCCACAAACCAAGCCGGACATTTTGCGAGAGGTTGTATTTTTTTAATCCAATCTCCTCCAATGTCTAGGGCAAAAGCGTAGGGTATGACGCTATAACAATAGTTTGGTTTTTGTTTCATTATTAATTCAAGCTTGTGTTTTTCAACTGTTTCAAGAAATTTTCTAAAACCTAGAATGTGTCCTAAGATTTTTTGACCTTCCTGACTTTTTTTAGGCATTTCTTTAAAACAGATAAATGTAATAATAAATCCCACTATTGCAAAAATAAACGTACCAATATCGCTAATTGGAGAAAAATCTGTTCTTAAAAAGAATAGATATGCAAAAATTCCACTAAATACTATTCCCCCGAATATTGCAGCTATTTTTTTGGGTAGTGTCGGAATTTTATGTATTCTGGTAAGCACTATTGCAAATATCACTAATGATAATCCAAGTAATAATGATGTTTGGGTAAATACCAGTGATTTATCGTAATCAAACGCAACATATATGGTATTTATTAATAGAATAATCATTGAAACAAAAGGAAAAAATCTGTTTTTTATGCTTATGGAATCTTGTTCATATATTCTGTCCTTAAATTTATTAACAGAATTTTTGTAGTTTCTTATTAACATAGGAAAAGTTTTTGATTTAGCTAAGTCCCTTGTTGATATGTAGTTTGAATAGCTAAACATTTCATTAAATATATCAATTATTTCTTTGTCCTTTTTGTCGTAATCTTTTAATTTGTATATTGTGTAATTTTTATAAAATGAAACAAGACTTTTTTCTTCTTCTATTTTTATATATCCCTTGCTTGCAAGATGTAACATTAGTACAGATATTATTTCATCGTCAACCAGTTCTTTAAATATAGCACCTGTTTTTGGTGCATCAAGGCCTTTTGGCGGTGCGAAGTTGACAACAGGGATTGTTAGCGTGTCTTTTCCAAGCACTGACCATATTATTATAGATAATAAAGTTAATATTATTGTTAAAAATATACTTCCGGCTTTTGATTTAGAAACACTATATTGAAAATAATTTTTTGGAAGTTCAACTCTCATTGTTATTCCTTCTCTTGGCATAAGTGGTTCTGTTGTGCTTCCAAAGATTAATTTATCCTTTATACCGAATCTTGCCCTGTTTGTAAAACCGGCTGTCCCTCGTCTTCCGATTGAAATACCTACTTTGTTGTTATCAAATTCTTTGGGCATTATAACGTTAAAGTTTGCATTATTTATTCTAACATTCCAATCGTTTCCGATTATATTAAAATAGAACTCATCTTGATTTTTGGCATTTTGGCTTAATATATATTTGTATTTAATTATATACATTTTGCTTCCATAAACATATTTTCCTCTGGTGCCAATTTGAATCTTGAGATTGTCTCCTTCTCTTATGTTTCTAAAGTTGTCGTTTACTCTAACGTTTTCAACTCTTGCTTTGTTTTTATAGCTTGTTCCGTCTTGTCTTCTAACATGGTTTACAAGAGGAATTGTTCTAAAAATACCATGCGCACCTCCCTTGAAGACAACTTTTATCTGCTCTTCAATATCCATGGTGTTAGTTGGTGAAACATTTATTTTGACATTATATTGGTCAATATAGAAGTTTTCTGCAAAAGTTGGATTTATTAAAAACAATGTAAAAATTAAGAATAATATTATTTTTTTCATTAGAATTGTACTTTCACGTTTTGTCTTTCAATTTCACCTGCTTCAAACATTTCTTCTTGTGTAAAGTTAAACATTGCTGCAAATATACAAGTTGGAAACATTTGTATGAAGGTATTATATTCTCTTACTGTGCCGTTATAATATTTTCTTGAATTTGCAATTTCGTCTTCTATTTTGGATAGTTCATTCATTAGATTTGTAAAATGTTCATTTGCTTTTAATTCAGGATAATTTTCTGCAGTTGCAATTAAAGTTGATAAACCAAGTGATAGTTCTTTATTTACATCCATTTTTTGCTTATTTTTTAACATTTCATAGTTTAAATTCCTTAGGGCTGTAATCTTTTCAAGTGTTTCTTTTTCATGAGCCATGTAGCCTTTTGCTGTTTCAATTAAGTTTGGAATTAAGTCCCAACGTTTTTTAAGGTATACATCCATGGTAGAAAAAGCTTCTTTTACATAATTTTTTAATGCTACAAGCTTGTTGTATATTGAAGCTACGGCAATAATACAAATAAATAAAAAAGCAATTATTGCTACAAGAATTCCAATTAATGTTGTCATATTTAACTCCTTATAATCTACTTAAAAAAATTTTAACAAATTAAGTTGAAATTATTAACTCATATATCATAAAATCATATAAAAATATCAAAGATAATAAATATCTTTGATATTAATAAACGCATTTATGCCAGTTAAATATTTCTTAAGCACCTAATTGAGAATGGAATGTTCTTGAAATAACATCATCTTGTTGTTCTTTAGTTAATTTAATAAAATTAACCGCATATCCTGAAACTCTAACTGTTAATTGAGGATATTTTTCAGGATGAGCTTGAGCATCAAGTAATGTTTCACGATTAAAAACATTTACGTTTAAATGATGTCCGCCTTTTTCAACATAACCATCTAAAAGATTAATTAGGTTTTCTTCTTGTTGTGTTGTCATAATGTTATCTCCTGTTAATTATTCTTTACTGAATTCGTCTTTTCCGACTGAGCATAGAGGGCAAACCCAATCAGCCGGTAAATCCTCAAATTTTGTGTTTGCTTTTATATTATTTTCTTCATCACCTAGGTCTTCATCATATATGTAGCCGCATACGTTACAAATATATTTTGCCATATTTTCTCCTTTTCAATTTTATAGTTTTAGTATACACTAGTTTTAACAACATTTCTGTTGTAATTACAACAAAAGGAAAAAATATGGAAAAATATTATTCTAAAATTAAAAATTCTCCTCTTTTTTGCGGAATTACTGATGAAGAATTGACTAGAATGCTAAAATGTTTTGGAGGATATATTAAAAAATATGAAGATGGTGATATGATTATCCGCCAAGGCGAAACAATTTCTAAAATATATTTAATTTTAGATGGTGAAGTTAATGTTGAAAAAGAAACTTATTGGGGAAGGCGTATAATTATACAGAAATTATATGCTAACAATAATATAGGTTTAGCGCTTGTTGCTTCAAAAAATATTGAGGCGAATATTAATGCACTTTGCGTTGGACATGCTCTTGTTTTGGTTTTAAATTATGATAAATGTTCAACAATGTGCAAGAATGCTTGTAATCACCATAGTGTTTTAATAAGTAATTTATTTAAAATTTTGTCAAAAGAAAATATTGAATTGATTGAAAAAATTGAAAATATTTCTCAAAAAACCATTAGAGATAAGTTATTGACTTATCTTTCAAATGAGAGTCAAAAACATAGAACAAATGTTTTTGAGATTCAATTCAATAGGCAAGAGCTTGCGGATTATCTTAATATTGATCGTTCGGCAATGTCGTTTGAATTATCTAAATTAAAATCAGAGGGCCTCATAAATTATAAAAAAAATAAGTTTGTATTAAAAATTTCTTTATAAGAAATATTAATTTTTTGACAAAAAACAAAATAAATATACTCTATATTGACCATGATTTTTATTTTTGATTTATACTATATTATACGTAAAATATTATAATTGAGAGGTGCCATGACAAATACAGTTAAAATTGATGATAAAAATATTGCTACAATAGATATGACAATAGAATCAGCCATTGCAAAAGAAACTTACGAAAGAACTTTAAAGGCTTATGGCGAAAATGTTAACATAGCTGGGTTTAGAAAAGGAAAAGCACCCGGTAATGTTGTTGAAAAGTATGTTGGAAAAGAGAGAATTAAAGCAGAAGTTGTTGACAGATTGTTTCCTTCTGAATTTCAGAAAGTTGTTGATGAAAATAAATTAAATATTGCTTTTCGTCCGACTATTGAAAGTGTTGATTTTGAACTTGGTTCAGATTTAAAGGTTAAGGCAACTGTCGAATTAAAACCTGAAGTTAAAATTGGTAAATATAAAGATGTTGAAGTAGAATATTCAGAGTTTAAAAATCCTGATGATGCAATGGATAAAGAACTTGAGATGACTCAAAAAAGATTTTCAAAATTAGAAAAAGTGGAAAGAAAATCAACAGACAAAGATACCGTTGTATTTGATTTTGAAGGATATATCGGAAAAGTTGGTGAAGAAAAAATTGAGCATGGAGATGCTAAAAATTACTCACTCGATTTATCTAATTCAAATTTTATTCCCGGTTTTGCAGAAGGTTTAGTGGGACATAGCGCAGGTGAGGAATTTGTCATTGATGTTAAATTCCCTGATGATTATCATGAAGAAAAATTAAAAGGTGCTCCTGCGCAATTTAAAATTAATCTGCATGAAGTAAAACAAAGAATTTTGCCGGATTTAGATGATGAATTAGCAAAAAAAGCAGGAAAAGAAAGTCTTGAAGCCTTAAAAGAAGATATCAAAAAATATTTAGATACTATGTCAAAAAATCAAAATGACAGAATTAAATCAGATGCAATTTTTGAAAAGGTTTTATCTGATACAAAAATAGATATTCAAGACACTATGCTAGATAGAGAGTATCAAGCTATTATGGATGAAGCTAGACACCAAGCTAGCCAACAAGGTCAGAATTTTGATAAACTTGTTGAATCGGAAGGAAAAGAAAATGTTGAAAAACGTTTTCGTGAAGAAGCTGAAAAAAGAATTAAAAATTCTTTGATTGTTGAAAAAATAGCAACAGATGAACAGTTAAAAATTGAACAAAAAGATATAATGGAGCATATTAATCAAATGGCAGCAATGTATGGAATGGCTCCGGTTCAGTTGTTTGAAGAATTGAGAAAAAATCCTAATGCGTTTGCTGCAATTTCTCAACAGATTACTGCAAACAAAGTTAATCAATTCTTACTTGAAAATAATAAATTTATAGCTAAATAAATTAATTGAAAGGATAAAATTAGATGAGTTTCGTACCAGTAGTTATAGAACAATCTTCAAGAGGTGAAAGGTCATTTGATATATTTTCAAGACTTTTAAGGGAAAGAATTATCTTTTTGGGAACTCCGATTGATGATATGGTTGCAAATTTGATTGTCGCACAAATGTTACTTTTAGATAGTGAAAATTCTGAAAAAGACATTATGTTGTATATAAATTCCCCGGGTGGTTCTGTAACTGCAGGTTTTGCGATATATGATACTATGCAACATATAAGAGCTGATGTTTCCACTATTTGTTTAGGGCAAGCTGCTTCTATGGGTGCATTTTTGCTATCTAGTGGTGCTAAGGGAAAACGTTTGGCACTTCCTCACTCTAGAGTATTGATTCATCAACCTTTAGGTGGTGCTCAAGGTCAAGCAACTGATATTGAAATTCAGGCAAATGAAATTATAAGAATTAAAAAGTCTTTGAATTCGATTCTTGCTTCAAATACAGGACAACCGTTAAAGAAAATTGAAAAAGATACAGATAGAGACTATATCATGACTGCTCAAGAGGCGGTTGAGTATGGAATGATTGATAAAGTGATTACCTTGGAAGATAATAAATAAGAAGGGCAGCACAAATGGCTAAACCGACAGATCCTAATTTAAAATGTTCTTTTTGCGGTAAAACTCAAGATCAGGTAAAGAAATTAATTGCCGGTCCTGATGTTTGCATATGCGATGAATGTATTGAACTGTGCAATGAAATATTAGATGAAGAACTATTTAATTTTAAGCAAGATGAAAAAGAAGAACAGCAAGAAGTTTCTATGGAAGCTATTCCAAAACCTCATGAAATAAAAGCATATCTGGATCAACATATCGTTGGACAAGACGATGCTAAAAAGGTTCTTTCTGTTGCTGTTTATAATCATTACAAACGAATTGCACATAATATGGAGCAGTCGGAGTCTGAAATTGAAATTCAAAAAAGTAATATTTTGTTAGTAGGGCCTACCGGTTCAGGTAAGACGCTTTTAGCTCAGACGTTGGCTAAAATGTTAAATGTTCCTTTTGCTGTTGCAGATGCAACAACGCTAACTGAGGCTGGTTATGTCGGAGACGATGTTGAAAATATTTTATTAAGATTATATCAAAGTGCTGATTATGATGTTAAAAAGGCTGAACGCGGTATAATTTATATTGATGAAATTGATAAAATCGCAAGAAAATCAGAAAACCCTTCAATTACAAGAGATGTTTCGGGCGAAGGCGTGCAACAAGCACTTTTAAAAATGATTGAAGGTACTATTGCGAATGTTCCGCCTCAAGGTGGAAGAAAACACCCTCACCAAGAATTTATACAAATAAATACTAATAATATCTTGTTTATTGTCGGAGGGGCATTTGTTGGTTTAGAGAAAATTGTTGAAAGACGCGCAGGAACTACATCTAGTGTTGGTTTTGGTTCTGCTTCGATGACCGCTGAAGAAAAAGAAAGAGAAAGTGCTAAAATTTTAAAGAAACTTCAGCCGGATGATTTGTTAAAATTTGGTCTAATTCCTGAGTTTATAGGAAGAATTCCTGTGTATACCGTTTTAGACCCGCTTGATGAAGAAACTTTAAAAATGATTTTAACCAAGCCAAAAAATGCTATTGTTAAACAATATGCTTGTTTAATGGGCATGGATGGAGTTGAATTGAAGTTTGAAGATGATGCAATAGAGCTCATTGCAAAAGAGGCTTTAAAGAGAAAAACCGGTGCGAGAGCTCTTCGTTCAATTGTAGAGGAAATTATGCTTGATATCATGTACGAAGTTCCATCAAAAGAAGATATTAAGGAATTTGTTGTTACGAAGGATATGGTTGAAAAAAAGCAGCAGGGTGCTCAAGGTGAAGTTGTAAAGCTCCCAACTAAGCATCGAGAAGAAATTGCATAGTAAAAAAGCTCCGGTAATACGGAGCTTTTTTACTATGCAACTTTAGTATAAGAAATTTTATACTTTTTTTTAATTTTAATACTCTATAAAAAAATATATATTGGTAATGTAATAAGGATATTAACCGCAAGGATGACAAATCTTGGCTTTTCCCCGCCTTGGTTTTGCGGTTTACAAGTAATAAAGGAGTATTAAAATGGCTGTTATTATTAACACAAACATGGATTCTATTAAAGTCCAAAACATTTTGTCGGATTCGACTAGTGCTTTGTCTAAAGCAATGGAGAGAATGTCAACGGGTTTAAAGGTAAATTCAGCAAAAGATGATGCTGCAGGTACTGTTATTTCAGCTCGTATGCAAGTTCAGTTAAATGGTAATGAAATCGCTCAAAAGAATGTTCAAAATGGTAATGCTATGTTATCTACCGCTGAAGGTAACTTGGATGTTATTCAAGATAACTTATCTAGAATTCGTGATCTGACTCTACAAGCAAAAAACGGTACTTATTCATCTGAAGAAATTCAAGCTATGCAAGATGAAGTAGCTCAACGTATAGCTGAAATTGACCGTGTTTCCACTTCTTCAAAATATTCTCAATTAAATTTATTTGAAGACGCTGATTTGCAAGCAAATGGTGTAACGTTCCAGGTTGGTGCGAATGCGGATGATGATAATACAATATCTGTTGCAAACACTGTATTTGAAAGTGTCAAGTTTCAAGAATTAACAGGAGTTGCTGATTTTGATTTAACTACCATGAGTGCAGCTACGTTTAAAACTGCTGTTGAAAACTTGGATACAGGTATCGATAATGTTACATCAAGAAAATCATTAATAGGTTCTGCTCAAAACCGTCTTGAATCCGCATTGGATACTCTAACAACTCAGTATGAAAATTTATCTAGTGCTAAATCAATAATTACAGACGCAGATATCGCTGCTGAAGCATCTTCTTTTACTCAGCAACAGATACTTCAACAAGTATCAACTTCATTGTTGACTCAAGCAAATCAAGCTCCGGCGATAGCTTTAAGTTTAGTTTAGTATACAAGAATCTAACTGGTGATGGCAATACAAGTGGGTTAAACAAATGTTTAACCCCTTTTTTTTACCTTTTTTTAAATTTTTATCCTTGATATGTTTTTAAATCGGGTTTTATATTTTCTTTAATAAATTTGCTTTTTTGCTCATTTTCATAATTTGTTTGGATTGTGTCTTTTACTTTGATTGCTAATTTAACACCTATGTATCCTGCAATAGCTGCCAAGCTATATGTTGTAAATCCGTAAAGATTTGTTATTTTAATCTTTTTAAATATATCTTTTGATAAATCTTTTGATTTAACGAGCGTTTTTGCTAATTTTTGTCCTCTTATTGATGCTATACCTTCTTCTAAAACCATTGGCATAAATGAAATTGCAGTTAAAATTCCTGCATTTCTTTTAACAAAATCAGCACTCTTTTGGATTTTTGAATCATTTTTTTGAGGTTTATCAGTTGTTTTTCTTTTGTTAAATAATGATATAAGAAGTATTAAACCCGGAACTTTTGTGCTTATTGGACGTGCTTTTTGAAGTGTTTTTAATATAATTCCGCCATTGTTATTTAGTGCATGTCCTATTTCGTGGAACACAGATGTTTGCAATGATTTATCTGGTGTTATTATTTTGTTTGCTTTTGGAAGATAGCAAGCATTGCTTCCTTCTTTAAATATTAAAGCTTGTAATTTTGCAATTTGCTCTTTGATATCTATATTTATTGGAAGGCTTTGTTTTTGCATTGCTGTTCTTTTATTTGATCCCAGCTCTTTAATAATTGCATTTATTGCATTGGAATCACTTTCGTCATATTTAAAAACTTCATTAATTAATTCTGTTAGTTGTTCAATGGAATTTTCTCCATCTTTTTTGCTTATTATATTTTTTAGTATGCTTCTAAATTTTGTATACATTTTGTCTAATATTGGGTTTTCTTTTATCTTAAATACTTCTACGCCTTTTTTATCTAATCCAGAATTTTTTAAACCTTTTTGTGCTGCTTCTGAAAGTTTAATAGAGTCTTCTTTTGATAGCTGTGAAGTATTTTTCATGGAAGTTAGAATTTTTGCTGATATTATACCTGTGGGAGCAGATACCAGAGTAGGTACAAAATTTGCTCGTATAATACCTTTGTTTCTTGTTTTGCGTTGTTTTGTGCTTCTTGTCTGTTTATTAACTGACTTTACTTCCATGGCTAAAATTCCTTTCTTTGTTTTGTATAAAACATATGAATTTTAAAAATTGTTATTGAAATATTTTGATTTTTCATTTTTGTTAATTGCTGTGATAGAATATTTTTATGGCAAAAGTAAAATCAAAGTGGGTATGTCAAAATTGTGGATATGAGACTGTTTCATATTTGGGAAAGTGTCCAGAATGTTTGCAATTTGGAACTTTCGTTGAAGAAATTGTCAGTTCTTTTGAAAAAAATAATTCAGCAAAACTTTCAAATTCGGTCAGCGGTGAAATAAAAATTTCAAAAATCAAAGAAATAGAGCTTGATGAAAAAATTCGTTTTAAAACAAATATAGATGAATTGGATAGAGTTCTTGGAGGCGGTTTTGTTCAGGGTTCATTGGTTTTACTTGCCGGTGATCCCGGAATAGGCAAATCCACGTTGGTTTTACAAACTACAAAAAGTATTTGTGAGACAACAATTAATGATAAAAAATTGAAAGTTTTGTATGTTTGCGCTGAAGAGAGCCCTTTACAAGTTAAGTTGAGAGCTAAGAGACTTGAGATTGAGCCTGAAAATTTATATTTAACAAATCAAACTTGCATAGATGAAGTAATAAATCAAATTGATGTTTTAAAACCCGATTTTTTAATAGTAGACAGTATTCAAAGTGTATTTTGCAATGGTATTGCTTCTTCTTCAGGTAGCGTGTCTCAAATTCGTGAATGTACAAATAGTTTGATGCGAATTGCAAAGCAAAAAAATATTACAACTGTAATAATAGGACATGTTACAAAAGAAGGAAATATTGCAGGACCTAAGGTTTTAGAGCATATGGTTGATTGTGTTGTAAATTTTGAAGGAGATAAATACAAACAATATAGGATTCTGCGTTGTATTAAAAACAGATTTGGAACAATATCCGAGGTTGGAGTTTTTAAAATGGAAGATTGCGGATTGGTTGAAATCAATACTCCTTCGAACTTTTTAATAGAGCAATCGGATGGTGCATGCGGTAGTGCAATAGTAGCAGTTCTTGAGGGTAGCCGAGTTTTTTTACATGAAATCCAAGCTCTTGTTGGCTCAACAAACTATTCAAATCCAAGGAGAGTTGCTGTTGGACTTGAATATAACAGATTATTGCAAATAATTGCTGTTTTAGAAAAAAAGGTTGGTCTGAATTTATCCAAACAGGATGTATATGTTAATGTCGCAGGCGGATTGGACGTTGTTGAGCCAAGTTATGATTTAGCATTATCACTTGCAATAATAAGTTCAATAAGAGATATTCCAATTTCTCCTGCAACTGTTATTATAGGCGAGGTTGGTCTTTTGGGTGAAATCAGATATGTAGAAAATATTGAACGGCGGTTAAATGAAGCTAAAAAGCTTGGGTTTAAAAAGGCAATAATTCCTGTCTTAAATGATAAAGCATATAAAAATATATGCAATATCGGACTTGAAATAAGACAGGTTAAGAAAATTACAGATGCAATTATTGAAGGATTGAAACAGGCTTAATTAAAGAATAAAACAGTTTTTTAAGTAGTTTATTGTTTGTATTTTATCGTCATATAAGTATCTTACAAAATTTAGATACTCGCTTTGTCTTGACGATAAGGTTATGTTTATTTCAAAACCATCAGAACAAAATGGTTCATAGTCATATATAACGTAGTTATTATATTTGCTTTTCCATTCTTTTTTTTCAATTTTACATCTGTATTCCCACGCAAGATTTTCAAGCCAAGGTAACAGTTCTTTTGAAACATTTTTAAATTCTATACAATAATATTGTTTATCTTGAAATTTTTTATCGGTCAACATAAATTAGTCTCATCAAATATCTTTTAATACTCTAAGATATTTAACCGAGTTTTTAAATATACTATTGTATTAATATAAATAGTCTTTTTAGCTATGATTAACGAATTAAGTCAGTTTTAGTTGTTATTTTTTTATTATTTGGTGATGTTTCAAAAATAACAGGTTCTATGCCAAATTTTTCAGCCATTGAACTATCATCTGTGAAAATTTCTTCGTTTTTATATTTTTCATGAATTTTTTTTATTAATTCAAAATCAAATGACTGTGGTGTTTGAGCTTGGAATATTGTTTTTCTGTCAAGAGTTTTTATTATTCTTCCATTTTGCACCTGTTTAATAGTGTCAATAGCCATGGTTCCTGCTATGACTGCTTTTTCCTTTTTTGTTAAATCAATTATTTTTTTTATTGCTTCCTCTTCAATAAAAGGTCTTGCACCATCGTGAATTAGTACAATTTTAGGATTAGAGCAACGTAAAAGACCGTTATATACGCTTTTTTGACGTGTTGTTCCTGCTTGTGCGAATTTGATTTTATCGGAATAAATTGAAGAATTTATGATGAAATTCTTTGTTTCATCTTGTGCCGGTATTATAATTTCATCAACTATATTAATAAATTTTGAAATAGTTGTTTCTATTACGGTTAAATTTTCCAGTTTTTCAAGTAGTTTATTGCTTCCAAATCTGGATGAATTGCCGCCTGCTGTTATTATTGCTGATGTTTCAATATTATTATTCAAAATGTTCATATCCTTTATATTTAGCTATTTTGTTATCTATAAATATCCCTTGCCCCTCTGAGCAATAGCCTATTTTTTTTATGCCTTTGATTTTTTTAAAGTCTTTTTCAGATAATGCAACAACAAGGCAATAATCTTCACCACCGTACAGAACAAAATCTCTTTCTGTTGTTTTTTTAGGAATTTTATTATATTCAATGTTTATTTTAACATTGCTTTGTTTTGAAATTTGATAAAGACAATCGATAAGACCATCCGATGAGTCCATCATTGCATAGGGGTTTGTTGTTTTTTTTGCAATGGTTTCTGATATTTTAGGGTAAAGTTTTGGGCTTTTATGTAATTTTATAAAATATTCATTTTTAATGTTTTCTTGTAAACATTTTAACCCCATTGCGCTTGAGCCAAATTCGCCTGCTGTTGCAATGATATAACCTTTTTTTGCATTTTTTCTGGAGGATATTTTTCTTTTTCTAGAATCGCCGATTACTGTTATAGCAATAGATATTTTTTCTGCGTATGTTAAATCTCCTCCTATTATTTTTATTCTGTATTTTTTTGCAACATCATTTATCCCCGTATAGAAATTTTTAATAAAATCAGTTTCTAATTTTCCGCTTAAAGTAATGAGTGCATACTTTGGTTTTGCTCCTGACGCTAATATGTCTGATATATTAGCAAGCAAGGCTTTTTTTCCGATTTCTTCATCTGTCATATAACGTCTTGAAAAATGCACATCTTCAATTAGTGCATCTGTGCTTATTGTAATATTTAGTTGTTTAAGGTATGCACAATCATCTCCGATAAAGTCGGAGTTATCGAGTGTTTTGTTTATAATATTTAAAAATTCAAATTCTTTATTCATTATTATTTAAATATTCATATAAACCTAAAAGAGCTAATTTGTAGCTGTTTTTGGAGAAGCCTGCAATTTGTGCAATGCAAGCATTTGCACTGTGTGAGAAATTTCTGTAATTTTCTCTTGCATAAATGTTTGATAAATGTACTTCTACGACAGGTATTGTTATAGCTTTTATGGCATCAGCGATTGCAATACTTGTGTGTGTATATGCAGCCGGATTTAATATAATTCCATCATATATTTCATTCGCTTCTTGAATTTTATCAACTATTTCGCCCTCGTGATTAGTTTGAAAAAAATCAAGTTCGATGTCTAAATTTTGTTTATTTTTAAATTCAATAATTTCGCTGTTTATTTTATCAAGTGTTTCGTTTCCGTATATTTTTGGTTCTCTTGTCCCTAACATATTAAGATTTGGGCCGTTTAAAATTAAAATTTTCATTATAAATCCTTTTCTACAAATGCATTAATTAAAATATCATCATTAAAACGTTTTATATTAATATCTTTAAGTTTAACACATTCATTAACATTTTTAATATCAAAATTTTTCACAAAATCAAGCCCGCATCCAAAAATTTTTGGTGCAATAAATTGATTTATTTCATCAATTTCATTTTCTTTTAATAATATCGAATTGAGCCCTGCTCCTGATTCAACCATAATTGAGTATATACCTTTATTGTATAGCTCTTTAAATAAATCATTAAAGTTAGTAAAATTAATTTGTTCAATATTTTCTTTTGTTTTTATTTTTGAATTGTTAATTAGAATAATTTTTGTTTTGTCATTTTTAAAAACATTAATTTCTTCGTTTAAGGGGATTTTATTGTTTGGATCAAATATTATTCTTATTGGATTTTTTTTGTTTTTAATTCTGACATTTAATCTTGGATTGTCTTTTAGTATTGTATTTGAACCAGTCATAATGGCACAATACTCACTTCTTAATTTCTGAACTTCTTTCCTTGAAATTTCATTTGTTATCCATTTTGAGTTTAGATTTGGTGTTGCAATTTTGCCATCAAGGGTTGTTGCGGTTTTTAGCATTATGTATGGTTTTTTATGGAGCATATTCTTTATAAAAACTTTGTTTAGCTTTTTGCATTCGTTTTCTAATACTCCGTTAATAACTTCTATATTTGCATCTTTCAGTTTTTTAATTCCATTGTTTTTGACAATTGGGTTGGGGTCTGTCATGCCTATAACAACTCTTTTAATTCCGGATTTTATAATTAAATCAGCACATGGCGGAGTTTTTCCCCAATGCGAACAAGGTTCCAGATTTACAATTAAAGTTTTGTTTTTAGGGCTTTCTTTTAAATTTTTTATTGCATTGACTTCTGCGTGTGCTTCGCCATATTTTTGATGATAGCCAAAAGATAAAATTTCTTTTTTTTCTTCGTCATATATAATGGCTCCAACATAAGGATTAGGTTCTGTTTTACCTATTCCTTTTTTAGCGAGTAAAATACATTTTTTCATTAATTTTTCATATATTGTTTTGTTCATTTTGTTCGATTATTTCGGATGGAGCTTCTTCCGGTAAATTTATTTTGTCTTCTTCGTTTTTAGCATTTCTTTTCATTTCTTCAAATTTTTCTTGGACTTTTTTTATTGCTTCTTCCTCAGGTATTTCTTGAGTTGGGAGTTCTTTTTTAAAGCGTTTTAAAATGTCTTGATTGGAGCTTCTTTTTACAAATTGCTCCATTGCGTCATTTTGAACATTTTTATAATATGTGTGTTTGTATGTTTTTTCAAAAATATTTGGATTTATAGGCAGTGAATTTATTTTTGAGGTTTCGTAAAAATCAGGAATGAACCCCGTTGACTCGTGTTCTAGTATGTGATTTAAAAAGAATATATCGTTGATTATATAGTTATCATTTTCATCTGTATCAATTTGTGAAATAGAGGATATTCTTCTTTTGCCGGTTTCATCCTTTTTACAGAAAATCATTAAGTTAAATGCTTGATAAGAAATTAATTTTGCTTTTTTGTAATCCAAATTAGGATTTTCTTTTAAAATTGCAAGTGCAATTTTTTCCATTGCTTCTTCTTTATTTTTTGCACAAATTGTAATAATAGCTCCTTTTAATCCTTCTTTTATTTTCTTTATGATGTGAGCTATTATTTCATCATCCGGATCGTTAATTCCTAACATATCCGGACTTGAATTGATTATAGAGTTTAGGATTTCATTTTTATTTTTATCAATATTTGAAAAGTCAAAATTCGAATAATTTTTTGAATTAGTTTCAATTTCATTAATTAAATCGATTAATGCTCCTCTGTTGTTGTTTGGAAGTAATTTTAAAAGAGAGCTTAGAACTGTTGTTTTAAGAGTATTTCTCTCACCTGCAATGATTATATTGTTTTTTATGGTAGCAACGGCTTCTAATATAAGTGCCATTTCTTTTGAAACACTTTGGTTTTCTGACAATGTTTTAATACTTGCGTGTTTATCTTTGTAGCATTTTATAAAAATATTTGCAGGATTGCTTAAAGGTGGCAGAGTAGCTTGCACATTGATACCTTTTTTGTGATTGAATTTTATAAAAGGATTAATTTCATCAATTTCAATTCCTACATTTTGAGCATTTTTTCTTATTAAATTTTCAAGCTGCACATTATCTCTGAATGATAAAGTGCTTTTAGAATGTTTACCATTTTTTTCTATATATACGTTTTTTGCTCCGTTAACATAGATTGAATTTAAGTCATCGTCAACAAATAAATTTTCTAAAATACCAAGTGTTTCAATATTTGCTATTTCGCTTGATTCATAGTATTTCGGCAGCTGATTTTCTTTTTTGGTTAAGTTTTCACTTTTTGTTTTAATTGTATTTAATCTATCTTTTAATGACAATTTTATTCCCCCATCCTTCTAAGTAGGTTAAACACTCCATGATTATATAATTTCTCCGTATTTGAAAAATCTGTATTAATAAGTTCTTGTGACAACAAACCGTATGCTTTTGCTATGTTTGATTGTGGATTTGTTTCTTCTACGGGTTTTCCAAGATTTATTGCATCAATTAGTGTCAGATAGTTGTTTGGAATTTTGAAATATACCTTTTTTTTAATTGTGTCTTCTAAATCTTTTATTGTTATATCGGATTTTTCAATGTATCTGTTTATAATTAGCTTTATTTTATCATTTTTATAGCCTATATTGTCAAATAATTCATAGCATTTTTGTAAATTTCTGACAGAAGCCATATTTAGCATGCCAATTAATAATGTTACATTTGAATTATTTAAAATTGCCATTGTTGTTTCGTCTATTATATTTGGTGAATCGATAACAATATATGGAAATATATTTTTTAGAGAGTTAATAATTTTAATTATTTTTTGAGGAGTGTATTTATAGCCTATATTAATATCTTTTTGAGGAGAAAATACGTATAAATTAGTATTTTGGTATTTGTCCATTAATGAAAGTAAAAGTTTTTCATCAGAAGTTTCAATGTTGTTTACTATAAAATCAATGTTAAATTTTGGTTTTATGTTTAAGAAAGTACAAATATCTTCAGAATTAAAGCTAAAATCTAAAATACATACTTTTTGTGAAGTTTTTGTTGATATTTGATATGCCAAGTTGATTGCTAATGAAGTTTTTCCTACCCCACCTTTTTGAGAAAAGATATTTATTATTGTAGAATTTGCTTCTTTGATGTCATTTTTTTCATTTTCAATTTTTTTAATTGTTGCTTCAAAAATTGCTGGTATCAAAGGTTTTAATAAAAAATCTCTAATACCTTCCTTTAGTGTTTTTGTAACAAGTTCTGAATTTATTTCATAAGAAAGGGCAATAAAGCTGATATTTTTAAATTTATCTTTAATTTTTTTAATTGATTTCAATGATTCATCTGCGTTGTTTGAGTCTATGTCAAATATAATTAAATCAATATCATCTAAGTTTTCTTTAGTTATTTCTATCGAATTTAAATTGTCAAAAGAATTTTTAATTTGAGTATTTTCATATTTATTTAAAAAATTCTCAAGAAAATCTTTACTATTTTTATTTTTGTCTATAATAATAACGTTAAGCATATCGACTCCTTGCCCGTTTTCATTATATTTAATATGCAAAATAATATATATACTTAATTAAGAGTATTTTTTAAAAATAAAAAAAGTTCATTTAAAGCAAATTTGACTATGTCTTTCTTTATTTTATGTCTATCTTTGGTGAATGCTTTTTTTGAAATGTATTTTATTACTTTTATTTTGTCTTTATAGCCAAAGGATATATAGACAAGCCCTATTGGTTTTTCTTCATTTCCTCCGGTTGGACCTAAAATACCTGTTGTTGCGATAGAACAATCAGCATAATTTAAAAGACCAACAGACATTTCATAAGCTGTTTGTTCACTAACTGCGCCAAATGTTTCAAGTGTTTCTTTTTTGACATTTAAAAATTTAGTTTTAGCATCATTTGAATATGTTACAAAATTTTGAAATATAAACTCGCTTGCTCCTGAGATATCTGTTAAATATGAACTTATAAGCCCACCTGTGCAGCTTTCTGCTGAAGATAGAGACAGATGATTTTCGGTTAAGATTTTTTTGATTTTTTCTAGAAGCTCATATTTTTTCATATTATGAAGGTATTTCCAATGTTGATAAAAGAATTATGTCAAAATTTGTACCTTTTTTAATAACTATCTCATCTCCATGTCTGAATAAATTAGCTATTGTATTATATACAGTAGAGCATGCACATGCAACAACTCCGCCTGTTGCTGCAACAGGTACAAAAATTATCTTTGCTCCCTTAAAAAGGTCATCTCCTGCTGTTGCACCCCATTTTATTGTTTTTGGGACAATTTGTGCTGCTTTTTTGGCATCTTTGCCAACAGCTTTAAAATAATTACCGTTAGTAGTGAGTGCTCCGTCAGGTTTTAATATATATTCAAAATGACTTGCAATGCCAGAGTTTATAGGAAGCTGAGCACCTGTTTTTGTTACAAGATGGTCTAAGTTTAAATATAAAGATGCAGGTCGAGACAAGCATTTTGAATATTTAATATCTGTTACTCGGCCTCTAAAAACTGTTCTCGAAGGAAGTATAAGCTTGTTGTTTACATATATGTCTTTTGTTAAATATGCTTGGAACATATCTCCTTGTACTATTTCTTTGGTTGTTAAGTTTTCGGCCATAGAAAGTTCTAATTTTGTGCCATATGGAATTTTAATGCCATCTATATCTGCATAAAGTTGATGAGCAGCATTTGCCTTTAAGGAAAATAATAAACATATGCTCAAAAACAAAATTTGAAAAAATTTCATAATTCCTATCCTTATTTATAATTTATTTATTTCACTGACGTTTGTTGCACCGAATTTAGCACTTAAATCATCAATATGATGAATTATATAATAAAAAGGTTCTAAATCTCTTTCGTTTAAGTCAATCATAGCTCCCCATTCAGCTCTTCCATGGTGTGCAGCTATCATTTTGGCTATATTTAAATATCCTTTGGACATGCAAAGAGAAAATCCGAATTGAGAATGAGTTATCCAATCTTTTTTAAATTGCTCGTTATATTCAATTATGCCTGATTCAAGATTGATTTCATATTCGTAAATTTTACCTATATCATGTAATATGCATGCTGCAAGGACTTCATCACGATTAATATATTTTTTTACTTTTGAAAGAACAACTTGAGCAAATTCAAGACATTCCAAGGTATGAACTACAAGTCCACCTATGTAATTATGGTGCATTTGCTTTGCAGCAGGTGCTACTATGAATTTTTCTTTGTTTTCATTCAGAAATGTTAAAATGAAATCTTTTAAGTCTTCTTTTTTAAATGAATTTACAAATTCTATAATTTTATTGTATAGTTCTTCTCGTTTTTCTTCATCTATTCCTAAACTTGCGGTTTCAAGAACTTCAAAATTATTTAAAAGACAATTATTGTATTTTTCATTGTAGCTTGCTGTAATTATTTTTATAATGTTCCCTGTTCTTGTTGCAATATCAGGAGTTCTATTTAGTGTTTCTTCCCAAAGTACGCAATTTAGTATTGATGAGTCGGAAAGATTTTTTATTTGCATTTTACCCATTTTGGTGCCGGCTTTTGTATCCCCAATGGAAAATGACAATATTTCATATTTTGCATTTTTATCTAACATATGACAATTTTACTACAAGTTGAAAAATAGCACCATACTTTATTTTAATTTTCTTTTTAATTCGATTATTTTTTTATATGAATTGTTGATATTTTCCTCTTTAATGTTACCTTTTTTGATTTCTTCTTTAATGATTTTATGAATTTTTTTTGCTGTTGAGGAATCGTTTTTTTCTATGTTATTTGAAAAGAGCATTATATCTATTCCTGAATTTATTGAATTTATAACAATTTCCCTAAGAGTGTAGTTTTTTCTAATTGCGCCCATATCATAATCATCTGAAACTATAATTCCTTTAAAACCTATATCATTTTTTAATAAATTAATTGTTTTTTCAGACAAACTTGCAGGATAATTTTCATCTATATCAGAATTGAAAATATGTGAAACCATTACTGTGTTTAAGTTGTCATATTTTTTTAAATTTTTATATGGCTCAAGCTCTTTTTTGTCAAAGTAATTTGTATTATCTACGATACCTTTATGAGTATCTTTGGATGCACTTCCGTGTCCTGGAAAATGTTTAATAGAGGTTATTATGTTTTTTTTGTTATGTTCTTCTATCATTATTGAAGCATATTTTGTAACATTTTTTGTGTCAGCTCCGTAGCTTCTTTCTTTTTTTTCAATTATTGAATTAGGGTTTATAGCCAAATCAACACAAGGAGCAAAATTGAAATTAATTCCAATTTTTTTTAAAACATCTGCCATTTTTGAATATTCTTTTCTTGCATCATTTTCTGATAGATTTGAAATTTCTTTTGCTGATTTAAAATTGATAAAATCAAATCTTTGAATTTGACCGCCTTCATTGTCAATAGAAATGAATACAGGAAGCTCAGAGAGTGATTGTAATTTTTCTATCATTAGAATTAAATCATTTTTAGTTTTAATGTTTTTTGAGAATAAAATGACACCTGAGATTTCTTTGTTTTTAATTTGTTTTTCAATTTTTTTAAAGCCTGATGAATTTATGCTATTTCCTTTGAAGCCTACAATAATCATCTGCCCTATTTTTTCATCAAGAGTTTGAGCATGGCTTGTATAGCTAAAAATACAGCAAATATATGCAAATATTAGAAAATTAACCAGAAGTTTTTTCATTTTTTTGTTTTTTCTTATCTAAAATTATTAGTTTTCTTAAAGTTTGGTTATTAACTTGTCCTCCTATTAATAGGATAATTGATGAATAATATAGCCAAACCATTAAAATTGCAAATGTTCCTATGGTTCCATATACTTTGTTGTATGTACCTAAAGCGTTGACGTATAGTGAAAATGCCCAAGAACCAAGCAACCAAAATACACAGAAGAAAAGCGCTCCCGGTATAACACTTTTTCTTTTTGCACTGAAATCTCTTGCAGGAAGGACATAGTAGTTAATTGACGAAAGTAAGAATAACATTAAAAACGCAATAGGCCAACGTGTTATTAGTATTGTATCTATAATGTGCTGAGGGATAGAGAGATAAATTCCTATAAAATTTAAAATAACTTTGCCTAAGACAATTAAATTAATGCTTATAAAAAGAAAAAAAGTATTAACAAAAACCATTAAAACGGCTAAAGCTCTTACTTTTATAAAACTTCTGTTTTCTGTAACATTATTTGCCCTGTTTAAGCCTTTTATGATTACTGCTATTGCGTTTGATGTTAAAAATAGCGTCATAAAAAATCCAACTATTGCCATTATTTTGCCACTTTGAAAAAGGACAACTTCTGCTAAAACGTTGTTTATTAGGTCGATTACACCTTGTGGGGCTATTGTTGAAAGTCCGAAAATAATTTTATTAATAAAAATTTTTTTTCCAAGCCAACCAAAAACCGCCATTGTAAATAACATAAAAGGGAATATTCCCAATGCTGTCATATATGCCATTTCGCCCGCAGCATTTGCGTAATCATCCCTTATTATAGATTTTATAAGGTTTTGCAAATATTCTTTGAGTATTTCGTATATTTTCTTAATCATAACAGTGTTTCTGCTTGTTTTATAAGTTTTTCAAGCGCTTCATTTATATTTTTGAGTTTGATTGTGCAGCCTGCTGCACGTCTGTGTCCTCCGCCGTTGAATTTATCTGTAATCTTTGTAGCATCAAGATTTTTTGATCTGATTGAAACTTTTATTCCTAAATCTGTTTCTTTTAAAACAAAAGCAATTTCGACTCCTGCTATTGAACGTAGTGTTTCGCAAATACCTTCTGTGAATTCATCAGTTGCTTGAAATTTAGAAATTATTTCTTTAGTGATTAAAGTATATGCTATTTTGTCATTTAAGCGAAATTTAGCATTTGAAACAAGGTAATTTTGAAAAAGTATTAGATTTTTTGGTTTGTTCGAATAGCAAAAATCTGCGATTTCTGATGTATTTATGTTGCAATTTGCAAGTTCAGATGCTATTTTAAAGGTTTTTGGAGTAGTGTTTTCGTATTTAAAACATCCTGTATCGGTTAATATCCCGCAATATAGACCTTTTGCCATTTCTTCCGTGATTTCTTTTTTTTCTTGGTAAAAAAGGTCGTATAAAACTTCTGATGCTGATGAAAGACTGCCTTTTATGTAGTTTATTTTACCATATCCTTTGTTTGTTTTGTGGTGGTCGATTACTATTGTATTTTTAGCATTTTCAAAGATTTTTCTTGCATTTCCTATCATTCTGTCTATTGATGCAACATCAACTGCGATTGCTAAATCATATTCGTTTTTTACGTTTGAAAAGTTAAGAGCAGAATTAATATGAGGCAAGAATTCGTACATTTTTGGGTATAAGGATTTGTCATTAACTTGAATAAGTATATCAGCTTTTTCCCCTATATATGATTTTAGTGCACTTGCTGTACCTAAAGTATCGCCATCAGGGTTAACATGTGTTATGATTAATATCCGTAAAGAGGTTTTGATTAAATTTAAAATTTCTTTTTCCATTTGCATATAGGATATCATAAAAATAAAAGGAAAATAAATGTTTTTTTTGTTACATAGTTTTTTAGCTTTATTTTATATAATTGGTATAATATATACTTGCAAGTTTTTTACGAATGCAATAGAACATTTAGGGGCTAAACTGAAATTTTCAAATGGCGCCGTAGGTTCAATTTTGGCTGTTGTTGGTACGTCATTGCCGGAGACAATTGTTCCTTTAGTTGCAATATTTGGTGCATTAATATTTAAAACAAATGTTGATATTGGTCAAAATGTTGCAACAGGTGCAATAATTGGTTCTCCTTTTATGTTAAATACATTTGCTTTATTTGTTTTGGGTTTTAGTATTTTATTTTTAAAAATATTTAAAAGAAGAGAATTAACTTCCCTAAATCTCGACTATAAGAATATATTAAGGGATTGCAGATATTTTATTTTAGGATATTTACCTGCAATTTTATGTGTTTTTTTAAATGATAGTTTTAAACATCTTGTGGTTTTTTATCTTTTAATTCTTTATTTTGTTTTTGTTTACAGAACAATTATAAAATCTAAACAAAATTATACAGTGCAAGAATTGGAGAAATTAATTATTTTAAAATTATCTTTTCTATTTAAAAAAGTAACTATGTTTGCAATTTTATTGCAGATTTTTCTTTCTCTTATAGCTCTTGTTGTATTTTCTCACTTTTTTGTTAGAGAAATTGAAACCTTTTCAAATGCTTTAAATATAAGTCCATTGATTTTGAGCTTAATAATTACTCCTTTTGCAACTGAATTACCGGAATGTGTAAATAGTATAATTTGGGTAAATTCTTCTAAAGATGATCTTGCAATTTCTAATATATTGGGCGGGACTATTTTTCAAGCTACAATTACTGCTTCGATTGGAATTATGTTTACAAGTTGGAAACCAAGTTCTTTGATTTTGGTAAATGCTTTTTTGGTGATTTTTTGTGTATTACTGTTTATGTTTAATATAATTTTAAATAAAAAAGTTAATATGTTTTCTTTGCTTTTGTGTGGCGCATTTTATCTTTGTTATTTATTTTATCTTATAAATTAAAAAGCCCGCTTGGCGGGCTTTTTTTATTCTATATCTTCTGCTTCTTTAACTGAAAGGGTAACTACTGCTGCTATTATTAACATTATTGCACCAAACATAAAAGCATAATCCCAATGGTTATTTTCATATCCGCTTGCATTTTTATATGTCGAAATATTGATAAACCAAGCTAAAAGAGTACAAACAAGAACTTGAGGGGCTGATATAAATATGTTAAATATGCCCATTGCAGAACCTTCAGTACCTTCTTTTATATGTTTTGATAGCATTGCAAAAGGAAGAGAAAGGGTTGAAGCCCAACCAATTCCTGCAAGTCCCATTGCTGCAAATATTGTAACTTTGTTTGGCATAAATGCCATCAAAATATAAGCTAGAGCCATTAGGAATAAGGAGCCAGCATGAACTCTTTTATTGCCTCTTATTTCTGCCATTTTAGCTATTGGAATTGCTATAATAAAACAAATTAAGTTGAAAAATGCAAAACATACAGATGCAAAATTCTGTGCTTCAGTTTGCTTTAGACCGAATGAATCAACTATATTATCTGCTAATTCTGTTGTGTTTGGTATGCCATATAATATATGGACAACATATTGTGTGAAAAATATCATAAGGCTCATTATGCCAATCCAAGCAAAAAATTGAACCATGCAAATTTTTCCAACCTCAGGTGAAGCGGATAAAAATTCTCTAACATTTTCAATAAAAGGTTTTGAAACAGTTTTCTTTGCTTCAAGTTTTTTTTCAACAAGGCATTCTTTGCTTACTTTATTTTCTCTAAAAGTTATGCAAGTCCATAACATTCCTAAAATAAATGCTAAGCCTGCCATTGTAAATTGAGCATCCACTGACATTTGATAATTGAATGCCCATTTTAGAAATGGTGCAGTTCCTGCTGCAATAACTGAGCCTAAGCCTATTGCAAAGCTAAGATATGAATTTGCAATGGCGTGTTGATTTTTTTGAATATTATCAGGAATTAAAGCTCTGTATGGACCTTGCGCAGCGTTAACACATGCGTCTATTACCCATATGAAAATTGCCGCTATGAAAAGAGCTAAAAATTCAGGATGATTTTGTCCGAAAAGATTGCTTAAAATTTCACTTTTTGGAAGTAATATTAATCCTATTGCACCAAATAGTGCTCCAAAAAACAGATACGGTAATCTTCTTCCGAAGCGAGTAAATGTGTTATCTGAAAGAGCTCCTATTATTGGCTGTACTACAATTCCTGTTACTGGTCCTGCAAGCCAAATTAAACCATATAATAATGGACTTGCACCCAGAGATTCTGTTAAAGGTCCGGATAAAATTATTCTCATTTGCCAAGCAAATTGCAGACCAAAAAAACCAATACAAAAATTTAAAAGTTGAATGGGGCTGAATTTTCTAAGATTATCTTCACAAGCCATCTTGTTTCTCCTCAAAGTCATAAACACAATTATTTTACATTAATAATTTTTAATTGTAAAATTGTAAATATGAGAATTAAGTTTTTATTTTTATTGATTTTAAGTTTATTTTTTATCAATCCTGTTTTTTCGGCATCCGAAAAAAAGGTAATAAGGGTTGCGCTTTCTAATAAAAGCAGCTTTGAATATACAAATGTAAGAATTTTATCTGAAAGTCCCATTTCTATAATAAGCATGTCTCAGATTGGCTCCAATGCTCAAATAGGAACGGTTGAAGCGCAGAAAGTTATTGAAATTAGAATAAAAGACTCTTTATATAATATATATGTAGACGGTGATTTGAAATATGAAAAATTAACAGAGCCTTTGTTATTTAGTTCAAATTCTGAAATTGAAGTTTTGGATTTAAATAAAAAAGGTACACCTGCAAAATATAAAGGGATGATTGAAATTAAAAATTCTAAAAATAATCTTTCTTTTAATTTGATAAATGTAATCGACATGCAAAATTATCTTAGAGGCGTAGTTTCTAATGAAATGCCAGTTTCTTTTGGATTGGAAGCTCTTAAAGCTCAAGCGGTTGCTGCAAGAAATTATGCAACTAATGCTAATATGAGCGCTAATTATGATTTGGTTGATTCTACTGCCGCTCAGGTATATTACGGAGTGAATTCATATAGAGATATTTCGGATAAAGCAGTTTATGAGACTGCTGGTATATATGCTCTTTATCAGGAACATCCCATTATGGCTCAGTATTTTTCAACGTCCGCCGGTATAACTGATGATTGGGATGATGTTTTTGGAAATGGTACGCCTTCAAATAATCATCCTTATTTAAAAGCAAGATATGATAAACAAGGACAAAAGCCTTTAAAAACAGAAGAGGATGTTAGAAGATTTTATTCTTCTCTTGAAGGTGGTATTGATGTAAATTCTCCAAAATATCGTTGGAATTTTGAATTTACTCGTGAGGAGCTTGAAAATATATTACATACAACACTTCAACAACAGTCAAAAGCCGGACTTGTAAGTCCAACTTATGATGGAGACATAAAAATAGAAGGTTTAAAGGAAATCAAGCCGATAAAAAGAACTCAATCAGGAAAAATTACCGAACTTGAAATAGTTTCAAAAACAGGAACTTATCGAGTTAAAAAAGAACTTGGAATTAGAAGAGTTTTAAAGAAAAACAATGCAATGCTTCCCAGTGCAAACTTTTTTGTTGAAACCAGCGGTGAAACAAAAGCGGGTAATTTAGAAAAAGAAACAGGATTGATTGGTATTTTTGGTTCATTTGATGACGAGAAATATCCTCAAACCTTTAAATTTATTGGTGGTGGGTTTGGGCATGGTGTTGGAATGAGCCAATTTGGTGCTTATAATCTTGCAAAAGCAGGTAAAAGGTATCCAGAAATTTTAAAGCATTATTATACTGATATAAACATATCAACCCATCCTTTAACTGTTTTATATAATGAATATAATGTGTGGTATAAAACAGAATTTTATTTTGATAGAAATTCTTTTAAAAATGCATATTTGTACGTTAATAATCATAAGGGCGTGAGCGAATTTCCTTTTAAGATTAATGATTTAGATTTTAGTGAAACACGTGAAATTGCGGGAAATAAGGTTGTTAAAATCAATATAACTCAATATTTAAAAGACGGTATTAATACTATTAATTTTGCTCCCTTGACTCGTGAAAATAAAGGTAAATATGTAATTTATAGAGTGGAATTTAATTAATGCAAGAAGGTGAACATATAACCCATGATTCGGCAAATTCAACAGGGCTTTTAAAAAGTGCAGGGCTTATTGTTGTTGTAATTTTATTATCTAAAATAGCAGGATTTTTAAGAGACGTGATTGTTGCAAATTATTATGGTGCAAGCATAGTTTCAGATGCTTATTTTTATGCTTATCAAATTCCTGCTTTGGCTATTGTTATTTTAGGTGGTATGGGTGGTCCTTTTCATAGTGCAACAGTTAGTGTTTTTTCAAAAATAATTAAAAATTTTAATCAAAAACCAGATGCAGAAATTAAAAGATTATTCAATACTTTTGAAACATTTTCAATATTGATTTTTGGTTCAATTGCTACCATTTGTTTTTTCTTTCCAAAACAGGTAATGAACGTTATAATTTCTCAAGCAACACCAGAATTAATGAATTTAGCTGCATATCATCTTAAAATTATGTCTCCGGTTATTGTTGTCGGAGCGCTTTTGGGTTTATATTACGGCATATTAGTTACATATAATAAATTTTTACTTCCTAATATTGCGCCATCAATGCTTTCTTTTGGAATTATTTTAACTTTAATATTTTCAAAAGGCGATGACACGGGATTTTATTTGGCGATTGGAACAACAATAGGGGCTATATTACAGTTGTTGATGCAAACTCCTGTTGTTATTAAATTGGGATATACTTTTAGACCTGCTTTTGATTTTTTTAAAAATAAAAATTTTAATGAAATTTTAGAGCTTTTAATGCCGGCTTTTTTGTCTTCTACAATAGGGCAAATTGGTATATATGTTGATATTTTCTTTGCTTCCGGTTTGCAGGCAGGTCAATGGACTGCATATGGGTATGCCAATCGTATTTTTCAATTTCCGGTTGGATTGATGTTATCGGCACTTTTGGTTCCTTTGTTTCCTTTATTTTCAAGACTTGTTGCTCAAAAGAAATTTGACGAGGTTAGATATTATTTTAATAAAGGTGTTGGATCTTTGATTTTGGCCGGTACTTTTATGATGATTTTTATTTTTGTTTCAGGTCAAGACTTAATTTCTATTGCTCTTGAAAGAGGTGCCTTTTCTCATAGTGCAACTTTAATGGTAACAGAGGTTTTATTCTTTATTTCTTTATCTATAATTCCTTATATGTTTCGTGATTCAATTACGCGACTATATTATTCGTTTAACGATTCAAAAACACCTTTTTATATTGCAATAGGTTCAATAGCTTTAAAATTAATTTTTAACTCTCTTTTGGTCGGACCGCTTGGAATAAATGGTATAGCTCTTTCGACTGCAATTATAACATTGATAAATGGAACACTTCTTGCTTTTTTGATAAGGAAGAAAATTTCAATCGGGTATAGAGCCTTTTTAAAACAGATTTTAAAAATTCTTTTATGTGCTTTTATTGCTTTTTGTGTTGGATTTTTGGTTAATTTTGGTATTGGAAAAATAATATCTTTGAATTTTATAACTAAAATCATTAGGGTAATTTTTGTATTTTTTGTAATGGCAGGAATTTATGCTACATTTGCTCATATATTAAGAGTTGAATATTTAGAGGACTTAAAAGATAAATTAAAAGCAAAGTTTTTGAAAGGTAAGAAATGTTAAATATCAAAAATGGCGAAGTTATTGCTTTTAAAACCGATACAGTCTGGGGTTTTGGTGCTTTGCCGGATGATGATAATGCAATTAGAAAAATATATGAAATTAAAAAAAGAGATACAAAAAAACCATTAATTTTAATGAGCTACGGTTTTGAGCCTTTAAAAGGTTATATTAAAGATGTGCCTCATTATGCTTATGAATTAATTGAGAAATATTTGCCCGGTGGTTTAACGTTAATTTTTAAAAAATCAGATTTATGTTCAGACTTGGTTACACCTCTTGAAACAGTTGGTATAAGAATTCCAAATGATGCAGATTTTATTGACTTAACAAAAAAAATTAAAGGCGGGGTTTTAGCAACAACATCTTGTAATATTTCATCAGAACCTCCTGTTAGAAATTATAACGAGGCAAAGGTAAAATTTTCATCTGTGGCAACAATTATTAAACCAAATGATGATTTTGAAAATGACAATATCCCTTCAACTGTCATTTTATGTGAAGAAAAAGAATATAAGATTTTAAGAAATGGTGCAGTTAAAATAAGTATATAGCAATAAAATAGGTGTTATTTATGAAAAAGATTTTAGTTTTTTTATCTTTCTTTTTATTTTTACAAAATGTCTTTGCAAGAGAAGAAACCCCCCTTTTGCTTGATACGCCTATAACTTCGATTAATTATGTTGAGGATAATAGTAATTTAATTAATACATCTAAAATGAAAAAAACTGAAAAAGTTGAAAAAGCTCTTATGGAAGCTGATAAAAACCAAAAGCCTAAAGTGAAGCTGGACACAAGGGAGATTAATCATCAAAGAGCCCTTGATTATGTTACAAGACCAAATAATTCTATGATGTTACCTGTTTTTTAATTTTAATTCTTGTTTTAGATTATTGTTGAGTTAGAATAAAATTATGGTAGAAGTAAATGAAAATCTTTTATATTTTTTGGATGACAAGCCATATATAAATATGACAAACGCATGCACAAACGCATGTGTTTTTTGCGTCAGAGATCAAAAAGAAGACGTACAAGGTGCTAAACTTTGGCTTGATAAGGATAATATAACGGCAGAAAGTGTTATTAATCAAATCGAACTTAAAAAAGATAAAGTCCAAAAAAGTGGTGAAATAGTCTTTTGTGGTTATGGTGAGCCCTTAATTAGAGTTGATGAAGTAGTAAAAATATCAAGGTATCTTAAAGAAAATTTTTTAAATTTAAAAATAAGGATAAATACAAACGGGCATGCTAATGCTATTCATAAAAGAAATGTGGTGCTTGAGCTTGCTCCTTATGTAGATACTATTTCTGTTAGTTTAAATGCTCAAAATGAAGAAGTTTACAATAAAATCTCAAATCCTAAAATTGAAAATGCTTATGAAGAAGTAAAGCGTTTTATAAGAGCTTGCGTAGAAGAAAAAATACATACCATAGCTTCAATAGTTGTAAACGTACCGAATTATCCGGTTGATAAAGAACGATGTGAAGTTATAGCAAAGTCTTTGGGTGCAAAGTTTAGAGCAAGAGATTTTATTCCAAGTGGATATTAAAAATAAAAGATGAAAGGATAAAAAATGTTAAACAAAATTATGAAACCGAAAACCATTGCTGTTATCGGTGCATCTACAAAGGAACATACAATTGGTTCCGATATTATGAAAAGACTTCAAGAGTATAAATTTAACGGAAAAATTTATCCGGTTAATCCAAAAGGTGGAATTATTGAAGGTTTGCAAGCATACACAAGTGTTCTTGAAATTCCTGATGAAATTGATTTGGCTATTATTGTTGTAAATGCTAAATTTGTTTTATCTACTGTTGATCAATGCCACCAAAAAGGAATAAAAGGCTTATGTATAATTACTGCCGGATTTAAAGAAACAGGTGCAGAAGGTGCTAAGCTTGAAAGTGAATTACTTTCAAAAATCAGAGAATACGGCATGAGATGCGTTGGTCCTAATTGTCTTGGCGTAGTAAATACTCACCCTGAAATTAGAATGGATGGATGTTTTGCAGAGTCATTGCCTGAACGCGGAAATATAGGTTTTGTTTCTCAATCAGGTGCCCTAGGTGGCGGTATATTAAACATTTTAAAAGATTTAAATTTAGGCTTTGCTCAATTTATTTCAATCGGTAATCAAGCAGATGTTAATGCTGAAACTGCCCTTGAGTATTGGGAAAATGAAGATGATGTTGAGCAAATCTTGCTATATATGGAATCAATTCAAAATCCTGCTAATTTTAGAAAATTAGCTTCAAGAATTTCAAAGAAAAAACCAATTCTTGCTCTTAAAGCCGGTCGTTCAGCAGCAGGTGCTTCCGCAGCTTCTTCACACACCGGTTCATTGGCTGGTGCAGATAAGGCTGCTAATGCTTTATTGGCTCAATCTGGGGTTATAAGAGAATATTCTTTAAAGAATTTATTTTCAACAGCTAAAGTTTTTGCTTCTTGTCCAATTCCAAAAGGCGACAGAGTTGCTATAATTACAAATTCGGGTGGTCCCGGTATTATGGCAACTGATGCAATTTGTGAGTATGGTTTGCAAATGGCTAAAATAACAGATGAAACAAAAGAAAAATTAAGAAGCTTTTTACCTTCTGCTGCTTCTGTTAAAAATCCTATTGATATGATTGCTTCTGCTCCGATTGAACACTATAAACAAACATTGGAAACTGTTTTAGCTGATGAAAATGTTGATATGGTTATTACTATTTATCTTCCTTTCTTGGGATTAAAAGATATAGATGTAGCGCAAGCTTTGATGGAAATTAAAGCTAAGAATCCTACAAAACCGATAATTGGCGTATTTATGACAAAATCGGAATTTTTCTCTAAATTGTCTGATATGAAGGTTAATATGCCATTCTTTATGTATGCTGAAGAAGCTGCAGAAGGATTGCACAGATTAAATCAACAGAGATTGTGGCAAAATCGTCCTGAAGGAAAAATTCCTAATTATAACGTTGACAGAGCTCGCGCAGAGGCTATTATAAAACAATCAATTTCTGAAGGTAGAGCTCAATTAACAACTCGTGAATCTATTGACGTGTTGGATGCTTATGGTATTAGGGTTTGTAAGTCAGGTTTTGCAACAAATATTGATGAAGTTGTAAAAGTGGGCAATTCAATCGGTTATCCTGTTGTAATGAAAATGACTTCTAAAACTACTTCGCATAAAACAGATGTAGGCGGAGTAAGAGTAAATATTCAATCAGAAGAACAACTTAGAGCAGAATACAATGATTTGATTGCAAAACTTACAGAAAAAGGTTTGATTGACGGACTTGAAGGCGTGATTATTCAAGAAATGGTCAAGGGCAATCGTGAAATGGTTTGCGGTATTGCAACAGACCCACAATATGGTCCAATGATGATGTTTGGTCTTGGCGGTGTATTTATTGAAGTTATGAAAGATGTAACATTTAGAATTGCACCTTTAACAGACATAGACGCATCTGAAATGATTAAATCTGTAAAAGCGTATAAATTATTAGAAGGCGCAAGAGGAACAACTCCTGCTCAAATGAATCAAATACAGGAAACGTTGTTAAGGTTATCTCAACTGGTTTCTGATTATCCTTTTATAGATGAATTAGATATCAATCCTTTATTAATTTCCGAAAAAACAGGAGAAGGCATTGCGGTTGACGGTCGTATTAAGGTACGTCTTGAAGAAGCTATGGACAAGCTTGGTGGATGCACTTGCTCAGGTTGTTTTGGATGCTGTAAATAGACTATATTGTTTTATAAAAAGCACCGGATTTCCGGTGCTTTTTAGTTTGATTTTATAATTATGTAATTTAGATAGCCTGCAAAAATTACCCAAATTAAGTACGGTATTAAAAGATAGGCAGAAATTCTTGAATGTTTCTAAAAAAGAAAAATATTTAAAATCAATGTTAAAGTCAACAAAAATATTATAATGAATGCCAGATTTACATTGTGAGCGACAAAAAATATTGGTGTCCATAAAAAATTAAGCGAAATTTGAATTAAGAATACAAAAATCGCAAGAGCTTTTTCTTTTCTTATACCGTCTGATATAAAAAATATAAATGATGCAATAACGGTTAAATAAATTATTGTCCATACTATCCTAAAGATGCCACCAGAAGGAGTAAGACTTGATTTGATAAGTGTATTATACCAATTATAGTTTATATTTAGCATACAGTAATTATTTATAAATATTTTGATTTTTAAATTGAACAATTGGACAATTCATATTGATAATTTGTAAAATAATATTGTATAATTATAAAATAATCCCGAATCGTCTAGCGGCAGGACAGAAGATTCTGGCTCTTCTAACGGTGGTTCGAATCCATCTTCGGGAGTTTTTCGGTGTAATTAATGAATAAAACTGACCTAAAAGAGAATACAAGAATTCATTTTTCAAAGCCTTTTAAAAGAAGGGCTCTTTTGGCTTATGCTAATGGAAAAAAGGCAAAAGAAATTTTAAATAAAGAAAGTTCTGATAAAAAATACGCTTCAAAGTTAATTCATAAATGGAGAAACGAATTATATAAAAATCCTAACTTGATTGCTTTAATTTATGAAAATATTGATTTAGAGCACTTTTATGAAGAAATAGATTTAATTGGCGATGATTTTGAAGTTGATGATTTTAAGTCTTTAGATGATGTAATTTAGATATAATCGTATAAATTACACTCGATATTAATTTTTTTTAAGAAAAACCAAATAATGCGTTTGACAAACAGATTTTTTTTTGGTTATATATACTTACAGAGTTATTCTGAAGTGAACATAGAAGGAGTTGCTAAATGCAAGATAGAGAATTACCAAAAAATATGGGTAAAAAAATAGTAGATGCACTTAAGCAACAGGACTTTGAAGAAACAACAGAATTAAATTCTGAAAATCCAATGGACGGCTTTGATGATAATGATGAATTATCACTTGATGGTCTTGAAGATACTGCTTCTGAAAGTTCTTTTGATTTCGGAGGAAGTGCAAAAGATTATCAACCTGTCTTTACGGTCAAAGATGAAGAAGTTGTTCCAAATCCGGATTTGAAATTGTCAATTGAAAACGAAGAAGATGTTGAAGAATTTGAAATGCCAAACAACATCAATGTTTTAAAAAGACTAATTTCACAATTACCAACCGGTGTTCCAAGACAAACTGGTGCACAAATAATAAGGCAAACAATTGAAGCTTTGGGTATTCCAATGAAAACCGTTCTTCAAGATGCACAAAGGGTTAGAGATTGTTTGAATAGCTCAATAAAAGATTGTAATTATACAATCCAAGAATATAAAAGCAATATTCGCACATTGGAAAAACAAGCAGCAAGTTATCAAAAACAATTAAATAAATTGAATGATATTATTGGCTTGTTTGTATATGGCGAAAAGAAATAAGTCTCATGCCCCCATCGTCTAGAGGCCTAGGACAACACCCTTTCACGGTGTAGACAGCGATTCGAATTCGCTTGGGGGTAC
>CALUWM010000007.1 GCA_944324485.1 Candidatus Gastranaerophilales bacterium | reverse complement strand
CTGATATTGTTTATTTGTGTTCTCCAAATAATCCCACCGGAGCTGTTTACAATAAAACACAACTTGAAAAATGGGTTGAATGGGCGCAAAATAATAATGCTTTAATTTTATTTGATGCAGCATATGAATGTTTTATATCTGACAGTAATTTACCAAAAAGCATTTTTGAAATTGAAGGTGCTGAAACGTGCGCCATTGAATTTTGTTCATTATCTAAAACAGCAGGATTTACAGGAACTCGTTGCGGTTATACCATAGTTAGAGAAAATCTTGTTTTTGACAAAATGAGTCTCAATAAAATGTGGCTTCGCCGTCAAACAACAAAATTTAACGGAGTTCCATACATCGTTCAAAGAGGAGCTGAAGCTGTCTTTACAGAACAAGGACAAAAAGAAATTTATGAAAACATAGATTACTATAAAGAAAATGCAAAAATTATAGCAGAAACTCTCAAAAAACATAATATTTGGTTCACAGGAGGCATACATTCACCATATATTTGGCTTAAATGTCCAAATAATATGACAAGTTGGGAATTTTTTGATTTCCTTCTTGAAAAAGCGGCTATTGTTGGAACTCCCGGAGCCGGCTTTGGTAAAAATGGCGAAGGATTTTTCAGGTTAACTTCTTTTAATACAAATGAAAATACAAAAGAAGCAATGGAACGTTTAGATAAAATTTTATAAAAATATTGCAAATATTTTATGTTTATAATTAAATAAATATAAAAGCACTAAAGCATATTGCGGAAGTAACTCAATTGGTAGAGTACCTGCCTTCCAAGCAGGATGTTGCGAGTTCGAGCCTCGTCTTCCGCTCCATATAAAAGAGCCTGCGGGCTCTTTTATATTATAAATTAAATTTTACCTGCTTGAATAAACCCAACCTTCATCGTTATGATAGACCATAAGTCTGCTCATGCCGCCATCTACTATAATATTTTCACCGGTAATAAATTTAGACTTACTTGAACACAAAAATATAACCAAATTCGAAATATCAACCGGCTCGCCAACACAATTTGCAGGGTGCTGATTAATATCCTCTTTTAAAAATTTGGAATTCAAAGTATCAATCCATCCCGGAGAAATAGAATTAACTCTGGCTATACCCTTAAGAGAAACAGCCATAGCATGAGTTAAAGAAATTATACCTCCCTTAACAGCAGCATAACTTTCCCAATCCTTCTGAGACTGAAATGCTCTTGTTGAAGAAATATTTATAATAGAAGAATTTTCATTAAAATTATTTAAAAACAATTTAGTCAAAGCAAAAGGAGCAAAGAGTCCTAATTTCTGAACATATAAAAAATCTTCTAGATTACAAGAAAAAAGTCCGCCCTTTGACAAACCGGCATTATTTATTAAAAAATCTATTTTGTTATATTTTCGAATAACATTCTCTGCAAAATCAATAAGCACAGTCTTTTTTGTTATGTCTCCGCAATAAAAATAATCACATTTTACATCTGATTTATTTTTATCTATAACAACTACTTTAGCCTTTAATTTGTTGAATTCTTCACAAATAGATTTACCTATTCCTGAGGCTCCGCCCGTAACAATTACAACTTTATTTTCAAATTCATTCATAAGACAAATTTAACACAAAACGAAAAATTAATACTGCCTCATACAACAAAAATACCAAAGTAAATTATTATAATTGACAGAAATAAGTGAAATGTTATAATTTTTTCACTTCTTATAATGAGTTACAATCAAAAAGTAAATATTCGTATATTTAATTAAATAATTATTAAGAAATGTAAAAAATAAAATATATTTAGTTATTTACAAGCAATTATAATTATTTTCAGTATTTTTATTAACATCAAATATTGAGCATAGGAGTCATAAAATGAATATAAGCAAAATTTCACCGGCAGTAAAAACAAACAATTTTAAAAGCATTAGCAATTCACAAAACCCATTTAAATATAATACAAATTTTGACAGCGTAAGTTTTAGCGGAAAAAAAGAAAAAAGAAACAGAAACAGATTAATGGCTTATTTAGCTTCAGGAGCACTTTTATTAACTTCTCTTTTAAGCCCTACTAAAGCCTCTGCTTCTTCATTTGAAAAAAGAATTCAAGATTATGCAAACCTAACTCAAACAGCAATAACAGAAATAGCTGATGACAACAATTTCCAATTAGCACAAACTCTTGATGCTCCTTCTTTAACATTTGATTTAACCGAAAATTGGGATGCAAAAGTCATTAAGCCAATTACATCTTTAGCATATATGACTAGAGACATAGAAACCGGAAACGATTTTTCAAATATTGATGATTTAATTGAATTTTTATATGAACACAAAATAACTGATGAATATGATAAAAATCTAGCGGCTCTTTCTATTGTTCAAGCTAACCCATGGATGGCTGAAAGGGTTACCGGAGGGTTGGTTGACTTTACACAAGGAGATATGTCAAATATAGACCCTGAATTAATAAGAGCAACAGACTATACAACCGATGGCGAAAAAATAAAAATTCTTGTTCCTGAATTCAATCCAACAAGAGAAACATATGCAGATACTGACTCTAAAATGGTATCTAATTTAACACTTATGCCAAAAAACGCAAATGAATTAAATGAAGCTACAATTACATTCTCGCAAGAAGAACTAAATAGCGCTACAAGCAATGAAGATCTTATACAACTAGTTAACAACAAACTTGCAGACATGTACAATTTAGAAACAATGGAATGCTATGCAGGAGATGCAATTTGGCATGCACTTGGCTTAACAAAACAAAATGAAGATGTTTTTAAATACGCAAGTGAAGTAAATCAAAAAAATGCTCTTACAAGTTATGTGAAATACAATGGAAAACTTCAAATAGTATGTCCTGAAGTTCCGATAAGTATAATAACAAATGAAAACCAAGGATATATTGATGCTAACTCATTCTTAACAACAAGAAGAGATGAAGCGCCAATTATAAGCTATATTTCAGCTGATAGAACCGTTGCAAATCTTGAAGATTTAAATGGAATTGAAACAACACCACTTGATATACTTGATTTATATGGTTTAACAGATGATTTCAGTTTAAAAGAAGCTTATTTACAAAATCCTGAAGAATATGAAGCTCTTCTTACTTCCGGTTACAGACAAATTATAGATAGCAACAATGAATTACTGGAAATATATGGAGATAAAGTTATAACCAAAGAAGATTTACAATCATCAATAGGCTACTCCTTATATGAATCAGGAATTACAAAAATCAATTTACAACCTCTGGCATACGCACATGTTAACTATACACCAAATTATATAGTCATAGGTCCAACAGCTGAACCAACTCCAAGTCCAACAGCTGAACCGACTCCAAGTCCAACAGCTGAACCAACTCCAAGTCCAACAGCTGAACCGACTCCAAGTCCAACAGCTGAACCGACTCCAAGTCCAACAGCTGAACCAACTCCAAGTCCAACAGCTGAACCGACTCCAAGTCCAACAGCTGAACCAACTCCAAGTCCGACAGCTGAACCGACTCCAAGTCCAACAGCTGAACCAACTCCAAGTCCAACAGCTGAACCAACTCCAAGTCCAACAGCTGAACCGACTCCAAGTCCGACTCCCGGATATACGCTTCCACCTATTAATCCAACAGATGAACCAATTATTACAGAACCACCATTTGCTACTCCGGAACCAACTCCAAGTCAAACTCCAAATCCAACAAATGAGCCTACGGCTGAGCCTACTCCGACTCAAACAGCTGAACCGACTCCAAGTCCAACTCCCGGATATACGCTTCCACCTATTAATCCAACAGATGAACCAATTATTACAGAACCACCATTTGCTACTCCGGAACCAACTCCAAGTCAAACTCCAAATCCAACAAATGAGCCTACGGCTGAGCCTACTCCGACTCAAACAATAAAACCTACTCCAAATCCAACAAATGAGCCCACTACTGAGCCAACGACTGAGCCAACAAATGAGCCCACTACTGAGCCCACAAATAAACCTACAAATGAACCAACGACTAAGCCTACAAATGAGCCAACCCCAGCTCCAACTTATTGTCCTGATGTAGACACAGATGGTTCTACTGATGATAACGACGGTGACACAGATGATGGCGGTGCAGATTTTGAAGATTCAACAAAACCAACAGCTGAACCAACAGCAAGACCAACGGTTGAACCAACTCCAAAACCAACAATATGCCCTGATACAGATACAGATGATTCTAGCGATGATAACGATGGCAATACAGATGATGGCGGTGCAGAATTCCAAACACTTTCTCTAAACAAAAAAAGAACATTTGGTGAAACGTTTATGAGTCTTCCAGTAATCAGAATATTTAATAAGAAAAGAAAGAAAATGTAGAAAATAAATTAAAAGCGGACTATTTTAGTCCGCTTTTTTATTGCTAATTTTTTTCACAACATTTAAAAGCAAAAGTTTCAATATATTTTGACGGAATATTAATCCATTTATATTCTTTAATATAATCTTCATTTCGACAAGTAACAACAGCATCTTTTAGGGTAATTATCCCTTCATAACACTTATTTTCGTGAAATTTACTATCACACATATGTAATTGACCTTCGATTCTTTTATTTCTTAAAAAACATAATAAAATATCAGATTCCGTATGTTTTGATAGTTGATAAATAGCATCATAAGTTTTACACATATAAACCTCCAAATAATTTAATCAGGTCTTTATGTTAAACTTTTTTATAAAAAAATACATTACTCTAGTTAAAAATTAATGAGCAATTCTAATTAAAGAAAGTTTTTGAGCAAAATTTACATATTCATCAATTTCTACTTCGTCATTTAATTCTGAAGCAGCAACCAAAATTCTTTCTTCATCAATCTTAACCCCTGCAAGTATATTATTTTCTTTCATAAATTCTAAGAATTTACTACTACATCCAACATTAATAGTGAATTCATCAAAAAAATTATCATTTTCTACTTCAAAACCAAGTTCAGCAAGTCTTTTTGCCAAATTATGGGCATTATCATATGAAGCATTTGCAATTTTTACAAGACCATCTCTACCCATAACTCTTGCATATAAATTTGCCAAAAAAGCAACCAATGCCTGATTAGAGCATATATTAGATGTAGCCTTTTCACGTCTAATGTGTTGTTCTCTTGCTTGAAGAGTTAAACAATAAGCAACTTTTCCATTTTTATCAACTGTTTTTCCCGATATTCTTCCGGGTAGTTGTCGCTTATATTCATCTTTACATGCAATAAATCCTGCATAGGCACCACCAAAGTTAAGTCCAATTCCAAAGGACTGAACATCTCCGACAGTTATATCCGCCTTGGGAGGTTCATATAAAACACAAGACATTAAATCAACACAAGCTATAATAAGCTCTTTTGAATTTTTTTCAGGCATTTCTTTCAATTCGGCGTATTTATTTGGAGTTTGATATAATTTTGCACACAATTCACTGTCATTAGTATCCTCTCCAATAATAAGCTCAATATCGTTTGCCCATAAATAAGTTTTAATTACTTCAAGATAATTCGAATTTAAATCAGAACTAACAAAAGCTTTTCTTTTTTTTGTCAATCTGGAAGCCATTAAAATAGCTTCCGCGCAAGCGCTTGCTCCGTCATATACAGACGCATTTGAAACATCTTGATTGACTAAATTACAAATAACAGATTGAAACTCATACATAGCCCTTAAAGAACCTTGTGAAATTTCGGCTTGATAAGGCGTATAGCAAGAAAGAAATTCAAATCTTGAAGCTAAATCAGCTAAAACGGGAGGTATAAATCTTCTTTTTGCACCGGAACCCATAAAACAAAGATAATCGGTTTTATTCATCTTTGCAATTTTTTCCAGATTCTTTTGAGCCTTAATTTCGTCTGCTCCATCAGATAAATCAAGAGAATTCATCCTTGCATCCTCTGGTATAGAACAGTAAAGTTCCTCAACAGATTTTACCCCAATAATCTCGAGCATTTGAGCTCTATCTTCATCGGACAACGCTTCGTAATTATACATCAATTCCTTCTTCTATTGAACTTCATCTTTATAATCATCGTATTCCATTAAACCTTCTGTATCTTCTTGAAAATTTGAAGGTTTAACTTTCACAAGCCAAGCAGCATAAGAATCTTCATTTATCAACTCAGGCGAATTAATAAGCTGTTCATTTACTTCAATTATTTCTCCTGATATAGGCATATAAATTTCACTTGCTGCCTTAACAGACTCTATTGTAGCAAAAACTTCGTCTTTTGAATAATTAGAACCAACTTCTGGAAGTTCAATAAAAACAACGTCTCCCAGTTGTTCTACCGCCCAGTCTGTAAGACCAACTGTAACGTTACCATCTCCTTCTAAAACCCACTCATGAGTTTTAGAACATAAAATTCCTTCCGGTATATTCATTCTTATCTCCTATTTCTCATAATTCTTTTTAACAAATGGTTTTTTCGTTAATTTTGCATTACATAATTTATTTCTTACCATAACTTGTATATTCATGCCAAGACTTTCTTGAGGATTGTTAAGTCTTGTAACCAAGCTTGGTGTTAAATTTTCAAAATCAATCATACAAAAACCTATATTTTTTCCCAATGTAGGACTAGGGGCGCCTGATGTAACATAACCTGCTTTTTTCCCATCTATATAGACTTCATAATCATTTCTTGCAATTTGCCTATCTTCCATTACAAAAGCAAAAAGCTTCTTTCTGAGCGGCTTTTGTTTTAGTTTTTGGGCTAAAATCAAACTTTTTCCGTTATATTCTTCGTTTTTATCTTTTGGAACAAAAAAACCTAAAGAAGATTCAATTGGAGTAGTCTTCTCATTTAATTCATGTCCATACAAAGGCAAGCCTGCTTCAAGTCTCAAGGTGTCTCTTGCACCAAGTCCAACCGGCACAACTCCGTATTCTTTATGATAAGACAAAATTTTATTCCAAAGTTCCTCAGCATATTTATTCTCAAAAACTATCTCAAAACCATCTTCGCCGGTATATCCTGTTCTTGTTAATAGTACAGGTATTTTATCTAGCTCAGTTTCTTTAATTGTAAAAAACTTTGGTTGCTCATCTAATTCAACTCCTAATTGTTTTATTATAAGCTTAGAATTAGGACCTTGAAGTGCCAACATTGAAAAATCATCACTTTTATTTATAACTTCAACTTCAAATTTTTTAGATTCTTCCTTCATAAAAGGAATATCAACATCTATTCTTGAAGCATTTATAACAATAAAATAATCTGCTTCAATTTCTATGTTTTTAACATTATAAATAATTAAATCATCAATTAATCCGCCCTCTTTGTTTGGAAGTTGGCAATACATTGCACATCCCTCTTTTAATTCTTTAATATTTTGAGGAACTATACTTTGCAAATAATCAAGACTATCTTTTCCTTTTATATAAACTTCACCCATATGAGAAACATCAAAAAGTCCTGCAAATTCTCTTGTAGCATTATGCTCTTTGATAATTCCTTCATATTGAACAGGCATTATCCAACCACCAAAAGGAACCATTTTAGCTTTTAATTTTATATGTTCATCATACAAATATGTTTTTTTATTTTGATTTTGTATATCCATTATATCTCCTTATCTGACGTAAATTCTTGGAAGACGCATCTTTAACCTACAAGTTAATTCATAATTAATAGTATCAAGTTTTTCTGCCCAAGTGTCTATTGTATCATTTTGATTATTTTCACCCAAAAGCTCAATAATATCTCCCTTTGAACATTCAACACCCTCTATATCAAACATCATCTGATCCATTGTAATACGTCCAACCTGAAAAATTTGTTTTCCGTTTAAAAATGCAGAAATCCTACCTGACAGCTTCCTTGCGACCCCGTCTGCATAACCCAAGGGAATTGTAGCAACTTTTTTATCCTCATCTGCCACATAAATATGCCCGTAGCTAATTCCCTCACCCTTTTTCAAAGTATGAATATTTGTAATTCTTGCTTTTAAACCCATAACAGGAAGCATTGACTTTATTTTTCGATTTTCTTCAGACTCTTTAGCATATGGGCTTAAACCCCACATAATTATACCCATTCTAACCATATCATAAGAAAACTCAGGATAAGAAAAAATCCCCGGAGAATTAAGACAATGAACTTTTGCTTTGATTTTTTTAAAATCATCCATAAAAGGATTAATTATGTTTCTAAAGCAATCTATTTGTTTTTTAAATAGCTCTTTGTTTTCTACATCCGCAAAATGTGTAAAAATCCCTTTTAGTTCTATAAAATCAGATTTCAATACTTTTTTTATAAAATCATTCGCATATTCTCTCTCAAGCCCTATTCTGTTCATTCCCGTATCAAGTTTAATATGGACTTTCAATTTTTTATTTAATCTTTTATAAAGCTGATATGCAACATCTAAATGTTCCTCATTAAAAATAGATAATGAAATATCATTTTTTATAGCATTTTCAAACGCCCACAAAGGACTCGCTCCAAGAACAAGTATAGGAGCATTTATTTTATTTTCCCTAAGTTCAATTCCTTCATCAATACTTGCAACACCAAATTCGCTAACACCACAAGCCAATAAAACAGGAGCGCACATCAAAGAACCATGCCCGTACCCATCAGCCTTTATAACAGCAAAAATATCCGGAGGATTATCTTTATCAGGACAATTATCAATCAAATATTTCTTAATTTCCAAAACATTATGTTCTAAATTAGAAAGATTAATCTCAACCCAAGCATCACGATTTTTATTAACGTATGTGCCTCTAAAATTCTGCATTCATTTTACCTTTTATTTTGTAATAAAAATAACTCATAAGTATTTTCCATTAAACAAGCAATTGTCATTGGACCAACACCACCAGGAACAGGGGTAATATAACTTGCAATATCTTTTACTTTTTCAAAATCTATATCTCCAACAAGCCTGCCATTATCTTGCCTTACAATTCCGACATCAATAACAACAGCACCCTTTTTAACCATATCAGCAGTTATTAATTTCGGGTGTCCTGTTGCACTAACAATTATATCAGCTTTTTTTGTATACTCTTTTAAATTTTTTGTTTTTGAATGTGCAATTGTAACAGTTGCATTTTCATTTAATAAAAGAGATGCCACAGGTTTACCTACAATATTAGATCGCCCTATGACAAGAGCTTTCTTGCCTTCTATCTTAATATTATACGCCTTTAACAGCTTAATAATTCCCTTTGGAGTGCAGCAAACAGCATATGGCTCAAGTCCGGCATAGAGTTTACCGATATTTACAGGATGAAAACCATCAACATCCTTTTTTGGATGAATCAACTCCAAAATTTCATCTTCATTTAAGTGAGAAAACAAAGGCAACTGAACAAGAATACCGTTTATATCAGGGTTTTCATTAAGCTCATGGATTAATTGAATTAATTTTCCCTGAGTAATTGTTTTATCAAACCTATATACACAAGATTTATAACCTAAATCAAGAGAATATTTTTCTTTTGATGAAACATAAACTTTGCTCGAAGGATCGTCATTTGCCAAAATCACCGCCAGTCCCGGCTTTTTATCCAACTTTTTAACTTTTTCTTTTAATTCCTCCAAGATTGAGAAAGCAACTTTTTTTCCATCAATTATCAATTCTTTTTCCTTTTTATTACTGTGGCAAATTCATTCTTGAATAAGAAGCTTCTATTATTTCTTTTATTTTATTAAAATCAGTTTCCTTGCAATCATCAAAGCATTTTTCAATACATGCAATTATATCTAATTCAAGACTTTTTGCTATATCATTTATTTCTTTTAATTTATTCTTTTCAACCTTATTAACTATAACCCCCATTTGACCTTCAGTTGCATATTTTCTAGAGGATTCAGCGATTTTAGAAGCTAGAGAAAGAGACTGCTTAGAACAATTTGAAACAATAATAGTTTCATCAATAGGATAATCAATAAGTAAATTTAAATATTTTAAATCATATTCACAATCAAAAATTACAAAATCATATCTTTCAACTAACTTAACAAGCGAATCTCTAATTAATTTAGTAGAAGGGCAAATGCAATCTTTCGGAGTAACAAACCAAGAAGCAATCAAATCAACATTTTCATCAACACTGATTATTATATCCTCTAGAGCCCATTCTATAAATTCTTGTTTAGTCATACCTTCAGGTATGCCTGTTTTATATTCATGTTTTCCTGATTTTATACCGTATATTGTATTTCTTGTCTTAACTCCAAAACTATCACTGAGCTCAAGAGATAAATCATTATCAACAAATAAAATTGAAGAGCCGGAAAATTTAGTTTTAATTAAGTCTCCCAAAACTCTTGCTAAAGTTGTTTTGCCGCTGCCGGATTTTCCTATTAAAGCAATTGTTGATGTCATAAAATCCCTTATTTACCTATATAACAATTTTACAACAAAAATCATCTTAGTTAAGATGATAAAAAATTATTACTCCAAAATACATATATTTGAATTATTGTATTTCATTATTCAAAAAAGTAGAATAATAATAGAAATAAATAGGTATTATTATGTATCACAATCAGGTTTTAACAATGATTTTAGCAGGCGGACAAGGAAAAAGGCTCTATCCTTTGACTAAAGACCGTGCAAAACCTGCAGTTCCCTTCGGAGGAAGATATAGAATTATTGACTTTGTATTAAATAATTTTGTAAATTCCGGATTTTACAAAATAAAAGTTTTAACACAATACAAATCAGATTCCCTAAATAAACATATTTCAAGAGGTTGGAATTTGTGTCCTTCAATTGACCAATATGTTGACCTTGTCCCCGCACAAATGAGAACAGATGGCAACTGGTACAAAGGAACTGCAGACGCTATTTATCAAAATAAGAACCAAATAACAGATGAAAATTTTAGTCATGTTTGTGTTTTTGGCGGAGACCATATATATAAAATGGATGTCCGACAAATGTTAGATTATCACATACAAAAAAATGCCGACTTAACAATATCCGCAATTGCAATTCCAATTGAACTTGCAAGCGAATATGGAATTATTGAGGTAGATGACGATTGGAGATTGCAAAATTTTATAGAAAAACCAAAGACAACTCCTAAACATATACCTAATGATCCGACCAAATGTCTTGCTTCTATGGGAAATTACATATTTAAACCAAACAAATTAATCGAAGAACTTGAATATGACGCATTTGACGAAGAATCAAGTCATGATTTTGGAAAAAATATAATTCCTAACATGTTAAAAAATGGCTCAAGAGTTTATATTTATAATTTCAGTTCAAATACCTTTCAAGGTATGCTCCCTGCAGAACAAGGATATTGGAGAGATGTCGGAAATGTAGACAGTTATTTTATGGCAAATATGGATTTATTGGCTTATTCTCCGGAATTAAATTTATACTCTGAACAATGGCCCTTAAGGACATACAACTATAACTTTCCACCGGCAAAATTTATCTGGGATGAAGACGAACGTGTAGGAGTTGCAAAGAACTCTCTCGTCTCGGAAGGGTGTATAATCTCCGGAGGATGTATATCCGGTTGTGTTTTATCTCCAAGTGTCAGAATCAACAGCTATTCAAGCGTTGTAGATTCTATCTTAATGGAAAATGTAACCATAGGCAGACATTCTCAAATAAATCGTGCAATTATAGATAAAAATGTTGAAATACCGCCATACACAGAAATCGGATACAACAAAGAAGAAGATTTAAAAAGAGGCTTCTATGTTTCCCAAGGAGGAATAACCGTTGTGCCAAAAGGTGCAATCATTGATTAATTAATTCAATTCTATTTTTAATATCAAAAAACAATGCGCCGCTTTTTCTAAACTCCTCAGGATTTTTTGAAACAAAAAATTCAACGTTTCCCTTGGTATCTGTAAAATTATTATCTTTAATTACGGCTTCTTTAACAATTTCAGCAAGACAACCCGCCGGATTAAAATATTCAATATTTGGATTAATTTTTTTAAATAAATTTATTAAATAAGGATAATGCGTACAACCCAATACCAATCGTTTTGCACCAAAATCTTGAACTATATCCATTTTGGATTTAATCAAATCAAAAGATTCTTTATTATCATAAAGTCTATTTTCAACTATTTCCACAAACCCTGTGCAATCAACTCCTAGAACATTGATTTTTGAATTATATTTTTTAATTTCTGTTTCGTATTTTTTTGAATTAATTGTTGCACGAGTCGCAAAAATCGCTATTGTATCCCCGTCTTTTAAATTTTCTACTGCACTTTTTGCAACAGTTTGAATCAAAGGAAAAATTTTTAAACTGTTTTGATACTCTTGACTTAACTTGTCATAAGCAACAGCCGAAGTTGTATTACACGCAAAAACAACATTTTTCACATTTTTTTTAATAAAAAATTCTATGATTTTTTTAGTATATGAATATATTTCATCTGAAGTTTTTGTGCCATAAGGCATATTTTTAGTATCACCAAAATATAAAAAATTATTATTTGGCATAACATTAACTAATTCCGATAAAACACTTAAACCGCCGACCCCGCTATCTAAAACTCCAACATTACTAAACATTTATTTTAAATACTCCAATATGCCCTTTGCAATAGATTCTGCAATTTGTTCTTGTCTTTCTTTAGTTAACAGCTTAGCTCTTTCTTCAAGATTTGATATAAAACCAATCTCAATCAAAACACTGGGAGCTTCAGTATGATTTATAACATAAAAACAAGATTTTATCACACCCCTGTCTTTTGTATCCCATTTTTTCAAATTCTTTTCACTTGCAAATACAGAATGAATTTTTTGAGCTAGTTCAAAACTGTCATCTTTATAATAGTGCGTTTCAAGACCAAAAGAATCTTCTTTAACGGTAGAATTAGTATGAATACTTACATAAATATCAGGGTTCGATTCATTAGAATAATTAACTCTATCCTCAAGTGTCATAGTAGCGTCTTTTGAACGAGTCATATAAACATATATGTCCTTTTTCTCAAGTCTTTCCTTAACCAGCTTTGCAACTGCTAAATTTAAAGTTTTCTCATAATATCCGCCGCCAATCGCTCCGCTATCTACTCCTCCATGTCCCGGATCAAGTACAACCTTTTTCATAGAGCTTATAGTTGGAGGTTCTTTTTTCTTTTTAGGTTTTTCAACTTCAGGTTTCTCATCTTTTTTTGGTATGTATATTACATTAAGATTTTGGGATTTCTTTTCATCTTTAATTTCCTTTTCAACATTTTTTGCAGCAATTAATACTTCATTTTTTACAGCAGGGATTATTGCCTTTTCCTTAAAACATAATTTAATTGATTTAGCATTACTTTCCACATTTGCATAGGCAAAATTCAAATCCTTCATAGGGATAATAAAACGAGTCTTGTCTTGAGAAATTTTTAGCACTTGAACCTTTATATCGCTATTCTTTAGCATTTGCTCAAAAAGTACAGTATTATAATCGCCTAAATTATTTACATCCAAATAAAAACTGTCATTTAATTCAAAAACATCATACGTTACAGCCTGATTAAAAACTATATCAAAAATACTATATCCATTTGAATTCTTGGTCATCTTATAAGAATTAACTTTTGCAGTATTTGTAGAGAAAATAGTATTAATAACATATGTTCTATGAGAAACAAAAAGACTTTGTCCGTCAGGAGAAATAACGAAACGAAAATCACGAGTGTTATCGCTTTTAAGAGTTAATTTAATTTTTTTAGAAGTGAGTTTACTAATCGTCAAAGTAGCTTTTATTTTATTAGAGCTTGGAATATTATATGTTTTGTTTTCCAACTTAGAAGCCAACGTAGCACTGTCTAAAATTACCTCTGATATAGTATTATCATCGTTATATGAAGCTCTCTGCATAGAAATTTGTCCAAGTCCTCTTAAAATTAAGCCATCTGAATTTTGACTTATCTGACTTAGATAATACTTTGTCTGCAATCTTGGATTTATTTCTATAATTTCATTTGATGTATTATAAACTAAACTTGCAGAAGTATTTTGAAGCAAAGAAGATTTATTGGAATCTCCCGTTGGAGTATAAAACTTATATTGAATAGAATTATCAATCACAGATGAATTATATTTCACAACTATATCAGTTCCATTTGTATAAGTTTTAAATTTCGATAAATCAGACTGTTTAGAGACACTAAAAACAATCCTTACCACATTAGGATTAACAGAAAACTGACTTAGTGCAACATTTTGAATAATTGAATTTTGAAGTTTATAATTTCTGCTAGGACCTATCAATGTTGAATTTGGAATGTCTAAAACATAACGAAAAGGAGAACTTATCGTAAAAGGCGTTATGTTATTGATTATATTAACCGAACTGTTACTTGGGGTAGGCGCATAGACAGCACTTTGAGCCCCTTTAAAACTCCCTGTTCCTCTTATATATATTAGCCTGTCCGAATTATCAATTACGATGTCATTTATTTTTAAACTTTCAGCACCAAAAGCGCTGCAAAGTACACCTTGCACCGCCAGCATTAATAAAAATAATATAACAGCTGTCAGTCTATGTAATTTCAATTATTTTCCTTTATTTTCTAATTTTAGCATTAACTCATTAATAATAACTAATACGGATTGTTGAATTTTTATTTGGATTAATATAGTATTTACATATGGATTTGAAAAAAAATATCGGAGCTTACTTATTCTTATTACCGGCTTTTATTGTGCTTTTGGTATTTTTCTTTATCCCTTTTTTTCAAACAATTTGGCTCAGTTTTTTTAATTACTCAGAAAATATATATTCGCCAAATTTCGTTTTTTTAAACAATTATTTTGAACTCATAAAATCACCTTTATTTTTAAAAACAATATTCAATACCTTCTATTTTCTGATTTTATGTGTTCCTTTTTTGGTTATTTTCCCACTATTTTTAGCAATTCTTATTAACCAAAATATAAAATGCAAAAATATTTACAAAATAATCATCTACCTTCCTGTTATTATATCAATAGTTGTAGTTGCAATTGCCTTTAAATGGCTTTATGCGCCAAATGGTCTTTTAAATTTTTTTCTTGATAAATTGGGTTTTAGTCCAATAGGATGGCTTTTTGACCCTAAATATTCAATGATATCCGTTGCACTGGTTACAATATTTAAAGGGGTTGGATATTATATGATGATATATTTAAGCGCATTAATGAGCGTCCCCAAAGAACTATACGAAGCAGCAGAAGTTGACGGTGCAGTTGGATTTAAAAAACATATGCTTGTAACAATTCCGCATATAATGCCTATGATTGCATTAGTTAGCACCATAAGCTCAATTTCTGCCCTGAAAGTTTTTGTTGAAATATACGTTATGACAAAAGGAGGACCTTTGGATTCAACAAAAACAATAGTATATTACATTTATGAAAAAGCATTTGAAAATTTAGATTTGGGTCTTGCAAGTGCAGGCGCGGTTATATTACTTTTGATTGTAATGGGATTTTCCATTTTGAACATTTTTGTTTTTGAAAAGGATAAATATAAAGTATGAAAATAAAAAATATATTTACTCATATTGTTTTAATACTCATTTGCATACTTTCCTTAATTCCTTTCTTATGGCTTTTATCTACGGCTCTCAAAGGAAGAAGTGAAAATATTTTTGCATATCCACCTGTTTTTATTCCAAAAGATTTTACATTAGATAATTTTAAAGAAGTTTTAAAACTGGTTCCTATAATACGATATGTAATAAATAGTTTTATTGTCGCAGCATCAACGGTCGTATTAAACGTAATTCTTTCAGCACTGGCCGCATACCCTCTTGCCAGAATGGAATTTAAAGGAAAAAAAATTGCTTTTTTTGCTATTTTAGCAACCATAATGGTGCCTTTTCAAACAATAATGTTACCTATATACATAATTACATTAAAATTGCATCTAATTGACAGCTATTCAACATTTGCCGGTTTTTTAGGGATGGTTATGCCTTTTGCAGTTAATGCCTTTGGAATTTTTCTTTTAAGGCAAGCTTTTTTGACCATTCCGAAAGAAATTGAAGAAAGTGCCGTAATTGACGGTTGCAATTCTTTCCAAATATTTTTTAAACTTTTATTCCCAATGATAAAACCTTCAGTTGCACTTTTAGCAATATTTACCTTTATTGGTTCTTGGGGCGAATTTTTATGGCCAAGCATAGTTTTAACTAATGAAAAATTATTCACGCTTCCTGTCGGAATAAACAATCTTTCAAGTGCATTTAGCTCTGATTATAGACTTGTCGCAGCAGGTTCAATAGTAAGCATTATACCTATTGTTATATTTTTTCTTGCACTTCAAAAATATTTTATATCGGGCACAACCGAAGGAGCAGTAAAAGGTTAATTATAGCCAAAATTCCTTATTGCATTTTTATCTTTTAACCAATTTTTTTGAACTTTAACAAAAAGCTCCAAATAAACTTTTTTATCCAGCATTTTTTCAAGTTCCAACCTTGCTTCTTTTCCTATGTTTTTCAACATAGAACCATTTTTACCGATTAAAATCCCTTTTTGACTTTCATTATTTACAATTATTTTTGCTGAAATCTTATCTACTTTTTCTTCTTCTTTATATCCATCAACCAAAACAGCCACACTGTGAGGAACTTCATCTTTTGTATTTAAAATTATTTTTTCCCTAATTATTTCACCAGCAATTTCTCTCATATTAGAATCACAAATTGTATCTTCATCGTAAAATTTTTCGCCTAACGGAAGAAAATCTTTGATTTTACTAATCAAATCATCAATATTTCTACCGGTTTTTGCACTAATTTTAATTGAATCAACATTAGCGTTAAACATTTTTTTATAAGAAAAAAGATTCAATTCTCTTTTATTTAAGTCTTTTATCAAATCTACTTTATTCAAAACCAATAAAACAGGGGTTTTAGTGTCTTTTATATAATTTTCATATATCCAATTATCTCCCAAACCGCAAGGCTCAGTAGAATCAACCATAAACAAAATCAAATCAGCATCTTCTAATGCACTTTTTGACTGTTCGGATAAATATTTTCCAAGTTCATTTATTGGCTTATGAATCCCCGGAGTATCAATTAGAATTATTTGAGAATTTAAATCTGTATATATACCTTTAAGATTTTTTCTGGTTGTTTGTTTTAAAGGAGTAGTAATTGCTACCTTTTGACCTAAAATCTTATTTAAAAGAGTTGATTTTCCAACATTAGGACGTGCAACAAGAACCACAACTCCTGATTTAAAAATATTTTTTTCGTCTTTTTTAATTATTTTTGCCATTAATTAACCAACTTTTTTTTACAAGATTTTATATTTATACTATAATATTAATAATTATAAATTAAAAATAAAAGGATAGTAAAAGTGAATAGAGTTTTATTTAAAATTTCCATTCTAGCTATAACATTTTTTACATTATCAGCCAATGTTAACGCCATTGACAACGAATACAAAAACTCTTTAACAAAAGTTGAGCTCACAAAAACAAGTGAAAATTCTTATAATGTAAATTTATACACTTCTAAAAAATTCTCTGAACCTGTTAAAATAATCAAAAAAAGCGATTTAAACTATTACATTTTATTACCTGAAACCAAAAACTCCACTTCGCAAACTTCTTTCAACACTTCAGATATAAGAAATGTAGACACTAAAGTATACCAATATGCAGGGGCCGATGTTAATAATGGATATACAAAAATTAATATCGGCACTACAAAACCACTGAACTTCAAAGTTTCAGTTAAAAGCAATGCTCAAGCTGCTTCGAAAATAGCGACAGAAACAGTGCCAAACACCCCAAAAGTTTCTCTAAAAAACACAACAGATAATGAAACAATAAAAAATCAAAAAAAAAATTTGGATTTTCAAAAAACAAAAATAAAAGAAGCTTCCTCTAAACAAGCAAATAAAACCAAACCAATAAAAAATAAAAATGATGTTGTTGTACCAAAAACTAAAACCAAAGTTGTTTCCAAAAAAGAAACAACAAAAGAAGCAGAACCCATCAAAAAAACAAATGTTCAAACAAATAAAAACAATAATGTAATTAATCAAAATAAAGAAAAGATTTCTACAAGTCTCTCTGATGTAACCGAAACAAAAGAAGAAACAAAAGAACAGCTAAAAGAAAATGAAGCTCCTTCAGAGATAGAAGATTTTACTTTAGAAGAAAAATCTATTGAAGAAAATCCTATAACAGAAGAAAATACAGAAGTTGTAAAAGAGCCTCAAAAAGATTTATATGATTATTTAATCATAATAAAAAACAAGCTATCAACAGTAAAACAAAAGCTTGTTTCATTTAAAACATCTTTTACAAATAAATTAAATAAATATGGTTTAAGTATAAAAGATATTATTCTTATGGGAATTGCAGGAATAATGAGTTTCTTTATTATGCTTTTAGTTTTAACAAAGAAAAATCCCCAACCAAGACTTAAAAATAAAGCTGACTTATTAGATAAAAATGAAACTAAAAACTTAACACCCATAAAATTAGACGATAACAAAAAACAAACTCCTAACGGACAATATTTTATATTTGACAAAAATGTTAGACAAACAGGTTTTTGCGATCCTGCAACTTCTGCAATTAAAAGAAATTATGAGCTTTCAAGTTATGATCCCGATTTAAGAGATAATTATAAACGTGCAGAAATTGAACCTTACGGAGACATCAAAGGTCCAAAAACCAAAACACAACAATCAGAATATGATATTATCCAAAAAATATTAAAAGAAGATAGTTTTATTGAAATTGCACCTCAAGAAATCGAACAAACAAAACCTCAAGTAAAAGAAACCAAACAAAGTGTAACTTCTCCTATCGAAAAAGAAGAATCAAAACCTCAACTTCAAAAGCAAGTCACAGAAACAATAAAAGAACCTGAAGTTCTATCAAATGTTGAAATTGCTCCTGAAAGAGGCTTTATGTGCGTTTCATACAATGATAATATAAGCCTTTTAGGATATATTTTTGATGATGTTTTTGCACTTCATAATTTTAAAACACCCAAACTGGAAAACTACAACATAAAATTCAGATTATCTGAAAAAACAGATAAAACTGCAACTTTCATTGTCAAAATTGACAAAACTAAAATGCTTGTTAAGGTTACAAAATCAGCCATGACCAAGGAAGTTGTAATGTAGATATGGATATGCGACCAAAATCAATCAAAAAAAAGAAAAAACCGAAATATAAAAATCTGGACACTAAAAACTGGGGTATAGATTTCAATAAAAACGAATACAAAGAAATTATATTATCAAACTCTAATCACCCTGAAATAATGAAATAATTATTTATTTTGCTCCATACCCATTTGCTGAATGGAATCATTGGATTTCATTTCTTGAAGTCTTTGTTGCCCATTCATAACAACTTGATATAACCTGTTTAAATCTTGTTCTAAATTATTAAGAAGAGCTTGAGCGTATTCCTGCGATTCTTCTTTCATTCTGATTGAATCATTTTTTGCATTCAACCTAAGCTCTTGCGCTTCGTTAAAAGCAGCCATCTTAATCTGCTGACATTCTTCAAAAACTGTTTGTCTAAATTTTTCAGCATGCTCTTCCATTGCTTTATTTAAACTAGATTCATTTAAAAGCTTATATCTTTCATTTTCTGCATCTTGAATTATTCTTTCTGCCTTTAATTTAGCGTCTTGTATTATCTCATCTTTTTTCTTTAAAATAATTCTAGCATCCTGAATCTCATCTGAAATTGCATTAGGGAAAGCATTGACGATTTTATAAAGTTCTTTAGTATTTACAATCATGCGACCAGGAAAAATCGGTATACCGTCATCACACAATGTACTTAAATCATCTATTAAATCAAACATTTTATTTACTGATTCAGTCATTTTATTTTAAAACCTTTCTTAAATCGTCTTGTAAATATTCTACCACATTTTTTGGAACAAATTTAGAAATATCTGTTTTATAATTTGATAATTCTTTTACTATGCTGGATGAAATAAAATTATGCTCTGGACGTGTTGATAAAAATACCGTATCTATATCAGGAGCAATAACTTGATTTGTCTGACATAGTTGAACTTCATATTCAAAATCAGTAATCGTCCTAAGCCCTCTTATTAAAAAATTAGCTCCTATTTGTCTGGCATATTCAACAGTAAGACCGTCAAAACTTGCCACAGAAACATTATCCATATCTTTAACAGCTTCCTTAATCAATCCAACTCTAACCGGAGCTGAAAGAAAAGATTTTTTATCAGGATTATTCAAAACGGCTATTACAACGAAATCAAACATTCTGCGTGCTCTTTCAAGAACGTCAATATGCCCGTTTGTAATAGGGTCAAAGCTTCCCGGATACAATGCAATTTTTTTGTCAGATACAGATTCTATCATAATTCATATTATAGTATCAAAAAATATTTATATTCAATTTTAAATATTTAATTAATAAAATTTTAAAAATTTCTTTACATTAATTTACAACTTACTATGCTTTTGGTTGAAAATTCTCAATCAATTCCAAAAGTTTATCTTGCCAACCTGTATCTTTCTTTAAGAATATATCAGCTCCGCCATTTAAACACTTTACTCTGTTTTCTGCTTTATTTGAAGCTGTTATCACGACTATTTTAGTATCAAGATTATTTTTCGTTATAATTTTTTTAGTCTCATTTAAAAGAGTATATCCTTCTTGCTCAGTTGAAACAAACAAGTCCATAATTACAAAAGCATAATTTGAACGAACAAAAGTATTTAATCCACTAAAAATATCCTTAGCAACCTGAACATTATAACCTAAATTTCTTAACAAAATTTTTAATTGATAAGTTACAACACCAATATCATCAATAACAAGAATATTATTTGATGAAGGCGTATATCCCTCATGGGGTACATCATCAGGTACTTCAGGTTCATTCATTTGCTTAATTTTATATACAGCCTCTAATAAATTTTCATCAGAAACTTCTTCAGGAGGTCTCATGCCTGCCATCTTATAAATTTCTTTTAATATGCCTGCATTTACTTCTACTTTTTTTTCACTCATAATTACACCAACAAATTAAATAGCACCTTTTTCAGAAATATCAGTAATTCTTAAACCAAAATTATCTTCAATAATAACAACTTCACCTCTTGCTACTTCAGAACCATTTGCAAGAAGCTTAATAGGATCAACTGTCTTATTATCAAGTTCGATTATTGAACCTTTTGTCAAATCTAAAACTTTTTTTAAAGTGATATCGGTCTCGCCTAAAATCGCAGATAACTCCAACTCAACATCAAGCAAAAGATTATAAGTCTTAGATTTTTCAGCCTTTAAAGGTTTTTCCACACTTTCAAGCTTTGTTATATCAAGATTTTTAGGTTCTATTGACAATTACTACTCCTTTTCTTGGTATTGATCAACAATCTTTACGCAAACTTTATTTTGAATTACACCGGGAACTACAAAAAATTTTTTCTTTTTATTTACACAAGCAATAAGTTCCTTGTCCAGCTTTTGATCCAGCTTAATTACATCATCAACTTTCAAATCCAATACATCATTAATTTCAACGTTTGCCATACCTAAAATAACTTGCATTTCAAGTTCAGCACCTTTAATTCTCTCCAATGTTTCATTTTTTCCAATTTCATTTGCAGCAACACTTGCATGTTGATATATATACTGTGGAGTTAACTTTGGTAAAACAGTTTCTAAAACCGGATACGGGAAACATATATTCATCAACCCAAAATTCTTTTGTCCTAACCTAACTTCAAAAGAAATCAATGTAACTATTTCACCGCTAGTTGTAATCGGTACGGAATGATAGCCATTTGCGAGGGTAACAAACTCTGACTTAACAGGCAAAATAGTACCCCAAGCTTCTTCTAATATCTTAATTATTTTTTCAACAAATTTTGTAGTTAACAATTCCTCAATCTGTGTTAATTCTTTACCATGGTCATTAATAACTCCGGAACCACCCAACATTCTATCTAATACAACCGCTAGGACCTCAGGGCTCATACCCATGGATATTTCACCTGATAGAGGATTTAACTTAAAAATCATATTTTGCACATGAGAAGGCATAGAACAAATATATTCTTCATAAGTTAACTGATCAACTGAAATTACGTCTATTTCGACTTCCATTCTCAAATATCCGGTTAAAACAGTTGCCAAATGACGAGCAAAATCCCTGTGTATATCTTGCAATGCCTTCAAATGTTCTTTTGAAAACTTGTCGGGACGCCTAAAATTATAAAGTTTGCAGCCTCTTTTAAACTCATCAGACACCGAAACTTCAAGATTAAACTCTGCATCTTCTTTTAAATTTTCGTCTAAGTTAAAATCCTGATTTTCCATCTTAAAATATACTTTCCTAAATAAATAATACTATTCGTTTCAATCTTTGTCTATCATATTGAAAGTGGATAAACTTTTTTTTGATATAATTTTTTTATGGAAAAACTAGAACTCTTAGCGCCTGCAAAAAACTATAATTGTGCAATATGTGCAATAAACTCAGGAGCTGATGCAATATATATAGGTGCAGTTGACTATGGTGCAAGAAAAAATGCCTCAAATTCACTTGAAACACTAAAAAAAATTATCGATTATGCACATCTTTTTAATGTTAAAGTTTATATAACAATAAATACCATTTTAGATGATAACGAACTTCAAGATTGCAAAGAGCTTATTAAAAAACTATATGAAATTCAAGCTGACGCAATAATTTTTCAAGATTTTGGAATTTTATCATTGGCTTATAATAGTGAAATTCCGCCAATAATTCTTCATGCAAGCACACAATGCGACAACAGAACAATCGAAAAAATAAAATTTTTTGAAGATATTGGGATAAAAAGAGTTGTTTTAGCAAGAGAATTACCTCTAAATAAAATTGAAGAAATCAAAAAAAACACAAACATAGAACTTGAACATTTTATCCATGGAGCTTTATGCGTTTGTTATTCAGGACAATGTTATTTGTCAGAATATATAGGAAAAAGAAGCGCCAACAGAGGAGAATGTGCACAGGCATGCAGAAAACGATATTCTCTTTTAACAAAAGAAGGCAAATACTTAGCAAAAAACAAATACTTACTTTCTCTTAAAGATAACAATTTATCTAAACACATTGAAAAACTTATAAAAGCAGGAATTACATCTTTTAAAATAGAAGGAAGACTGAAAGATGAAAATTATGTAAAAAATATAGTTCTATTTTATAATAACCTACTTGAAAAATACCCCAGAACAAGCCATGGAAAAATTATTAAAGATTTTGTTCCAAATCCGGAAAAATCTTTTAATAGAGGGTTTTGTGATGATTATTTATTTAACAAAAAAGATAACATTTATAACTTCATTACCCCAAAATCCATAGGAGAATACATAGGCATAATTGAAAATGTTTTTGAAAAAGGCATCATAATTAAAACAGAAAAAGAAATTAATCCCCAAGACGGTTTATTTATTATTACAGAAAATGATTCAATCGGATTTTTGGTAAATAAATCAGAAAAAATAAAAAATAAAACAAAAATCTACCCAAACAAAAAACTTGATAACGCCTTTTTAAAGACAGACACTAAAATTTATAGAAACTTGGATGTAAAATTTAATAAAATTCTTGAAAATTCAAAAACAACAAGAAAATTAGAAGTTGACTTTACTGTATTCGAAAAAAAAGTAGAAGTTAAAGACATAAATAACAATAAAGTTTCTCTTAAATTTGAATCTAAAGAAATTGCAAACAACCAAGAAAAAATGAAAGAAAATTTCATAAAATCACTATCCAAAACAAACGAAAGCCCCTACCTTGCAAGAAAAATTGAATTCAAAACAAAAAATTTACCTTTTTTACCTGTAAGCGAAATAAACGAAATAAGAAGAAAACTTTTAAATAGGTTAAGTGAAAAAATTTTAAAAAATTATAAAACTAAAAAACAAAAACCTATAAACATTAAAGAATTTCCAACACCACAAGGTGGATATAAATTAAACGTACATAATTTATTAGCCAAAGAATTTTATGAATTTTCAAATTGTAAAGTTTTTGAAGATAGTTTTGAAAAAATTTCAAACAGAAAACACAGAGAATTAATGACAACCAAACATTGCCTAAAAAAAGCATTTTTAGGCTGCTCCAGCACTGAAGAATTATATTTGGAAGATGAAAAAAATATCAAATATCCTCTTGTTTTTGATTGCAAAAATTGTGAAATGAAAATTTTTTCTCCATAATTAGGCAATTTTTTTTCTTTATAGTTTTTGTGGAAAGTACCAGAAAGGAATTTTTTTCATGCAAGTACAAAATATCTCAATGTATTCAAACTACAAAACACTAAACTCAACAAAAAAAACTGTAAATAAAACCGACATTTCATTTAACGGAAGAAGAGACGACAGATATTTTCCGGAATTCGAAACAACCCAATCCCTAAAAAGAGCAGGAAGATACTTTGCGGAACTGTGTTCCCTTGACAACCAATTTAGACATTTTGCAAAACAATATACCATAAATATAGGCTGTGAAAAAAGAAAAGTAACAATTATAGACGGACAATACTTTATACACGATAAAAATGGCAAAGAAGTAGCTTCAATGAAATTAAAACGCACAAAAAAAGGAGAGTTTGACTGTGATGATAAGCTATACAAAAAAGCAAAAAATGGTCCAATTTTAATTGAAAGCTTAAAAGCAGAAGATAATAGCAGTAGAAACTTTTTGATAAGAGAAGCCATTAAAGCAAGTAAACGTCAAGGCTCAAAAGGCTGTATTGTTGTAAAAGCGAAAAATACTGAAGCAGAATACTCAAGATGTAGCGGTATGGATTATGAAAAAGCATATGATTTAGATATACCTATTTTCCATTATAAAGGATTTAAAGGCATTAACGAAGAAACAAAAAATGATATAGATAATACTATAAAAACTTTGAGCTATTTTGGAGTCTACATAGGTCCAAAACAAGCTTATATGTACCTTCCATCAGAAAAAATAGACTATTACCTAAATCAAACTAAGCACATGCACTATTTTCTTTAATTCTGTATGCACAAATTAACTCAAATATACTCAAAATTAAAAACAACAAAAACACAAGCAGATAAGATTTATTTGAATATATTAAAACACCATTAATATTTTGAGGTTTAAAAACATTCATAAGCATTCCTGAAATCATACCCAAAATTCCAACCATCATAAAAAAACCAAAATTTTGGATACTAACCGCGGTAGCTGAAACCTCATATCGATTATAAAGATGCAAAGTCATAATCAGCAAAGGCGAAATACTGCCTATAAAGGAAGGTATGCAGAAAATTAATGCTATCAACTTTGTTTGAATATTGAACGCAAGCAAAATGCAAATACTTAACACCGACAAAAAAGAAAGAACTGCAACTGTTTTAAAAATAATAGCACGTCTGTTATTTATACATCTTGAAATAAAAGCAGTAATAGTACCTGCAAAAGCAGAAATTACAGCCATAAAAGATAAAATTAAAGCAGCTTTATTGACTCCTATATTACAAAAATCTTGAAGGAATTTTTTTCCAATAACGCTTTGCAAAACATAATATAGTCCATAATTAATACTTCCAAATATAAAAAGATTTATGTTTTTTTTATTGGACAACACCTCTTTAAAAGGAGAAAGTGTTATGCGTGTATCTGTTTCAATATGAACGGGTTTAAATATAAATAAAACTATCAAATATAAAATCGCAAGAAATAGCGTAAAATATCCCAACAAATATAATGAATTTCTCCAACCTATTTCATTAACACACATAACAAAAGGAGCATTAGCAACTATTCCCCCGCTATATCCTATAAATAAAATGTATGACACAGCAAGAGAAAAATTCTTATCCTTTGCATACTTCTTAACTTCTCTAATTGTACTTAAATAAAATGTTGCAGCACCAAAACCTACAAATGCCCTTGATAAATACAATCCTAAAATAGTAGTAGAATGAGGAAAAATTATTGCACCAATGGCAAACATAATACTTCCTATGGCAATTACTCTAAAACCGCCTATTTTATCTACCATTAAACCGACAACAAGTTGAGTTATCGCATAAACATAACAAAATATTGCTCCAAGGAGTGTAATTTTTGAAGCACAAACAGAAAAATCACCCTGTAAAACATCAAATATTGCTCCCGGAATTGCAGTTCTTTGAACATTTGCCAAAAAATAAAATATTGTTCCGATAAAAATTAAAAGAAAACGATAATAATGTTTTTGATGAAGTGTCATAAATATATACCAAAATTATTTTTTAAATATAAAAAATACTGCAAGCACTATAAAAACAAATCCGACTAAATAATTCCAACGAAAATGCTCTTTTAAATATAAAACACTAAAAAGTGAAAATATAATTAAAGTTATAACCTCCTGAATTGTCTTTAATTGAACAACATTATATACCTCATGTCCAAAACGATTCGCAGGAACTTGAAAGCAATATTCAAAAAAAGCAATAAGCCAAGAAACCAAAATAACAACCCAAAGAGCTGAGTTTTTATGTCTCAAATGTCCATACCAAGCAAAAGTCATAAAAACATTTGAAATTGTAAGTAAAATAATTGGCGTAAGGTATTTAATCATACATTTATTTTAATATAAAAAAATATTATAACTTAATCCAACTTGAAGAATTTTAATTTGTCCTTATAAAAAATATATGCGTATAATAATATTAATTAGTATAATGGTTGAGGAATTATGAAAAAAAATATAATTTTTACAATAATTTTATCTTTTTTGTTTGGAAGCAATGCTCTTGCAATTCAAGACATAGCACCAAAACAAACAATTAACGAAAACTTATTTAAACAATATAAAAATGTATCTGAAGATAAAAATGTAATAGAAGCAATAGAACTTTTAAAAGATACAACGGGTAAATACTCTCGTGAAGCAATTCTTGGCAATAACTTGACAAAAAGACCAATAAAAGTAGAATTTGCAAACCTTAGCACGATAAATCCCATGTACGCAAATTTTGATGCTCTTGGCTGGAAAAAGAAAAAAAATCTTTGCATTTACATAAATGAAAAACACAAAGATGCTCCAGTTGAAGCCTTAAGTGCAATATTAGCTCACGAAGCTATACATCAAGATGAATACAATTCTTTAAATGAAGAAACATACGCTTGGACATTAGAAGCTGCTGTATGGACACAACTTACGGAAGATAATCCGGAACTAGAAAAAATCTCACATCCTTTGGTAGAACGTGAGAATGTAATTAAAAAGTTGTTCGTTAGAGGAAACTACACAAGTAAATATATCCATAAATTTGTTATAACAAACAAAGGATATCAAAATTTACCTGAGCGTTCTTATGGTTTTGAAGAATTATTATAATTTACTTACCGTATGAATTTACCCAACGTGAAGCAAGATGAGAAAAATATGCAGCCCTAAACTCTTCTGAAGAAAGATTCTCAACCACAGCAGGTAAAATTACAAGAAACGTGTAAACTATCATTCCAAAAAACACAAGACTAAACAATTCCAACATTATATAACCTCGCTTTCGCTTGTCATCATATTTTATTCAAACGGATTAGAAAGAACAAAACTTTATAGTATGCAAATTTTTTTTAATAAAAATTTACATATTATCTGACGATTAAAATTCGATTTTGTTGCCCCAAGCAAACAATTTAGACCTAAAACACGCCAATATTATAATACAAAAAAGGTTAATTTTCAAGTTTATAAGTTTAATATTTTATATTAGAATACTTTTAAAAAAGGTTGAAATATGAAAAAAATAATATATTTCTTAATACTCTCTTTATATACCCTAAACCCAATATTCGCAAAGGATTATTTCCAATATTGCTCCGTAAATAATGCTCAAAAAACTTTTTCAGGAAACATAGCCAGCATTTCTGGAGTTAATTTTCTTTCAAGAAATATAATTGAACACGAAATTTCAAAAAATTTAGAAAAAGAAACAAATTCAAAATTCAAAATAAATATAGATAATTTTTATGGAGTTAATGTTTTAAAAGGCGAATTTAAATCCCTAAAAGCAAACAGTAAAAACTTTAACTACAAAGGTTTTTATACTTCAAATCTCAATATTGAAACTCTTTGCCCTTATAATTCTGTTATTTTTGATAATAATGAATTATTTTTTAAAGAAAATATGGTTTTAAAATATTCAACAGAAATAACCCAACAAGACCTTAACAAAACCTTTGAATCAAGCGAATATAAAACAATTATCGATAAAATGAACAATGATAAAATTATATCTTCAATTCTGAAAATCCAAAATTCAAATGCTGAAATTAAGGATGACAAACTAATTTTTAAATATGAAATTATGCCGACTTTAAATGAAAACTTAAGTTTTCTTATTCCTTATACTCTAAAACCTACAAAATTAACTTTTAGCACAAATTTAAAAGTAAATGAAGGAAAATTAGAACTTTGCGATTTTGAACTAAACTCAAAAAAATATTACAATGGTTATTTCCTTCCAATAATTAACCTTTTAAATCCTCTCAAATATGCAGTTACATTTGATAAAAATAACAAAGGCGAAAATGAAATCCAAACAGTTAAAATAGCCGATTCCAAAATTTCAATCAACGGTATTATTTTAATAAAGAAAAATCATTAAAAAACGGGGCATCTGCCCCGTTAAATTTATTTACAGCAATCAGTGCAAGGGAATTTATAAACTTTTGCATATTTTATAAGTTTTCTCATTTTACTTCTTTCACATCTTTGGAATTTTCGAAATGCCGAATATTGATTTTTACAAAGTTGTTCTTTGACATCATCTCTGAATTGTTTGCATTTTTCTTTAGCATCTCTTTTCATTTCTTTAAGAACTTTTGCTTGATCTTTCCAACAATCATTATTACATTCAATCATATTTAAAAGCTTATCTTTTTCTATGCGATACTTAGCATGCTGAGCTTCCATATCTGTTTTAAAACTTTTATATATATTATCAATGCAAGCTTCTTGTTTTTTTGTTAAACACAATTCTTTTTTCATTTTTTTATATTGTTTATCAAAGAAACACTGATTATATACGCAATACTCATCATCTTCTACATTACATTTATCACAAGTTGTTTCATCACAAGATGTAGTTTTTTCTTCACAAGGATTAGCTTTTTCGCAACTGGTAGCGGGAGCTTTAGCACAATCTGACTTTGAACATTTCTCAACACTGCAAGGAGCAGCAAAAGAAATAGAACTAAAAACCGTAAATGCCAAAAAAGAGAACAATAATTTTTTCATTTCTTAACCTTTCAAAATTGTATATCTAAAAAATAACAAATCGAAAAAAAATCTTAAATCAACCATCGGGTAATAACTTGTAAGCTAATATTAATTTTTTTAAAAAAATATTTGACGTGAAATTTTGTTCTTGATATATTGAATAGGCAATCAAGGATTGATTGTTTGAAAATTTGTTTAGCAAAGATTTTCTTAGATTCGGCAAATTCGCCAAACCAAAAGAAATAATTGAAAATTAAATAAAGTATAAAGTTTGCGTCTGTAGCTCAGCACTCGGTGAAGCTCGCTGAAACGGTAAATAAAAGCACATGCTCTACCTGCTGAGATAAGACAATTGAAAATTAAATAAAGTATAAAGTTTGCGTCTGTAGCTCAGCAGGTAGAGCACTCCCCTTTTAAGGGATAGGTCGCGCGTTCGAATCGCGCCAGACGCAAATTTTTTATGAGTGTATTTCTATAATTACAAATAAAAACAAATAACTATATTTTTCCAATAATGTTTAATTTATAATCACTTGCAATTTCTTCAAGACAAATAACCGGAATATCCATAAAAAACTGAGAAACAAGAATAAAAATAATTTGCCTAAACTGCTGAGGAACAATAAGTACAGCATTTTTTTCTATAATGTCTTTTCTCATTTCTTTTAAAACTTTTTTAAATTTACTAAACTTCGATAAATCAATTTTAACACTTGCTTCTTCATTACTTGCTTGCTTTTCAAGTAAATCAATTGTCTCATCATCTATTTCGTAAGCAAAAATCTCTTTTTCTTTTGTAGAGATACTTTCAGAAATTTGTCTTGAAAGAGCCATTCTTAATCTATCTAACAAATCAGATTTCGATGAATCATCAGAAAAATCATTTAATTTTTCAAAAATATAGACTATATCTTTTATGCTGACTCTTTCTCTAATCAACTGAACTAAAATATATTTTAATTCCGAAACACTAATAAATTCACCTAAAATTGTTTCAACTAAAAACGAATTTTTATTTGTAACAAAATCAACATATCGATTTAAATCACTATAATCAAAGATTTCATCAACATGAACTATCGCAAAATAACTCAAATAATTAGCAATATATTCAGCCGGTTCTATTCCTTGCACCCAATAATCTTCGCACTCATCCCTTAAAATCCAAACTAACTTCCTTTTTGTCAGAGGGTCTTTTGTTTTATAGGAATTATTAGGGACTCTTTCAATATTTAACTCATCCTCAAAAAAAGCTAAATGATTAGGATAAGCCTTAGCACAAATTACACTAACTCCATGAACATTTATTGAAAACTCATATTCATCCAACGAAGAATTTTCTATAAATTGCACCTTTGGAATAATGTATCCAAGTTGCTTAGTCAATTCCTGTCTAACTTTTACCGTCTGAGACAGTAAATTTTTTTCTTCCTGATAATCGCAAAGACAATAGTTTTCTTGGGATAAATTAATTGAAAGTTTCTCCTCTCCTAAGAATTTTGACATCTTTGAAGGAGCTAAAATCTCTTTCAAATCCCTTTTTAAATCATTTAAATCATCAATATCTTTTTTTATTTCATCATTTAAAAGCTCACGCTCAGAATCCTTTGAACTTTCAAGAAATTTTTTAACACGCTCAATTTTTTCTTTTTTGTCTCTTATTTTCTTTTGAAGATTTAAACAAAGCTCATATGGTTCTTCTTTTGAATAAAGCATTTTTTCAACTTGAGAACGAAAATTCACAAGTTCGTCATCAACTTCATCTGATAAATTTTCACTTTCCTTAACAAAAATACAATTATAAACTATTTTTGAATCCTGTTCTGCTTCATATATTGAATACAGCTCAAAACCACCACTAGACATAGCATTTAAAGTGTTTTGCAATAGCATAGGGTCATCTGTCGGGATTTGTTTTATTGAAAATTCTTGTCTAAATTGTTTATTCATAAAAATATCTTAACATAAATATTTTACATTTTTTTAAAAAATATATTATACTAAAACAATCATGTTTGGTTTACTTAAGAATAAAATTTTACAATATTTAGATTTCAATTTTCAAAAAACAGATTCAATTGCAATATTTTTGTTAATTTTGAGCATATCTTACATAAAAATTTTCAATATAACAGAAATATATGAAAACAGTCTTCTTGAAAACATTGCCTTAATTCCTCTAATTATTTCAATAATCATATGTTTTCGTTTCAAAAAACATAAAGTATTTTTTAACGTCCTAGCATTATTTTTAATATTAATGATTCTAAGAGAATTAAGCTACGGAAGAGTAATTTTCTGTCAAATACCTAATCAACCAAATGAATTTTACTCATGGTCACATTATAAATACGGATACTTGGCGCATGTTGGAGTTGGAATTTATATTTTTATAATAGCATTATATGGAATCTTAAATAAAATATGGCTTGATACAAAAAAGATAATCAAAAAAATTAAATTTCCAATTTGGACGTTTTCTTTAGGGTTTATTTTTACCATATTACAAATTTATTTTGAAAAAACACATAATACATGTGGCGAAGAAACTGTTGAATTAGCACTTTACTGCATTATTTTATCACTTTGTATAACATACACAAAAAAACTAAAATAAAAAAAGGCCCTTGTTCTCTCCACAAAGGCCTAAGTAGCAAATACGGCATTTGATTATTTAGACGTATTTTTATCATATTTGTTCCAATATTTTTTATATTAACTTTTGTAAAACTTTAAAACAATTCTGCAATTAATTTTTTTTAAACAACTTTATTAATACATAAGGTAATTAATGATTGAGAGAAAAGTTATGACAGAATTAGAACTCAATGCTTTATTCAACATTTCCCCTGAAAAAGTCAGAAATGTTTATGCAACAAACACGATTAAAAACGTACAAGAGATTCAAAGAATTGTAAAGATTTTTTCTATTGCAAAAGAACAAAGAAAAACCTCGCAACCAATCTCTGCAAGAGGTCTAGCTGCTTTTAGAACTATAATGACAAGCAATAACTAATCAAGCTGAGATTGAATGTCGATATTTATTTGTTCAACCTTTTTGCAACCGTCTTTTTCGTATGTTGAAACCATATTTTTGCCGTTGTGTTTCGAATAATACAATGCAGTATCGGCAGCATTAATAAGCTCTTTTGCTTCCTGACCATCCGTTGAATACTGCGCAACACCAATTGAAACAGTTGGGGACAAATCTTGTGTTTCACTTACTTTAACAACTATTTGAGAAATATTTTTTCTAATACGCTCAGCTATTGTGCAAGCATCTTCCTTGTCTGTTTCAGGAAGTATTACGACAAATTCTTCACCGCCATACCTTGCAGGAATATCAATTTTTCTGACGCTTTCTTGAAGAACGATTGCAAGATTTTTTAATATTGTATCGCCGGTTAAATGCCCGTATGTATCATTAATTCGCTTGAAATTATCTATGTCCATCATAATTAAAGACATATTTCTCTTATATCTGGAGCATCTTCTGATTTCATTTTCAAGCAAAGTATAGAAATGACGATAAATATATAATTTTGTCATTCCATCTTTAGTTGCAAGTTCATATAATTTTGCATTATCAATTGCAATTGCAGCCTGATTTGCAAGAGAAGTTATGAATTCCAAATCTTTTTGATTAAATAATTTATCATGTTTTTTATTCGTAATATTGATTACACCAATGACTTCACCTTTTGCAATCAATGGCACGCACAAAAGAGATTTTGTATTTGACAGAACTTCTTTAACAATAAATCTTGGGTCAGCCGAGCCTAAATTTGTAATTATAGGTTTACGCTCCAAAAATACCGTACCGGCAATACCTTCTCCCACTCCGATTTTAGCACACTGAACAGCACCGTTATTTATTGCTTCTTCAAGTTTTTTATCTTGTAAACCTGACACAATTCTAACCTGCAAAGCATTCAAAGAATAATCATAAAGCATTAAAGAGCCTTTTTCAGCATCCAAAGTAATCAATGCTTTTTGAATAATAACTTGCAACAATCTTTTAAGGTCATCAATGAAATTTACTGCTTGAGAAATATTATAAAGAATTGAAATATTATGCAAAGACTTTTGTAATTGTGCAATTTCTTCATCTTTTTTAATTTTTCGATGATATTTTGCAATTACAGGTTCAATATAATCAAAAGCATAATTTAAATTATTAAACGTTTCTTTAGAAATAGGATTATCCGGATTTTCTTTTATAAAAAGAAAACATATAGGAATTAAGTTATGAAAAAACACGCGAACATGGCTAGGGTCAAGCGGCAGTATGTTATTATGTTCCAAAAAAGGTTTAAAAAGATGAGCTCCCTCGGAATCTTTCATAACAGTAAGCTTAGCCTTGTTTACAGCATCCCAAAACGGAGAATTCCCTTCTTCGCACTCAAAAAACTCGTTATTTCTAACTCTTTCATTTGAAAGAATGCACTTAAAATGCTGATTTTCCAATAGATAAACTGTAATATCATTTGAATCTATTTGCTCAGCAACATAATCTTTCAACTTCCTTAAAAGTTCATATACATCATCAGTTTGATTAGCAATTGTGCTAACCTCAAACATCATGCTAAGATATTTAATATTATTTTCCAACGATTGTTCTTCAGGCATAATAAAAAACTTATAATCTAACATTTAAATTATAAATGTTAAATAAGCAAAAATCACTTTTTAAACTTTAAATACAGCGTTTGGAGGAAAAAATGAGCGGAACATGTAAAAATTGGTCAACTTGGTTAAAAAAAACCAGATTCTCATATATGGATGAAAACCAAAAAGAACAAACGATAAAATGGTTAATTGCCGTAAGAGATAGCGTATTAAACCTTGCAGACTTACAAATCGGTCAAAAAATTGCAGACTTTGGCTGCGGCTCAGGACTTTTAGCTTTTGGTGTTTTAGAAAGATTTGAAGATAAAGTTGAGCTTATTTTTTCGGATAAATTTCAAGATTGCCTTGATGAATGTCAAAAAATATTATCTGAAACAAAAATAAAAAATAATGCTAAATTTTTAAAAACAGATGTATCAAATATAAAACTTGAAAATAATTACTTAGACAGGCTAATGACAAGATCAGTTTTAGTTCATATAAAAAACAAAAAACAAGTATTTAGCGAATTTTACAGGATTTTAAAACAAAATGGTATTTATGCAGCCTTTGAACCTATAATTTCAGAAAACACCAGATATTATGAACTTTTAACCAATAATCAAATAAGCGATTATGAAGATTTTAAAAAAGCTGAAAAAGAATTTATGGAAAATCCTAACGACCCTTTAGTGAACTTTAGTGCTGAAAGCTTGGATAAAGATCTTCTTGAAGTTAATTTTTCAGATGTTACTATAAATGTACAAATTGCGTCATCAAAATATATTCCAACAAAAGAAACTATTACAAATTGGTTCATAACACCTCCGGCACCAGACCAGAAATCCATGAAAGAAAGATTCCTTGAATATTTTGATGAAAAAAAGGTAAATAATTACATTACAGAAGTACAAAATGCTCTAAGCAATAATCCAATTGAAATAAATTCAAAAACCGCATTTATAAAGGCAATAAAATAATGCAAGAAATTAAAAGAAAATGTCAAGGTTGCTCTAAAATACAAAATAGAGATTTAATGATTAAAATAACTAAATTAAAAAACGGAACCTTAAAAATAAATCCTGCTTCAAATGAACTTGGAAGAAGTATATATGTTTGTAAAAACATTAATTGCATAAAAACTTTAATTAAAAAAAAGAAGATTAAATCCGCACTTAAATACAACAATATAGATGAAATTATAACAACAGAAGAACAATTAAAAAAATTGCTCCCTTAAAGGGAGCATTTTTAAAGCTTTTTAAAAGAAACTATTTCTTTTTAGCTACCATTTCTTTGAATTTTTTACCAGCTGAGAAAGCAGGAACTGTTTTAGCAGCAATTTTAATTTCTTTACCAGTTTGAGGATTTCTTCCAACTCTTGCAGCTCTTTTTCTAGCTTCAAAAGTTCCAAATCCAACTAAAGTAACTTTCTTTCCTTTTGAAACAGTTTTTTGTACAGTTTCAATAACAGCACCAATAACTTCAGCTGTTTCTTTTTGAGAAAGCTTAGTGCTTGTAGCTACTGCTTTTACCAATTCTTCTTTGTTCATATCTAACTCCTTTTAAGTAATACAACATCATTATACATATTTTTCAAGCTTTTGCAAGCTTTTTAAGTTTAAAATTCATAATTTTAGCTTATTTACAAAAAAAATCAGTCTTCTTTTGTTTTTAGCCTTGAAAAATTGATGTCTTTATAAAAATAATTCAATATTTGACGAGCACTAAAACCTTTATTTGCCAAGTTATTTGCACCATATTGACTCATACCGACACCATGTCCGTTTTTCCTTATACCTCTATCAAAACTATCAACGGATTGAATATAAGGAAGATCATGATTCCAAACTTCGCCCGCAGAAATAGTCCTTCCTCCTGATGCTGCATGATAATATGCGGGAATAATTTTATTATCGTATGTCAAAACTTCACCTCTGGTAGAAAGAACAGCTCTTGTAGTTTGAGGTGTTTCACTACTTGCACCACCGTATGCCTGATCAGCAGGAGTATCCTTCAAGTCGTAACCTTTTGAACCCCTTTTATTTAAATTAGCAAGAGCATAACTCCTTGCAGCAATAGCTTGTGCTTTATGAGCTTCTTCATTCCACTTTGAAGGCATTTCTGCCGGCACAACTCCCATTAAATACTCTTCTAAAGGCAAAGAATTAACTATTGTCAACGTACCTTCGATATTATATATTACGATATCGCCTCTATACCATCTTTTTTTGGTAGCCAAAAAACCTCTGCTTTCAGGATTTTGTATAAAAATTGCATTTGTTGAGCAATCATAATATCTTCCTTTGACTTTTATAGCTATTGAATCTCCGTATGCCTTAATTGAATACGGAAAAAACGAACGAGATATAAAAAGAAGCTTTCCTGTATTTGCATCTCTAAATGAAGCATTCTGAGAACTACCCACATAAGTCTTTTTAACGCCCTCTCCTAACCCTATTCTAATAGCAAAAGCGCTTTGGGTCATAAAAAGCATCACAAAAAGAATAAAAATAAATTTTAATACGAAATTGAATTTTGATTTTATAGCAAAATGTTTCATAATCGTCAACAAAATTCTAACACATCAATATAAACATGTGTATATTAGAGTTTATTACAAATTATACCAATGAAATTACTATAAAAATTTTATAAAATAAGTTAAAAACGGTGCCATTATGCGTAAATTTATTCAAAACAAAAAAGTAACCGAAAAAAATCTTGAAGATTTAAAGGTTAAAGAATATATGGATAAGTACATAAAAGAACTGCAAAGACACTTTGACGTGCCAGATAGGAGAATGCGACTTATTTTATACAAAATATACAAAGAATTTAGTCCGTATAACTTTTTTAAAAACTTTTTAAAAAATCAATTGGATATGATAAAATCCCTATATAGTCAAAAATTTAATTTAAAGGGAAAATAAAATGTCAAACGAAATCGATATAAAAAGCTATCCAAACGGAATATTCGGTGCAACAACATATCTTATATATGATAAAAAAACACTGGAAGCTGCTATTATCGATTGTACTTGCTCAACTGAATCAATCGAACAAGAAATAAAAAACAAAAAATTAAACTTAAAATACATACTAATAACGCACGGACATTTTGATCATGTATATTGTGTTAAAAAAATGAAAGAAAAATTCCCCTCTGCTCTTGTTTTTATGCACAAAGATGATTTACCTTTATTAAAACAAGTAGAAGTTCAATGCTCAATGGCAGGAGTAGACGGAATAGAAACTCCTTGTGTAGATGGATTACTAGATGAAAAAACACAAAATTTAAAACTCGGAGAAAATGACATCAAAATAATTCACACAAAAGGACATTCAAAAGGCGGAATTTGTTACTTGATAAAAGACACTCTTTTTTCAGGAGACACTCTTTTTTGTGAATCAATCGGACGATGCGACTTATTTGGAGGTTCTTTTTCTGAAATTGAGCAAAGCATTAAACAAAAGCTTTTTAAACTTGATGAAAATATAACAGTATACCCCGGACACGGAGAAAAAACCACAATAGAACACGAAAAAAAATATAATCCATATTTTGGTTCTAATTATTAATAATTTTTCTTTTCTTCGAACTCTTTTCCCATAAATTGTAAACAGGAATACCCAAAAAAGTTATTAAAAGTCCCGGAACGGTATATGTTGGCTTAAAAAATGTTAAAGTTAAAATTATTATTGAAGCAAGAACAATAAAAGTTATAGGAATAAAGTTATTAACCCTATATACATCTTTAGCTTTCGGATATAGTTTACGCATTCTAAAAATACCAAAAATAGTAATTATATAAAAAATTATTGATGAATATATGACATAATCCAATAATTGAACATAATTACCCCACAATATCAATACGCATATCCAAAAACACTGAAGCCACAATGAATTTTGAGGGACTTTTGTTTTTCTGTCAATATATGCAAGACTTCTAAAAAAAACTCTTTCTTTTGCCATCTTATAATATACTCTGGAACCCGTTAAAATCATACCATTTGCACATCCAAATGCGGAAATCGCAATCACAACAGCGATAATTAAAAGCCCCTTTGTGCCAAAAATATTTTGCATCATTTGAGCAACTACAATATCTTCAGGGGATGTTTTAATTAAATCCAGGGATAACGTTGACAAATAAATCATATTTAAAAGAAAATACAAAGAAATTACAAGCATTGTACCAATGAACAAAGCTTTTTTAATGTTTTTCTTTGGATTTTTAATCTCTGAAGTTATAAAAGTAACATTATTCCAAGTAATAGAAGCAAATAATGCTCCAACTACGCTTGCTGAAATTAATTTTAAAGTATTAAAATTAAACTCAATATTATTATTCGCTAAGGAAAAATTTGAAATTAAAGTATCAAAATTAAAGCCAAAAAATATCCCGCACACAATAATTGCTACAATAGATAAAATTTTTGTTACAGTAAAAATATTTTGAGTTATAATCCCCGCCCTAACCCCTCTTGAATTAATATAAGTTATAAATAAAACACTAAGAATCGCAAAAGCTTGTTGATTTGAAAAATTATATGAACCAATCGATAAAATTTTATGACTTGAATCAATTAATGGAAAAATTAAACCTAAAAACTTTGCCATAGCTATGTTTACGGCAGCAAGTGTCCCTGTTTGAATTACGAGAAATAATGTCCAGCCATATAAAAATGCGATTTTTTTTGAAAAAATCTTCTCAAGATAAATATACTGCCCACCTTCATGGGGTATAGTAGAAGATAATTCGCCATAACTCAAAGCGCCTAAAAGAGTTATAAAACCCGCCAAAATCCAAACTAAAATTAAAAGTATTGCACTGTCTGAAATTCTTGCAATATGAGAAGAAACAATAAAAATACCGCTTCCTATCATGGAGCCTGCAACAATTGATATTGAATCTTTCAGGGATAATGTTCTTTTAAGTTCAGACATAAACCCATAATATCATAAAAATTATTTATTATTTTCTTTTATACCGACAAATTCATCACTATTTGTTAATTTTCGTCTAATTAAATATTGAATTTTAGGAATTAAAAATCCGAGTGCATAAATTGAAACAGCTGTTCCAATTGCATAAAAAGCAAAATTCTTTCTTACATTATTTTTTGCAACTTTTTCAACAAAAGAAGAATCTATTGGACAATTTTGTTTTTTAGCTTTTCTTTCAACTTGCAACACAAAATCTTCAACTGATTGCCTAATTTTATCAACTTTTTTAGCTGAAACAAATCGATTTTTTTGTTTATAAGCACCATTTGTTGCACTTTCCATGACGCTATGCAAAAACTGAGAATTACTAATCCATCCGCTTTTTACGATATCTTGAGCCTGAGATTTACTTAATACAAGCTTTCCGCCTAACTCGGGTTGTAATTTTGATATTGATTCAGCTTTTTTATTAAATCCAGAAATAGCTTGTTTGAATTCATCAAGAGTTATTACCTTTTTATCTTTAAACAATTTATCTATTTCTCTCAAATCAGCTAACTTTGCTCTTCCTATTGCTTTATTTTTAAAATTATGCACATCTGTTATATTTGATTTTTCAAGTCTTTCTTTTAACATTTCTACCGTTTCATTAAGCACCTTAGGGTCTATATCAGTATTTGATGTTAATTTATTTAATAATTTTACTATATGTTGAGTTGAAAAAAGATAAAAATAAATCGAAGAAATATCTCTAAATAAGCACTCTGCTTTTTCATATTTATTTCTTGCATTATAAAATCTACCTCCAACAACCCCTGTATCAGTTATCAAAAGACGCATTGCAGAATTATTTTCTAATATATTTGCAAAATTATACAAACTAGAAGTAAAAGATATATTTTTTGCCTTATTTTTAAATTCTTCAAACGAGATTGTCTTTATATTTGTTTCTTTTTGCCTTTCTTTATCTTTTTTCATTATTTTCTTTGTTATATAGTGATTAATTTTAGGCAAACCAAAACCAATAAACAAAGTAGCTAACGCTGTACTTAAAAGAAGATTTACTGCTTTAAATTTTAATGCCGTTTTATTAAGATTCTCAAGCGGATTTCTCAAATAATCAAATCCAATATCAAAATTAAAATCGTCTCTTTTTAATACTTTTTTTCCAATTGCTTCACCCAATTTTTGAAGCATTTGAACTCCCCAAATCCAAACAACAGCACTTGTGCCTTGTTCAACTATACGTTCAGAAGCTTCTATTTTACCTCCTTTTTTATTTGCACTGTATGCTCTACCGCTTGTTACTCCGCTTTCAATTATAAAAGTAGGAATTGTAGCATTAGGATTATAAAACATTCCTAAAGGTCTTGAAAGCATCGACAAACTCTTAAAATGTAACTTATTTTGATTTTTATTTATGCGCATAACTAAATATTTTAAACATCTAAATAAAAAATTTTGCCCGAAAATAAATATTTAATTTTGTAAAATAAAAAAAATATAAACCGTTTTTAATAAGGTTTTATGTTTAAATATTTATAATTATGAAACATTTAACATTAGATGATATCAAAATAGCAAAGCCTGATTTTCACATTTCTAAAACACCAAAAGGTCAGGCAGTAACATCTTGGATAATAGAATGGGTCAAACATTCTCTTGAATGTGGCATTGCAGATATTGGAGATTTTATACCTTCAAAAGAAGCTCTTGCCTCTTTTTTAAATGTTTCAACAGCAACAATTCAAAATTCAATCAGACAAGTAAAAAATCTTGGCTATCTTAGCTCAAAGCAATCCATAGGAACTTGTATAGCTGATTTTTATTCAAAAGATATTAAACAGCAAGATGAACTTTATCATGGAACTTTAACAGAATGCAAAATAAAAAAGATAGTTATTGACGAAGGAATAAAAATAAATTCACAACTTCCAAGCATAAAAGAACTATCAAAAATGACTGATATATCTCAAAACACAATACGCTTCAGTCTTATAAATCTTGCAAACAAAGGATATTTAAAAAAAATTTCACAAAAAGGAAACAAATTTTCTTGGATTTACATCAAAGAATTTGAATTAACCAAAGAAGAAATAATGAACGGAATAAACGATGAAGATTTTACTCTAACTCATCAACTTGTAGATAAAATCCAAAAATACATCGAAAAAACATATAAAACCGGTGAAAAAATCCTGCCAAATATTGCATTTTCAAGGATGTTTGATGTTAGCATCAAAACAGTTAATGATGCAATGAAAATTTTAAATGCAAAAAAAATAATACTTTCCCGCAGAGGAAGATATGGGACTGTTTATCTTGGCAACAATAAAAATGCAAAAACAGATTTTATAAGCTCGGAAAGAAGAAAAAATACAATGCCACAAAGCTATATTTACTCTTGGCAAAAAGCACTTTCTCATCTTAAAAAATATATAATAGAAAACTATGAAATAGGAGACAAAATTGCTCCTATAAGGGAACTTGCAACGATTTTAAATGTTAGTCCAAATACAATAAGAAGAGCTTTGGCTGATATGTTTGACAACAAATACTTAATTTCAAAAAGAGGAAAAACAGGGGGTATTTTTATTGCCGACATGCCTCAAGAAGAAACAGAAGCATACAGGTGGCTTGCGATTAATCCTGATGTTATAAATTTTAATAATTAATTTAGACATTTTGTAAAAAATCCTTAAATATATTTTAAATAAATTCATACAAATATATGAATTTTATTAGAAAAATTTAATTTCAAAACCCTTATATCCGTTGTATATTTCAAGGGGAAAGAGTAAAAAACATGTTTAGTCCTAAGATACAGAATTACATAAACTCATCAGGTCAAATGCAGGCTTTTAGCCGAGTAAATGAGCTAAACAATTACATTAACTCAATTTATCCTAAAGAAAATATTGAACAAACAAAAAATCTTACCGCCTTTCAAGAAATACTTGCTGAATCGAAGCAAGAAAATAAAACTCGAGGCGTTTTTGAAATTGATACTCCGCCAAATGTAAAAATCAAACCATTACCCTTTGGTTCTCTTACAAAAAATATAGAAAGTCCAAAAGATAAATCAAAAACAGCAATCCTAGGCTATATTAAAGATGCAAGTGAAAAATATGGAGTAGAAGAAAAACTAATTAAAGCTCTAATAAAACAAGAATCAGGTTTTAACCCTGATGCCGTTTCCAAAGTTGGAGCAAAAGGTTTAATGCAGCTAATGCCTGCAACAGCAAAATATCTTGGAGTAAACGATGCTTTTAATCCCAAAGAAAACATCGAAGGCGGGGTTAAATATCTAAAAGAAATGTTAGATAAATATAACGGAAACAAAATTTTAGCCCTCGCGGCCTATAATGCAGGTCCTGGAGCCGTTGACAAATATAACGGAGTGCCACCATATAAAGAAACTCAAAATTATGTAAAAGCAATATTATCACAATACCTATAAAAGGAATAAAAATGAATAAAATAAACCAAGTTAATTTTTTCAAAATGAATTCAATAGAACCCATGCAATTAAGCGGAAACATCTCTATTGATTCTGAAACTGTAAACGTTAAAAATTTCAAAGATGTCATATCTGATATGATTGTTCAGATGAATGAAGTAACTAATAAACCCGAAAAATTAACAATCGATGCAATGCAGGGAAAAGCAGACGTCCATGATGTTATGGCAGCAATAGCACAATCAGAACTAACAGTTCAAGCGGCAACTACAATCACAGGAAAAATACTTCAAACGTATGAGAAAATAATGCAAATTCAGATTTAACTTAACTTTCAAAGATTATAATAGTATAATTTAATTAAAGAATATTCTAAAAATTTATGGAAAAATTTGACCTAAAACAAATAACTGAAAATAAGCCTCTTTTCTACACAATAATAATTTGTGGAGTTGCTGTTGCAATAATGTTTGTAATGATGATTATTGTCCTCAGCACAAATATGAGTTCACCATCTTCTCCGGAAGGAAAGTTAAAAGCGGCTGAACAAGTAATCAAAAATGACCCTGTTACTCTTTTTACAACAGATAACACAGGTAAAGCACTTGAAGTACAAGCACTTTTGGCTCGTGAACAAATTACTGCAACAAAGGTTGAAAATGGTTCAAAAGTAAGCATCGTTTTAAAAGAATACACAAAAGACCAAAGAGATAGAGCCTTGTTAGCCATTGTAAAAAGTGGTCTGATGGACGAGCATACAGGTCTTGAAATTTTTGACAAAGGTGATTTTACATCAACAAAAGATGATAAAAAAATTCGTCTCATAAGAGCAATAAATGGTGAATTAGCAAGATTAATAAGAAAAATTCCTCCTATTGAAAACGCACAAGTATTTATTTCAATTCCTGAACAAACTTTCTTTTCGCAAGATCAAAAACCAATTACGGCAACTGTTCAAATAACTATGCCATCAGGTGAAAGACTTGACAATATGAAAGTCAAAGCAATATCAAACTTACTTTTAGGAGCGGTCCACGGGCTTCAATCTGACAATATTTCAATAACCGACACAAACGGAACGGTTTACAATTCAATCATTGGAGCTTCCGATGATGCAATAGCAAAACTTGAAGAAAATGATAAATACATGCAATCAAAAGTAAATGCTCAACTTGACAGATTACTTGGAAAAGGAAATTATATTGCAACTGTTTCAACATTTTTAAAACAAGCACCAATTGAAAAAACAAGCATTTTATATGATCCTAATCAAAAAACATCAGTAACTGAACAACGTTTTAGAGAAAATCTAGGCGACAATCAAAGCGATTTATCTTCTTCTGGAATGAATCCGGTAAGCGTTTATGTTCCAAACGGAATTAAAACAGGAATTCAATCCGGAGCTTCGTCTCAAGACAGACAATATTCAAGAACTGCAACAGAAACACAATACGGTGTTTCAAAAACTCAAATAAATGAATACATGCAAGCAGGAACAATAGAAGAAATAACTGTTGCGGTTTCAATTGAAGAAAGTGCAATCCCAACTAATATGAGCTTATATGAACTCAAAAGCTTAATTGCAAGCGCAGCAAGTCCAAAAGTTAATCCCGAGGATGTTTCCATTGCTTTTGTTGAATCTAACAGTCTTGTTTTAGCACCTGATAAAGAAAATGAACTTCCAAAACCGGCAGAATCAGGAAACCCATGGTGGTTAGTCGGCTCAATTCTTCTTGCAGGGCTTATAGCAGGTCTTACTCATATAGGTAAAAAGGTTAAAGATGAAGCTAAAAAACAAGAAGAAGAACTAGAATATCTAAGGCAAATTGCAGCTTCGCAAGAACAACAGCTAAAAGATGTTACCAATCAAGCTTCTAATTTAATTGCCCAACAAGAACAAATGGCACAAAGCTTTATAGAACAAAAAAATCAGTATGCTCTTGCGCTCGAACAAGCAAAATCAGTCGCCCAATCCGCACCAAAACACAACCTTTCGGATGTTATTGACGAACTGGAAACTGATTTCAACAGCATAGACGAGAATGAAGCAATAGAAAAAATTAAAAACTGGATTGAAAGTGCATAAAGGAATAAACAAGGGGAGATGGCAGAAACTGATTTAAAAAATTTTGATTATGAAGCGTTTGCAAAAGACCTTTCAAGTCAAGCAAGCCAAGTTATTCCTGCCGACATAAAAAAACCCGACAGAGAATTTGTAGTTGAAATCATATACAGATTTTGCAAAATGGCAGGAGATGCACTAGTAAAAGAAGAAAATTCTAAACTAAATGCTCAAGAAGCCAGCCTTGTAACACAATTTATAGGCGAGTGGATTTTTCATAAATCAATTGATATTATTCGTGCCGAAATTGATCCTAAATTCAGAGAAGGAATTTTACAAAAAATTGCCTTTACTGTTTTTGATATTGCAAAAAAAGCAATCGAAAACAAAATACCACAAGAACAGCTAATTAATCTTGTAGAAGCGCATGTAAAAAAATGCTTCCAAAAAGCCATCTCTGACTTAAAAGAAAAAGGAAATATAACTGAACAAACTTCATCAAATGCTCTTGCACAATCCAATATAGATAACATGGCAAAAGAACAAGTTGAAGAAGAAACTACGGCTGAAATCGCCTCTATGAGTGATTCAAAAATAATTAAACTTGCATCTTTAGCTATTTTAATGAAAAATTTTTCAAGCGAAAAAACAAAAAATATTTTAATGAAATTCAACAAACCTGAAAGAGATGTTTTAATAAAATATCTAAAAATGCCAGATTTAGAGAAAAAACTTGACCTAAAAGCAACTATGAAATGCTTTGATGAAATAAAAAATACACTTCCGGAGGCTGTTGTTGTGAGTTACGATAAAGCTTTTAAAAAATTGTATAAAATTGTTAAAAATTCGGACAAAAATGAAATTTTGAGTATTATAAGAAACGAAAGACCTACTGTTATTGAATTTGTTTTATCTTGTTATGATAAAAAAAGATGCAAAATTCCTGCATATGTTGCAGATGTAATATCTAAATATCTAGAAGAAAATGTTTCATGATTATAAGAAATAAAACATCTCAAAAAAAAGAAAAATCATCTGTTCAACAATCTTCTGTTTCAAAAGGCAATGTAATTAAGAAAGAAGATTTAATTTTGAATTCAAAAAAATCTGATGAGACAAAACAAGAAAATACATCAAACCAAAACAATGAACTCTTAGATATTGAAAAAGACAACTTTGAGAAGATAGACATTTCAAGTATTGATTTTAAAGAAAGAATAGAAAGAAGAAGAGGGGACAGGCGCAGAGGATACAGGAGAATAGATGAACGCTCTCTTGTTTCAAGAGCGCAAGCAGAAGCACACTCAATTAAAGAACTTGCTGCACGTGAAGGATATCAAAACGGACTTAAAAAAGCACAAAAAGAAGTTGAAGAAATAAAAACATCACTATCAGAATTTCTTGCACTAAAAGATGAAATGTATAAAGAATTCTATCCTCATATAATGGAAATTTCGCTTGAAATTGCAAAAAAAATTATTAAAAAAGAAGTAGAAACAAATGAAAACATCTTAAAAAACATCATTATGTCTACACTTGATGAAATAAATTCAGATGCAGAAAGAATCACAATAAAAGTAAACCCTGAAGATTTAGAGTTTGCTTGTGCTTCTTTGCCTGAAATAATTGAAGCAAAAAAAATTACAGTTAAAGTTAATGTTATTGAAGATCAAACAATAGAAAAAGGCAGCTGTTTAATAGTTGCCAACAATGGTGTCATAGACGCCAACTTTAAAACTCAGCTTGCAGTCTTACAAAATGCTTTTGGGATATATAAAGGAGGGCTATAACAAATGGCAGCTCCACCAAAAACAAATTCCAATCCTATGAGTGAAATTGCTCTTGCGGGTTTTGTTATAATTTTGATTTTAATTTTACTTTTAGAAATGCCTAATTGGGTTATAAATTTTTCAATCAGTTTTAATATAACCTTGGGCGTTGTTCTATTAATGATTTCTCTATATGTCAACAAACCCTTGGAACTGGCCGCCTTTCCTTCAATTCTTCTTATTGGAACGGTTTTTAGACTTGTTTTATCAATTGCTTCAACTCGTTTAATATTAGCCAAAGGAGATGCAGGTCAAGTAGTAGAAGCATTCGGACATTTTGTTACCGGCGGAAACATGGTTGTCGGCGGAGTTATATTCTTGATTATCACCGTAGTTCAATTCATGGTAATAACAAAAGGTGCCGAACGTATAGCCGAAGTATCAGCAAGATTCGCACTTGATGCCATGCCGGGAAAACAAATGACAATCGATGCAGATTTTAATGCAGGATTAATCTCTCCCGATGAAGCTGTAAGAAGACGTGAAGAACTACAAAGAGAATCAAGCCTGTTCGGTTCTATGGATGGTGCGATGAAATTCGTAAAAGGAGATACAATAGCCGGCATTATAATCACAATTATAAATATAGTAGGCGGTTTAATAATAGGGATTTTATTAAATGGAATGCAACCTGCGGATGCAATTCAAAAATATACTATTTTAACCATTGGAGATGGCTTGGCTGCTCAAGTACCTTCTCTTTTAATGGCAATTTCATCCGGCATAGTCATGACACGTGCCACAGGTGGTGGTGTAGCTCTTGGTTCAGACTTGGCTACTCAAATTTTATCAAAACCAACAAGTTTGTTTTTAGCTTCAGGTTTTTTGATTTTAATTGCTCTTACATCAGGAGTTACAGGACTACCTTGGCTTCCATTTATAGTATTTGCAGTTATTTTAATATTAGGAGGATTATCTGTATTAGTAAATCTTGATGTACAACAACAATTAGGACAATTAGATGCCGTAAAACAAAACATGCAAGATTTAGTAAATCCAAACAAAATGTATGAACGCCTTGGAGTTGATGTATTATCATTACAAGTTGGTGCAGGGCTCCTTGTTATAGCAGACCCGGAGCAAGACGGACAATTATTAGCTAAAATTGCAGCTCTGCGTCAAAGAATTACAGATGATTTAGGATATATTATTCCAAATATCAGAATAATGGATTCATCCGCCATAGGTGATAACGAATATTTAATTTCAATAAGAGGCAATCCCGTTGCAACAGGGACTGTTTATCCCGGAAAACTTATGGTTATTGCCGATCAATATGACGCATTGGGCAAAAAACTTCCTGACAATGCGATAGTTTCGGTTGAGCCGACTTTTCAATCTCAAGCCTATTGGCTAAATCCGCAACATATTAACAAAAACGACAAAATTCAAGCGGTTGATGCCGTTGATGTAATAGTTACGCATCTACAAGAATGTGTCAGAAAATATGTTGATGAAGTAATGACAAAAACTGATGTATTAAAATTGATGGAACTTGTTAAATCGCAAGACCCGACACTTGTAAATGACCTTGTTCCAACTATAATTTCTACATCAGATTTAAGAAAAATATTTGTCAACTTAATACGTGAAAAAGTCTCAATTAAGGATATCATATTTATCTTTGAAAGATTATGCGATTACGCACGCTTCTCAAAAGAACCCGACATTTTATCAGAAAGATTAAGAGCAGCTCTCGGCAGACAAATATGCTTATCAAATGCAAACAAAGAAAAAGTGCTTTATGCTCTTACTTTATCAAGTGAATGGGAAAAAACCTTAGATGACAGTTGCCAAAGAACCGAGCTTGGAACAATGTTCCTTCTAAATCCTATGCAAGTTCAAGAACTGATTGAAATGACAGCAAACACCCTTATGCGTGCTCAACAAGCAGTAGGCGTTCAACCGGTTATATTATGTTCGCCAAGAATAAGACTTCCCCTGTATCAAATGTTAGAAAGGCACATTCCAACCATTGTAGTTATTTCATACTCAGAACTCATAACCGATATTAGAGTTGAAGCAATTGATACAATAGGGGAAGGCTATTAATTTATTTTTCCATTTGTTTTTTAAGCAAAGTTTCCAGAGTCTGAATTTTATTTTCAAGAGTCTTAACCCTTAAAGAAGAATCATCAGCCCCGATTGATTTTTTTTCATATTGCCTTTTTAATACTTTTATTTCTTTTTTTAATTTAGAAATATAAACACCAAAAATAATACTTGCAACAAAAAATCCCGCTAAAGCATAACAAATGTAATAAAATTCAATATTAATACTCATTTTTACTCCTTAAAAAATTTAAAACTTTAATAAAATCTTTGCTAAAATCTTCCTCTTCAAGTCTAAATTCCAAAAGCTCGTTTGTTCTCGGATGATAAAAACTTAAATAATATGATTGCAAAAGCTGTTCAACCGTTTTTAAATTATAAAATTCGTTCCTCATGAAACTTTTAGCACCATATAAACTGTCTCCAAAGACAGGATGTTTTATTGAAGCCAAATGAACTCTTATTTGATGTGTTCTACCCGTTTTTAACTCAAGCTCGACCAAAGCGCAGCCCTTATATTGTTCAAGTACCTTATAATTTGTTATAGCTTCAAGCCCCTCGTTATTTTCAGCTATACGCATTTTAACATCATTTTTAATATAATGAACCAACGGCTTATTTATTATTCCTTCTTTTAATTCAAATTCACCTAAAGCAAGAGCCAGATATTTTCTTCTAGCTACTTTTTCTCTGATTTGCTTAGCTAAAATTTCATGTGAAAAATTATTTTTCGCGACAACCATAAGTCCTGATGTATTTTTATCAAGCCTATGAACAATCCCCGGTCGATTTTTTCCGGACAAATCAGAAAGATTATCCTTGCAATGATATATTAGCGCATTACAGAGGGTGTTATCCCTATCAAATTTTGTCGGATGGGTTAGCATTTCTTTTGGTTTATTTATAACAATCAAATCTTCATCTTCAAACTTTATATCAAGTTCAAATTCCCAAGATTTCAGAGTCAAATCAGGATTTAAAAAATCAAAAAGTTTATTTTCATCAAACTCAACTAAATCAAATAACCTTAATTTATATGAAGACTTCTGTTTTTTATTATTCACAAATACATCATTTTCATCAATATAAGAACTTACTTTTGCTCTGGGATATACGTTATCCAAATATTGAGTCATAAATATATCAAGTCTTTTTTTAAAATCTTCTTCATTATCAATTTTAATCAGCGTCATCGATTTGCCCTTTTAAAGTTTTAAAATCCGACAAAACAAGAATGATATACAAAAATACCCCAAGGCAAATCATTATATCAAAAGCATTAAAAACAGGAAAATTAATAAAATTCAATTTTATATAATCAATAACATGGCCAAACTTTATTCTTTCAAATAAATTTCCCAAAGTTCCGCCCATAAAAACAGTTAACGAAAATAGCTCAATCTTATCTTTAAAAGCAATGTTTTTATAAACATACAATGAAATAATAGATACCGCTATAATTCCAAGTACAACAAGTAAATCAATATGATTTTGGAACATGCCGAAAGCACTGCCTGTATTATTTATATGAACAACTGAAAATATAGGATTATCAAAATTATCAAAATAACTATTATAGCTAATTTTTCTTAATTGATTTCCAAAATCCCAAAAAACTATACTCATTAAAAAATAAAAAATAAATGCCTTTTTATCTTTCATCTTTTTCCTTATTTATTCTCAACTAGAGTAGATTTTACGCCCTTTACTCTTTCCATATTGATTCGCTTCATTATATAAGCCATACCCAAAACTTCAATTCTTGCTTTTAATTCTTCCTCATTAACGGAAACTTTAGTAAAACCGACTGAAGCTATTGCATATTCATCAAGATTTTTATTATTAGCTTTAACCAATCTTTCCAAATCCCCTTCATCAGGCATTCTTCTAAACTTCTCTTGGTAATCTGCCGGAGGATATACTATTTCTTCTCTTGAAATAGAAGCAAGCGCAACTATATCATCAGGTTTATCCATTTTTAAAGAAAGATCATACTCTCTACCATTTTTAACAAATACAGGAGTTATAAGTTCCATATTAATTTTATTTGCTATTCCATATTTAAGAGAAGTTTCTTCCATTAATATTTCATCTGAAACAATTTTCCAACCGTCATCAGTTTTATTCAAATAAACCACGTAAGAACTTTTTCCGCTTAATTTTCCGACTTTATCTTTATTTTTTTTATTTTTATCAGGATATATCTTTGCCGAAGAAGTATCCGACATTTGAACTAAAGCCCAATTATCAAAAGCACTTATATTATTAATTTTAGTCTTATATTTGATATTTCCATACGCATCATATGTTTTTTCAAGCATGGTAACCAAATCATCAACATCAAAACCGTCTGCACTCAAATAATCTTTATCGTAAAATGTCTTTATTTGTTCAACATCACGATTTTCCATTGCTTTATTATGTTCTTTTAAAAAAGTTTTAATTTGACTTTGAGGTGTTTTATTTAAAAAAGGTATATCAAACGCTAAGACACTTGTATTGACGCTCCAAAAAAATGCTAAGAATATAAATATGATTTTTTTCATTTATTTTTCCTTATCTTACTCTTTTTTAAAAAGGACATAATATTTTTTCATCCCATAATATAATATCATATCCCAATAATTTCCTGTATCATTAAACTCGATATATGCTTCCGGTATAGGAGTTCTTTGATTTTTTTTACCCCATTTCGTACCTATAAAATCCATGGTTTTCTTTCTTATTTTCTCAAAAAAAGTAGGTTTTTTTCTTGGAAATTTCTCTTCGTAAAAACCTTCATACACTACATCTTCTTTGTACACAGGTATTACATAAGAAACTCTGCCATTTTCTTTAAATAATATCCAAGTTTTCCCATTCTTCTCTCTTGGCGTCAAAAGATAATATCCCGGAGGTATAGTTTTTGATTTAAAAACTAAACTTACTCCAGTTCTAAAAAGAGGATATGGGGAGTGCATATAAATTGTATAGTCATCAGGTTGATAAGGATCAATCCCAAAAATATAATCAAAGTCAGCTTCTTCAAGAGAAGAATATATTTCATCATAATTTCCCATTTTAGGTTTTAAATCGTTTTCGTTCGCAAAAACCAAACCAATACTAAAAAATATTGTTAAAATAAATGTTAAAATTATAATTTTATTTTTAAAATTTGCCATAATTCCTCAACTAATGCTACCATATTGACTATGGAAAATAAAGTGCTTGAAAAAAATCTAAAACAAATTTCTAAATATGACAAAGAACTGTGTAATAAAATTTTAATGTCAGATTTTGAAAAATCAAATATAAAAATAACAAAAACTCAAAAAGATGAATATAATCTAATCTACAACAATTTTTTAATACACAATGACACAGGCGCAACAGATGAAGCAAAAAAAATTGTTGAAAAACTTGAAAACAAAGAAAACAAAAACACACTAAGGATAGTATACGGGCTAGGATTAGGATATTTAGCAGATGAAATCAGCTCTGTTAATTCCAAAATTATAATTTATGAACCTAACATAGATATTTTAAGTTTCGTTTTAAATATTGCAGAAATTGACGCAATTTATAAAGAAAACGTGATTATTTGTGCTGATGAAAAAACACTAAAAAAATATGTAACAAACTTTTCAAATCCTGACACAAAAATATCTCTAAGTTTCTTACCTTCCTATAAAACACTATTTTACGAAGATATTTTAAATATAATAAAAGTTGTTCAAAAAGCACAAGGTCAACATCTTGCAGCCCAAAATACATTAATTAAAAATGCGCCCAAAGCCATATTTAACAGCTTTAGAAACCTGAAAAATATAGTTAAAAACCCAAACATCCAAGACTTAAAAAATTTATACAAAAACAAAAACGCAACAGCGCTTTGTCTCTCGGCAGGGCCATCACTAAGAGAAAATATTGAAACAATAAAAGCAAATCAGGATAAATTTGTAATTTTTGCAGTAAACCCCACCATTAAACTTTTAAAAGAATTTGATATTAAGCCGGATTTCATTGTTGATATAGAAATAGGCGATACAATAAGACAATTTGACACAATTAACACAGAAGATTACTATTTTATACTTGAAGGTTTTTGCAGTTTTATAATTTCACAAATGAAAACTAAAAAAACTTTTAACTATATTTCAGACTCAAACTTTATAAATCCTTGGATCAGAGATTGTCTTAAAATAAATGGTGAATTAAAAACCCTTGGTACAGTATCATATACCGCTCTTATGAGTGCATATATAATGGGTTTTGAAAGAATTATTTTATGCGGACAAGATTTAGCATACAAAGATGGTCAATGCTATGCTAAAGGAAGTCAATTTGAAGATTTAGAGTGCATTTTTGATGAAACAGAACAAAAATACAAAATAATTGCACCTGATTTTGAAAAATATACATCTTCATTTAAAACTGAAAGAAATACTCAAGAAACAGCAAAAGAAATAGCAAAAAACAATCTTGAATTTTTAAACAAAAATATATATACAGTTAAATCACAAGAAGGAAAAAACATACCTACTCAAACAGGATATGCGCTTTTTATAGACTGGTTTATAAAAGCAAGTGAAGAATTAAAAACAAAAAATCCAAACATAAAACTAATAAATTCATCAACAGGAGGAGCTCAGATTGACGGTTTTGAAAATATAGAATTAAAAAATATAATTTCAGAATTAAAAACAGTCGAAAAACCAAATTTAAGTGAATACCAAGCAAAAATTGATAAGCCGCTTGTAATCAATAAAATTCAAATAATGAAAGAGAAACTTAAAATATTCAATGATGCAATAAAAGAACTTATCGAAATTACTCAAAAAATTATAAAAGAAATTGAAATAAAAAAAGTTTTAACCCAAAATGCAGATAAACTTATTCAAAAACAAGAAGACCTTATATGTCAAATAATTTCAACAAAAAAAGATAATGACCTTAAACTTGTAACTCTGGTTTTCTTGCATAATTTTGCTGAAATAATTAAAACAAACTATAAAGATGACATTGTAAAAACAAACGAAGCACTTAAAAAAATACTTGAACAAGCTTTATCTACAAAAAAATATATTGATTTATACATAAAAGACTTAACAAATTGTCAAACGCTCATCTTGAAATAGCTTTTCTGCATCAAGTACTTGATAAATCTCCCCGTCTTTAACAAATTCAAGCATTTTATTTTCCTCTTGGGAATTTAATCTGTTTTGCAAAATTTCTTCAAAATCAACATTCATACTCTCGCATATTTCGTCTGCAAGAATACCCACCTTATAATCACTGGAATTCAATATAATAATTGTAGATTTTTCTTTAATTTGTGTTGCAGAAGTATTAAAAAACCTCCTTATATCAACCACTGTAATATAATCACCCTTAATATTTATAAGTCCAAAAATATAATCAGGAGTACTCGGAACTTTAATGAATTTTGAATTATTAACTTTAAAAAACTCCTTAACACTTGCCATATTAATATAATATTTAACATTATTAATTATAAAAGACACTCCTCTGTCATATAAAGGGGTGTTTGTGGGTACTTCGGCTTCAACCTTTGATAAAAAATTTTTTCTTTCAGCTAATATTTTTTTTGACTTTTCATCGTCAATAATATAATTTGTTTCAGTGGAATTATTCTGAAAAATATCAGGATTTAACTCAATATATGAAACAATATTCTCAACATTTAAAATATATATATTCTCATCTTCATTTATATACAAACCTTCATAAAAATCATTTTGTTTTTGATAAGGAAGCATATGAATTTTTTCTTGATTTAATTTTTTAATATCCAAAACTTTATCGCAAATTATAGAAACAACATTTTTCTCAGTTTTCAATATTAAAATTTTTGCATTTAAATCATAGACAATTCTTTTATTTTTAAAAACCTCTCTTAAATCTATGACTCCTATTGGATTTTGTTCATATTCAACAATCCCTAATATACAAGATGGCATTTTATTAGGGTAATCAAGTTCCATTACTTTAACTATCTCAAGAACATTTTGAGTCTTTATACCAAAAATCTTTTGATTGATTTCAATTAAAGTATAATATTCACTGTTTTCATCTTTTTTATTGGTTTCTATAAAATTTTTATCTGAAACAACTATATTATTTTGCACTACTGCACCACCACTCTGTCAGATGCGCTTGTAAATTCAAGCGCAACTCTTGCTGTTTTCTGGGCTTCTCTGATATTAAAAACTTTATCTATAATACAACAGCTTGCTCCTACAACAGACTCAATATGATAATTATTATAAGAAATTTCATCCAAAAGTCTTATAATACAATTAAATTTATATGCTGCACGATTTTCATTCTTTGCGTATATTAAAACTATATACTCATCTTCATCATTTTTAAAAACATATTCATCTTTATCAATATAATTTATAATTTTTTGTGAAATTCTAGAATTGATAATATCTAATTCTTCGACCGAAAAATTTGCTTTTAAGTCAGAAAAATTGGTTATATCTAAAATCCCGACATATGAATTTTTCTCTTCAGTTTCAAATTTATTATATATATCTAAATCTGACTTATTTGAATAATATTTATTTGAAATCCCATCTTTTTTATTGTGTTTTAAGAATTTATCAATATATCGATTTTTAAATAATTTTTCTAAAACTCTCTTTATCGATTCAATATTATCTTCATTTTGCCATTTATTTGCTTTTTTAGAATAAAAAGCAACATAAACAGTTTTAGCACCTTTATATTCAAAACTAAATTCCAATTTTGATAAAAATTCTTCTTCTTTTAAAATTGTATTTAAGTTTGGTGCATATTTCTTAAACAAAACAACATCATCTGCAGCTAACTTATTTAAAATATAACTTTGAAAAAAGCGACTTATAATTATGTCTTTTATATCAAAATAAACAAATTTTTTATTTTCCTCAGAAAAATAAGGAAAAACAATCATTAAATCATAATCCAAATAAGGATACATAACCTTAAATAAATCCGAAAATAATTTTTTATCTTCTAAAGAATAGTCGCAATTTTCTTTTATCTCACTTTCTAATAACTCAAAATTAATCTCCGGCTCTTTTTCTTCTTCAATTACTTCATCTACTTCAGGTTCTTGAATAACATCTTCTATTATATTTTCTTCGTTATTACTTATCTCTTTTAAAATTTCCTCTTTATAAGCTTCATCAAGAGGATACTTTTTTGTTATTTCTTCAGCAAGTTTTATTAATTCATCGTAATTATCATCTTTGCTTAAAAAATACTCAATAGAATCTTCTTTTATGTAAAATTTTGCATTTTTTTCAGGTAAAACACTATACACTATCACCGGAATTTTTGAAATTTTTTCATTTTTTCTTATTGTTTTAACTAACTGAAAACCACCCACGACAGGCATTATAGCATCAGTTACAATTAAATCCGGAGCAACTTTAAATATTAAATCATATGCAACAACAGCTGTTTTTGCAACATATACTTCCCAAAAACAATTTTCAAAAGTCGCTTTTAATAAATTAAGAGCCGTTGAACTATCATCTATAATAATTACTTTTTTTATCATAACTTAACTTATTTAACATAATTTTATATAATGTAATTATACATTTTTTTATTAAAAGGTGAAATATGTCAAAAGAAGTAGAAAAAAGCAAAATTAATATAACAAAAGAATTCATCAAGAAACAAATAATTGATTGTATTGCAATATTCATAGTTTTATCAATCGTTTTTTATGTAGTATATTTCCAAGATTTTGGAATGTTAGAATTCGGTGTAACCTTAGGGGTACTTTATCTGATTACTTTCTTGGTTTTTGAATACAATAAAAATGATATCAAAAGGCTTATAGATAACGTAATATCCTCTTCGACAGATGTTACCATAACAGAAATTGAAACAATACAAAATAAAAATAACTCTCAAAAACAAAATAATGTTATTTCAAATTCAAAAATTAAAGATGCTATAAATATAATTGAAAACTTGCAAAAATATTCACAAAATATGAAAGAACTTACTGATTTAACGCAAGAGAAAACAAACCAATCACTAAATTTTACTAATAGCGAATATGGCGCAATTAAAACAAATATTGAAAAAATGTTCTCTATAAGACACAAAATTCAAACAATCGCAGAATTGATACTTGAACTTTCAGACTTTGTACAATCAATTTCATCAACCGTAGGCCTGGTTGAAGATATAGCAGAACAAACCAACCTGCTTGCACTAAACGCTGCTGTTGAAGCGGCAAGAGCAGGTGAGCACGGAAAAGGTTTTGCAGTAGTAGCTTCAGAAATCAGAAAACTCGCAGATGAATCAAAACAAGCAACAACAAAGATAATTTCTCTTATTAACGATATTCAACAAACAGCAAACTCAACTGTTTTAGCGACCGAAGAAGGCACAAAAGAAATAGAATCAGGGCTTGAACACGCTCATATAATAAGTGAAAACATAGAACAACTAATAAATGTCATGAATGAAATTTCAACAAACATGAAAGAAATCATAATTTCATCCAAACAAATCCAGACAGATTCGATAACAACTGATAATTATATGAAAGAAATTTCTCAAATCGTTGAAGAAAGTCAAAAAATTACAGACGAAAATGATACAATATTTGAAAAAATTGAATCTGCTTCTAATAATTTAAAGCAATCTATTGTTTAAATTTAAGGCTTTAAAATGGAATTTCAAAAAGAAGAACTAAATGAAATCTTAAATATTTTTCAGCAAGAAAGTATGGAAATAATTTCATCAATGGATGGAAAACTTTTGTTGCTGGAAAAAGACAGTTCAAATACTGAAATTGCAATGCAACTTTTTAGAGATGCACACTCCCTAAAAGGCTCAGCAAGAATGCTTGGTTTTGAAGACATACAAAACATAGCACATAAAATAGAAGACATAATAAGCCTTGTTAAAGAAAACAAGCTTATAATGTCATCAAATATTGCAGACACGATTTCAGAATGTTTAGAATTTATTTCCTCTTTAATTAACAAAACAGTTATGCAAAAAGAAGAATATAAATCATCTGAAACCCAAAATTATATTGAAAAACTTGAAAATATTATTAATAACTATCAAAATATAAAAACTCAAAATTATGAAAATGAAATTGAAAACAATCCTGCCAAAAAGGAGTTTTTAGAAAAATTCGAAAAAATCGAAAATATAATAATAGACATTTTATATATAATTTCATACGCAAGAAAAAACAAAAAATTTGAAAAAATTTATGAAATAGAAAGCAACATAAGAACATTTGAAAGCACAATAAAAACAATAGATTCAAACATCGCTTCATCTTTTGAAAACTTTGCACAAAACATCCTAAATGCCCTTGATAAATTTAGAAATTCAGATAACAAAGAGTTTTCCTTTCTTGAAGTCAATAACTGTGCAACAGCCTTAATTGAAGCTATAATACAATATGCAGACAAAGAACTTATACCAAGAAAAGACTATTTTGAAATTGTAGAAGAGAAGTTAAAAGAAAATGAAACAAATAACATTCCCCAAATTCAAGAAATAAATCCTCCAAAAATTGAAAAATTAGATGAGATAATTGAAAAATTACCCTTGCTTGAATTAAATAGCAGTTTCTTAAAAGAAATTATTGATACTATAAACGATTTAATCTTAAAAGAAAATGATACCCAAATAAAAAACATATACAAAAACATCAAAGAAATACTTGAAATATTTAAAAACAAAAATATAACAACAACTAATGATATAACACTTGGAATAAAAGAACTCTTAAATTCAATAAAATCAAACAACAAACAACAAATAAAAGAAGCCTTAATTAAAGCAGATGTCATTAAAACAATGACAAAATTTCAGCACAAAGAACAAAACGAAAAAAATGAAAAAACACATTCTCAAGGCGAATTAACACAAAAAGAAATCCTAAATACTATCACTAATACCGAAATAAAAACCCTAAGGGTAGATTCATCAAAACTTGACAATTTAGTTGGTCAAATTGGAGAATTGATTGTCTCAAAAATTAAAACCAATGAACAACTCTCTCTTGCAAAAAAAATAAGCAATGATTTATCTGATTGGCAAAAAAACTTTATCAAAATGGGATATTATATAAAATATTTTGATAAAAAATATTTATCTAATCCAATAAATGACGAAATGCAAAATTATAGAAAAATAATAGCATACAACAAACAACTCTGTACTCTTGCAGAACAGCATCAAGAAAAAATAGCCTACCTTATAAAAGAAATGGCTACTTTATTTAAACAACTCCAAGAAAGCGAAACAAAACTCAATTCAACAACAACAGAAATTGAAGCAATGGTTAAAAACATGAGAATTTTACCCCTATCGACCATTTTTCAACTCTTTCCCAGAATGGTGCACAATATAGCACGTGATAAAAACAAAAAAATAGATTTAATTATAGAAGGTTCAGACATAACAGCGGATAAAACAATAATCGAGGAAATAAAAATCCCGCTTATTCATATTATAAGAAATTCTATTGACCATGGTATTGAAGAAATAGAAACAAGAAAATCGTTAAATAAAAATCCCATAGGAAAAATTGAAATTAATGCAACATATAAAGACAATAAAATTATAATCGATGTAAAAGATGACGGCAGGGGACTTGATATTCAAAAAATAAAAGCAAAGGCTCTTGAAAAAAAACTTTTGACAGAAGATGAATTAAATGCAATTAGTGATGAAGAACTCACAAATCTGATATTTTATCCGGGCTTTTCAACCGAAGACTTTGTAACAGAACTATCAGGCAGGGGTTTAGGACTTGATATAGTCAACACTAAAATTAATCAACTAAACGGAAGAGTTGATATTTTTTCAGAAATAAACAAAGGAACAATAGTAAGAATAATATTGCCTGCAACTGTTGCTACAAAAAAAGTATTTGTTATTGAAGAACAAAAACAACTATATGCAATTGAAACATCAGTTATTAAAACCATAGTAAGGATTAATTCTGACGAAATTTTTGAAAAAGATAACAGAAATTATTACATATATGACGGTACAGCAATCGTAATATATACACTATCGCAAATTTTAAATTTTGATAATGTAGCAAGAGAAACAAATAAATATACTTTAATGATTATTGAAACAGATAACAATGCTTTCGGTATTATTGTAGAAAAATTAATATCAGATCAAGAAATTGTACACAAAAAGCTAGCTCCACCATTATACAAAGTTAAGCACATTTCAGGCATTACAACCCTTGCAAATGGTGAAGCATGTCTTATATTAAATATTTCCGATATAATAAGCACAATAAATTCTAAAAAAATTAAAAGTAAAATAATTACCAAAAATGGCATAATTAAAACACAAGACAATTTCAAATATAAAATATTAATTGTTGATGATTCTCATACAACAAGAATTCTGCAAAAAAATATACTATCCAACTATGGATACAATATTTCTACTGCAACAAATCCCATAAACGCACTTGAAAAAACTAACCAAAATAAATACGATTTAATAATATCCGATGTACAAATGCCCGAAATGAACGGCTTTGAATTTATAAGAGAACTTAGAAAAAATCCGGAATATGAAGATACACCTGTCATAGTTGTAAGCTCTGAACCAAAAGAAAAATATATAAATGAAGCAAAAGAAACAAAAATCAGCACTTATATAGAGAAAAATTTATTTAAACAAGAAGAACTTATTGCAGAAATTGAAAAAATATTTAAATCTAACTAGCTAAAGCTAATAGGCCATCTACCAAAACAAATCTACCCAAAGAAACAACTTTGCAATATTGCTTTAAACACTTAATAAAACATTCATTCTCGCAAAATCCACCTGATATACAAATTTTTTCGGGACTTTTAGTAAAAATATAAGCATTATAGGCAATTCCGTGTATAAATTTAGAAATTGCAATATTTGGTTCAAGCCCCTTTGATACATCGTCCATAATCTTTTCCAAACCAAAAATACCGCATGTTATTGCATATTTTTCTTTCGTATAAACCAAATCACAAACATCAACATTATAAAATTTTAAAAGCATTTCAACAGTAGCACCTGTTGCACTTGCACATGAAGAATTCCAGTCCATATCTTGAAATTTCTTGTTTTGATATTTTACCCACTTTATGTCTCTGGAACCTAAATCAAGTGCAATAAAATCATCCTCTAAATATTTTTTTGCACCGTTAGCTAAAGCCACAACTTCATTTTCATAATTTTGAGCCTGTATAACACTATGTCCCGTAGCCTTTTTAGGTATTAAATTAAGCTTTTTTAAGTCTCTTGTTGGTATGACTTCATATTTTTTTTCATTTTCAATAACTTTTAAAATCTTAGTCCAAGTTGTGCCGGCATCAACATATATTTCCATTTTTACCTCAATTTTAAAAATGCCTCTATTTTCGCCCTAATAGAAGCGTTCGGACAAACATCAACATCAATAAAAAGCCCTTCATACTTGTTTGCAAGATATTTTGCAAGCTGGGTTTTAGAACAAAAAGCCTGTGTAAAAAATATCGTAGGAATATTTTTATCAACATAAGTCTCAAGCTTAAAATCTCCGGGATAACCTGCTTCAACAGCTCTACACCAGCCAAAAACCTCTGTTTCATCAGGAAACAAATCTAATAATGATAAGTCATTTGGCGGAACACCCCAAAACCCAAATTTTGGCTTTATTTGCTGCAAATGATTATATTCCTTTTGCTCAACTATATTTTTTGTGATTAATTCAATTTTTTCCTTAAGAGGCAAGGAGCTCTTTGAAATAGGAACATTAATTTTTGTCAAATCAAAACAAACATCTTCAAAAACTGACTGAACTACCTTAAAACCTGCTTCTTTTAAAATTTCACTTGCAAAATAAGCACTATCACATTTATCTTTTCCAACAGGAGCCAAAATCTCTATTATTTCATCTTTTAAAAATAAAGCATTATTATAAATATTTTTAATTATTACACAATAGTTCTCGGGTAATAATTTTAAATCAGGTGCTCCAACATCAATATCCAAATCAACCCATTTTGCATTCGGATATTGAAGTTTTGTTCTCTTTATCAAGCTCTTTTCAGGATACCCCCAAAAAGCAATAATATCTTTAGTCATAATTAATAATTTTATGTCTATTTTCTACTTGCAATAACTCTTGCAACATGTACACCAGAAGCACTTGCTTGCATTAATCCTCTTGTTACACCTGCCCCATCACCTATTGCAAAGAGATTTTTAACACCAAGCGTTTCAAGCTCATTTGAAACCAAAACTCTTGCGGAATAAAATTTAACTTCAATTCCGTACAACAATGTATATCTTGAAGCAACACCCGGAGCTATCTTATCAAGTGCATAAAGCATTTCAATTATACTTAATAACTGACGATAAGGTAAAACAAGACTTAAATCCCCAGGGGTAGCACATTCAAGTGTAGGCTGAATGATTGATTCTTTAATTCTTTGCGGAGTAGAACGTCTTCCGTCAAGCAAATCTCCAAACCTTTGGACCAAAATTCCACCCGAGAGCATATTTGCTAAAGATGCAATATGTTGACCGTATTTTATAGGCTCATGAAAAGGCTCAGTGAATTTTTTTGAAACTAAAAGTGCAAAATTTGTATTTGGAGTCTTTTTATCCGCATATGAATGACCATTTACGGTAGAAATACCATTATAATTTTCATTTACAACTTCACCATTAGGATTCATACAAAATGTCCTAACTTCATCACCAAAAGTTGGAGCATGATATATTAATTTCGATTCATACAATCTTGAAGTAATAGGCTCCATAACTGCTGCCGGAAGTTCTACACGAACACCAACATCGACTGCGTTATTCACCATTTCAACTTTATGTTTAATAAATTGTTGGCTCAGCCAATCTGCCCCTTCTCTACCTGGAGCAACAACAACGTAATCTGCCAAATATTCTTTTCCCTCGCGAGTAGTGAAACCTTTAATTACGTCATCTTTTATAATTAATTCTTCAACTTGTTCATTGTTAATAATATCAATTCTAGACTCCAAATAATCCTGCATAGATTTTAGAACCGCAAGAGATTTTTCTGTTCCCAAATGACGAACAGGAGAATGAACTAATTTTAACTCTGCCAATGTCGCAGCGTGCTCGATATCTGCAAAATCAGCTCTATTTGTACCAAAAACAGTCTGCGTTGCACCATGGTCAAGATAAATATTATCACAATACTTAATTAAATTTTCTACTTCACCATATGGCATATAATCAACCAAATGTCCGCCAACTTCAGGGGTTAAAGTTAATTTACCATCAGAAAAAGCTCCTGCTCCGCCCCATCCGCACAATAAACCACAAGTCTTACAAGACAAACATTTTTTATGTCCCTCTCTTATGGGGCATATTCTTTTTTCTATCTTTCTACCTTTTTCAACTAACAAAACCTTCCAATCAGGTTTTAATTTTGTAATTTCAAGAGCAGTAAAAATACCTGCAGGTCCGCCACCGATTATTGCAACGTTATACATCTTTTTTCCTTCTTACAGACTACATTTAAGGGATTAATCCAAATAACAGGCAATGTATCCTATTTCATTTTACTACAAAAAAACAAATTCCTGTTTTATTTGTCAGAAATGTAAAATACCTTAATAAAATACTGAAATCAAATGAAAATTAAAATAAATTTTATATTATAATATTAAAAAAAGGGAAAAAATTATGTACGGTATAAATGAATACAAAATTATAGACTATGTTCCAACAGTAATTGAAGCTTCAAGCAGAGGAGAAAGATCATTCGATATTTTTTCCAGACTGCTTAGAGAGAGAATTATTTTTCTTGGTTCAGAAATAGATGATGATGTTGCAAACTCTGTTGTAGCACAACTTTTATTATTAGATAGCGAAAATTCCGAAAAAGACATCATGCTCTATATTAATTCTCCAGGAGGTGTAATTACCGCAGGAATGGCAATATACGACACAATGAAACTAATAAAATCCGATGTTTCAACGATTTGTCTCGGTGATGCCGCTTCAATGGGTGCTTTTTTACTTTCAGGAGGCACAAAAGGCAAACGTCTTGCACTACCAAATTCAAGAATAATGATTCACCAACCCTTAGGAGGAGCAAAAGGACAAGCTACGGATATCGAAATTGAAGCAAAAGAAATTCTTAGAATGAAAGCTATGTTAAATGAGCTTTTAGCTGAACACACAGGACAAAAAATAGAAACAATCAAAAAAGATACAGAAAGAGATAATTTCATGAGTGCCGAAGAAGCACTAAAATATGGACTTATTGATAAAATAATCACTAAAGACTAATATTGAAATTCGTAAATTGTCCAAGAGTACGCTTCTTTTTTTGCAATGTAATTTAATTTTGAATTAGCTATATCAATGGCAGAATTTCTTATATAACTTGAAACAAGATACAAAAAAGGAATTTCTTTGTATCTTGTTTCATTTTTTGCAATACCATTCAGACTTTTTGCATCAAACAAACTGACACTGGTTAAATCAACGACAAAAAATCTTTCGCCCTTTTTCATTTTGCTAAAAAATTTATCTTCAAGTCTTTTTTCGATTTTTTCTTTATTATTTTCTAAAAAAAAACTTTATACAACTCATGCCCGTCTTTAAAAGCATCATAAGTGTCCCCTTTTTCAAGAACATAAGGGAAGTTGTATTTGTCAATAGACGAAACTATATAATTTTCTTCATTGTAATACTTTGCAAAATGTGTCTTTGGATAATACAAAAAAAGAATCTTATCATTTTTTTGAATACCCATATCTTGCATTGCAACAATCGGAAGCCTTTGTCCTTCTTCTCTCACAAGTCGAATTGCTGAAGTATGAGATACGATTATGAAAAACAAAGTCATAAAAACATAAAAAGTCGCAAGAGTAATTTTTGTATTTTTCGAACTTAATTCAGCCCAACCGATAGCAGCCATTAAAATTAAAATCGGATACAATTCAGTCAAATACTTAGTTAGAAAAATTATCTTACCTGCAATTGAAGCAATAAGAACCGTTAGGAATGTTGCTATGAATACAGCAAGAAAGTACCTGTTTATTCTCTTTGAATCAATATTGGACTTAATAATCAAAAATAAACCAATTGAAGCCGGAATAATTGCAAACAAAATAAAGCCTATATTTATAACATCATTTTTTACAATTTGATGATAAAAACTAACAGGCGAATTTGTTATGTTTTTTAATACCGGAGAAAACAAATCCGTAAAATAAAAGAATATTTTAGACCAATTAAAAGGAGCCCACCATTGAGAAAAATATGTAGGATGAGCAAATATTCTAAACAAAAAAGGTATCAAAGGCAAACACAAAATCAAGCCGGATAAAATCGGAATATAAAAATCATCTGCATCCTTTTTCTTTTTGGCTTTTTGTCTAAATGCCAATAATCCAAACACATTAAAAAGAACATATACAAAACCTATCGTATGTTCTAAAATCAATAAAACAGAAAAAAACGTAAGCCACCAACAATTTTTTTTACTTGGTGAATTATACATTTTTATAGAATATAAAAGAATTAAAGAAGATAAAAGAAAAATCATTGAATATATTCTTACTTCTTGAGAAAAATATATTAAAAACGAACTAATTGCACCAACAAGGGCACAAGCAAGACCGATTTGGACAGAATAGCCTTTGGTTTGGTAATTTTTACCGACAAAATACATAACTAAACAACCCAAAAGGTTGGGTACAAGAGAAGATAACCTGAGCATAAAATCCGAATTTTTAAATATTGCCATCCATAATTTTAAATAAAAATAATGCAAAGGAGCATGACAATTTGTTTTTATGCCTTCAAAAAAATCAAACGGAAATTTTAGGGCAGAAATTGAATATACAATATATTCATCATTCCATAAACCCTCGGGTTTATTTAAATTCCATAACCTTAATCCTAAACCAACAAGTAATATTAATATCAAAATTACTTTATTATCTTTTAAAAATTCTTTCATAAAATTAATTCTAGCAGATTTAATTTATATTGTCATTTGTAAAATTTTTTGCTAAAAAACTTATTTTTGTAGTATTGTAGTAATTAAGTAGAATTAATTTGGAGTAGTGGTAATCAATGGCTGATGCGAATACCGTTGTAATTGTGAGTGATAGACAAGAACTTGTTAGTCAGATTTCACAAAAACTTGTTTTATTAAGAAATCTGGATAAAATCAAATCTTGTTCCATTGAAGAAGCTCAAAATATGTTTGACGGTTTCTCGCCAAATGTAATAATTCTACATTGCGACAATAATAATTTACATGCTATTAATTTAATTAAAAAAATTAAAAAACAAGAATTATACAAAAATTTGCCTATTTTATTAATTAACGAAAATTGCTCAAGAGAAACTATTATCGAAGCTTTTGACAGCGGAATAAGCGACGTTCTTTTTATGCCAATAATAGACTATGAACTCTTAATCAGAGTTATTTGGTGTTTACAAAAAAATGAGCTAAGTTTAAATATTGAATCAAGAACAGAATTTTTAACTGCGCTTGGAGTTGTTCAAGGAGATACCGGTGTATACACTCAAAAGTATTGTGATGACTTTTTGAAAAACGAAATAACGCAAACTCGCAAATACCAACAAAGGGCTTGCATTTTACTTGTTGCACCTGATAAAAAATATCCTGAATATAAAAATCCTAAAGAATTTATTTCAATAATAAAAAAATCAATTCGTTTGAACGATTCAATTATAATAAAAGATGTTGATAAATTCTATGTTTATTTACACAAAACAAAATTAAACGGAGCATACAGTGTATTTGAACGTATCAATAACAATTTAGGAATTGATGCAGGAGCAAATGCCGGTGTTGTAGAAGTATTGGAACAAAAATTCGATGACATAAAAGAAGCACTTGAAGCTGCTCTTGAAAAAGCATCTGAAAACACAAACTCTCTAATAGTTGCATCAGACTTTTATGCAGGCGAAAGCAAACCTACAATGAATTTTCAAGCAAGAAGAGACTTGCTAAATTCCAAAGATTTATCTGATTCAATCGAACCTGTTGAAAACGCAAGTAAAAATGAAGCACAAAACGCTTTTGATAAAAACAGTATTAAGCTTTTTAACCAAGCTTATCAAAGAAAACTTAAAGTTGTTATATCTCCGGTATTTAAAAAATACGAAAATATATTAAAAATCAAAAGACAAGACTTTGCAATTAATTCATATACAGGCAACAAATCTTTATTTAGTGTATCATCCGGAGATGTTTGTGCTTCAATGGCAATAGAATACGATGGAATAGAACACGCCCTTATTCGCTTAACAATTATGGACAACGAACAAAAACGTCTTTTTGAAACAGAAACAATAGACTTTACAATACTTGATTACAGAAGAATGTCTTTGATGCTTGGCGAACTAATAGATAAATTTATAATTATTTTAAAGAAAAAAGCTTAAAGTTATATATTCATATCAAAGCTACGCTTTTGTTCTGCAGCTTTTAAATTCATTCCAACTATCATGGCTTGACGTGAATACATGTTAATTTCTTCAGCTACCTCGCCATTGAAAACATTTTCATATTTAGCAACATAACCTGTCATAGAATCAAACAAATTAGGAACAATGTTTTCTGTTTCAACTTTTTTAGTTTCGGCAGATTGAAGCTTGTTTCCCTTTGGAGAAACATTCAAACCAAATTTAGAACCTAAATTATAGTTTTCAGCCATAAGCTATAACTGCTCCTTTATTGTTTTATCCTTACAATAAATTTATTCGGCAGTAATTAGCTTTTCTTTAATGTTTTTTATACATTTGTAAAGTTTTATTGAGCAAGTTTTGTATTTTTATGAACTTGTTGCAATAAAACCTCGCAAGCTTTTGCAAGTTGCGGATCCTTGTTAGCTTTTATGTCTTCTTCGGTTATATCAACAACATAATCAGGAGTAATTCCCTTTTTATTTATGTCAGTTCCGCTTGGAGTTAAATACTTTTGAATTGTAATATGTAAAGCAGAACCATCCGGCAATTTGTTTATTTCTTGCACTAAACCTTTTCCAAAAGATTTCTTGCCAATAATTACAGCTCTATTATTGTCCTTTAAAGCACCCGATAAAATTTCTGATGCAGAAGCAGAGCCGCCATTTATTAAAACCGCAATTGGTTGATTGGTGCTCACTTGAGAAAGAGAATTTTGAGTTTCTTTATAACCATCTCTATCAACTGTCGAAACAATAACTTTAGAAGAAAGAAGCATATCAGCTATATAAATTGCATTAGTTAAAAGCCCACCGGGATTTGAACGTAAATCAATTATAATTCCATCTTTATCTTTCATTTGATTTAGAGCATTTTGAAATTCGGACGCAGCATTTCTTGAAATAAAAGAACTTAATCTTATATAACCTAAATTATCATCAACTTTACCAATTTTAGGAGGCTTAATTGAAACTGATTTAAGTTCAATATTTGCTCTTGTAATTGTATAATATTTAGGTTCTTGTCCTTTTCTTTTAATTAAAAGTTTAACTTGCGTTCCTTCAGGTCCCCTAATTTTATCAGCGGCGGCTTCTACGGTTATTCCTTTAGTTGATTTCCCATCTATTTCAAGAATTTCATCCTCGCTCAAAAGACCGGCTTTCTCACCGGGTGTATCTTCAAGAGGCGCAATTATTAAAAGTTTACCATCTCTAACACCAATTTGAACACCTATACCCTTCAAGGAGCCTTGGATGCTTTCAGATTCTTCTTTATACTCTTTAGGAGTAAGAAATTTTGTATAAACATCACCGAGACTATCAACCATTGTACCTATTGCAACATAGGCATCTTCCTCATCTTTTATAACATTATCATATTTATGACGCCAACGTTCCCAATTTTGCTGATTTTGAGTATCATCCACGTATTTAGTATGAATTAATTTCCAAGCTTTATCATATAATCCCTGAGGAGTAATTGCTAAGGCCGGATTTTGCATATTGGTAGCACAAAATAATATAAACATAATAAAAAATATTGAAAATCTTTTAAGCATTTGTTTAAAACTCATCTTTCATTCCTTATTAATAATTTTACTTTATTATAACAAAATCAAAATTGATTTCTACATATAAAATGATTATATTCTATAAACCTTATTGATGAATAATTAAAAAAATGTTTTAATTAAGTTAGATTAAGCCACAAGGAGTAAAAATGAGAAGCAATATTTTAAAAGAAGGAATAGAACACGCACCCCATAGAGCATTATTATATGCAGGAGGGTTATCGGACAAAAACATTAAAAAACCTTTTATAGGTATAGCAAGCTCATTTTCAGATTTAGTACCAGGACATGCCGGAATGCGTGATTTAGAACGCCAAATTGAAAAAGGGATACACTCAAACGGCGGACAAGCATTTATTTTTGGAGTTCCTGCTGTATGCGATGGCATAGCAATGGGTCATTGCGGTATGAGATATTCACTTCCAAGCCGTGATTTAATTGCAGACTGTGTCGAAACAGTTGCAAATGCTCATCAATTAGATGGTTTAGTCCTTTTAACCAACTGTGATAAAATTACTCCGGGAATGCTAATTGCAGCTCTCAGACTAAATATACCGGCAATAATAGTAACCGCAGGTCCTTCTCTTGAAGGGCACTGTAAAGGTGAAACATTAACTTTTATAAGAGGTTCATCTGAAGCTGTCGGCAGATATAGAATAGGTGAAATCTCAAAAGAAAAATTATGCGAAATGGAGCATTATGCTTGTCCCACTATTGGTTCTTGCCAAGGTATGTATACAGCAAACACTCTTGCATGTCTTACTGAGGTTATGGGCATGAGCCTAACAGGATGTGCAACAGCTGCAGCCGTATCTTCAAAAAAACGCCGCATAGCTTTTGATTCAGGATTTGCAATTTGCGACTTAGTAAAAAACAATATTCTTCCAAGAGACATTGTAACCCTTGATTCAATAAAAAATGCAATAATTGTAGATTTAGCACTCGGTGGCTCAACCAATTCAATACTTCACTTGCTTGCTATTGCTCAAAGTGCCGACATTCCTCTATCTTTGGATGATTTTGAAGAATTAAGCAAAAAAATACCGCAAATTATTAAACTTGATCCCTCAAGCACCCTTACTATGACAGATTTAGACAATGCAGGAGGTATATCAGGAGTTATAAAAACCATTTACGGTAAAACACCCGAAATGAAAAACACTAAAAATATTATAGGAATTTCAACAAAAGAAATTGCTGATAATGCTTGGGTTGACAACAACGTTATAAAACCTTTCGACAATCCAATAACATCAAATCCGGGACTTGCAATTTTACATGGAAATCTAGCTGCAAACGGGGCAGTTGTTAAAATTTCCGGAGTGGACCCTGATGTATTTGAATTTGTCGGCAATGCAAAAGTATACAACCATGAAGAAGATGCAATGAAAGCCATTGAAAACGATGATGTAGTTGCGGGTGATGTCGTTGTAATACGCTACGAAGGTCCAAAAGGTGGTCCGGGAATGCGAGAAATGCTCGCTCCAACTTCACTTTTAGTCGGAAAAGGTTTGGGCAAAAAATGCGCTCTTATAACAGACGGCAGATTTTCCGGCGGAACAAGAGGTCTGTGCATAGGTCATATTTGCCCTGAAGCAGCAATAGGCGGTACAATAGGTTTAATTGAAAACGGTGATAAAATTGAAATAAATATAAACAAAAGAACAATAAACCTATTAATCTCCGATGAAGAATTAAACAAAAGAAAAGAAAACTTTAAACCATACCAAAATGAAGTTTTAAAGGGATATTTATCAAAATATCAAAGAAGTGTATCTCAAGCAGACAAAGGCGCAATAGCACAATAAAATGAAAAAAAGAGCAATTTTAGCTGAAATAATAGTTTGGACAATAATACTTTCAATAATTTTTTGCGGAATAATCTTTACTTATTCGAAGCTTTTTGTTGAACCAAATGTCTATAATATTGACTTTAAAGATATTGACGGAATAACAAAAGGCTCTCCGGTAAGATTTATGGGAATCAATGTCGGATATGTCAGAAAATTAAAATCAAAAAACAAACATATCCAAGTTCAAATAATAATAACTCAAAAAGACATGAAAATCCCAAACGGAACAGTTGCCAGAGTTGAATTTTATGGACTTGGCGGTTCTAAATCTATCGAATTAATGCCTCCTGACGGCTCGTGCGATGTTGGAATAGTAACAGGGGACACCATAAGAATTAATGACGTAGCCCAAGAAGCAATCGGGCTGGTTGAAATCATGGAACAAATTGAAAAATACATAAAAAGTCTTGATAAAGCCGGAATGGAGAAATTTTTAGACGGAATAAAAAATACAAATGACAACAAAATCAAAGAAATCGGAAATGAAATTCAAAATATAAACAAAAATATGACAAATAAAATCGAAAATCTTAAAAATGAACAAAATCAAATGGTTCAAACAATTCAAAGAGTTGATAAAAACGTCAATAAACTAAACGAATTTATAAAAAAATAATTTTATGGTATCATTTTTTTGAAAGAAAGCGAAAAATAAATGCCAAGAAAACCTAAAGAAGTTGAAATTGTAATAGATGTTGAAACAACCGGACTCGACTATACCAGAGAAAAAATAATTGAATTTGCTGGAGTTAAACTTGTAAACGGAAAAATTAAAGACAAATTTGAAACTTTAATTAACGCAAAACATCATATAAGAAAATCATCTCAAGCAATTCACGGCATATCAGAAGAAGATTTAAAAGACGCCCCAACAGAAGAAGAAATATACCCTCAAATATTTGAATTTATTGGAGACGCAACAATTGTTGCACACAACGCAATTTTTGATTTCAGCTTTTTAAATAAAGCATCAAAAAGATTATATAATAAGCCTCTTGAAAATAACTACATAGATACACAAATGATGTTTAAAGAAGTTTATCCGCAATACGAATCTTGCGGCTTAGATTGTTTAGTCAGTGTGTTTAATGCAGACAATGAACAACGCCACAGAGCCATGGGAGATGCAATGGCTCTTGCCAAATGTTATCCTAAATTAAAAGCACTGTATTACCAAAAATATAATTGGCAATTATCTCAAATTGACCATGTTGAATATCTCTTTGAAAGATATCTGAGACTTCAATCTGCAATAAACACTATGCAATCAGAAATACAAGACTTACGTTCTATTTTTAAAATATATTTTGAACGTGGCGGAAAACAAATCCAATCAAACAGCGGAGAGATTTTAACATACAATCATAAAAAAACTTTTTCATATGATTTTGATAAAATTAAAGAAATCCTTGAAGAGTTAGGAGCACTGCCAAAAGCAGTAAAACTAAACAATGCTTTTATAGACAGACTTGTTCAAGGTTCAGGCATTTCAGATGAAATAAAAGATAAAATTAAATCAGCAAGAATAGAAATAAACGAAAATAAATCTTTTAGTGTTCAAAAACCGGATAAAAAATAATTTTTATACAAACTCTTAAAAAAATGTTACAATGATTTTGTACATTTATATAGGAGTTTTTGTATGTGGGAAAAAGACATTAACATTAACGAAGTTAAAGAAATCAGAACAAGAACATGTGTTTATTTTGGAGTTGGTGCGATTGAAAAAATAAACGACATAGCTCACGATCTTAAAACCAAAGGAATAGATAAATTAATTGTTATGTCGGGAAGAAACGCTTACAAAGCAACAGGAGCATGGGATGTTGTTGAAAAAGCCTTAAAAAACAACAACATTGAATATGTTAATTATGATAAAGTTACACCCAACCCGACAAATATTGCAATAGATGAAGCAGCCAAACTTGCTCGTGATTTTGATGCCAAAGCAGTAATTGCAATAGGTGGAGGCTCGCCAACTGACGCCGGTAAATCTGTTGCTATACTACTTGAATACAAAGACAAAACAGCAAATGACCTCTATGAATTTAAGTTCACTCCCCAAAAGGCTGCACCAATAGTTGCAATAAATCTAACCCACGGAACAGGAACAGAAACTAACAGATTTGCTGTCGCAACAATAGTTGAAAAAGATTATAAACCAGCAATAGCATACGATTGTATATACCCAATGTATGCAATTGATGATCCAAAACTTATGACAAAATTATCTGAAAAACAAACTAAATATGTATCTATCGATGCAGTAAACCATGTTGTAGAAGCTGCTACAAGCAAAGTTGCTTCTCCTTATACGATTTGCCTTGCGCATGAAGTTATTTCAATGGTTGCAAAATATTTACCTGCCGTAATCAAAGATCCGGAAGATATTAATGCAAGATATTTTCTGGCATATGCAGCAATGTTAGGCGGAGTATGCTTTGATAACGGGCTTCTGCACTATACTCATGCACTTGAACATCCGCTATCAGCAGTTAAACATGAATTATCCCATGGCTTAGGACTTGCTATATTACTTCCTGCTGTTGTTGAAAATATGTGGGAAGCTAAGAAAGAAACCTTGGCTCATATTTTAAAACCAATGGCACCATCAATTAGAGATACAATGAATGCAAAAGAAGCCGGAAATTTAGTTTACGAATGGCTAAAATCCGTAGGTGTTCCTAATAAATTAAAAGATGAAGGATTTAATGAAAATGATATCGCGAGATTGACTGAATTAGCATTTACTACTCCATCTTTAGACGGGCTTCTTTCAATAGCACCAACAAAAGCAACAAAAGAAGCAGTTGAAGAAATTTATAAAAAATCACTTTAAAATTTAATTCCATTAATAAAAAAGAGGCAAAAATTGCCTCTTTTTTATTAAAAAACTGCCTCAACCGAGGCAGAAAGTCGGGTATAAGCCGGATTCTGTAATAAGATAATTATCTGTCTAATGCGTTTTTCTCTTGCAATTTTTGTATTAAACAAAACGGAAATAGCACCTTCTTGCAAATTCAAACTTGCAGTCAGCCGGGGTTTACCTTGCCTGATATATCACTATATCAGCGGTGGGCTTTTACTCCGCCGTTGCACTTGTACTGTATTAACAGTAACATATTTTCTGTGGCACTTTCCTCACCCTCACGGGCACTTGGATTTCCCAAGCAGGCTTGCTATTTTGACTGTCCGGACTTTCCTCACAACCCTCGCCTTCGCTTGCTAAGCTGTCGCTAAGCTCGCTCGGCACTTAAAGGGTACGGTCTCCGTGCTCTGCGCCAAG